>ONMR01000021.1 GCA_900318995.1 uncultured Prevotellaceae bacterium | reverse complement strand
TGCACCTTCTATTGCATTTGAGGAGATGAGTGGTAGCGCCAAGGGCGTGACTGCTGCTAAGGCCAAGGGCCGCAAGTATCTCCGTAACCGCGGTTATGGTAAGAAGACCAGCACCGCCAGTCAGAGTACCGTTAAGGGTATCTTTAAGCAGCTCAGTCAGAGCTGGAAGAACCTGACCACTGCTCAGATCAGTGCCTGGAACAACCTGGCTCAGAGTCAGGCCGGCCGCTCTATCCTGGGTAATGCTGCCAAGATTAGCGGTCTTAACCTTTACCAGAGGCTGAACTTCTGGATTATCCGCTGCGGCGGTAATGCTGTGGCTAATCCTCCTGCCCTGGTGGGCGTGGATGCTCCGGCTGCCTGCACTGTTCAGCTGACTGAGCAGGAGTTCAAGTTTGGACTTATCAGCATCCCTGAGAATGTGGCTAACCTGCGCCTGGTTATTGAGGCATCAGCTCCTACCAGCCGTGGTGTTAGCAATGCGTTTGACAAGGCCTCAGCATTTGCTGACCCGTTCAGCGTGGTGGCCGGTGCTATGGACATCAAGGCTGCTTATGACAATAAGTACGGAGCACCCAGTGCAGGCCGCACCAAGATCTTCCTCCGCTACTTCTTTGTCAATGCGGTTACTGGTGAGAAGAGTGCCGACATCCTTAAGGAGGTGGAACTGGGTCAGACTAATGATCCTTTCAACGAGGGCCAGCAGAACCTTGGTGGCGGCGGTAACAACGGTGGCGGCAATCCCGGCGATGTTAACGACGAAGGTTAACCCTCCACGTGAATCAACACAGTAACCCTTTAGGGGAAAGTCCTCGGCAGAGATGAGTCCCTGCCGGGGATTTTTGTTTCACTATTAATACGTACTATTATGAGATACAAACCATCTATTGCATTTGACAGGATGTCGGGGAGCGCTAAGGGCGTGACGGCATCCAGTAACAAGGGTGCGATTTTTATTCGCACCCGGGGGCACGGTACCAAGAAGCGTACCGCGGACCAGTCTGTTATAAAGAGTATCTTCCGGCTGCTTACACAGAGCTGGAAGAACTTGAGTGCTGAGCAAATCCAGGCTTGGAACCAGGCGGCCAAGAGTCAGAGCGGCCGCAGGGTTCTGGGTCAGAAGGCTCAGCTGACAGGTTCCAATTTGTATTTGAGATTGAACTTTTGGGTGGTGCGCTGCGGCGGGCAGGCTCTGAGCTTGCCACCTACTCTGACTGGTATTGAGCAGCCGGCGGTGGCTGCGGCGGCTATTAGTGACGGCAGTTTTATGTTCCGATTGGGTAGCGTTCCGGAAGGGGCTGATGGGCTTAGGCTGGTGGTTATGGCCACGGGGCCTCAGACCGTGGGGACTGTTACCGGCGTGGGCCGCGGGAGTACTTTCTGTGAGCCTTTGGTGCCTGCTGTTGGGGCTATAAACTTACTGCAGGCGTATGCCGGCAAGTTTGGGATGCCTAATGTGGGGAAGCCTAAGGTTTTCCTTAGGTACTTCTATGTGAATCCGGCTACTGGTGAGAAGAGCGGTGAGCAGCTTATCCAGGCGTTCTACAGCACTACAGAGCCTATACTGTACCGTCTAGACGTGGGCAACCCGGATCCTACCATGGGTACGGTTAATCACTTTGGCCATATGGAGTATCCTGAGGGCAGCACGGTAACGCTGCGGGCTACAGCTACGCAGAACTATACCTTCCTGCGCTGGAGTGACGGTAGCACTCTGAACCCGAGGAACCTTACCATGGACCGCGACTATGTTCTGGAGCCGGTGTTTGTTTATGACCAGCATTACAGGCTGACTGCTAATGTAAGCCCCACATACCGTGGCCAGGTTAACGGACGTGGTATGTACCGTCCGGGCGAAACTGCACACCTGGTTGCAGAGCCGTCTAACGGCTGGGAGTTTGACCACTGGGAGGATGAGCCGGATAACCACAATCCGGAGCGTGATGTGGTGATGAACAGCGATGTTTCACTCACGGCTGTGTTTGTGGCCATACGTAGCAGCTATGACCTGTTCTGGAACGCTAATGTTTACGGATTTGGCAACATAGTGAGCGAGAATGATGTTGACTGCGGCACGTTTGACCGCGGTGAGGAAGTGGTGCTTACTGCAGTACCGGCCGGCGACAACTATGAGTTTGTGCGCTGGAGTGACGGTAATACTGCCAACCCGCGTACTCTTGTGGCCAACCGTGACTATGATATCATTGCTGAGTTCCGCCACAAGACGGAAACGAGGCAGATAGTAGTGGACACCTACTATGGTGAGACTACCGGTAGCGGAACTTACCATTTGGGTGAGTTGGTAGAAATCTCTGCTACTCCTGCTGAAGGATTCCACTTTGTACGGTGGGATGATGATCCTGATGAGCATTCACTGGTACGCCGCTTCTATCTGGACCGCTACACACAAAGGTTCTACGAGGCCATCATGGAGAGTGATGCGACCTATCACATCCGGGCGGTTTGCGAACCTGAAGAGGCTGGTACCGTAACGGGATGCGTGGAGGCAGCCCACTATGAGGACAGCGTGGAACTGGATGTTACACCTGCACCGGGCTCTGGCGTATTGTGGAATGGAGCGATGACCGGCACTTTGACGGTGACCACAGGACCATTGACGTTTATGAGGATTTGGACCTGGTGGTTTATCTGGAGGAAATTGAGCCGGATGAGAACTGACGACAGGCCCTTGAATGAAAAACCGCTGATGAAACGCTTATGCATATTCATCAGCGGTTTTCTCATTAAACTATCTGGTGGCAACTACCCCAAAGAAAAAACTATATTATTTGGAGAAGTGAGCTTGTTATGGCTCAAGAATTACAGAAAACTCTTCATATTTACTCTTTCTTCAAGGCTTCGGCGGGATTGGTGCGGGCGGCACGGAGTGTCTGCCAGATTACGGATATGAGGGCTATCAGAACTGAAAGTATGACCGATACCACGAATATCCACCAGTAGTTCTCCAGTTTCCAGATGAATTGCTCCAGATAGATTCCTGCAGCCCATACGGCTATGGGGATTCCTATAGCACAGGCTATACCTACCAGAATCATGTATTCACGGATGCTGCGCAGGGATTCAGAGCCTACTGTTCCGCCAAAAACCTTCCTTATGGCTATCTCATTTGAATGTATGTCCGAGTAGTAGGTACTCATGGCCACCAGTCCCAGCAAAGAGATGAGTACGGCAAGCAGCATAAAGAGTTCTACCATCCTCATGTTATTACGCGCAGGCTTCAGGCCGTCAAGGAAATTGTCCTCTAAATAGGTACTGGCCTGGACAATGGAGACCTCATCTTCATCCCACTCATCAAACACCTTCATTATGGCTTTACGTGCCTCATTGTGGTCACCCTGGGTCTTTATGAGCAGGCCCATCTCCATGAGGAATCTTTCATCATTCGTGTCTATTATACTTATAATAGCATTACCCTCCTGGCCAGTGTTTGTATTCCGCATAGGGAAATCCTTGAACACACCCAATAACTCATTGCAGTATTTGGTGCGTTTGGATAAAACCGGTATCTCGTGGTAGTCATCATCAAAACCGCTTGCCTTAAAAGACGTTTCGCTGAACCACACGTTACCGGTAGCAGGAAGGCCATAGTCCTTCAGTATAGGGATTTCAAGAATACCCATAGAAACTGTGTCCATCCTGTATGTACGGTATATTATCTCCTCACCAGTACGGGTTTCTGAGACTTGGCCTCCCACATTGAATCCGGGTGCTCCAAAACTGTAGCCCACCTCTTTCACGCACGGCAATGCCAGAAGGTTCTGCTTAAGCACATTCTTATCCATAGGAGCCATAGGCCGGATATAGAAACAGTCCTTTATATTGCAGTTCATAGGTCTGTCCAATGAATGACGGTACTGGGCCTTCATTGTGATAGCCAACGCTACCAGAACTACCGAGAACACATTCTGAATCACTATGAACACTTTGCTCAGAGTCTTGCGGCTGCTCAGTCTGAACGCACCTTTGGCCGTATCAATAGGTTTGAAGCGTCTGGCCACCAATGCAGGGAACAATCCGGACAGAGTGCCTACAACAATTGTAAAAGCAATGAATACCAACAGATACGGCAATGTCACATAGACCCTGATTGGTACATCCGGATTGTTTATAAGCGAATTCATTGCCGGTGTAATGGCAATGGCCAACAGCACTGCCATCAGGAAACAAACTGCCGTGAAAGCTACAGACTCTACAATATATTTCATTATGATGCCGCCCCCGGTTGAACCCAGAAGCTGGCGTGTGGCCATCTCCTTGGCACGTTTTCCAGTAAGGGCAAGATTCAGGTTTATGTAATTCAGTATGGCCGAAATCAAAAGGACCAAGCCCACAAGTGAGAGAATCTTCATGGTCCGCACATCGCCCGAATTGAATCCGGTCTCATAGACTGACTTGTTCTCTTTCAGGAACATCTCATCCTGTCTTGTGATTTCAAGACCATCAATCAGACCCGATTTCTTGTAGAAGTTTGGGTAAATATCAAGACAGATGGCATCCACCTTGTCATACAGATCCTGTCTGTCGGTTCCCGGCATTACACGCGCAAAGGTTATCACTGAACCATAATGGTCAAACGGATCCTTGGTACAGTAGTCAAACCAGGAATGTTTCAAGCAAAGGACAATATCCATATTCTTGAAAAGCGTCCTGTCCAGGTCAGCCAGTATGCCCGATACTGTCAATACATCGTATCTGGTCCCTATAAACCCCAACTCTGACCCCACTGTCAGTGAATGTGTGCGTGCAAAAGACTCACTGACCAGACACATCGAGACTGATTCCAACGCATCGGCATTGCCCTCAACAATACGGAACTCTGGGAATAATTCAAGCATTCCCTTGTCCATGCCGCAGATGCTCACATGAGAGCGGGTATCATCAGGAAAATCAACACTCGCTTCACTTTCAGTTATGTATGCGCCTACCTGTTCAACTTCCGGCACACGCTGCTTAAGTACATCGGTAAAGCCGTAGGTGAGCCCGTATGAGCCTGGCCGTCCGAATGTGTATATGCGTTCCCTGTCAGGATTCTGCCTGCTTACAGCTATCTGTTGAGCAGTATATATACCTATTATTATCACGAAAGCCAGACTCACGGTAAGCCCCACCGCCTCAATAGTTGTGTAGAGCTTGTTGCGGCTCAGGAATTTAAGATAACTCTTCATATTTATTCTTTTTTCAATTCAGTTGCGGGATTGGTGCGTGCAGAGCGGATTACCTGCCAGATTACTGAGGCAAAAGCTATTGCCAGCGATATTATGGTGGCGACTGCAAACACCCAGCCGTAGCCTTCTATTCTGTAGGCAAAGCGCTGCAGATATAGGTGGGCGGACCAGATGGCTAACGGCACACCTATGGCGCAGGCTACTCCTGCCAGAACCATATAGAACTTGACATTACGCCAGGTTTCTTGTGTGACATCGGCCCCGAAGACCTTGCGCAGTGCAATCTGCCTGGTGTTCTCATCGGCAAAGTATGTGCTCATGGCTAGCAGGCCCAGCAGGGCAATGATAACAGAGAGTACGGTAAACAGTTCCACAAGCCGGATGGTACGCAACACAGAATCTAACTGTTTCCTATTGAGATCACGCATAAAGCCGTATGACCAGGGTTCTTCTTCGACTCCGGAGGTTTCAAGCCGGTATTCACGATATGCCTTCAGAATCTGGTCACTGTAAGACGGATCCTCGCCGGTTGTGCCAATTAAAAAACAATTGGCATATTGCATTACCTCTGAACGGGCTACTATTACAGCACCATTGGGGTTGTCCTCACTGTTTGCAACAGACTTTGACGGGAAATCGGCTACTATTCCGCCTATATACTCTGGTCGAGAGCCGTTCATCATTATTCTGCGTGGAAACACAGTTGTGGTGTCCGATACTCCCGCCATATTGAAAGCGGACTGACTCATCCAAAGTGAATTTATAAGGGGATGACCAAAGTCATCCTGCACCTCCAGTCCCATGAGCTGGAAATAAACCGAGTCGCACATGATAATGGGCATGTGAAGGTAGTGCTCATCATCAATCTTGATACTCATGGTCATATTTATCATGCCCGGTAGGCCACGACCCACACCTGAGCTGGTTACAAACGGAAGCTGTTCAACTTTATCCTTGAACAGTTTTGCCATATCATAGTCACGAGCCGCATAACCTATATAGAACAGGTTATCCACTGCCGCATGTGTGGGACGGTTAAGCATGTGGCGCATCTGCACCTCCATGAGCAGCGACATTGCAATCAGGAATACCGAAAGGACATTCTGTACCACTATAAAGATACGGCTTAAAACCATCTTGTTCCGGCGGCGCAGGGTTCCTTTTATCACATCAATTGGTTCAAAGCGAGAAGCCGCAAAAGCCGGAAGCAGTCCGCAGGCTGTACCCAGAAACAGGATACCACCTATATAGGCAATAATATATCCAGGCGTCATCATGATTGAAAGCTTCACGCTTGTCTCGCCTATACCTTCTGCAACCTTTTTTGTTGATACAAGTTCATCAACCATTGGTGCCAGCAGATATGCCAGCAGCAACGCCACAGCAAAACAAACTGCAGTGAAAGCCACAGATTCCGCAATGTATTTCCACAGGATAGCACCACGCTCCGCTCCCAAGAGTCTGCGGGTGGCCATCTCCTTGGAGCGTTTACCTGTCAGGGCCAGACTCAGGTTCACATAGTTGAATATGGCTGACAACAGAAGCAGCAGCACAACAACAGTCAGAAGTTTAAGCATCTGCCTGTTACCGCTGTGGATTAAACTACCGCCATTGGGATAGAAGAAAAAAGCCTCATCGGTACGGTATGCTTGCCATTTGTCTACATTCTCAGGCTGCCATGTGGAATCATAGTTCTTATGAAGCAGCGCCTTTACTTTGGCATTAGCATCGGTCAAATTGACATCATCACGCAAGAGATACCAGGTTAAGTAATTGCCTATGCTGTTAAAATCCTTGCTCTCATTTGCGCCCCAGCTGTCTGATATGTTAAAGATTATATCAAATGGCATGAACAGTGAGCGGTCTGAACAGGAAAACACGCCCTTGATAGTTCTTTCTGATTCATTTACCTTTAACGTACTGCCCACCAGACCATTTCCATCTTTTGCTATACGACGCGCTAAGGATTCACTAATCAGGATGTCTTTATTTCCCACGAAATCACTTGCACTCCCTTCAATAAAGCGGTAGTGCGGAAACACCTTGAAGAAGTCTGCATCGGCCTCTATGCCACTACTGTTGAACGTATCCCCATCCATATCAATGACAGGTTGCCACATTAAAGCTAAATGTGTCACGGCCTCCACCTCAGGGATATTCAACTCTATCTCCTCCTTGTCCCAGTATGTAAGCCCAAGCGTTCGCTCGCTGCCAAGCACAAATGTCCGCTTCCAATTGGGCGACCCATGCGCAACCTGGTACTGTTGCACCACGTAACTACCTATAAGGATTACGAACGCCAGGCTCACAGCCAGACCCACCGCTTCAATAGTTGTGTAGAGTTTGTTGCGGCTCAGGAATTTAAGATAACTCTTCATATTACTCGTTTTTTAGCGATTCAACCGGATTGGCCCGAGCGATGCTCAGACAGTTCACTACCACCACGCCCAGTACAATCAGCAACACCAGGACTGCACCTCCTATAAAATACAGCGGATTCAACGACACCTTTTCTGCAAACTGCTCCAGCCACTTGTGGGCCACAAAGTATGCGGCCACGCAGGCGATTACGGCCATCACGGCGGACAGTTTCATAATGTCTTTGGCGAACACACTCAGGATGTCCTGGGTCGTGGCGCCATTGATCTTTCGGACGGCCATTTCCTTGCTGCGGCGCAGACTTTCATCCTTAATGAATCCGATGAGGCCCAACAGCGCAATTAGGAGCGAGAAAACCGCTCCCAGCGCCATCGTATTCCGCATCTTCTTGCTGTCGGCATAGGCGGCACGCATCTCTTCCTCGTAAGAAACGATGTTGATTTCCTTGTCAGGCAACGCTTCATTTAAGGCACCACGGACTTTCTCCAACGCATCGGGGCGCACCTTGAAGAGAATATGCGGCATGAAGGAAGACATGCTTCCGATCTCGCCATAGAACAGTGCGCTCGGCCGCTGGTCAACCCCTTGCAGATTGCCGATGAGATAATTATTGTACACACCGGAGATGGTGAAGTACGATACTGCCGAATTGTCTCGCGTACGGTCGTGGCCGGTGACGAAAATCTGTTTGCCAACGACACCATCGCTCCAATCTATAAACTCGGCCATCTTCTGAACAAACTTTTCGTCAACGACAATTTCAGAGGAATCCCTCGGAGCCCGGCCTTCCAGGAACCGGATGCCCATCAGGTCAAATAAATCACTCGAGCACTCGTACTGGTCGGCGATGTTGAAGAGTTCGCGGTCGTCACCGGGCAGATAGATATTGTCGCCGTTGGAGCCCCGATACGGGAGGTTGTAGGCTGCTGCCACCCTGCTCACTTCTGGAAGACTCCGCAGCGTCTCCACGGCGCGGACCTGCGCCTGGCGATCGCCATCGAACAAATCGAAATAGTACAGGTTCTTGTAGTCATAGCCCGTATCGGCGTTGGACACCTTCTGGTACTGACGGCCGATGATGAGCATAATCACCACCAAGAATACATTGATAAGCACCTGGACGCCCAGCAAACCAAGTTTCCAATTGCGGGAATTTTCGGTATAGTTCTTCAGCGCGGCATAGACCGGAATCCTTTGGTACAATTCTGCGGGCACTATTATGGAGATGATGAGTACAAATATGATAACGGCTGCAATCGATATGACGCTCCGCGGTACCAACAGGGTTTGAAATGGCACGCCAAGCAGGTTCTCGACAATTCCACGTCCGGCGAAGATAATGATGGCGGCAAGGATCAGGGACAGCAGTATATGCACAGATGCTTCCTTCGTCAGCATTCCGTAGATGTGCTTTCCCTCAGCGCCGTAGCACTTCCGCACGCCCACTTCCTTGGAGCGCTTCACCATCGAAGATATAACGATCAGGATGTAGTTCAGCAGGGATATCAAGATCAGCAGCGCCGCTACGATGGAAAGCAGGATAACCTGAGTCCTGACTTCGGGAGCTGAGGTGTGCATGTTGCTGAAGGGTTTCAGGAAATACTTAACCTGTATGCCTTGTGCCTCTATCATTTCCAACGGCTGGTGGGTCTCCTGCATCTTGCGTATGGCATCGGAGAGGGAATTCGGGTCCACGCCCGGAGCGAGTTTCACATAGCCTTTGTAACGGTCGTTTCCGTTCCAGTTGTCGGTGCTCTGCTTTCCGTAGGTCTCCATGGATAGGAGGATGTCATAGTCCAAGCTGCCATTCTTCGGAAAGTCTTCAAAGACGCCCTCGATAGTCATTTTCAGGCCGTCCATATCGGCGTTGGAAATCTGCTTGCCGATGACATCGCCTCCAAGTTTTTCTGCAAACGACCGTGAAACCATCACGCAACCCCATTTCCCCAAAGCGCTCACCGGGTCTCCTGCGAGGATGGGCCGGTCGAAGACCTTGAAGAAACAGGTGTCGGCACAGACGAGCGTTCCTTTGAGTTTGTTTCCCTCCTCGTCCAGATAGGTATCGCCATTGAACAAATAGGTCGTGCGCGTACCCACCTTGACGCCAGGAACTTCTTTCATGAAGCCCACCGATACGGCGCCGCTCACCTGGCCATAATCGTGTTCGTCCCCATGTTGTGAGTACCAGGTGCGAATACAATACACCCGGTCGATGTCCTTGTAGAAGCTGTCGTAACTCAGCTCGAAGAATACCTTTGCAATGAGCACGATGCCCACGGCCAACCCGATGCCCAGGGAGAGTACCTTGATTAGAATATCTGAGCTTTTCTTCATTAGTTCATAGTTCGTTCTTCACATCTGATACTATGCGACCATCAAACAGGTCAATGGTGCGCTGGGCCATGGCGGCATCCTTCTGTGAGTGGGTTACCATTACGATTGTTGTGCCGTCATCATTAAGTTCACGCAGCAGGTTCATAACCTCGCGGCCATTCTTGGAGTCCAGGTTACCTGTTGGCTCATCGGCCAGTATCAGCTTGGGGCCGGCCACAACCGCACGGGCTATTGCCACACGCTGCTGCTGACCGCCGGAAAGCTGCTGCGGGAAATGCTGTGCGCGGTGGCTTATAGCCATACGTTTCATTATCTCCGTCACGCGGCGTTTGCGCTCCGATGCACTTATGTTCAGGTACTTGAGCGGCAGTTCAATGTTGTCATAGACATTGAGCTCATCTATCAGGTTAAAGCTCTGGAAAACAAAGCCTATGTTTCCCTTACGGAAACGGGTGCGCTCTTTCTCCTTAAGCGTGGAAACCTCTGTACCAAGCAACTCGTATGATCCCGATGTGGGATTGTCAAGCAGTCCCAGGATATTAAGCAGAGTGGATTTGCCGCAACCCGACGGGCCCATGACAGCCACAAACTCACCATCCTTGATTTCAAACGATACTCCGTTAAGCGCGGTTGTCTCAATCTCTTCCATGCGGAAGACTTTACTTAGATTTGTTACCTTAATCATATTTTCAAAAATATCATAATTATTATCAGAATACCAGTACATCACTATCACCGAATGTGTCATATCCGGAGGTTATCACTTTCTCACCAGGCTGCAGGCCTTCAAGCACCTCGTAGTACTGCGGGTTTTGGCGGCCTATGCGTATCTCTCTCTTGACGGCCTTGGTGCCATCCTTGTTAACCACATATATCCACTTTCCGCCGGTCTTCTGGTAGAAGGTACCGCGCGGTATGATTACAGCCTCTTCGGGCTGGCCCAGCTGGAGGTTCAGGTAGTAGGTCTGGCCGGAGCGAATGTTATCGGGCTGCTGGCCTGAGAACTTGAAATCAGCCTTAAACTTGCCGTCACGTACCTCAGGGTAGACCTTGCGGATTACTGTTGAATAGGTATCGCCCTGACGCTCAAAAGTAGCCTCCAGGCCTGACACAACACGGTCTATGTAGTGCTCGTCAATCTGGGCCTCCACCTTATATACACCTACGCTGTTTATCTGGCCTATCTTGGTGCCGCTGGCTATGCTTTGGCCAAGCACTACATCAAGCAGGCCAAGCTCTCCGTCTATGGGAGCTTTTACTATCAGGTTGCTCTTGCGCTTGCGTATCATCTGCATATTGAGCTGCATGTTCTCCAGAGACTCTTCCATGCGGTCTATCTGTGTGCCGCGGAATAGGCTGTCCTGACGCGAACGCTCATCTATCAGTTCATATTTCTGCTGTGCCAGGCGGTAATCCTCTTCGGCCTTAAGATACTCCTCACGGGCAATGAGCTTATCCTCATAAAGCGATTTCTGCTGCTCGTAAGCACGGCGCAGACGATCCACCTGCGTGCCGTATTCCAACTGGTTCTGGCGCACGTCAAGTTTCTGCTGTTCCATCTGTATCTGTGTGTTGCGCAGTATGTTCTCCTTCTCGGCAAGCTCTGCCTCAGAGTTAAGAATCTGCAGGTCAAGGTTGTCATTGGAGAGAACCAGTATGGCATCGCCGGCCTTGACTGGTGAGCCCTCCTCAATGAGTATCTCCTGTACTATACCGCCCTCCTGGGGGCTGAGTTGTATGGTGGTCATGGGCTGTACGCGACCGCTTATGCGGATGTAGTCATTGAACTCACCCTTACGTGCTTGGGATATGGTAACAGTATCCTTTGATATGCGCAGTGTCTTGTCATTGGGGCGTGCAATCAGGTAGATGATAAACGCCACAAACAGGGCACCCAGCCAGTACGGCAGCGCTCTCTTAGTGAAAGCGGCCCCGAAACCTTTCTTACGTTCTATTATCCTGTCCATATTGTGTTGTTTTTATCTTACTATTTAATTCTGGTCAATATAATCAACGCCCTCATAATATCTTACTACACTCTGTTTGATGAGCAGTTTGAAAAGAGAGTTCATGAGGTCGGCCTTAGACTTGAGCAATGCATCATTTATAGCCCTGAACTCAAGCTGCGACACCAGCCCCTGCTCAAGTTTCTTAAGGTTCAGTCGGTAGGCCTCCTCCTGAATGTCAGCCTTACCGGCAGCCTGACGATAGGCCTCAATGGCACCCTCGCAGTCTTGTGTGGCACGGCGGTATTCCTGTTCAATCTCACGGCTCTTCTGCTCCTTCTCGGCCTGGGCTACTGTCAGTGCGTTACGCTTACGTGCCACCGTGGAGTGTTTCTGCAGTCTGTCAAACAGAGGGATGGAAAGCGAAAGCTGCACGTACTCACCGCTGTTGTTTCGGAACTGCTCTGCAAATGGTGCCGTTGTGCTGCCGTCCATGGTAAAGTAGTTGGTGTTCCAACCGGCATAGAGTGAGAGCTTGGGAAACAGCTGCCAGCGTGCTGTGCTGAGTTCCCTCTGGCTGTTAAGCAGGTTTG
The DNA here is from genome assembly GCA_900318995.1 of uncultured Prevotellaceae bacterium. Lineage (GTDB taxonomy): Bacteria > Bacteroidota > Bacteroidia > Bacteroidales > Bacteroidaceae > Colenecus. Next base: position 20,961 of record ONMR01000021.1, on the reverse strand, counting down.
CTGCAGCAATCCTGTAGTCCGGATTATTTTCAAGTGCTGCGTCAGCGGATTCAAATGCCATATCCTGCAACTTATCCGGAAGAGGAAGAATCGTATCTATAAGGAGCGGTCTGTCATCAGGCCAGAACATCAGGTCAGAGAGTATGGTGAGCTGGTCACGGCTCATGTTACGGGCATTGACCAACTCATATTCTGAGTCTGCCAAATCAGACTCTGCCTGGATGACATCGGCATATCCTTTCTGTCCAAGCTGCTCCTGACGGTGTATCTTGTCAAGCATGGTCTGGACGGTATTTACACGCTCCTGATATATCGATGCGAGGCGAGAATAATAGACTGCGTTGTAGTATGCCTCCATCACCGCCAGACAGATATCGGCCTGGGCCTGCCTTTCTTGTGACTGGGATATGTCAAGTCCGGTCTTGGAGATACGCATGTTGTTGACGGCACTGAAACCGTCAAAAAGGATGATGCCGGCACTTATGCCGTAGCTGTTATGGAATGATGTCTGATTGAAATAGGTGTTGGTCTGCGGGTCTATGCTGCGGCCGAAGTTATAATAGGCGTAGCTGTCGGCGCTGATGGACGGCATGAACGCCCTGAGCACGGCATCACGCCGTGCAATACGGGCATCAGCGGACTGGGCGTTCCGTATCCGGACCTTGGTGGAGTTTGATATGGCATATTCCATACAGTCCTTAAGGCCCATGACCTGTCCGTGAAGGCTTACGGAACCGCCAGCCGCCATAACTATCGTCAAACAAAAAAGTCTCAGGTTCATAGTAAAGTCACGTTGTAAACATTTACACCATTTACAATGCAACCTCCGTGCCAAAAATGTAAAACACTGATTTACAGAGTTATTTCCATTTTGGCAATGTGTAAAGAAGTGTAAAGCTTTACACTTTTGTGTAAACCCTTTACACTAAAGAATCAACGGAAAATAAGTGTGAAAACAGTGGCGGTGGAGTCACTGCGGGTGAGCTCTATGCTGCCGTTGTGGTTGCGCATTATCTGACGCGATATGCTGAGGCCTATGCCGCTGCCTTTTTTCTTGGTGGTGAAAAACGGCACGAATATCTGTTCCTGGCTCTCGGGGGATATGGGCTGGCCGTTATTGGCCACATTTAGTATCACCTCATCCTCCTTTCCCATACTGCCTGTAATTGTTATTTCTGATGCGCCGGCCTGGACAGCGTTCTTGACAAGGTTTATCAGGATCTGGGAAATCTGCCCTTCATCGGCATAAATCATAAGGTCTGGTTCTTGTGCTTGGAACCGGCATGTAACGCCCTTCGGAGCCATCTCATTGCCCAATGCGAACACCTTATTGATAAGTTCCTCTACCATTATGGCCTTACGCACCGGACGTGCCACACCGCTAAGCTGACGGTAGGTCTCTACAAACTTGATAAGGTTCTTGGAGGATGACGAAATGGTTTCAAGACCGGCCTTTACGTCAAGTTCACTGTGGCCGTTCTCATCCATTGACTTGGAGAGCGTATCGCTAAGTGATGCCACAGGCGATATGGTGTTCATTATCTCATGGGTGAGCACCCTGATAAGCTTGGTCCAGGAGTCCTGCTCATGCTGCTGCCGCTGCTGCTCAAATATGGTGCGTATGCGGTTGAGTGTGCGGTTAAAGCGGTTCTTGTCACGGAAAGAGAAGTTTAGCTCACCATCCTCAAGGGCATCCATCATATAGGCCACCTTGCGGCGGTCACTGCGACGGGTGAGTATGACCGCTGTCACTGCAGTGATAATTACTGCGGCCAGTACAATCAATATGACGGTCCAGATGGTCATCAGAGTCCGTACTTTTTGAGTTTGGCATAGAATGTGGGACGGCTCACGCCCATCATCTTGGCTGCTGCCGATATATTGCCACGGCAGCGTGTCATGGCGTCACGCACCAGACGCTCCTCGTCATAGCCATCGGGCATAGTCTCATGCAGCTTGCCGGCAAGCGCCTGCGATGTCTCAAAGCCTATGTCATCACGGCCTATCATACTGCCGTCTGACAGTATCACGGCTTTCTCTATGCAGTTCTGCAGTTCACGTATATTGCCGCTCCAGCTGTGCGTAGTGAGTGCACCCTGTGCCGCAGCGTCTATTCCCTGCAACGGTCTGTGATATTTCTCCGCGTATCTGTTAAGGAAACGCATGGCAAGAGGGATTATGTCATCACGGCGCTCCCTTAATGGCGGCAGTTCTATATGCACCGTGTTTATCCTGTAATAGAGGTCCTCGCGGAACCGGTCCTCACGCACCAGTTTTCCCAGATCCGTGTTTGTGGCACAGATAAGCCTTATATCTACAGGTATGGGGGTTGTACCTCCCACGCGTACTATGTCGCGGTTCTGAATGGCACGCAGCAGCTTGGCCTGCAGATGCAGAGGTATATTGCCTATTTCATCCATAAACAGCGTACTGCCATTAGCCTGCTCAAACTTTCCCGCATGGTCAGTATGGGCATCGGTGAAAGCTCCCTTTACATGACCGAACAGCTCACTCTCAAACAGGGTCTCTGTTATGGCACCGGCATCGACAGCAACCATGGGCTTACCGTTACGGAGGCTTGCCGCATGTATCTCACGTGCCAGCACGTCCTTACCGGTTCCGTTCTCTCCGGTTATGAGCACCGTAGCATCGGTAGGGGCAATCTTTTCAAGCTGATGCTTTATCTCAAGCATCCTTGGGGATTCTCCCCAGTACATATCCTTACCGGTGGTAGCCGATGGCCTGACAACCTTGCGGCTCTTGTCAAGGGCGGCTTTAAGTACGGTTACAAGCTTGTCATTATCCCAGGGCTTGACGATGAAATCAAACGCACCGCGTTTCATGCCCTCAACAGCAAGCTGTACGTCGGCATACGCAGTGAAAAGGACCACCTCAATATCAGGAGCTATGCGCTTTATCTCATTTATCCAATAGAGGCCTTCATTACCTGTATTGATGTCTGTATTGAAGTTCATGTCAAGCAGGATAACATCAGGGCGGAATGTGCCTATGGTGCTGACCAGCTGAACGGGTGAAGGTATGGTCTTTACCTCACCGAAATGAAGTGGAAGCAGCATATCAAGTGCCTTGCGTATTCCTGCGTTGTCATCGACAACCAGTACTTTTCCTTTTTTCAACATCATTGTCAATTATCTGGAAGGCAAAGATAATGCAAAAAGGAATAGATGATAACTTGTTGATATGTTACCTAATTTATTGACATGATGACACTATGATTTTTTCCAATTGTTGCGGTAGCCGGTAATTGAGTCGATGAGGCGGTAGCGTATGTGGGCTTGGTACTCATTCATATTATTAGGGGCTGTGACTGTGAAGGTCACGGCCCTTGTGCTTGTGGTTGGGCCGATGGATACAGGGCTGACGGATGTAGGTCTGTAGATGCGCATCAGGCCGGGGTTGAAGCCCACGCCTGGAGCGGTGAGCTGGATCTTGGCAGATAGATGCCAGCGTTCTGGATGGGCGGTGTCAGCCAGCGTGAGGCAGCAGCGGAGGGTTGCCACTTCTGAACCTGGTATTATCTGCAGGAGCTCAAGAGCTGCAGAGGGGAACTCCGGGAATGGTTGCGGTTCAGGTATGTGTTCACGGCCGAGCTGTGCGAAACCGTGATAGGCGCTGACGAAGAGATTGTAGCCGCTGATGTGGTGATTGTTGTCATACGGCGGACGATGGGACGGAACGGAACTGGCGTAATGGTTCCACAGCAGTTGGACACTGTGTGACAGATGCTGCCAGGCAAGTATTGCGCGGTGATGGACCTGAGCCTGGTCAAGCTGGGCTGCGGTACCACGGAACACGGTGTAGGGCTTGCGCTTGTAGAAGCATTTGCCGTCACGGTGGAAGAAGGTGATATTGCCAATACTGGACCAGCAATCTTCTATAAGTGTGGTGGGATGGAACTTAGGCATAATGATATGGTATTAAATTACTTCTCAAAGTTACGGAAAATCCTGCGTAGAACATCTGAATGCGTTCGTTTTTGGACCGATGCGGGTCTGCAGGCGGTTTTAATCCGGACGTTTTTCATGTGTGGCGGATTGATGTGTGAAGTGTTTGCGTACGTGTTTCATACAAGCCAGGTTGATGTTTCATGTAATTTCGTCCGTCTTTTGTCCGCCGGTGCGATATCGGGGTTGTGGCGGTGGTTGCTGAGATTTGGATATATGGGTAACGGATGGCTTGTAGTACGGAAATATGGCATTTATGGCTTGTTTGTGGACTGATAGTATCATTTATACTGATGGTGGATTATACCTGGGTACAATTACGATAAAGTCTTATACTCAAAGGTAGCTCCCCAGTACATCAAAGGGAGTTTATCCGAGTGATGACTGAAATGGCAAGGCAATAAAAAATAAACGGCATTTTCTGTATGTTTGCATGCAGTATTTTCGTTGGTTTGCGGACTATATCTAAGAAAGGCATTGTAGGCTTGCGATGGAGATAACACGGCTGATTGAACGGTGCAGACAAGGGGATGAAGATGCCCTTAGCGAACTTTATAAGGCATACGCTCCGAGGATGAAGAGCGTATGCCGACGTTATTTTCCGGACGAGCCTACGGTTGAGGATGTGCTGCATGACGCTTTCATTATTATACTTACATCATTTGACAAACTGAATGATACGGAGAAAGCGGAATCGTGGATGATGGCCATTGTAAGGAATGTGGCGTCAAAATACAAAGACAGGCAGAAGGCAAGACCTACCGTGATGCTGGAAGAGACGGCCGAGGCGGAAACACTTGCAGCGGATGACGAACAGAACGGAGTGCGCGGGGTCCCGCTGATGGAGGTGATGCGACTGATAGACAGCCTGCCTAACGGCTACGGGAAAGTGTTCCGTCTTTCTGTGTTCAAGGGGATGACCCATAAGGAGATTGCACATTCTCTTGGCATTGAGCCTCATTCCTCATCATCACAGCTGGCACGTGCCAAGAAGATGCTCCGCTCACTGATGTCAAAGTATTGGATCCTGCTGTTGGCGCTGATAGCCAACATCACGTTCTTTATGCTCAAAAAAGACAATCCTGTCCTGGATGAGGAGAAGCCTGGAACAGAAAGACACGACGGTGAAATACGGCAGCCTGCTGTGCCTGAGGAGAATGAGGGACCGAGGGTTGTGCGTACTCCTGTACAACTGGCGGCTTTTGCTGATGACACCCTGCAGACACCTGTTAATCTAAATAATGATATTGATATGCCACTTGAAACAGTTAATGTCCTTGCTGCTACTGAAGAGCAGGAAGATACCATACAATCTGTTTTGAGGATAACTGGCAATCCAAAGGATGAAACTGCACAACTGACATTCCGGTATAAGGATGTCAAAAAAACAGAGAATAAGAGATGGACAATGCTGCTTGCCTACTCCGGAGGGTTTGACAATCTTGACAGGTTGAATCAGCCTTACAGCATCAAACCGGAAAGGAATGCCATGTGGCAGGATCCGGGCGGTCATAGTTCAACCATTCCGAGCAGTATAGAGAACTGGAGCGACTATGCGGATTATCTGGCCAATAACCCGGGGGCAGTCAGTGCACAAACCCGCAGCAGTGTGATGCAGATTGCCATAAGGAACTCCAACATCCCCGGCAGCGAGGAGGACAGGATAAGACGTGACAGCCACCACAGTATGCCGGTAACCTGGTCTGTTTCCTTGAAGTACAGGCTTGATGACCGTTGGGGCGTTGAGACTGGATTGAGCTACAGCTGTCTCAAGTCTGATTTTGAAATGGGCACAGGTGGCAATATGATAAACGAGCACCAGACTATCCATTATATAGGTGTGCCGGTTAAGGGTCTCTACAACCTGATTGAAAAGAAGCACTGGAGCCTGTACGGAGGTCTAGGAGTGACGACGGAGATACCGGTTTACTCACAGATACGTTCCAACTACTATCTGGATGGACAGTACAAAGCAAGCGAAGAGACGCTCATAAGTGCACCATGGCAGTTCTCCGGCACGCTGAGCATAGGCCTGCAGTATAAGATAACACCGAGCATAGGACTGTTTACAGAGCCGGGCATGCAATACTTTATACCTACAGACAGCAAGGTTGAGACTTACCGCACGGAACATCCGTTCTCATTAACACTGCCTGTGGGCTTGAGATTCACATGGTGATAATATTTCTTTTGTCTGGAAGTGCAGTCTTTCTGATACATGGGGGACTATATGGATAGAGAGTGAATCCAAAATGTTTATTTTTGCATTAGTTTGACAAAAGGAATTATGAAGAAAGTGTTTGAAACCCGCGTGTGGACCATGGTGATAGCCATGACCAGCGTTCTGATGTCTGTGACGGCCTGCAGCCTTGACAGCGGCGAGCCGGAGAAACCTTTTACTACCGACCCTGTTGAGGGAGCGACAAAGCTTTACGTATGTGGCATAGGTTCACCGGAAACAAAGGCTGCCGACAATATACTTTTTACGGAGCATGAGATTGAGTGGTTTGACGTGAACACTCGTGAACTTTGTTTCAGCGGTATGGAGACACCCCTTAAAGAGAGGCTGAGCCTGCTGTCAGGTGTTGAGTTCCGTCTGGGTGACTCTGTGTTGTTTACCGGGAGCACGTTTGTAGGACTGGAATGCAGTCAGGTGTTTGATGACCTGGTGCTCTGCTACGGAAAGATGGACGGAGAGGTTGTTGATGACGGCAAGTATTATCTCTATGACTGCTACCCTTTGCAGTACATTGAGGATGAGAGAGTGCAGGCCAACAGGACCAGACGCGCATCACAGTGGGAGACATTCCTGAATTATCTTGAAAAAGCTGGAAAACTGAAGAAATAATCATTTTTCCGTGCAGTAGTTCGTTGCAGTTTAGGACTTTATAAGTGAAGAAGCTCCGTTCGGAGCGTGCTATCAGAACTTCCGGAAGGATAGCATCAAGTTTTTTCACTAATCCTAACTGTAACGATTTTTTATGTATTCTATCTATGACTATGCCCATAATGGGATTCTCTATCTGAACAATATTCTTAGACCACGACACAAGCAGCTTTCACAGCTGATGATCTATTCCACCACGGCATGCCAGTCCAGATGCAGGCACTGCAATATATGGAAGAAGGATGTAGAACACCTGTTGCTTGATGACATAATAAGGATCATGCAGAGCCGGTGCGTGACCAGACATACTACCGTGGGGCTGGAAGGCGGTGAGTTCATACTGAACCCTCAGGCCGATGAGATAATGGCCTGGTTCAGGGATAACCATCCCAATTATACGCTGCTGTCCAACTGCCTTGCTGCAGGTAAAGTGATTAACGCCGTACGGCGTCACAAGCCCAGACACCTGTACGTGTCGCTTGACGGTAATCGCGAGACATACCGGCGAATGCGCGGGCGAGACGGTTATGAACGGGTTATCAGGGTAGTGGAGGCACTGAAGGATGAGGTGCCGCTTTCGCTGATGTTCTGTCTGTCGCCCTGGAACACGTTTGATGACATGGAGTTTGTAATTGACGTGGCTAAAAGGTATGGTGTTGATGTGCGTATTGGGATATACGGTACATTGGCTTTCTTTGATACCACGAGTGGGCTGTTGGCTGCAGATGACTTCCTGAAACAGATTCCGCAGACGATTCATGACACGAGCGAGAACTATGACTTTGTAGCGCTTTACGACGAGTGGCGCAACGGGAACCTGCGTCTGCGTTGCCAAAGTATAATGAGCAGCCTGGTAATACACAGCAATGGTGATGTGCCGCTGTGCCAGAACCTTGATGTTATACTGGGAAATATCCACAATCAGACGCTTGATGAGATATTCAACGGTGAACCATCATGCAAGACGCAGTGCCGATACTCATGCGATTGTAACGGATGCTGGATCAATTTCCACCGGAAGTATGACATTATTCTAATGCGTAACCTGGAGCGGATAATGCCTAAATGGCTGATTGAGAAATTTTATGGACAATACCGGTGGACCAAGGATAACAGAATGACATACAGACAATTTCTAAAGGGGAAGAGATTATGATTAAAAAGATGATTGAGCGGTATAAGAGAATGCGGACAGAGCACTACCTGAACCAGAGCTACAGCGGACAATATGCATTTGTAGGGATGGGACAACATTCAATCTGCAACCTGTATCCGGTGCTGAGGTATCTTGGAGTCAGGTTGAAATATATATGTGTCACGTCTGAGCGCAAGGCCCGGCTGGTAGAGAGCCGGTTTCCCGATGTGAAAGCTACTGTCTTTCTTGATGAGATTCTGGATGACGAGGAGATTGACGGGATTTTTGTGTCAGCTGCCCCGTCAGCTCATTTCCGTGTTGCGTCAAAGGTGCTTCATAGCGGCAAGTCTCTGTTTATTGAGAAGCCTCCTTGTGAGACTCTAGATGAACTGGAGTTGCTGATAGAGCTCCAGGAGATTAAGGGCTCCAAGGTGGCGATGGTCGGGCTGCAGAAACGGTATGCACCTGCCGTGCAGGTGCTAAAGAAACGGCTGTGCAGGGAGCATATCACTAATTATGACCTTCACTACTGCACCGGGGCTTATCCTGAGGGTAATGCCTTGCTTGACCTGTATATTCACCCGCTGGATATGGTGACATATCTTTTTGGCAAGGCCGAGGTTCTGGCATGCCGTAAGGTGGCTGAATGCTCATATATTCTGATGCTGCGCCACGGGAATACAGTGGGGACTCTTGAACTCTCTACTGCATACACATGGACCGATGCTGAGGAAACTCTTTCAGTTGGCACAAGTTCAGGTATATTCCGCCTTGGAAATATGGAACGGCTGACATACCGGCCAAGACCCGTTAAACTGGTTTCCGTTCCTATGGAAAAAGTCTTACCGCATCATACGGTTGAGAAAGTTCTGTTCCAGTCCTGTCATATTATGGGTGGGCTGACAAATAACCAGGTCTATACCCAAGGGTTTTACGGCGAGATTAAGGCGTTCATTGATGCGGTTGAAGGTAAGAGTATTGACGTACGAAGCAGCCTCCAGATGATTAGAGGATCGTATGAGTTGCTTTCCATTATAGAGTAAACAGATTTAGCTTGATAGCTCCTAAAAGCAGGAGATTCCTGGTCTGCAGATTGTAGGTGGGGCTGGCTCTTTGGGGTGACGGTGCTCCGGAAGGAACGTAGTGGAGGCTCGTAGCCCACAGCCTTGGCCGTGGGCTTCGGCCGTAACGCAGTGAGTGTAGGAACAGCGGCAGCACAATGTGCCAGACACGCCGGGTGGATTGCAGAAGGCTGAGGAAGGCCCCTGAGCGAGCGGAGGCAGGCGGTCTGGGGACGTGTGACGCGGGCATTGTGGAGCGAAAGGACTGACGGATGGTGAAGTGGAAGCCGTACACTGGAATGGAGTACGGGCTGCGTACCGTGGCGTTTGTTGCAGACTATGATGAGTATGTAACGGACGTGGCCGAATTTTGGCAACGTGAAGTGCCCACTTTCGTTAGCCACGGTACCCTGACCGTATGGAATGGAAGCGTGCGGCTGGAACGGAACTATGCGGCAATCCTGAAGCGGAATGATGAACGTGGCCACGTTCACGGACGGCCGGGGAAAACCTGCAGAATGATGCTGTCCTGATACCGCGCCCGCGAGGTTACCATTTTAGATTACGTGCACCGGATGGCGGGATGCGGGCCGTGATGGACCGCACCCTAAAAGTAACCCGGGACGGGTACCGCTGGCGGCTGTGCCGCCGGGGGTGCGCGGACCGCTACCGAGGAGTGACGCGGAGGCAGTACCTGGAGAGGGACGCTGTGCGGACCCGGAAGGTTGTGCCGGAACGTTACGACCCAGCACCCGGAAGGGTTGCGCCTGCTGCACGCAGCAGGAAGCGCAGGTGCGATACATTTGTTTTTGAGGCCTGACCGCCTGATACACCAGCTATTTAACATAGTGGGAATTATGCTTGGAGGAGCGACAGCAGGAGCGACGGAGGGCATAATTAAGGGTTCCATTATGTTACATAGCGGAAAAGTCTGCACTACTGATGGTGAGCGAACCGGACCAAGATTGTGGCGGCTGCCACAATTAAAACGAGGCGTGGAACACGATTACCATATCTATACCTGGAATAGTGCTTGCACCATGGAAGGCATAGATATGGCAATGGTGTGGAACTCCTTATTGAATGATACGAGCGGATGGTTGAATTGCGCAGGATGTTGCTACTTGCAGGATGGTGGAGGACACTTGGGAGTTCACTGCGGCTGCTATCTGCAGACGGCTTCACGGGAGAGAACAGACAGGGACTGGAACCACTGCGGCTGCCTGGCGGCTGGCGGGCGGGCGCATAGTGACGCTATGATGCAGCCGGGTGTGTGTGATGCGGGTGATGTACGATGCGAAAGTTTAGGCTGCACATAGGGGCACCATGTGGCCGGCTGACGGACGACAACTATCTGAGGCTTGCTTCCAGGCCCTGGCTGTTCTGGGTTAAACAAGCCAGACAGTGGCGATTGAGCGGGATGCTTACTCTATATACTGACTCTTCGGCTGATGCGGGAGGCGGAGGCTGATTTATGAGGGCCACTGGCTGCTACCTATACAGGGTGGGCACGTAAGTAAAACTCTGCTGCTACTTGCAGAATGTCGGATGGTCTGCACTTACCAGCCCGCGATAAAGGGATATCGGCCGTGAGGGCATCGGCCGAATGAATAACGGGAGCAAACCTTTTGCTCTATTCGGTCTTATCGGCTATCTTTGCATCAGTATTAGGAACATCGGTACCGGAATCGATTTTATGATACCGCTGATTAGGCGGTGCGGGAGTGAGTGTTACAACTCACTCCTTTTGTTATCTTTGCAACTACTAACTACACATTCATAGATTCTGGCTTATGAGGAAATGGGAAAAGGACGGGCTTGTTTTCAAAACATGGACTAAGGAGCTTACCAGTGAAGCTGAATTGGTTGCGAAGAAACTGTTGAAATATCTGATGCTGGAGATGGCCCATCTTAGCCTTAAATTTGATAATGAGAAATTCGATAGTTTTATACCTCCATATCAATATACAGAAAGAAGACTCGACAGTATTTTACTGCCGGCATTGTCAAAGCTCTGCAATGGATTAGTGTTGACTGAGATGCCTGTTACAAGAGTTTCATATGATGAGAATCACCAGAAGAAAAAGTCTAGCGGAAGAGTAGATTATTGGTGCATCTATAAAGACTATACTTTTGTTATTGAACTCAAGCAAAGTTATGACTGTTATAGAACCTCTGATTATACCAGACAGAAAACTATTAAACCTTGGGATGTGATGAATGAGCAGCTGAAGAAGGTAAAAGCAGACTGCGAAGCTCTAACAGAAAAAACGAAGGGTGTGATTAGACTGGGTATTCACATATTAACCGCTTACACTGATTTAGGAGCTGATGAAGACCTGATTGAGGAGTTTAATAATAACGCAGATTTTATACAGGAACGTCTTTGCAAGGATCTTGGAGATAACAGGAGAAAGACAAAGCCTAATGCGGCAATATGTTGGATGATACCAGAATCATTGATATTGAATAATCAACAAACTTTCCCAGGACTCTGGATGATTGGAAAGGTATATCCGCTTATCTATCACAAAGGTTCTAAGGATTATTATCGGGAGTAGAACGATAGTGTTATGGATAGAGCCGGTATTGTTACTGGCTCTCTTTTTTTATTCAGGATAATGATGTATCTTTGTTATCGCAAACAAGGAAAGAGAAGATTGGTTGTGAAACCGGTTCATCTAAATTTCAATTATTGGAAAAGGACTGGAAAGGCTGATAGCGATATCAGCTTTTTCTATTTTATTTGGGGACGTTTAGGGATTCCAGTATATTTGCTTCTGTAAATCGGTATTTAACGATATAATGCTTAGATATAATAGAGTTTTTCTTATTCTAATCATAGCCGCTTTATCCAGCTGCAATCAGTATAATCGCATCTTAGAAGAGGTGTACGATAACGACCAGGCCGCACGTGAGTGGACCAAAGGAATGTCTTCACTGACGGCCGAAGAGATTATGAACTATTCGACTGAAATGGAACGGGTAGACTCCTTGAATCAGGCGACCGTGTTCGGTATACTGGACAAAGAAGGATGGCCTTCCCATATATCCGACAAAGCAAACCGGGCCATCTGGATTGTTATTGACCATTCCGACCTTGCCTACCGGAGCAAGTATCTTGGTCTTGTGAAAGAAAAGGCCGAGCACGGCGTCTTGGATAAAACGGACTATGCCATTCTGTATGACAGAGTTCTGATGGAAGAGGACAAGCCTCAGATTTATGGCACCCAAATTAAGATGGCTGCAACGATTGTGGATGATGAAATTGCCATGCAGTTCTTCCTCTGGCCGGTGGAGAATCCCACCGCTCTTGACAGCCTGAGAAACACCGTGGGATTATCATCCATCGAAGAATACTTGAAGACCAGTGGAGAGTCTATAGGGCAAGAGATAGTTTGGGATAAGGAGAGAACTGTGGTTGACTTTGAATAGACACTACATTCCCGATTTACGAACTATCATCTGGGAACTACGGCCCTAATTTAGCCGCCCCGTAATTATCGGCTTTCGTGAAAGGCGATAGTTACGGGACGGAACCGGTGCGAAGCATCGGATGTTACGCAGGTGCTTGTGTGAGCTGCTTACGCAGATCCTGGACTTCGGTCTTGAGTTGAGCATTCTCTTTGCAGAGTTGATCAACGGAGGTCTTGAGCTCTCCATTCTCACGGCGGAGGGCCACGACTTCACGATTGACGGTTGTTAAGTCCTCAATGAGACGCTTGTTTTCCATGCTCAGGATGTCTATGGAGTCTTGCATGCTTTTGAGAGCGTCATTGCGGCGCTTTCTGCTGCCGGCAAGCCAGCCTGCTACTGCCGTTACCAATGGTACCAGGCAGTCGGTTATCAAATTCAGGATTGGTGTTTCCATGGTTGTTCATTGTTTATGAGTAATAGAGTTTGATTTCTTGTTCGCGGCGTTTGATCAATCCGGGGAGTTTCTTATCTCCGGCATAAACCCAGCGGCGGAACTCATCGGCTATCTTGGGGTCATTTGGATTGCGCTCAACGAGCTTGCGCAGAGTGCTTACTCGGAAGGCCTGGACACCTACGTTGAAGACGAAGCTTACCAAGGCATCGAACTGCTTTTGGGTGAGGACTGCATCCACTTTGTTGACTTCGGTTTCTGCGTGCTTGATGTCTTGTTTGAGGAAGGCTTCAGCTGTTTTTTCGGTTATAAGCATACCCTGATTGACGCCGTCGGTGTGGCCGTAGCCTATGGTCCACTTGCCCCCTGGGCAGAGGTATGAGTTGAGGCGTAGCTGCTCAAAACTCTTAATGAGTAATATTGCGTAGTTTGTTGATTTCATGGCTGTGTGTTTTATGGTTGATTATTTGAACGGTGTGTCATTGGTTCCTCCTGCCCTGGAGTAATACTATTATGAATGCCAGAAGCAGGAAGATGTAGAAGATCTTGTCTATTATGGGTGAGGCACGGGGCGGGTTACTCGTTGTTTGTTCATGGTGGGTGTTTTGTGTGGTGGTTGTGTCTTGGATTGATTCATGATTTATGGTGGTTGATTGGTCTTGCTGGTGCTGCTCATGCTCTTCTATTATTATGGTGCCGCCTCCTTGCTGCAGGAGTTGGATGATGATGTCCTGGGCCGGTGCTTGGGCATCGGTCTTGGGGAGAGGTTTGAGGCCGGGTGTTTGCATCGGAAGTACAGTTATGGTGGTGGTGCGGCGGTGCTGAGACATCAGGCGCTTCGCTATGCTGTCTATTGTGGCGCTGCTGATGGTGGTACTGTTTGAGCTGCTGCTGGTCTGCTGACGGGTGCTGCGGCAGGCGGTGGCCATCGGAAGGAGGATGACTATGGATACAATGAGGGTGATGTTTGTGTTTTTCATAGTGGTATTTATTTATAGCAAAGCCTGAGCAAGCGAGAGTAGAAACAAACTGGTTTGTTTATACCGAGCGCAGCCAGGGTTCGCTGTGTTAACAGCAAAGGTAACACTTTCGGGAGAAGTGTGCAATAGAGATTGATGGGTGTATCTTTGTTTTGGTGGTGGAATTGATTATGGAAACGCGAATTACCGGTATGGATATGGTTTGTGACGCTATGGAGACTCAAAAAAAAGTGGTTGCCTGTTGTTTATTTCTCTGTTCTTACATTATCTTTGCTACATAATCACTGGCCTTGTTTGGTGATTGAGACATATTGGAATATTATTGATATTCGCTTTTTGCAGGTAGAAATCGAAAACGCCAAATTCTAAGAAAAAGCTACGATGCATGAAGGGAATAGACACCCGTTTAATGTGGGTGTCTTTCTCTGTCGTATGCTTTTGGGCGATTGGCGTTGCCTGATTTCTACGCAGATGGCACCCACATTATTTATATTGAATATATGATATTAAGAAGGTCCTTTTATGTGACTCCTGATATGGAGAGATATTTGGCAAATGCCGAATGGGGAGGCTGTGATGCCATGAAGACACTCATGACTGAGAAAGACCTGAATGGGGTCACTGAAATCTTGGCTAACATAGCAATGGCTTTTCTGCTTAAGGATAAGCAGGAGGTGGTTCCTGAGGATGAGCAGACTCTGCTCAGGGTGAAGGATGAGAATGCCGTGGCTGACGCCATTGCTGACTATGCATCGTTTGTATGTCAATATAATCCTTCGTTTAAAGAGGCGGACTTCAGTTGGCTGTATGAGGCTGGCTGGAGGCAGTATTTCAAGTATCTGGAGAGCCGTCTGGACGATTATGCTTTTGACGGTTCGGCCTGGAAGAAGAACTGGGAAGGTGCCCTCTTTATGGATTGAGGCTTAGGTAATCCATTATTCCTTTGGTGTGAAGTTTTATGATTGCCTGGCGGCCTACGCTGCTGAGCAGGTACTCTATGTCCGGACGGTTATCCTGATAGAGGTTGAGGGTGAGGACTGCAGGGATTGGTAGGACTGACAGGAGGGCGGCTTGGCTTAGGTGGCGTTGGGATGGTATCTGTCCGGGCATCGAGAAGGCTCTGCGTCCCAGAATCCGGAGGGCGGCGGTTGTGAGGCTCTCTGCAAGGGTTCCTGAAACTTTGCTGCTTGTATTGTTGCATACTGACCAGCCTTGGGATGTGTGGTAGTAGCCGTCATCGGTTGAGGCGTTGAGGCCTACTGCTATCAGCAGGTTGGCGGATGGCGGGGTGATGTTCTCTGTTTCTATGAGTCTGGAGATAATTTGATCCATCGGGCCGGTCAGTCTGGTGATGGTGATGAACGGTGTGTTTTTGTGGGATTGGCATAGGTCCTGATGGATGCCGTCTGTTATGTTATCCAGGTATGTGGGAATAATAAGCCGGTTATCGGGGGACTTGGTGCGGAGGCTGCTGCCCGTTAGGGCTGGGAGTAGATAGATGTTCATGGTGGTTTAGATTTAAATTGTCTATCAAAGATACTATTTTTCAGTAAGATTGAAAAATTGAGTATTTTTGCATTGAAACACAGCCCTTGTAGGCTTTGTGTTTTAAATACCTACCTGGCCGGAGGCAGTTTCTGCTTCCGGTCAATTCTTTATCCGTTTTAGGAAGGTTTTAGGAAGGTTTTCAAAATGAAACCCCTCCACAAGGCTTGTGGAGGGGATTTTAGTGGAGCATACGAGACTCGAACTCGTCACCTCTTGACTGCCAGTCAAACGCTCTAGCCAGATGAGCTAATGCCCCAAAACCTGAATCCCGTTCAGAATTCGGACACAAAGGTAACAATTAGGATTGAATAATCACTATCTTTGGCAAAATAAAAATTTCATCGGCGCAAAAAGGAATGATTAAGCCCGTAGTAGAGAAGATAATCCTGGGCATTGACCCCGGCACCAACGTGATGGGTTACGGCGTCATCAAGGTTGAGGGCACCAAGCCGTCAATCGTAACCATGGGCGTAATCGATATGCGCAAGGAGTCCGATATGTACCTCAAGCTGGGCCACATTTTCCAGCGCGTGAACGGCATCATAGACTCATACCTGCCCGATGAAATGGCCATTGAGGCCCCCTTCTTCGGCAAGAACGTGCAGTCCATGCTCAAGCTGGGACGCGCCCAGGGCGTAGCCATTGCAGCCGCCATCAA
Source organism: uncultured Prevotellaceae bacterium (assembly GCA_900318995.1). Lineage (GTDB taxonomy): Bacteria > Bacteroidota > Bacteroidia > Bacteroidales > Bacteroidaceae > Colenecus. The sequence goes on along the minus strand of ONMR01000021.1, from coordinate 4,859 downwards.
CCACAGCGTGCCCATCACGGAGTACGCCCCCATGAAAATCAAGATGGCCATAACCGGCAACGGAAACGCCAGCAAGGAGCAGGTAGCCGGAATGCTTCAGCGCATGCTCCATCTGGACCAGAGTGATATGCCCAAGTTCCTGGATGCCACCGATGCCCTGGCCGCCGCCTACTGCCACTACCTGCAGATGGGCCGCCCCGATACCGGTAAGAAAGGTCCCAAGAGCTGGAAGGAATTCATATCCAGTAATCCGGACAAAGTATTAAAACGAAAAGAATAAAGGGCCGCATCAGCGACCCTTTACTCTTTTCGGAACTCACCGTCAGCGGACAACCACCTTGACGGTCTTGCCATCCACTGTGATCAGGTAAATGCCCGGAGCCACGGCAGCCTCAACCTGGCCCTTTCCGCTTGCTACCTGAGAGCCTGAAACTGCCGAAATCCTGATAGCCGAATCATCGGGAGCATTCACGATTATCTTACCGTCATCAACGCGGATATTCATGTCAACGTTGACTTGTCTGACACCTGTAAGTGATTTGTACACATAAACCTGCTTGATTGTATAATCCTCCATCCATGTAGATGTAACAGGTTTGTATACCTCCTTCTTCATTAATTGATAGTCAAGATTGTCATTAGCCTGATATGCCTCCTCTTCGGTCACACGGGTTGTATAAACCCACCTGGAAGCTCTGATATCCCATTCAGACTCAGTATGTATAAACTTTATTGACAATGGAGTCTCTACTACCTCGTCCTGCTCCTTCTGGCTGGCAATCCAACTATTTGAGGCTCTGTCCCAGTAATATGTTGTTATATCACTAACGTTACCGTTACTGATCTCTTCACGCTTCTCGGAACCAACCCAACACCATTCGTTATAATCCCAGGAATATGATGTGGACATATAATAATTTTCGTCATGACAATACTCATCCTTGTACATTCCGTACCAGTCGTTCCTATCATAGTCCCACTCATACCTTTCGTTGTAGGTAATGCCGTCCTTGGTGTAGTAGCTGTACTTGCTTGATCCTATCCAGTTACCCTCGGAGTCCATCTCGTAATAGTATGCACTCATCACCTGGTTGCCGTATTCATCATACTCATATTCGGACTTACTGTCAGCAACCCAATCCTTCAGCTCATAATCCCAGTTATAATCGATATACAAAGTCTCATAACCGTTGCTGTCATAGGCCGATACGGTCTTTCTTGAACCATACCACTCATGATTGGAATAATCCCAGTAGTATGAACCGTAAAGGATCTCGCGTCCGTTATCATCATAGTCCGATTCATACTTATTGCTACCGACCCATAAAGTATCATAGCTATCCCAGTAATAGGTGGCTTCCATAATCTGATGCCCGTTATCGCCAAAGGCGTATTCAGCCTTTTCGTCTCCGTTCCAGAAATGTACATAATCACCGGTGGTATAATCGTACTTTGTATCCCAGTAGTATGATTCTATGTATATCTGCCGGCCCTCTGAGTCATACTTGACAGACTCCTTCCGGTTATTTATCCATTCATTATTGGAATTATCCCAATCCTGATAGAGAGAAGTAACAATACCGGTTGTCTCATCGCGGGTAATGGTAATCATGGAGTTGGGAGTCCATACATTTTCCCACGATTCATACACGCTGTCCACATACGCGGTAATAACTCCACCCTCCATCAGGGCAATAAACTTCTGGTTAACGCTCCAATCATTTCCGTCATAAATATAGCTGTAAAGTGACAGGAGTTCGTTAGTATCGGTATATGTGTATACATTCTTTGATTGCGGAATCCACTCCTCGCCGGGAACACCGTAGTACTGATAAGAGATGGACTGAGTCATCAGACCATTGGCATCATACTCATATTCATCCTTTCTGGAACCGTACCATATGCCCGATGACAAATAAGACTCAGATTCCGACAGTAGCTGTCCGTCGGCCGAATAAGCCCACTCGGACCTGCTTCCGTATTCCCATGATTCGCCTGTCCAGTTGTAGCATTCCTGAGATAATATCAAATTGCCGTTAGCATCATAATTAGCCTCCTGGATATAGCTTGGAGTCCATGCTGTCAGTGTATCGGAATTATTGTACCAATACTCTCGCTTAGTTACATCACCTTTGGCGTTGTATTCGGTGGCCTCCTTTGATGATCCTACCCAAACACCCTTTTCAGCATACCAGTTGTAAGCTATGTACAGTGTCTGATTATCGTTATCATCATATGCATACTCATACTTGTTTCCTCTCATCCAGCGGTTGTTTTCTACATCCCAAGACGAATAACCTATGGTAAGAGTCTGATAGTTGTAGGCATCGTCATAACCATATTCATAAGCCGAGATAGGTGTAAGCACACCATTGGATAAGCTCCAACGTGCTTCGGCAATCACTCTATGGTCCTGATATCTGTCTCCGTATGAGTCAGTCTTGTAGAAATAAACGTACTTCCTGGTCTGTCTTGATATTATCTGACCGTTCAGATAGCTCTCATCCAGGATTCTTGAACCGTTAGCGTCATAGTCATATCTGTAATCATACTTCAGGAGCCATTCCCCATTGTACCATTGATACTCTCTCTGAGCCATTTTCAATGATTCGGGATATTGTCTGTCATTAACCTTAGCCAGCTTATAGTCATATTCCACCCTGCTTTCACTTATCCAACTGATTGAGTCTTTGTTACTCTTATCAAGAGTGTAACGGTTCTCATACTTGCGGGGCAGTGAGAAATCACTGTCGTCACTTTCTGTCCATCCCAGTTCCTGGAGTGTATAATCGGCATACTCAGTCTTGTTACCGTATGATATCAGCGACATCTGATCATCCATCTGCGGGATTGAGTCCGGCATTCTGTAAGAGATGTTCCAATCTGCACAACGTGCCGTGTCGCCTAAATACTCATATCCTTCCACACTACTAAGCCAGAATGCCTGCAGGGTTGTGCTGTAGTTGTAATTCTCGGAATATGTCCTGTAGTCCCTGGGGTTGTTACGGGTAAACTGCCTGGTGGAGAGAGACCACTCTTTGTCGGAATTGTTCCATCTCCAGTATGTCTGAGTCATCTCCTTTCCTCCATCGGGAGTCTCTTTCACAAGTGTGGAATATTTGCTTGATCCTACCCAATCATTATCATAAGTGCTGAAATAATCGTACTCATAATAATAAACGCCTTCATTGTCTGTACCCTTTGTATAACGGCTTGAAGGCTTCCAACGGTTGGCGTTAATGGTCGGATCATACTCGTAGTAAGATTCGGTTACTGTTACAAGACCGTTGGACAAGTATTCATACTCTGTCTTGCGGCTGGGGCTGAGTGCAGGTTTCTGAGTTCCGGTTGCGGGATCATAAGCCATGTATGATGAGTATCGGATTGTCACGACCGGACGTCCCTGGTCATCAAATTCGGACTCAACCTTTCCGTACTCGACCATATTGCCTGCATTGTCCAGTTCCTTACGTATCATTGTCACCACGTTGCCGTTGTAATAGACTGTCCTGGATAGAGAAAGGTCACAGCGATTGCCGGTGGTGGGATCGATATAATAGGAAGAACTCTCATTCAGTGTATCATTATCGATGTACACCATCTTGATTGTGGCATTTTCAGGTATCTCAACGCTCCAACTGCCTATTTCGCGGGCAATACCGTTCACATTATGAATGGTGTATTCACTTGACATTAAAGCACCGTCCTTATCATATACAAATACCCTCTCACCGAATTTCCGGAAAGCCGCTGTATTCCTGCTCATCAGCAGATCTATATGTGACAGTACCGAATCATCGCCGATGGCCTGGAACGGCTGGTTCCATTGACTCTTATGGTAATACGATGAACTGCTCGGTGCCGGAGCCGGAGCAGGCATGTTCTGCCTTTCAACACGGGCCTTCTCCATTGCAGCATCGTCCCTCTGCCTTTTCTCCATCCGGGCTGCTTCGCGCTCTTTCAGGTTCATCTGCAGAGTATTCATATCGGGCATCGGCACTTTGGGTGTCTTGATAGCATTCAATCTCTCCTTCTTGGCCGTAACACCCGATAACAGTTCAGGCGTAACCGTAACGCGTCCGTCTGCTCCGGGCTTGATAAGCTCCAAGCGCTTATTCACTTTATCGGCATCAGTCGTGCCGGCAGTACTCCTTGTGCCTGCAAACACAAATGAAAATGCGCACAGGCCGATAGAAACGAGTAGTAATTTTCTCATAGAAGTATAATTAGAAAGTCCTTTTAAAGCCTTAAAGATATATCCTTTTTAAAAAAAATGCAAAAAAACGCACAAAATGATACAAAAGGGGACAGTCCCCAATTGTACCATTTGAAAACAGTACAATTGGGGACTGTCCCCTTTTGTATCATTTTTAGAGGGCGGAGCTCATCAGGAAGACGCCGGCCAGAGCTACGATAGCGTAAAGCTCAGGGAATACGGCCAGGATCAGGGTCTTACTGAATACATCGTGACCCTGAGCGATACCTGCTATACCGTTGGCGCAAACCTGGCCCTGACGGATGGCCGAGAACAGGCCTACTATACCCAGTGCCAGACCGCCACCGAATACCGATGCAGCCTGCAGCGGAGTGATATCGGGAGTAAGGACTCCGGCCATATTGGCAAAGATAAAGTAACCGGCAAAACCGTACAGGCCCTGCGTACCGGGCAGAGCGGTCAGCACAATAAAGTTACCGAACTTATCGACCTTTTTAAGTGCACCCACAGCTGCGTTTCCGGCAATTGTCACACCGTATGCGCTACCTATGCCTGCAAGGCCGATCATAAGGGCTACGCCCACAAAAGCTAATACTAAACTAGACATAATTGTTATTTATTTAATTTGTTAATATTTTCAGTT
>ONMR01000030.1 GCA_900318995.1 uncultured Prevotellaceae bacterium | reverse complement strand
CGCAGGCGCCGCAGGCGGTGCATTTGGCCTCGTCCACAACCGGGAGTCCTGTGGCGGGATCCATGTGGATCGCGTCGAACTGGCAGGCGGCAACGCAGTCGCCGCAGCCGAGGCAGCCGAACGCGCAGCCGGTATCGCCGGCATAGAGCGTGGCTTTCACCTTGCAGGAGGCGTAACCGTCGTACTCGTTGGTCTTCGGACGGACTTCGCAGCTGCCGTTGCAGCGGACCACGGCGACCTGGGGGGCCTTGGCCTTGACCTCAAAGCCGAGGATGGCCGCCACCTTCGCCATCGTGTCGTTGCCGCCGACCGGGCAGAAATGGCTGTCCAGGTCGGTCGCCTTCACGGCGGACTCCGCGAACGCCCGGCAGCCGGCGAAGCCGCAGCCGCCGCAGTTGGCGCCCGGCATCGCCTTCTCGACTTCGTCGATGCGCGGGTCTTCCTCTACCTTGAACTTCTTCGCCACGAGGTAGAGGACCAGCGCGAGCAGGAAGCCGAGCACGGTGATGGTCGCAATGGTCCAGATGATGGTTTGTGACATATGAATGGATAATTAGTTTTTGATCGTAAAGACATATTCGTCCTGCAGGCGGTCGCGGAAACGCTGTATGTCCTGCTCACGCTCCATGCTGTCAAGCTCGCGGTACAGGAGGATTCGCTCACTGCCATCTGGCACGAATGAATCCGGAAAACAGAGGTCAAGATCTGTCTCAACGGTGCACTCATCAACGTAACGCGATGCATCCATCGGGGTGCTGCCGGCAGACTGGGCACCACCCTTCTCCTTGGCCTCCTGCTCGCGGAACAGATCCTGGAACTCATCGTTCTTTAGTTCGCGAACGGCCTCTTTGAGTATCTTCTGGTAGGTCTCGTAGCCCAGGTCGGCAATGAATCCGCTCTGCTCGGCGCCCAGCAGATTACCGGCGCCACGAATATCCAGATCCTGCAGGGCCAGTTGGATTCCGCTGCCCAGATCGCTGAAACTCTCAATGGCCTGCAAGCGGCGGCGTGACTCATCGGAGAGTGATGCCAGAGGCGGTGCCAGCAGATAGCAGAACGCTTTCCTGTTGGAACGCCCTACTCTGCCACGCATCTGGTGCAAATCACTCAGACCAAAGTTCTGGGCGGAGTTGACGATGATTGTATTTGCGTTGGGGATATCTATTCCGTTCTCAATGATGGATGTGGCTATAAGCACATCGTAGTCATAATTGATGAATCCGGTAAGAATCTTTTCCAGTTCATCGGGATCCATCTGTCCATGGCCTATTGCCACGCGTGCATCGGGCACCTCACGCTCCACGATGGCTGCCAGATCGGGCAGAGACGATATGCGGTTGCTCACAATAAAGAGCTGGCCGTTTCGGCTCATCTCAAAATTGACGGCCTCGCGGATGATGTCGGGACTGAACACATGGAGTTCGGTCTGGATGGGATAACGATTGGGCGGCGGGGTCTGGATTACAGAGAGGTCACGGGCGCCCATGAGTGAGAACTGCAGGGTGCGCGGTATAGGTGTGGCGGTCATTGTGAGCACATCCACATTGGCACGCAGTTGCTTTAGTTTTTCCTTGACCGATACGCCGAATTTCTGTTCCTCATCGATAATGAGCAGACCCAGGTCCTTGAACTTGACCTGTTTGCCGATCAATTTATGTGTACCTATTACAATATCTATCTTGCCGTTCTTGAGGTCCTCAAGTATTGCAGTGGTCTGAGCGGCGCTGCGGGCGCGTGACAGATACTCTACACGGCACGGGAAATCCTTAAGACGGTCACGGAATGTCTGATAGTGCTGGAAAGCCAGTATGGTGGTAGGTACCAGAACTGCCACCTGCTTGTTATCGGCCACAGCCTTGAAAGCGGCACGTATGGCAACCTCGGTCTTGCCAAAGCCCACGTCGCCGCAGATAAGGCGGTCCATGGGGCGGCTGCTCTCCATATCCTGCTTGACATCCTGGGTGGCCTTGAGTTGATCGGGGGTATCCTCATACATGAAGCTGGCCTCCAGCTCATTCTGCAGATAAGAGTCGGGGCTGTATGCAAATCCCTTCTCCTCCAGACGCTTGGAGTACAATTTGATAAGGTCACGCGCAATATCCTTGATCTTGCCCTTGGTACGCTCCTTGAGGTTCTCCCAGGCGCCGGTGCCCAGCTTGTTTATGTGCGGCTCCTCACCCTCCTTGCCCTTGTACTTGGAGACCTTGTGCAGGGCGTGGATGGATACAAACACCACATCGTCATTCTTGTAAATGATCTTGATCTTCTCCTGATACCCGTTACCCTGAGGCACGCGCACCAGTCCGCCAAACTTGCCCACGCCGTGGTCCATATGAACCACGTAATCACCAATCTGGAACTCCTGCAACTCCTTGAGCGTAAGCGCCACCTTACCGTTGCGGGCACGCTCGCTGCGCAGGTTATACTTGTGATAGCGGTCAAATATCTGATGATCTGTAAAGAAGCAGCATTTAAGGATGCCGTCGGCGAATCCCTCATGCAGTGTCTTGCCTATTGTCTCAAACTGTATGTTCTCGCCGCGCTCGGTAAATATGTCGTGCAAACGCTCGCCCTGCTTGGGGTTATCGGTCAGGATATAAATCCTGTAGCCCTTTACAATATAATCGGTCAGCGTCTGTGACACCAGATCAAAGTTCTTGTGGAACAGCGGCTGCGGCGTTGTATCGAATGTGATTGTGGCCGATGCCACACCGGTGGGTTTGTTGCCGAACTCCACCACTCGGAAACCTGTGGTCTTGTGCAGGAAATCCTCGGCCGTAAGCAGGTGCGGCATCTCAACAGGCTCGGCATTATCGGTTGCGGCGGCAGTGACCTGACGCATGCGGGCGGCTATACTCTCCTGATCGGCCACCTCACGGCTTACGGTGGTCATGCGGTCAGCCGTGAGCAGCAAATCCTTGACAGCCAGCACGGTATCGGCCGGCAGGAAATCCATTAGCGATACCTGTGCGCCCTCCACCTTATCCATATCGGGCACCACAACCACGCTGTCTTTCTTCTCTGTTGAGAGCTGTGTATCGACCGAGAACTGACGTATGCTGTCTATGTCATCGCCAAAGAAATCCAGGCGGAACGGATATTCCGATGAGAACGAGAACACATCCAGTATGCTGCCGCGCAGGGCAAACTGACCCGGCTCATAGACGTAATCCACGCGGTTGAAACCAAGTTCCAGCAGCAGGGTCTGCAGTTCCTCGCGGTCCAGCGTCTCGCCCACATTCAGGCGTATTGACTTGTCCTCCAGGCTGGATTTGGACACCACCTTCTCGGCAAGCGCATCGGCCGATGTCACAATCACCAGCGTCTGGGCATCGGGAGTAACAGTGGTAAGACGGCTCAGCACCTCGGTGCGCAGTATCTCGCTGGCGTCATCCTTCTGGCCGTACTTGGCGGCGCGGCGGAATGCCGACGGGAAATAGAGCACGTTCTCATCACCCATGGTCTGCACCATGTCGTGATAGAAATATGCAGCCTCCTCCTGGTCATTAAGTATTATAAGGATGCAAGGCTTATCCCCGCTGCGGGCCACTCCACAAAACAAAAGCGGAGCCGAAGACGCACGGAGCCCCTGCAGAAAAACGTTTCCGGTGCGTTTTCCCGCAAGTTCCTTAATCAGCGCCTTGGTCTGCGCCAACCCGCCGTAAAGGCCACTAAGATCTGCCAATGTCATAGCAATGACAAAGATAGTGCAAGCCGAGAGGAGAAAAAAGAAACTTGTTTATTTTTTATCCCGAGGCGCAGCCTATCATTTAAAGGTTATCCTATCAGCCAACTGAAGAAAGTAGTCATTTGACCATATATCCAGTTCATGAGGATTGTCAACAAATCCTACAACATCCTCTTTTACACGCTCAATATCGGTATTGGCTAACTTTTCCCGCAACCGGTTCATAAAGGCCTCCCTGCTTGTTTCCTCACCGTTAAACTCACGTATACGTTCCTGAAGGTGAGAGAAGTTTAGCGGAACATTCCAACGAACATACCACTCAAAATCATACCAAGAAGCCGCCTCTATGTAATCCTGCAAGCGCTATACGCTGCATAACCTCCTGTTCTACATTAGGAGTAGATGTTCCACGTTGCTGTGAATATGCAGCCACCATCTGTTCGTAGATTGTCATGGTCTTATTATTTTTATCAGGTTATTCATTATGTTCTCTTTTCTCCCCTGACGGGCACACGCCTCTATGATACTTACATCAAATGTGCCCAGTTGGTCCATATCAAAGCGGATATCTTCTTCCAAGTATCTCAATAGGCCCTTTATGGACTGTGACGGCAGATAGGAGTCGTGTAGCAACATATCACAGAGAGCCTTTTCACGGCTTGCCATAAGAAAAGTAATACCATCTTCCGATACATTATTGATTCCTATGGCAAAATAATCCTTTTCCACCTGCTCATAGGTGAATCTACCTAAAGAGTTTTCAAAAGCCCTGCTCCGCTTGGTTGTGACCGATGTCATAGTGTGAACCTGCTCAGGAATGAGTCCGTACCAGCGAAGCGCCCACTGCAGTGATACATATGAAGGGCCATAGATATGATTGGCGCACAGACATGCATTCACAGGTTTTCCGCTTAATTCGCTGTTCACCACATAGAGACCACGCTTCAAACGGATGAGTTGCCCGTCTTTTTCCAATGCCCTGACCTTCTCATTAGGCGATGACAGATAACCAAAACAGGAGGCAACAGTTCCGGTCTGAACCGGCACATTCCCAAACCTGATCAATGGATTCACCTTCATATTCCAGTAGTTTGAGCGCAAAATTATAAAAATTAGCACACTTATCAAGAATATATTATGTTTTCTGTGCAAATTTTTATATAATCGAGTCCAAAGACCTGAAAGAGGAGCAGGATCTTACAATCTAAATCACCGCGACTATGAGCATAATAGTAAACGTTGACGTTATGATGGCCAAGCGCAAGATGTCATCGGGCGAACTGGCCGATAAGATAGGCATAACGCAGGCCAACCTCTCCATCCTGAAGACCGGAAAGGCCAAGGCCATACGCTTCTCCACTCTGGATGCCATCTGCAAGGCACTGGACTGCCAGCCGGGCGATATTCTTGAGTACAGATAAGTAAAAAAGGTGCCAAACGGAACCGTCTCTTTTGGCACCTTTTTATTATATTTGTGCGTTATATCAGAACAAACTATGAAAACTAACCAGAGCATAGTAATTATCCCCACCTATAACGAGAAGGAGAACATAGAGAATATCATCCGCGCAGTGATGGCGCTGGAGGATAATTTCAACATACTTATCATTGACGACGGATCGCCCGACGGCACCGCTGCCATAGTAAAGAGCCTGATGGAGACCGATTTCAAGGACCGTCTCTTTATTGTGGAGCGCAGCGGCAAACTGGGCCTGGGCACGGCTTACATCACCGGTTTCAAGTGGTGCATTGAGCGCGGATACGACTACATCTTTGAGATGGATGCCGATTTCTCACACGCCCCGGCCGACCTGCCCCGCCTGCTGAGCGCCTGCCGCGACGAGGGTTACGACGTAGCCATAGGCTCCCGATATGTAAGCGGTGTGAATGTGGTCAACTGGCCCATGGGACGCGTGCTGATGTCATATTTTGCATCCAAGTACGTGCACATAGTAACCGGCCTGCCCATCCATGACACCACCGCCGGATTCAAGTGCTACCGCCGCCAGGTTCTGGAAACCATAGAGCTGGACAAGATCCACTTTAAGGGCTACGCCTTCCAGATTGAGATGAAGTTTACCGCCTACAAGTGCGGATTCAGGATCAAGGAGGTACCCGTTATATTCGTAAACCGCGAACTCGGCACATCCAAGATGAGCGGAGGCATATTCAGCGAGGCATTCTTCGGCGTAATCCGCCTTAAGATATCCAGCTGGTTCCGCAAGTATCCCCAAAAGCCCGCAGCACCGCAAGCATAATGAGCAGGACGCTGATAAAAGACGCTATGGTGGTAAACGAAGGGCTGGTGCAGCGCGCATCGGTCCTTATTGATAATGAGATCATAGCAGGCATCTACCTGTCCGATGAGACTCCGCAGGCCGATACCGTAATCAATGCCGACGGTAAGTGGCTGCTGCCCGGCATAATTGACGATCACGTACATTTTCGCGATCCCGGTCTTACACATAAGGCCGATATGCACACCGAGAGCCTTGCAGCCGCAGCAGGAGGTGTGACAACGGTGTTCGATATGCCCAACTGCGTGCCCCAAACGGTCACGCTACAGGCTCTGCAGGACAAGTTTGACCACGCAGCAGAGACCTGCCTGGTAAACCACAGTTTCTACTTAGGTGCCACCCACACCAATCTGGACCAGATTGAAAAGATTGACCCCGCCCATGTTTGCGGAGTAAAACTCTTTATGGGCTCCAGCACCGGCGGAATGCTGCTGGACGATGCCGAATCGCTCAAGGCGCTGTTCCGCACCGCCACAGTCCCCGTTGCTGTACACTGTGAGGAGACATCAATCATAAACGCCAACATGGAGCGCTACACAAGCCAACTGGGCTGCGAGCCTCCGGTAAAATATCACCCGCTCATTCGCAGTGAGGAGGCCTGCTACGCATCCACTTCAAAAGCGCTGGATGTGGCAGCAGGCACAAACGTACACCTGCACATACTTCATATTACCACCGCCAGAGAACTTGAGTTGTTCGGCAATGGCCCGTTGCAAAACAAACAGTTCACGGCCGAGGCCTGCCCGGCCCACATTTGGTTCACAGATGCCGATTACGCCACCAAGGGCGCGCTTATTAAGTGCAATCCCGCCATCAAGACCGCAGCCGACCGCCAGGCCCTGCGCCTTGCACTCACCGACGGCCGCATAGACGTGATAGGCACCGACCACGCACCACACCTGCTGTCCGAGAAACAGGGCGGATGCAAGAGCGCTGCATCAGGTATGCCGGTTCTGCCATACTCACTACCTGTAATGCTTGAACTGACAGACCGTAATATACTAAAACCAACCGACGTGGTTCGTCTCATGTGCCACAACCCGGCCGGATTGTTTAAGATAAAGGAGCGTGGTTTTATCCGAAAAGGCTATAAGGCAGACCTCACACTTGTATCGCATATGACAGAAGCATATGAGGCAACCCCTGCATTCAACCGTTGCGGATGGAATCCGTTTCAGGGAGAACACCTTCACTGGAAAGTATGTACAACATGGATAAACGGTCATGCCGCATACCGGAACGGTGAGTTTGATACTACACAAAAAGGACAACCGATAAAATTCAACCGATAATGATCAGAGCACTTTACCTTATATATCAGATTTTCATTGCGCTGCCGATAATGATAGTTGCCACCATAATCACAGCCTTGGTTACTATGATAGGTTCTGTATTCAACGACAGGTTCTGGGGATATTGGCCAGGCATGATATGGGGGCGTCTTTTCTATCTGGTATTCCTGATCCCGGTACATATCCACGGTAAGGAAAACATACGCAAAGGACAGTCCTATGTCATAGCCCCCAACCATCAGAGCTACTGGGACGCTTTCCTGGTATACGGATATATCGGCATTAAGTTCAAATGGATGATGAAAAAGGAACTGAGCCGGATACCTTTTGTAGGATGGGCATGCTATATGGCCGGTTGCATATTCATAGACCGCAGTTCAAGGGGCAGCGGCATGGAGAGCATCCGGAAGGCTGAATCCAAACTCAAGAACGGGATGTCTGTCGTGATATTCCCCGAAGGCACACGCACACATGATGGAGAGATGGGCAAGTTCAAGCGTGGTGCATTCCTGATATCCGAGGAGCTGCACCTGCCTATCCTGCCTGTTACTATTGATGGCAACTATCAGGTAATGTCACGCCATGCATGGAAAGTAACCTGGCATCCGGTGCACATGACAGTTCACGAGCCGGTATGGCCCAAAAGTACTGCCGATACCTCGGAGACCGAACTCAAGTTCATGATGGCACAGACCTCGGACGAGGTATTCAAAACAATTAAAGAAACGCTTGATAAGGGGAATCAGTGACGTTGATACCCCATACGGTCGATGTAACCGCTTACGAATGACTGGCTGAGGAATTCTTCGGGGGCTGCATCAAGGATTTTCCTGAGATATCTGGGCATCTCATTGGAAGGATCGCCACTGAGCATCATGAATACTCCTACTGCAGCCGGCTCCTCATAGTTCTCTGCCATAAATGAGCAGATCATCTCCTCACACTCATCGACAATGATTCTGAGTGAGTCCTGAATGGCGTCCATGCCGAGGTTATCAAAGCCTGCTCCGGAACGAATCATAGACATACGTTTCTGGGACATATCCTCATAACGGTTGTCAAACTCAATCTTTTTCTTCAGGAAACTGTAGAACAAATCATTCTGCGGAGTACCGGAAACCGTCATCTCTGTGGGGAGCAGACTGATTTTGGCATGGCCCTTCTCTATGTAAACCGGTATGATCGGCCTGTTGTCCTTACACAGAAATACCAGACGCGTAGTGTCAGCCTTACCTTTCATCTGGAAACGGCCGCCTTTGACCATGCATGAATCTATTCGTGTTATACGGAAAGGAAGAAATTCTACGAGTGACAGCTCACGGCCTTCATATCCCATGGTCTCAACGACGCCGTCTATCTTGTAATTGCCTGTGCATGATGATAAGACAAGCGTGCAGCCTGCAATAATCATAAGCATTATAAAGCGTTGTCTGAGCATGCCGTAATCCTTTTTCAGCCCACAAATTTACAACAAGGCTACAAACGTTTTTCCGTTTTATTATTCTTTAATGCTATGCGTCCCGAAAGCGGCTAAAAGATGTTAAAAGCATTAGATTCTGTTTAGATTCTGTATCAATTCAATCATCAGATATCCTGTCCAATCTGAATGATGAATACAGTTCAAAAATGGCTCCGATGGATAGGGTGACAATCCAGTTGTTCCTGCGCGTAAGGTCCAATAGGAAAGAACGCAGGGTTGGAGGCATCGACGTAGTTGAAAGAATGTGGTTATGTATGGGTTCTGCAAACATCAGGAGTGCTGTCAGAAGCAGAAAGACAGCGCCCAGTACCTGTTGGAAACGCAGGCGTTTGACAATCTTGTCATCACCCGTATATTGGTCTGCAAACTGCCCGCTTGCGAAAATCAGTGCTCCCGCCAGATAGAAATAAGGGGCATAGCTCCACCCTGTAATGTATACGGCTGCGCCCAGCAGAAGCAACACACCTCCTACTCTCGTGAATGATTCTATCAGACGGTTCTCTTTCTTGTCCATATGTCACCTCTCCAGGAACAGGTCCTCATCCTCCCTATGCATGTTGTATTTTTCACGGGCAATGTGGTCTATCACAAGGCTGTCGTTATTAAGCTCATTGAGTATAAGTTCATTCTGCTGCTTCTGCTCTGCGCTCTTGCGCAACTGCTCCTGCAGCGCCCTTATCTCACGTTTCTGGACGACCCTCTTGACAAGACTGTTATCACTTGCCACAAACAGGACCAGCAGGAACAGGACCAGCACTATCCAATACTTGTGCCTGCCTATCAAGACCTTTAGCCTGGGTAAGAATCCGTTATCCATATCGCTGATTATCCGGTGCAAAAATAACTCAAAAAATCAAAGAACAGAAGGGCTATTTGTATGAAAAATCAGTACCTTTGAAAATATTTGGTTTCTTATGGAAGATTACATAGTATCGGCCCGGAAATACCGTCCTGTAACGTTTGACAGCGTGGTCGGCCAGAATGCCCTGACCACCACCCTGAAGAATGCAATAAGCAGTGGCAAACTGGCCAACACCTATCTTTTCTGCGGTCCGCGCGGTGTGGGCAAGACCACCTGCGCACGTATTTTTGCCAAAACCATCAACTGCACCAACAGAGGTGCCGACGGTGAGGCGTGCGGAGAATGCGAGTCTTGCAAAAGTTTCAACGAGGAATTGCGTTCATACAATGTCTTTGAACTTGATGCCGCCAGCAACAATTCCGTGGATGACATCCGCAACCTGACCGAGCAGGTGCGAATCCCGCCCATGAACGGCAAGTACAAGGTGTATATAATAGATGAGGTTCACATGCTGTCACAGGCTGCTTTCAATGCCTTCCTCAAGACTCTGGAGGAGCCGCCCAAGTATGCAATATTCATCCTGGCCACAACCGAAAAGCATAAGATAATACCCACTATACTGTCGCGCTGCCAGATATATGACTTTGGACGTATAAGCAATAAGGACATAATAGATCACCTTAAGGGAGTGGCACAGAAAGAGGGTGTGGAGGCTGATCCGGAGGCTTTGGCAATCATTGCCGAGAAATCCGACGGAGGCATGCGTGACGCACTCTCCATATTTGACCAGGTAGTGAGCTTCACAGGCGGCCATGTCACGTATCAGAAGACCATAGAGAACCTGAACGTCATAGATTATGACTACTATTTCCGTTTTACCGACATGTTCCTGGAGAAACGCATACCGGAATCTATGGTACTGCTTAATGATATTCTTGCCAAGGGATTTGACGGCAGTCACCTGATAAGCGGTCTTATGCTGCATCTTCGCAACCTTCTGGTAAGCCGTGACGCCTGTACCCTGCCTCTGCTTGAAGTAAGCGATGAAATGCGTGAGCGCTACAAGGCACAGGCAGCCAAATGCTCGCCCAAGTTCCTGTACCGCGCACTCAAGATATGCAATGACTGTGATCTTAACTACCGTGTCAGCAAGAACAAGCGTCTGCTGGTGGAGCTTACACTCATACAGGTTGCACAAGCCGATGAAGACGATGACAGTAGTGGGCGCAAGCCCAAAAGATTACACCCCATATTCAAAACGATAGTTGCCGCACCCAAGGCAACTCCGGCAGCGGCCGAGCCCAAGGCAACCGCAAAGCCGGTCACTGCTCAGACTATTCAGCAACCCGCTCCACAGCCTGAGCGCAAGAACGCCATACCTACCCTTAAGGGCGGCAGCATATTCACATCCATATACGGAAAAAAGCCTGCAGGACGTCCCGACCAGCCTCACGGTCGTCAGACCGTGCAGGTAATAGATACGGAGCAGCATCCCGTCAAGCCCCTTACGCCCGACGCCCTGCAGAACAACTGGAATGATTTTGCAGCCCGACTGCCGCGTCAGGACGCTCCGCTCAAAAACCGCATGATAAATTGCCACCCCACAATCCAGTCCGATACTCAATTTACCGTAACGGCCGGAAATCCCATGATGGCCGATGAGATACGTCAGGCCCAGGACCGCATCCTGCAGTTTATGCGTGACAGATTCAGCAACCCGGCTATCGGCATGGAAATCATTGTGGACCAATCGCGTAACGTGGAGCACCTGTTCACACGCGAGGAGCAGTACGCCACTATGAAAAAAGAAAATCCAGCCCTTGCAGAGCTGGAATCAGTTTTCGGCCTCGAACTCAGATAAAAATGATACAAAAGGGGACTGTCCCCTTTTGTACTATTTTCTCAAATTTCTTACGAATTCAATGCACTCACGCACCTTTGTCTCGATGAATTTGAAGTCTCCGTTGGCTATTACATCCTTGGGAGTGAGCTGAGAACCAAGTCCTACACATGCTACGCCGGCTTTGAACCAGGCCTCAAGGCTTGCGGGATCGGGTGATACGCCTCCCGATGGCATAATCTCGGTCCAGGGGCACGGACCCTTGATAGCCTTAACGAATGACGGGCCGCCCACCTCGGTACCGGGGAATATCTTGACTATCTCGCAGCCAAGTTCTTCGGCAGTATTGATTTCTGTCAGCGTACCGCAGCCGGGAATCCATGCAATCTTGCGGCGGTTGCAGATCTTGGCCATATCGGGATTGAGGCTGGGTGATACTATAAAACCGGCACCAAGCTGGATATAGAGTGCGGCAGTAGCGGGATCGCTTACCGAGCCCACACCCATAATCATCTCAGGGCACTCCTGGGCGCACCATTTATTGACCTCGGCAAATACCTCATGGGCATAATCACCGCGGTTTGTGAACTCAAACACACGGGCACCGCCTGCATAGCATGCCTTGACCACGTTCTTTACCAACTCTGCATCCTTGTTGTAGAACAGAGGGACTATTCCTGTGCCAACAAATGTGTTGAGCACCTGCAATCTCTTGAATCGGCTCATATCTGTAATTATTTAGCGGGCCACGCGACCTGAAGCGTCGCCACCCATGAGTTTTTCTACTTCCGATACACTCACGCGATTGTAGTCACCGTAGATGGTGTGCTTGAGGCATGATGCTGCAACTGCAAAATCCAATGCCTTCTGGTCATCCTCATATACGCGCAGGCCATAGATAAGGCCACCCATGAATGAGTCTCCGCCACCAACACGGTCCACTATGTGTGTTATGTCATACTGTCTTGACTTGAACAGTGTCTTGCCGTCATACAGAACACCGGCCCACTTGTTGTGGTTGGCATTGATAGATGTACGCAGTGTGGTTATCACCTTTCTGCAACGCGGGAATCGGGCCATTATCTGCTGTGATACCGAAAGGTAGGCATCGGCACTGACCTCACCCTTTGATACGTCAACTCCTTCGGGCTTGATTCCGAGAGCCATCTGTGCATCCTCTTCATTACCCAGGACTATATCCGTGCAGGCAACCAGGTCCGGCATCACCTCACTGGCTTTCTTGCCCCACTTCCAAAGGTTCTTGCGGTAATTGAGGTCACATGATACTGTGATACCCTTCTCATTGCACTTCTTTACAGCCTCCAGGCATACCTTGGCTGCACCCTCCGAGATGGCCGGGGTTATACCTGTCCAGTGGAACCATCCGGCATTCTCAAGGACCTTGTCCCAGTCTATCATACCGGGCTCAATCATGGCAATCGATGAGCCTGCACGGTCATATATGACCTTGCTGCCACGACTTACTGCTCCGGTCTCAAGAAAATAGATTCCCAGTCGGTCGCCGCCCAGGACTACATCGCTTACATCAACTCCGAATCCGCGCATCTCACGCAGGCAGGCTGCCGCTATGTCATTATCGGGAACTCTGGTCACAAAAGATACGGGAAGCCCGTAGTTGGCAAGCGATACGGCCACATTGGCTTCACCGCCACCATATGTTGCACTAAGCATATTACCCTGTCCGAAACGCTCGTATCCCGGGGTTGCGAGACGGAGCATGACTTCACCAAATGTTACAGTTTTCTTCATATCATAAGTGTACTTTCGGATGCAAATTTACACAATATACATCAAAGGGGAAAGTTCCCGATGATTACTTTTTACAGACTAACCTTCAGGCTGGGAACCTTCATCAGTCAATTCTTCATTTCCTTTAGATTCAGGAGTTTTCTCCCTGTCTTCCTTTTTATGACTCAGTAACAAAGGAGTGACAAACAGCGCTATAAGAGCCATGACAGCTATGCCATAATGAAAAGCCGGAGCGGTGTCCGATACCAGTACAATGATGAGTTGAATTATTTCGGACAGCGCCACACAAAGCAATATACTTAAAATTGGCCTGTCCTTAAGTTTCTCCAGCAAATCATTCAACATCGCCGGTCTTGGAATATCCAACATCGTCACAAACAATCCGACTTGGAGGAAGCTTATCGACAAGGTTATCAATCTTTGGGAGCACTGCGACCTGAATCCTTTCGGTCCTGTGGCACTGATGGCTGCCTATAACGAGAGTGAGGACTGGATTGA
>ONMR01000020.1 GCA_900318995.1 uncultured Prevotellaceae bacterium | reverse complement strand
CAGAGAGATACTCATCCATGAATGATGGACGCATATCGCGGGTGTCACGGCCGTAGCGGCGCTCATGCTCCTCGGGAGATGGGTAACGCGGGCCTACGATATCCTCGGCCGGATGAACTGCAGCATTGCCGCCGTACATCCAGTAGCGGGTGGCGTCATATCTCTTACCTTCTTCTACAACCTCACGGATGTCGTCGCCTTCACCGCTCTCATTGCCGGCACTCCAGAACAGGACGCAGGCATGGTTGCGGTCACGCAGCACCAGCTGGCGCACGCGCTCGCGGTACATCTCTATAAACTCCGGCATATTGCTCACATACTCAGTGGCATGAGCCTCATCACCGGTCTCGTCTATGATATAGAGTCCGTACTCATCGGCCAGGTCAAGATACTCGTTTACAGGAGGATAGTGCGATGTGCGCACACCGTTGAAGTTGAACTGCTTGAGTATCTCCATGTCGCGGCGTATGGTGGCCTCGTCCATAGCGTGACCCAGTATGGGGTGCTGCATGTGTGAGTTCTGCGCGTTTACCTTGAGCGGCTGGCCGTTCAGATAGAACACACCGTCACGAATCTCGGTCTTCTTGAATCCCATGCGCTTTACTATATGATCCACAGCCTTCCCATCGGGGCCGATGAGGTCCATCGTTAGGTCATAGAGCTCAGGAGTCTCGGAGGTCCATTTCTTGGGAGCCTTAACCTTGGCGGAGAGGTTGATGGTGCTGGTGCCGTCCTTTACGT
This sequence comes from uncultured Prevotellaceae bacterium, assembly GCA_900318995.1. GTDB lineage: Bacteria > Bacteroidota > Bacteroidia > Bacteroidales > Bacteroidaceae > Colenecus. The sequence continues at coordinate 53,510 of ONMR01000020.1, read as the reverse complement.
TGAACGGTCCGTTCTCCATACTTGCCACCTCACGGCCGTCCTTTGAAACCGTGGCCTTAACCTTGTAGCCGCTGCCCTCAAGTCCGTATGAGCGTACGTCCATAGCCAGCTTGAGGTCCGAATCAACAAAGTCGGGACCGAAATCGGTGGTGACATACCAGTCATAGATCCTTACCTTGGGAGTGGAGTAGATGGTAACGTCATCGAAAATACCTGCCAGACGCCAGTAGTCCTGTCCCTCCAGATAGTATCCGTCGCAGAACTTGAGCACCATCACAGCCAAAGTATTCTTACCGCTCTTTATATAAGGTGTGATATCGTACTCGCTGGGCTCCTGTGCGCCTTCGTTGTAACCAACCTGCTTTCCGTTCACCCATACGAACGATCCCGATGCCACCTTCTCGAAGCGCAGGAATACCTCATCGCCCTTCCAGTCAGAAGGTATGGTAAATTCCGTGCGGTATGCTCCGGTGGGGTTAACATCCATCGGAACATTAGGTACACGGACGGCAAAGGGGTTGGACAGGTTCATACGGTTCTGGGCCATACGTTTCTGCTGCTCGGATGCATCCGGGTCATCCAGAATCTTCTGGTAACGCTCCAGCATTGATAAGGGCTGGCCGTTGGGGAAGGGGGCAGCCACATTGCGGAACATGGCCTGACCGTAACCCTGCATCTCCCAGTTGGACGGAACCTCTATGGTTCCCCAACTGCGGTCATTGAAAGAGCTCTTAAAGAAATTCTTGGGCACCTCAAGAGGGTTCTCATAAAGGTTGAACTTCCAGGTTCCGTTAAGCGATATGTTACGCTCCGGAATATGGAATGCGCGTCCCGGCTCCTGATTGAGCCCAAAGACCTCAAGGTTCTCAACATAATAGGGCAGGTTCTCCATGAACTTGGGATCCTGCTCCTTTGTGCCACATGAGTTTAGGGCCAATGCAAGACCCAACGCAGCAATGCTAAAACTAGGAATGTATCTCATATCAGTAAACAATTATTTCAGGAATCTGATATCAAAAATGCGGGGAGCCTGCTTGCCCTCAACTGAGCGGAAAGTAACGCGTATCTTCTCCTTGCCCAGGTAGAATCCTACAGGTACATCATACTCCTTGCGTACAATCCCGGCCTCACCGTTTGCGGGGAATTCGGTCTCGGTAATGAACGGCATGTCCTCAATCAGTATCTCGATGGCACGGTTCTGGTTGTTTTCGGCACCCCAGTAGCCTATGCACAGACTCAGGTTGGTGTTGCCTTCAGTATAAAGGTCATAGCTGAACGAACCGTTACGGCGGATAGTGCGGTAGGGCTTGTTGTCCTGGTTGCCGGTCATTGAGCTCTGGCTCTGAATCTTGTGGTCAGCCTCGGGCTGCTGCTCGCCGGGTACTATGGCATCCACAGTGCGGCGGTCCAGCTCCAGCATTGCGGCCTCATCGGCCTTGATCTTATCGAGCATCTGCTTGTAATCACTCTGGCTGAGTGACAGGAAGTAGATGGCGTAACGGCTGTCATGCAGGCTGTAGAACGGCTCCAGTTCGACATTGGGGAACCGGCTGCTGTCAAACAGACCTGATGCGGTGTAGTGCAGGGGCTTGCCCGGTACGGGCTTGAGGGCTGCCACCTTCTGGTCAAGCTGTGCTCGTGTACCTATCATAATAGGAGTCTCGGTAACGGGTACCAGAGGTCCGTGTGCTATGTGGCTCCAACGGCCGTCATCGGCTATGAGACCGCTCATGCCCTCAGTGCCTGTACGGGCTGCCAGAACAATGGGGCCGTGCTTTACTGCCAGATACTCCGGCTCATTGTCCAAAGCCTCGATAGTGGTATTCATGGGCAGGCTTATCTCAACCACATCACCGTTCTTCCACTTGCGCTCTATGGCTACGTATGATGACGGCTGTGCGCCTGCGGCATACTCCTTACCGTTCACCTTTACGCTGTAGCCGCCGGCCACCCACTCGGGGCAGCGTACCATAAGGCGGAACTTGCGGGCCTTCTTAAGGTTGACGGTCAGTTTTGATGACTCGGAGTAGGGGAACTGTGTCTCCTGCGTGATGGTGGCCTTGTTCTCGGTCCAGTTCAGCTTTGATGCCACGAACAGGTTGACCCAGAGTGTCTGTGCACCGTCATGTGTGTATATGAATTCTCCATATTTACCGTGGTTCTCCATTCCGGTACCTACGCAGCACCACATACCCTGATTAACTGCGGAGTAAACGCGGTAGTGAGCGGGGCGCATTGGGGTGAAATATACGTAACCTCCGTGCTCGGGATGCTGGGTTGAGAGGATATGGTTGTACATGGCCTTCTCATAGAAATCGGCATACTCGGCCTTGGGGTCTATTGCAAAGAGGAACTCGGTCAGCTTGAGCATGTTGTTGGTGTTGCAGGACTCCGGTCCCTCACGGTTCTCAACGTAGCTCTTGTAGTCCGATGCAGCGGGGAAATGCTCGCTGCGGCTGTTTCCGCCAATTACTACCGAGCGGTGGTTGGCTACGCGGTCCCAAAAGAACTCGGCAGCCTTGCGGGCGCGTGCATCGTTGTCAAGTGCAGCCACGCGGGCGTAACCTACGGCCTTGGGCACTTGTGTGTTGGCATGCTTGTTATCCAGGTTGTCGCGGCCGTCGGCCATATTCTCAAAAATGTCCTTGTGGCGGAAACGCTTGGCGGCCTCAATGTACTTGCGGTCACCGGTAATCTGGAAAGCATCGGCAAAAATCTCGTTCATGCCGCCGAACTCGGTGCCGGTCATCTGCTCCATCTGGTTGTCATCCAGATCGGCAAATATGGTCAGACCCCAGTCGCAGAACTTTATGAACATATCCTTGGCCTTCTCAATGCCGGCATACTGCCACGCGTCGCGCAGGCCCGCGTACATCTTATGTACATTGTACCAGGGCACCCATGCACCGCGGAACAGCCCGAAGTCTCCCTTCTTGAGGTTGCCCCAAAGCTGCTTGCTGTTGGGTACACCGCCTATGTAGCCGTCACCGTTGGCTATCTGGCAGCGCTCCAGCTCATCGATCATATAGACCAGGCGGTCATAGCACTCCTTGTTGCCGGTAGCGGCGTAGTGTATGGCCAGAGCCGATACGTAGTGTCCGCCCACATGTCCGTCCAGACCGGCCCAGTTGGGAAAATACTCCGCCTTCTTGGGCAGTCCGGCCTCCTTAAGGAAAGGAGCCAGCAGGCGGTCGGTGTCATACTCCAGCAGGACCTTCACGTTAAGGTCCATGGCGTGCTTGAACGGTCCTTCAAGCAGTTCTACCTGATTAAGGTTGAAAGTGTTGTGATACAGTTTGTCCTGAGCATTGGCAAAAGACACAGTCAGTGCCAAGGCAAAAAATAAGGTTAGTTTTCTCATATTTGGTTGAAATTATTAGAATTATCAGTTCTTGTATGGGAACCGGCGCTTCAGCTCTTCGCTGAACCAGTATTTCCACCATTCCCGGTCGTGTCCGCCGTTGAACACCCATGATTTGACATCTCCTCCACGCTTACGGATATCTTTCATCAGGTTTGGAAAGTAATTATCATTTCCTATCTCTTCTTTCACTCCCCAGCAGATGCTGTAAGATGTGGGGGCAGATATCATACCATAATCACTTATGTCGGAACAAACGGGCGAAAAACACCAGTATTCAGCCATCAGGCCTGGGTTGCGAAGGCTCAGTGTTATACCGAAATCGGCACTGTTGGAAGTTCCGAAATAAATCCGGTCTTCAGGATTCTTTGAAACGGGGGCGATCTTTTCTATATAAGGTATAAACTCATTAACAAAGAAAGAGTGATGGTTATCAAACAGGGTGGCCAGGGTGTTGTCATTCCTGGCTATCAGTTCGGCGTATTCCGCATTGCGGTATGCTATGCTGTATCCGCTTATCTGATTCTTGTTCTCATAAGAACATGCAATTATAACGGGACGGATAGTATGGTTCTCTATCATCGAATCCATCATGCTCTTGAATCCTGTCTCCCTGAATACAAGACCGTCGCCCATATAGATGACCGGAATCATTTCATCCGAACTGATTCCCTTAGGTATGTATACAGCCCCGGAACGTACCATTCCATCCTTGGAGTTCAACGTAAATTCGTTGAAAACAGGTTTTTCTGTAGTCTTAACGCACGAGTTGAAAAGACATAGAGTGCAAATTGACAAAACCAGAAGTCTGGATGCGAATTTCATAATCAAAACGACTGTTAATGTTATTTATCAGTATTGTTTACAAAGATAGAAAATATTGTTGTGATTAAACCATAGGGCACTTTTTTTATCCAAAATGTGAATTATTTGTTAATTCGTCATTTTGACATTTAACCAAGCGCCTTCTGCTTTATAGTAAAGGTGTATTTTTTTTAGTGCATTCAACAAAAACTAACAATAACATCACTCAAAATGAAAAGAATCTTCACTCTGCTAACATTTGTTGCCATGTCGGCAACTGCAATGTATGCACAGAATCTTTCAGTCAAGGGTACGGTTTATGATTTTGATTCGGCCGACCCAATGCCTTCAGCCAACGTTTCGATTATCCAGATTGCCGGTACAGACTCCACTTTCATCGGTGGTGCCGCTACTGAGGATGACGGATCTTTCGTAGTTGGTAATCTTAAGGCCGGCAACTATGTTGCCCGCGTTTCATTTACAGGTTATGATGATGCCTACAAGAATTTCTCCCTCAGGTCAGGTTCCGGCGTTACAGACCTTGGTAAGATCACTCTGAGGGGTGGCCAGATGCTCGATGAGGTTGCAGTATCGGCAGTTGTGGCAAAAGTTCAGATGATCAATGATACCGTAATGTTCAACAGTGCAGCTTTCAAACTGCCTGAGGGCGCATCGGTAGAGGATCTTATCCGTAAACTCCCTGGCGTACAGATTGGCAGTGACGGTAATATCACCGTTAACGGTAAGACAGTATCCAGAATCCTTGTCAACGGTAAGGAGTTCTTCAATGATGACAAGACCATGGCTCTGACACAGCTTACCGCCGAGATGATTGAGAAAGTCAAGGCATATGACAAGCAGAGTGACCTGGCCCGTCAGACCGGTATCGATGACGGTGAGGAGGAGACGGTGCTTGACCTTCAGGTAAAGAAGGGCATGGCCAAGGGTTGGTTCGGTAACCTTTCACTCGGTGGCGGTGCTCCTCTTGAGAAAGAGGGATTTGATGTTGCAGCACTATATCAGGTCAACGCTTCTCTCAACCGTTTTGATGAAGACAAGCAGTTTACCGTAACAGGTTCTGCAAGCCAGTCTTCGGGCGGCATGGGCGGATTCGGCGGCATGCGTATGGGCGGCGGTGTCGGAATGGGCATGGGCGGCTTTGGCATGGGCGGCGGTTTCGGCGGCATGGGTATGGGCGGCGGCGGTGGCGTCAGCAAGAGCTACTCAGGCGGCTTCAACTTTGCCATGAACCTTGGTAAGGAGGTGTCATCAGACAACTATCAGTACGAGGTCGGCGGTAGCGTCAACTGGAGCCATAGCGACAACCAGTCAAGTTCAAAGACAAACAACTGGAATGCATACAATACCCAAGAGACATGGAGCAGAAACGTCAGTGCCAACGGAAGCGGCAGCAACAGTCTGAGCGGTAATATGCGTATCGAGTGGAACAAGGACAATTATACCAGCCTTCTGTTTACACCTCAGTTCTCATACAGCAAATCAGACAACTGGAGCGAGTCTCAGCAGGCACAGTTCAGGAGCAATCCCTGGAAGATCATGTCAGATCCTCTTGACACGACATCTATCTACGACAGGAGCAATTATCCTTATGCAGACTTTGACATCGATCCCAACAGCCTTGACCCTGTTGCTGATTTTGTTGATTCTTTGCATGACTACTACAACAAGGCTATCTGGAATACACAGATGAGTGCAAACAAGAGCGGCAGCGAGAGCAAGTCTTCAAGCGGTAACATTCAGTTTGTAAGACGTTTCGGAAACCGTGGCCGTAACGTTTCAGTTCGTGGTAACTATAACTTAAGCCATTCTGAGAGCTTGCAGCAGCAGCGTAATGACCAGACTTATTATTACACACCTGTTCCAACCCAGAATCTTATCAGAAGGTACAACGACAACCCGAGTGACCGTAACAGCTACAATATCCAGGCCACTTATTCAGAACCTATTTCAACAGGTACCTATCTCCAGGTAAGCTATCAGTATGCTTACAGTGAGCAGAACAGTGACCGTGCTACATATAATGTTCCTGATGTCAACTACGGTCTTGATGACTACTGGGAGTATGTAAAGAATGAGGCTGACAAGGATTCTCTTCAGAGTACTAATACTTTCTACTACAACTATGATCAGACCATCCAGCTGCAGTTCCGTAAGAATGCAACAGACCAGTCATACAACTTTACTGTAGGTTTGTCAATCCTGCCTCAGCACTCAAAGATGAACTACACTGGTATGGGTCTTAAGGATACTATCCTGGAGCGTACGGTATTTAACTGGACTCCTACAGTTCAGTTCCGTTACAGGGTTTCACGTCAGGAACAGGTTAATATCCGTTATAACGGACGTTCAAGCCAGCCTTCAATGCAGCAGTTGCTTCCTATCCGTGATGACAGTAACCCGTTGAGAATATCCAGCGGTAATCCTGGTCTGAAGCCTACCTTCAATAACCAGTTGAGTGTGGGATATCAAAAGTACAATCCTGTTACAATGGGTAGCTTCAATATCAACACAAGCATAAGCAACACCATGCGTCAGATCCAGAACAAGTCTATCCTTCTGGAGAACGGTGGTAACGAGAGCATGCCTGTCAACATGGATGGTTTCTGGGCTAACTGGAATGCCAGTGCAAGTCTGACTTACAACTATACATTCCCGGATGACCGTTACTCAATCACATCAAGTACATCAGGTAACTTCAGTCATCAGGAAGGTTGGGCTGCCGAACTTAACGATGACGCAAAGTTGCGTACAACCAAGACAACCGGTGCAAATGAGAACCTGTCTGCTGAGTATCGTGATGATTACCTGACAGTCTCACTCGACGGAAGTCTGCGTTACAACCATTCAGTCAACGATATTGATCCGAAACGTAACATGGATACATATGATTACAGCTACGGTACCAGTATCATGGCATTCATTCCCTGGAGAAACATGCGTCTGGGTTCTGACCTCAATATGAACAGCCGTCGTGGTTACGATGGTGACATGAACAGGGATGAGCTTATCTGGAATGCTTCACTGTCATTCTCATTCCTCAAGGGTAACAAGGCCAGCTTGTCACTTGCTGCATACGATATCCTGCATCAGCGCAGTACCGTTAGCCGTTCAATGAGCGCTACTTCACGTACTGATACTGAGAGCAAGAACATCACCAGCTACTTCATGGCTACTCTTACTTACCGTCTGTCATTGTTCGGCGACCGCAGTGCCCGTCAGGGAATGCGCGGTGGCATGGGCGGCTTCGGCGGCGGCATGGGCGGCTTTGGCGGCGGCATGGGCGGCTTTGGCGGCGGCATGGGCGGCGGCTTTGGCGGCGGCTTCGGTGGCGGCATGTTCTAAGCATCTGCACAACACTTACATCAGGGGGCTCTTTCGGGTCCCCTGATTTTTTGTGCACCTTGGGAGAGTCTGCTATTTGCACAATTGGAAAAAGGACCTTATGGTATTGGGGAGAATGCCCTCCCACAACATCTTGTATCTATTCCGAAACTATGAACAAGTTCCTAGTTCCAGAATAGCTACAACCTGTCGCGGGCCCCTCCCACTGGTCACGCGTGGGTGCGAGACTCCCCAATACCATAAGGTCCTTTTTCCTAATTGTGCAAAACAGGAACCTCTCCATCCTGATAAAAAAAAAGAACAGCGCCAGATTATTTCGGGCGCTGTTCATATCATTTATTGTATCAATTCACTTAGTGGGAGTGAGTTTGATGATTCCGATGGAGTTCTCGGGGAGGGTTAGGGTGAACTGTTTTTGGATGGTTCCGTAGTTCTTGGTGTGGGGCACTACGGCTTCGGTATAGCTCACGCGGTTACGGTTGCCACCGAATCCTCCGAAGGGTCCGGGACGTCCGCCCTGCAGCTGCTGAGCCTGCGGCTGTGCACCTGCAAAGGTGTTCTGGTCACCCTGGTTCTTGATCTTGGTGTCATGTGATGAGATAAAGTCGACAGTTGCGGTGTATTTCTTGCGCTTCTGGCCCTTGCCCATGTTGATGGTCAACTCCTTATCCACGGCCTCAGAGTTGACGAACTTGATGTAAACCTCACCGGTCTTGGTATCGACTGTGGGTGATGTGTAGATGCTCTTGTCGGCCTCAGAGCCGTTCATTACGTCGGTCATCTGGAAAGCGCGGTTACCGGCCTCACTGAATAGAGCCTGGTAGTAGTAGTTGGTGGTGCGCCACATGCCGCGGTTATCGAACCAGATAAGGTTGGAGTTCCACTTGTTGAATCCCTTCTTGCAGAACAGCGGAGCATAGGCAGCCATCACTACCATATCACTGTTGCGCTCCAGGCTGGTCCAGTAGGCAGCCTCAGCCATGGCCGATGCAAAATCGTTGTTGCTGCTGTTGTTGGCAAACTCGCCTACGAATACGCGGGTGGGGCGCTTGCGGTCATAGGTCAGGCCGTCGGCACCGCGAACCTTATCGGCATTGTAGCGGTCACCGTTGGTGTAGAACCACTGGTTGTTGCGGTAGTAGTGCTCATCAACCACTGTATTCTGATATTTGGTGTCAATCTCATGCATGTTCTCGTTGAACTCCCGGCCGTCGGCGGCGGAGCCTGCGGTGGAGACTATGATGATGTCCGGATATTTGGCCTGCACCTCTTTATATATGATGTCAAAACGCTCCCAGAACTCCGGTCCCTTGTTCTCGTTACCTATACCCAGGTACTTGAGGTTGAAAGGCTGGGGGTGCCCCATATCGGCACGCATCTTACCCCATTTGGTATCGGTGCCTCCGTTGCAGAACTCTATGAAATCCAGGGCGTCATTCACGAATATGTCATGGAAACGCTTGCGGTCGGCCTCGGTTTCAAGTGGTGCTATGTACTGATGGCCTGCAAACTGGCAGGTTACGCCGTTGTTGAGCACGGGCAGCGGAGTTGCGCCCAGTGATTCTGCCATAAGCAGATACTCGTAAAAGCCTACATATTGCGAAGTCCAGTATCCCCAGTGGTTGCGGAATCCTATTCTTTCCTCTTCGGGTCCGACAGAGTTCTTCCAGAAAGGCTGTCCGAAGTAGTTGGTACCCTCGCTGGCGCATCCGCCGGGGAACCTCATGAATGTGGGGTGAAGGTCTGAGAGAGCCTGCATCAGATCCTTGCGGAAGGGACCGAACTTGCCGTCCTGCCAGAGTTGTGAAGACTCGGGAAGCAGGGTTACGTAGTCAAGCCAGAATGTTCCGGGCTTATCGGCAATGATACTCAGGCGGCTGTCGACTGAGCGTTCAGCCTTAAGCTGTCCGGTGTATTTCTTCCAGTCACCTCCAAGGCGTGATATGGTTATTGCATTTGAGTTGGGCTGACCGTTGGCATCCTCCAGCTGCACGGTTATGGTGCCGGGATATGACTGTCCTGCCAGATAAAGCGTAAGGTCATAGCTTACTCCCTGCTGTGCCGGGATGGAGGCTTTCTGAGTGTTGTTTGAGTAGTAGTTGCCCTGACGCTCGCTGCCGTAGGGGGCGGTTCCGAAACCGTTGGCGGCTATTCCCATTCCCTGACCGGCATCCTCAATGTCAAAACGGACGCTGTACTGAGCATAGCGCAGTTCATCATCATACCTGTCGGCCGGATCGTAGTCATAGTAACGTTTCAGGTCCTTTACCAGAGGCTTGTCGGCTACGGCATGTGCCTGGCCCCTGGCACCTTCCTTCCTTATCACTGTCCAGCCGAAGAATACGGTGTCAGAGTATGAAAACTCCTTCTCTTTCAGGTTAGATGGTGCATCGGGTACATTGTATGCCTGGAAGGAGTGGTTCTGTATAAGCTGGGCGCAGATACCGCCGTCAAGTGACTGGTTGATATCCTCAAAGAATATACCTGCCAGGGTGGGGCTGATTTCTATACCCAGGCCTTTCTTCTTAAGATTGAGTGTAACCTCACGCTCCTGTACGGGCTTGAATCCCTGCAGCTGGAGCATCTTCTCGGCCATGCGGTAACCCATCAGGCGCATACCTTCGGTGCTGAAATGGAACTGGTCGCCGGTGCTCTCGCAACCCAGTGATGAGATAACGTATCCGTTCTTCATAGTCTTGGGCAGGTTGGCCAGGACAACCTCATTGAATGCTGCGCAGGCACCTCCCTGCTCGGCCTGCTTGAGCTCTCCGGCCAGGATAGGTATCTCATCGGGGTTGAGACCCAGGTCATGGCAGAGGTCATCGTGAATCTTCTTGAGACGGCCGCACCACTGGTCATCGTCTGGGTTGGATTCGCCCTGATGTACCAGCATACCCTTTATTACACCCGATTTCTGGGCGATACGGGCCATATCGACTATGCGCTGGTAGGGACTCATGTCATACTCCTTGGCCATGTTGACCAGCCAGCTGCGTGACGGGTCGGCAGCCTCCATTGCCAGATACTCCTCACAGGCATCCTTGTCCCATAGCTCCAGCTTGGCACCGGCTACGGATACGTTGATTACGCCTACACGGTACTGGCTGGGCAGTTCCTCAATCATCTTACGTCCGAAGAAATCCACCGGGCCCAGGTTGTTGCTCTGGCGGCAGATAGGGGGCGTTGCGGTGTACCACTGGCCCATCTTGCGGTCAAAACGGGGCATGTCCACTGCTGCCACGAACTGGAAACGCGGGTCGTTCCAATCCTTGTCCTGATCGGCAGGAGTGGCTCCGGCCTCCATATTGGACTGACCGAAACAGAGATAGATAAAGAAATTGGGGTCAGGCTGCTGAGCCTTGAGCGACAGAGTCATCAGCACTGCCGCTGCAACAATCATTAATCTTGTTTTCATTGATTCTTATTGTTTGTTTTCTGAATTATCCTTGCTGCTTTTCTCATCCTGCTCCATCTTTTCGAGCGCAATCTCACGTGAGTTGCCCTCATGGAAAAGGAAAGATGATGCCAGCACCAGAGTCACTATCACAGTGACTACAACCGATACTTTGATCAGACCGACACCGACCGCAATACCTATTATACTGGTTGCAAATATACTGGCAGCCGTAGTCAGACCGGATACATCGTATTTGTTCTTGATTATAAGTCCGGCGCCTATAAAACCGATGCCGGTTACCACTTGTGCTGCAATACGGCCAGGGTCACCGTTTATCAGGTTGAGGTTGGACTGGCATATCCATATGGATGCCAGCGTGGCAAGTGTAGAGGCCATGCATATGAGCATGAAAGTCCTCACTCCGGCCGGATGTTTGTGTATGTAACGCTCCAGGCCGATGATACATCCCAAAAGCGCGCTGATCAGAATCCTTGTAATGGCGATACTCTCAGTAAGCATAAAAAAACGGTTAATCTTTCTGCAAAAATAATCAATTAATTATCTTTACGAGCAAATTACTATTCCAATGAAAAGATTGATATTTATTCTTTCGGTATTTACTCTGTTTTTCAGTGCTGATGCCAAAGTGATAAAAAAGGACCAGATGAGTGCGGAGAACTTAGGCAAGTTTGCCGGTTCAGTATATGAGTATATTGCTCCCACTGAGCCCCTGACACCGGCTCCTAAAGGTTTTAAACCGGTATATCTGACACATTTCGGACGTCACGGGTCCCGTTTCCTGGACAATGCCTCAAATTATGACCGTCCTTACAATATACTTAAGGAAGCCGATGATGCTGGTGCATTGACGGATTTCGGCAAGGATGTGTTGCGCCGTGTAGGGATAATACGCGCCGAAGCAGACCAGCGTGCCGGTGACCTTACTCCCAAAGGTATGCAGCAGCATCGTGATATAGCACGCCGTATGGTGGAGAATTATCCTGAACTTTTTAAGGACGGCAAGACAATCATGGCCCGTTCCACCACGTCCCATCGCGTGCTGGTCAGTGAATATTCGGCCCTGATGCAGATTATCCGTATGCGCCCCAAGATAAGGATTGACTATGACTCCAGTAACCATGATGAGCCCTGGATGTATACCGAGGACAGGGCGGTATCGGCCCATAAACGCAAGATAAATGCCGCAGTTCAGGAGTTCAACCAGCGCCATACTCACCCGGAGCGCCTTATGAAGGCACTGTTCAAGGATCCGGCATACATAACCGATGTCCAGGGACGTGATCAGAGCGGCAGCCTCTATTCGTCTTTGTATGACCTGGCATCATATGCGCAGGGATCGGATCCCGGTGTAGACTTGAATGACGTTTTTACATACGATGAGTGGTATGACCTGTTCCTTATGAACAACATGCGCTGGTACTCACAGGGCGGTTATTCACCGCTTACAGATAATGTCGTTCCTTACGGACACTGCGTGACGCTGCAGAATTTCATTGATTTCGCCGATGAAGCACTGGCCGGAAACGGAGTGAGTGTGATGCTCCGCTATGGCCATGAAGTCACCCTGATGTCATTCTTTTCGCTCCTGGACCTGAACGGATCGGGATACAGTACTGATGACCTGGAGAGTGTGGCGGACCACTGGGTAGCTTATGACCTGGCTCATATGGGCGGCAATGTACAATGGGTGTTTTTCCGTGACAGGAAGGGTAATGTAATTGTCAAGTTCCTGATGAACGAGGAGGAGGCCACCCTGCCGGAGTCAGTACCTTTCTATAAGGATGCCAAGGGTAGGGAACAGAAACCCTACTACCGTTGGGAGGACGTCAGGAAATTCTATCAGGACAAGATTGACTACTGGGAGGACTATAAGGCCCATGATGATACCCCCGTAGAGGAGTCATCATCAAGAAGCCGCAGTTTCCGCCAGGAGATAAATACCGCAACTAACTGAACTAACCAATATAAAACCTGTTATGAAAATCTTTAATGCTTTGGCTGTGGGGGCAGTGGCGCTGTCACTTACGGCATGCGGAGGCGGAAACTCCAAGTATGAGTATCCGTTCCAGAATCCTAACCTCAAAATTGAGAAGAGAGTTGAGAACCTGCTCTCGCTGTTGAGCCCCGAGGAGAAGGTGGGCCTTATGATGAACGGCTCCATTTCCATTGACAGTCTGGGCATTCCTGCCTACAACTGGTGGTCGGAGGCCTGTCACGGTATCTGCATGAACGGCGCCACGGTATTCCCGCAGGCAATTGCATTGGCTGCCACTTTCGATGACGCCCAGCAGTTTGATGTATATACGGCAGTGTCCGATGAGGCCCGCGCTCATTGGAATACATCGGACCACAACCAGTTCGGCAAGACCAGAGCAACTGGCGGAGCATGGCATCAGGGACTCTCATTCTGGTGCCCCAACATCAACATTTTCCGTGACCCGCGCTGGGGACGCGGCCAGGAGACCAGCGGTGAGGACCCGTATCTGACCGGTAAGATGGGTACAGCTCTGGTTAAAGGTATGCAGGGCGACAACCCCAAGTACTACAAGACGCATGCGTGCGCCAAGCACTATGCCGTTCACAGCGGCCTGGAGGCTAACCGTCACCGTTTTAATGTAAGCGTAAGCCAGCGTGACCTGTGGGAGACCTATCTGCCCGCATTCAAGACTCTGGTGACCGAGGCCAATGTCCAGGAGGTGATGTGCGCCTACAACGCTTATGAGGGCGAGCCCTGCTGCGGCAGTGACCGTCTGCTCACTGATATCCTGCGCAACAAGTGGGGATTCAAGGCTCTGGTTGTATCGGACTGCGGTGCCATAAACAACTTCTATAACCGCGGCCAGCACGAGACACATGCCAATGCAGTCGATGCCAGTGTGGATGCCGTTCTGTCGGGTACTGACATTGAGTGCGGAACCAGCTACAACGCTCTGGTGCAGGCTATGAAGGAGGGAAAGATAAGCGAAGCCGACATTGATGTTTCCCTGCGCCGCATACTTCGTTCTCGCTTTGAACTGGGCATGCATGATCCCGTTGAGATGGATCCCTGGAAGGACCTGGGTGCCGATGACATAAGCAGCCCCGCTCATACAGCCCTGGCACATAAGGCTGCCGATGAGGCTATGGTTTTGCTCAAGAATCAGGGTAACATACTTCCTCTTAAGAAAGAGGGTCTGACAATAGCTGTGGTTGGTCCCAATGCCGATAATGTATCGATGCAGTACGGAAACTACAACGGTACTCCCACACGCGAGAATCAGATTTCGATACTTCAGGCTATCAGGGCCAAGGTTCCTAACGCCAACATCATTTATGACCGCGGTTGTGAGCTGGCCGATGATTATCTTACCGTAAGCCATCTGGGTGACCTCAATAACGGACGCGGACTCTACGCCGAATTCTGGAACAACACCACCATGAGCGGCAAGCCCGTCAATACCGGTTTCTACAATGAGATCAACATGCGTACCATGGGTGACTACCGTTTTGCTGAGGGGGTGGAGTTCACCAACTTCTCTGCCCGCATGACCGGTACCTACAAGTCTGATTTTACCGGTGACCTGAGTTATAACCTGCGTGGTAACGACACCTGGAAGCTGACTGTAAACGGCAAGGTGATAGCAGAGCAGAAGCAGCCAGCACAGGGTCGAGGCGGCCGTGGCGGTCAGGGCCAGACTCCTTCATTCAAGGTTGTCAAAGGCCAGACCTACAATATCCAGCTTGACTTTACCAAGGGTGAGAGCGGATCGGCTTACCTGACATTCGATCTCAGCCAGCGCAAACTGGCAGAATTTGAGTCAGTAGCACAGAAGGTTAAGAATGCCGATGTAATCATCATGGTATCAGGTATATCGGCTCGTCTGGAGGGTGAGGAGATGCGCGTCAACTATGAGGGATTCTCGGGCGGTGACCGCACCAAGATTGAGCTGCCTAATGTTCAGTTGAAATTGCTGGAGGCTATGTACAAGACAGGCAAGCCCGTTATCCTGGTCAACTGCTCCGGTTCGGCCATCGGATTCGGTGCTGTTGAGAACCAGTATCAGGCTCTGCTGCAGGCATGGTACGGCGGTCAAGCCGGTGGTCTGGCTGTGGCCGATGTACTGTTCGGTGACTACAACCCCGCAGGCCGTCTGCCGGTTACCTTCTACAAGAGCACAGACCAGCTGCCCGCCAATGTTGAGGACTATAACATGGATGATGGCTTTACCTACCGCTACTTCAAGGGTGAGCCTCTGTACGCTTTCGGTTACGGCTTGAGCTACACCACATTCTCATACGGCGAAGCAACCCTGTCCAAGCAGAGCATCAAGGCCGGCGGTACGGTAGACATTACTGTTCCTGTTACCAATACCGGTAAGATGGACGGTGATGAGGTCGTTCAGATCTACATCAAGTCTCTTGACAACCCGCAGGCTCCCATCAAGTCACTCAAGGGATTCAAGCGCGTGAACATACCTGCAGGCCAGACTGCACAGGTCAAGATTACCCTGGAGCCCAAGGCTTTCGAGTACTATGATGAGAAGATTGATGAGCTGGCAGCAATGCCCGGCCGATACAAGATCCTGTACGGTCCGTCATCACTTGACAAGGACCTCAAGTCCCTGGATTTTGTGGTGAAGTAATTGCTTGCAATCAGCATAAATGAAGCCGATTCAGACGAATCGGCTTCATTTTATTTTGTATCCACTTGTAATCTCAATTCCCTGAATGGCCTTGTGGGATCGTTGGTGGTGAGGTTGATGGAGCCCATTGTTGTGGTGTGAGGCTTGCGGGAGTTGGTCACGGCAACCTTAACCTTGAGTTCCTTGCCGGGCTTGATTACCTGACCTCTCTCAATGCTGATAGCTGTGCCCTCCATAGGCTCAACATCGCGGAATATCAGGTCGGCATTACCTGTATTACCTATTACAATAGTCTTCTTGAATATCTTTCCCGGAGCTTTTTCTCCGAATTCCACATACGATGGTTCTATTCTCATGACAGGTTTTTTGCTGTCATCAGGGTCAAACTTTTCAACCCTGAGTGCGTTCATGGTAATGGGAACCTGTTTTATTCCATCAGCTATCACCCATATGGTGTCGCGGGTCATTCCAAAGTAATCCGCACCTGTGGGTATGTTGTATGTTACGTGTATGCTGGCTGTCTCCCTAGGGCCGATGCTCGGAGGGCAATCCACACTCAATCCATGTTCTTTTCCTGTGGCCTGGACCGATAATCGCACGGTCTTGTCACCCACATTGGCTATACGCACCACCTTGGTCGCGCTATCTCCCTGGTTTATATAGCCAAACGGGTAGCGCGTGGAGTTGGTCTGTATGGTTCCGACCAGCAGATGAGGATAAATGTGCTCCATATCCATGGGTATGGGGTTTACATCGGCATAAACAGTCAGACTGGCATAATTGTGACGGTCTTTGGTGAGTATCTCAACCTCACGGAACACACTGCCCTCGTAGCGGGCCGGGTTAAAGACTACGGTGATTTCACCTTCTTCTCCGCCATGTATGGGCTCTGTGGAATATTGTACTGTGGTGCAGCCGCAGCTGGTGGCCACGTTGTCAATCTGAATAGGGTTGTTTGATATGTTCACAAAACGGAATGTGTGCGATACAGGTCCGTCAGCCTCATCTATTGTGCCGAAATCCCATTCGTATGTTTCAAAAACCATTGCCGACGTGGGCTGGTCCTGCGCGCAGACATATCCGCAAGCCAATAATGCGGATAAGGTTAGTATCGCTCTCGTTTTCATGTCAGTAATATGCTTTTTCTTGTTTTATGACTGTGGACGGTCCGTGGCCGGGATAGAGAATAGTATCATCGGGCATAGTGAGCAGTTTTGTGCGGATTCCTGTCATGAGTGCCTGATGGTTGCCGTCGGGAAAATCGGTGCGGCCGTAGCTGCCCTGGAATATTACGTCGCCGGTAAAGACACACTGTTGCTCCCTGTTCCAGAATACCACGCTGCCGGGTGAATGGCCGGGGATATGCAGTACGTGGAAAACTGTATTCCCGAAACTGACAGTGTCACCATCATTCAGTACATTCTGCGGCTCTATCGGATTGACATGTCCGTTGTAATTGATTCCGAATACCGACAGCCTGGCACTCATGGTTTTGATCCAAGGCGTGTCCAGGTCATTGGCATGGGCCCTGACACCATATGTCTCTTCAACAAACGTATTGCCGAAGACGTGGTCAAAATGCAGATGCGTATTCAATAGCAGTTTAACCTCCAGACCGTTATCCTTGATGAATTGGGCCAATGTATCGGTCTCACCCGGATAGAAGCAGCCGGGATCGATTATGGCCGACTCTTTTGTCTCATCCCAGGCAACGTATGTGTTTACAGGCAGAAAGTTGAACTCAAAGCACTTGATCTGCATCATACCTGCACGTAAACTGTTTTCTTGTCATTGAAAAACTCCTCCTGGAAGTATTTGCTGATCTCAGTGATTTCGGCCACCTTCCTGAACCTGGCAATCTCTGCGGTAAGGTCGCCTCCCTTAAGGCATATTACGCCGTTGGGGTAGGCGTTGCGCTGTATCTTCCGGTCAATCAGGCGGCCGGCCACCGAACAGAGGTCGGGCAGCGGCATTACGCCTCTTGACAATATGAATTCATACCTGTCCTTATCATCTTCGGCCCGCTCGTGACGGCATATCACGTTCTTTAAGCCTATCTGCAATGCAATATCCTGTGCCACACGTACCTTCTTGCCGATGCTGTCTATCAGCGTGAAACTGCACTCGGGGAACAGTATGGCAAGCGGTATGCCGGGCAGTCCGCCGCCGGTGCCGACATCGGCCAGACGAGTGCCTTGGGCAAACCTTATAACCTTGGCAATGGCCATGGAGTGCAGTATATGGTGCTCATACAGGTTGTCAATGTCCTTGCGGGATATGACGTTTATCTTGCTGTTCCAGTCTGTATATAACGGACCGAGAGCCTCCAGTTGTTCATACTGAAGGCTGCTCAGGTCAGGGAAATATTTCCTAATCAGGTCCATTTACTTAAGGTAATAGGTAACCGTGGTGACTACTCTCACGTTCTTTATCCACGGGGTGTTGCTGTCGCGGTCATAGATGGAGAACTGGCCCTGTGATGCTGTCTGTATCTTACCCAGTTTGGAGCCGGAATCATCGGCAAACTTCTGGGCAACCTCACGGGCGTTGCGGGTGGCAACCTCGACCATCTGGGGCTTGAGCTCGTTCAGGCCGTTAAAGTCATACTGCACCTGATGCTCATAGTCATTTCCGCCGATGGCAATTCCTTTCTTCAGAAGCTCACCCTGCTTGAGTATGAGCTGACGTACCAGATCCACGTTATCCGAACTTACGGTTACCACCTGCTGCATCTGATAGCGGTTGGCGATGTACTCGTTTGAGTAACGGTTTGCGGTACGGTCATAAACGGTTGGTGCAGTGGTGCTTATCTCACTGTCCTTAATGCCGCCTTCCTTGAGGAACTTAACGATTTCATTGCTCTTTTTCTCCATTGTGGAGTAGAGTTTGATCAGGTCATTGTCAACGTCCTGAATAACCAGAGGCCAGATTACATGGTCTGCCAAAACCTCCTGAGTGGCAAGGCCTTTTACATTGACTACGCGCTTTGTGCCGGTAAACTTGCCGACAGCAAGGATAATGCAGACACCCAGTGCCAGCAATCCCCAGAAATTTGTTGAATTCTTCATATTAGAGTTATTTTGAACTACCGATCTTTTTACGAAATGTAAAGTTGGCACTTTTTTATAAAAAAAGGAACTTGTAAATGCTATTTTTATTTAAGTTTGCATTATTGCATTGCTAACCTAATTACAACCAATATGAAAAAGTTATTTAAATGGACAGTTGCCGGCATGGCTATTATGCTGGCATTCATTGATGTACCTGCTCAGACAAGGCACACATTCTGTAATCCGCTAGACGTAGTTGTAGGTAACGAGCCGGCTATCCGTGGCGGTGAACCGGTTGTTATTATCTTTGAGGACAATTATTTCCTCTTTGTGTCCCACAGACGCGGATACTGGTATTCTCCCGATTTCCAGAACTGGACTTATGTTGATGCTCCCGGTTATCCTGCAGGTGTGGTATCGGTGGTAGAGATGGACGGCAAACTGATTGGCTGTTCCATGAACAACCGCAACGTCTATCGCGCCATTGACCCGTACAAGGGACAGTGGGAGAAGATAGGTGAACTGTCAAGCGACCGATACGGTGATGCCAATATGTTTGTGGATGATGACGGCCGCCTGTATATGTACTTCGGCTGGTCTCAGATCATGCCGTTCCAGGTAGTTGAGCTGGACAAGACCACATTCAAGGAGAAAGGTGAGCCCAAGCCTCTGTTCTGGAGCGATATCAAGAACCACGGATTCGAGGTCCGCAAGCCCGAGGATGTGATCTATTCCATTTTCAACGGCCGCCGCGACTACGGTCCGGAGGAACTGCCTTGGATTGAAGGTCCGTACATGATCAAGCATAACGGCAAGTACTATCTTCAGTACGCAGCCATCGGCCTTGAGTTCATCTCATATTCACACGGTGTTTATGTATCTGACAGCCCCATGGGCCCGTTCACATACAGTGAGCACAACCCGCTTACATTCAAGACCAGCGGCTTCCAGGTTGGTGCCGGACACGGCAGCACCTTCAAGGACAAGAACGGCAATTTCTGGACCATCTGCATGATTCCCGCACAGTATGGTGAGGGCGGCCGCGGATCGGAACTGGCCATTTATCCTACTGCAGTCGATAAGCAGGGCGTTATGTACTCCAACACCGCTCTTGGCGACTATCCGCAGTATTATCCTGCAGAGCGTAAAGCAGGTGTTGACAATTACGTCAACTGGAAACTACTGTCTGTCAATAAGAAAGCTATTGTATCATCAACTTTTGAGAACTATGCTCCCGGGCAGGCTTTGGACGAGGATTTCAAGACTTGCTGGGCGGCTGCAACAGGTGATGCCGGTGAGTTCTTTACCGTTGACCTGGGCGACAAGGCTACCATCAACGCCATCCAACTTAACTGGGACCATATAGGTGCTCAGCGTGCCGGTGGCCGTGGCGGATTCGGTGGCGGTATGATGGGGGGAGGTGCTGCCCGTCCTACCAGTGCTATGAGGTGTTCGTATCGGACGATAACTCCAACTGGACCAAGATCATAAGCAAGCCCCAGAACAAGATGGAACTCAAGCATGACTACAATGAGCTGGAAAAGCCCGTACAGGCCCGCTATGTCAAGGTTGTGAATGTGGCCACATACGATGATGCCAAGTTCTCCATCAAGGACCTGCGCGTATTCGGTACCACACCTAAGATGAAGACCCAGAAGGTAACCAAGTTCATGGCTGTACGTAATCCGGAGGACCGTCGTGAGGCCAACGTAATATGGGAGCCTGTAGCCGGTGCTGACGGTTACATCATACGTTACGGTATTGAGAAGAACAAACTCTACAACAGCTATATAGTATATGGCAAGAATGACCTATACATGCATAGCATGAATACCAAGCCGGAGTACTATTTTGATGTGGAGGCATTTACAAGCGGTCTGCCTGTGTATCGCGAGAACCCGCGTGAGACCATCGGCCTGGGCGCAGAGTTACAGATAGCACAGCGTGGCGGCGGAGGTAATGCCGGCTATGCCCAGGGTGCTGGCACCAGATACATCATGCTCAAGGAGAACGTCAACGAATACTGGTTTGATGACATCACCGCCGGAACCTGGACTCTGAGCCACTCATATGGCCCGGTTCTCTGGTCAGGTCAGCTTACCGATGCCCAGGTGATATCAAACGAGTCAAACCCCAAACCGACTGTAACCTCAAAGCTTACATTGCTGGGTGAGGGAGCCAAGACCACCGGGACCCTGGAGATGCAGGTTATCCCCGGCAAGGAGAAGGCACGCATTAAGATTGTAGTTGTAAAATAATGATAATGAAAAAGTTATTGTATCTTGTAGCTGTTGCTTTGATTCCTTTTGTAGCAACAGCACAGAAATGGGAGGGGCTGGCCGATACCCCTCAGATGGGATGGAACAGCTGGAACAAGTTCGGACAGAACATCAGTGAGAAACTTATCCGTGAGCAGGCCGATGCCATGGTGGCCGAAGGTCTGGTGGATGCAGGTTACATTTATCTGAATATGGATGACTGCTGGCATGGTGAGCGTGATGCCGACGGATTCGTTCAGCCTGACCCCAAGACATTTCCTTCAGGAATTGAGGCATTGGCAGATTACGTACACTCCAAAGGCATGAAGCTGGGTATCTACTCCGATGCCGGCCGTAAGACCTGCGCCGGACGTACAGGCAGCTTTGGTCATGAGTATCAGGATGCCATACAGTATGCACGCTGGGGCATTGACTATCTGAAGTATGACTGGTGTTCAAGCGAGAACATCAACCCGCGCGGCGCATATGCCCTGATGCGTGATGCTCTGCGTGCTGCAGGCCGTCCAATATTCTTCAGCATGTGCGAGTGGGGTAGTAACAAACCCTGGGAGTGGGCTGAGAACATAGGTCACTCATGGCGTACTACAGGAGATATCACTGCCCGTTTTGCCGGCAACCCGCGTCAGCGCGGATGGGGACAGACCGTATTGAGCATTATTGACCAGAATGCTCCGCTGCGCAAGTATGCAGGCCCGGGACACTGGAATGATCCCGATATGCTTGAGGTTGGCAACGGTATGAGCGTTAATGAGGACCGCGCCCATTTCAGCATGTGGTGCATGATGGCCGCTCCGCTCATACTTGGAAACGACCTGTCCAAGATGACCGACGACACCCGTGCCATAATCCTTAACAAAAAGGTGATAGCAATTGACCAGGACAAGCTTGGCGTACAGGGACTGCGCTACAAGACAGACGGTGATATTGAGTACTGGTTCAAGCCTCTGGAGGGTGGTGACTGGGCTGTCTGCCTGCTCAACCGCGGTACCGAGCCGGTGGAGTGCAACATCAACTGGCAGGACTACAACCTGACAGATGACGAGGTGAGTCACTTGTCAACATCCTTCGATGCCATTACCTACAACATTGAGAACTTGTGGGAACAGAATGCTAAAAAAGCTAAGGTCGGCAATACCAAGAAGGCTCTCAAGGTTACAGTTCCGGGTCATGATGTGGCAATGTATCGTCTCACTCCCAATAAAAAATGACACATTGAAACTTTTTTATCTGATTTGATTGCAAATTGAATTTTTCTGCGTATTTTTGCGACGATTTGAAATGATAATGGAGGGAAAGGTTACATATAACTGTCTGTCTAACCAAATGAATGACAAGCAGAATCTGAATAATAATCAGATTCCGGTTTCCCCGTGTTGTTTCACCAGTCGGATAATATGACGGAGATTTTGGAAATACTTATTGGATAATTTGAGTGAAGGCTGGTTCAGTTAGAATCAGCCTTCACCCTTTATTAAAGGTTTTTTTATGTGCGGAATTGTAGGTTATATCGGTAAACGACAGGCATGCCCGATACTGCTTAAGGGGCTCTCCCGCCTTGAATATCGCGGTTACGACAGCGCTGGCGTAGCGCTTATCAATGACAACGGCAATCTGGTCATTTACAAGACCAAGGGTAAGGTGGCAGACCTGGAACGTGCCATCGAGGGTAAGGATATCAGCGGCAGTGTGGGCATAGCCCATACACGCTGGGC
The DNA here is from genome assembly GCA_900318995.1 of uncultured Prevotellaceae bacterium. Taxonomy (GTDB): domain Bacteria; phylum Bacteroidota; class Bacteroidia; order Bacteroidales; family Bacteroidaceae; genus Colenecus. The sequence continues at coordinate 30,901 of ONMR01000020.1, read as the reverse complement.
CACTCATGGAGAGCCCAATGACATCAACGCCCATCCACATTTCTCGGAATCCGGGAATCTGGCGCTAATCCATAATGGTATCATAGAGAACTACCGCTCACTTAAGACCGAGCTCCAGAACCAGGGCTATCACTTTAAGAGTGAGACCGATACGGAGGTGATAATCCAGCTTATCCAATACATAATGGACAGCCACTCAATTACCCTTGAGGAGGCTGTACCGCTGGCTCTTAACAGTGTGATCGGCGCGTATGCCATCGTTATTGTTGACAAGACCCAACCCGACCGCATGATTGCAGCACGCAAGGGAAGTCCTCTTATAATAGGAGTTGGCGATGACGAATTTCTGATTGGGTCCGATGCCACCCCGATCATTGAATACACGGACCGCGTGGTCTATCTGGGTGAGGAGCAGATAGCCTTTATTGAACGCGGCAAGGATCTTAAAATCACTGACTTACGAAGTGTTGAGCAGACAACAGTCATCAAGAAACTGGAACTTAACCTGAGTCAGATAGAGAAGGGCGGTTTTGCCCACTTCATGCTCAAGGAGATTCATGAGCAGCCGGATACGGCACGGACCGTTATGAACGGTCGCCTGCATCCGGAACTGGGAATTGTAAAGCTGTCGGGCGTGATAGACCATAAGGACCGTCTGCTCAAGGCCCGCCGTATCATAATATGCGCCTGCGGAACATCGTGGCACGCTGCGCTTATAGGCAAATACTTGATTGAGGAGCTTACACGCATTCCGGTTGAGGTGGAGTACTCATCGGAGTTCCGTTACCGCAATCCGGTTATCTATCCCGATGATGTGGTGATTGCCATATCGCAGTCGGGTGAGACGGCCGATACTCTGGCAGCCATGCAGCTGGCCAAGGCATCGGGTGCGTTTTTGTTTGGGATATGCAATGTGGTGGGCTCATCGATTGCTCGTGCCGCCGATACGGGCTGTTACACTCATGCCGGCCCTGAAATTGGTGTGGCGTCTACCAAGGCGTTTACTGCTCAGGTTGAGACACTGTTGCTGCTTGCGCTCAATATAGCGCAGGAGAAAGGTACCGTATCGGATGATTTAAGGAAACGCATCATTGCGGAACTTCCGCATATTCCTGCCAAGATTGAGAAGATACTCAAGCATGACAAGCAAATCTCCGAACTTGCCAAGACATTTACATACGCGCACAACTTCATCTACCTGGGACGCGGCTACAACTATCCGATTGCCCTGGAGGGTGCGCTAAAACTCAAGGAGATATCTTACATACATGCCGAGGGCTATCCCGCAGCCGAGATGAAACACGGTCCAATTGCCCTTATTGACGATGAGATGCCGGTTGTGGTGATAGCCCCCAAACGTGGCCATTACGACAAGATCCTGAGCAACATTCAGGAAGTCAAGGCTCGTAAGGGCAGGGTGATAAGCATCGTGACCGAGGGCGATAAGGATGTCAAGGGCATATCGGACTACTCGTTTGAGATACCGGACACCGAGGAGTGCCTGGTGCCGCTGCTCAGCGTCATTCCGCTGCAGCTGCTGGCATATCACATAGCCATTGCCAAAGGGCGCGACGTGGACCAGCCGCGTAACCTGGCCAAATCAGTTACCGTTGAATAATTCCGCTAATATGGAAGAGTTACATCACGAATGCGGAGTGTTTGGGATATACGGTGTGGAGAATGCCGCCCAGTATGCCTACTATGCGTTGCACAGCCTGCAGCACCGCGGTCAGCAGGGTTGCGGAATAGTGTCGGCCGATGCCGACGGGCAGATGCACCTGCACAAGGGTGCCGGTCTGGTGATAGAGATTTTTGGCGAGAAGCACCTTGACGAACTGACCGGCAACATTGCTATAGGCCATGTGCGTTATCCCACTACCAATGTGGGCGGTCTGGAAAACATACAGCCGTTCACGTTCCATCATTATACCGGGAATTTTGCCATTGCGCATAACGGAAACATCATCAACTCCCGTGAACTGCGTATGTATCTGGAACGTCGCGGCAGTCTGTTGCAGACCACATCGGACAGCGAACTCTTTGCGCATCTTATCAAGAAGGATCCAAGTGAGGAGGACCGTATCATAAATCTTATCAATGCACTGAACATGATAGAAGGGGCATTCTCACTGGTTATTATGACTCCCAACAGAATTTACGCCTGCCGTGACAAGTACGGATTTCATCCGCTTTCGATCGCAAGGTTGGGCGAAGGGTATGTGGTAGCCAGTGAGACCTGCGCATTCGACGCCATAGGTGCAGAGTTCATACGTGATGTCAATCCGGGTGAGATTATTACTATAGACCATCATGGCATACGCTCCAATGACTATTCAAAACTGCGCAGTCACCGCATGTGCGTGATGGAGTATATCTACTTTGCGCGTCCGGACAGCGATATTGAGGGCTGTAACGTGCACTCGTTCCGCAAACTGTCTGGCCGTCTGCTATATGAGGAGCATCCGGTCGATGCCGATATCGTGGTTGGTGTCCCGGATTCAAGCCTGAGTGCCGCCATGGGTTATGCCGAGGCCAGCGGAATACCGTATGAGATGGGTCTTCTCAAGAACAAATACGTGGGACGTACGTTCATCCAGCCTACGCAGGAGATGCGGGACAAGGGCGTCCGTATGAAACTGTCGCCAGTGCGCAGCATAGTGAACGGAAAGCGCGTTATTCTTATTGACGATTCGATTGTGCGCGGTACCACGTCACGCCGTATCGTGGGCTTGCTGCGTGAAGCGGGGGCTACCGAGGTCCATGTCTGCATTGCCAGTCCAAAATACGCATATCCCTGTTACTACGGGGTAGATACGGGTACATCCGAGGAGCTTATCGGCTCCAGCCATACCGTTGAGGAGATACGTGAGTACATAGGTGCCGACTCGTTGTACTACCTGTCATTGGAATCGCTCTATAAGGCATCGGGCAGGGATATGGGCCGATGCGAGCTCTGTACCGCCTGCTTTAACGGTGATTATCCGACAAACCTTTACAATCACAAAAGCTGAATTATGGAGACAAAATATATATTCATTACCGGTGGAGTTGTTTCATCGCTGGGCAAGGGTATAATTGCAGCATCGCTTGCCAAACTGCTTCAGGCCCGCGGCCTCAAGGTTACCATCCAGAAGTTTGACCCGTACATAAACATTGATCCGGGCACGCTGAACCCGTACGAGCATGGCGAGTGCTATGTGACCGATGACGGCGCCGAGACTGACCTGGACCTGGGTCACTATGAGCGTTTTCTGGGTGTACATACATCAAAGGCCAACAACGTGACCACCGGAAAGATTTACAATACCGTGATCACCAAGGAGCGTGAGGGCGCCTATCTGGGCAAGACGGTCCAGATAGTCCCTCACATCACTGATGAGATAAAGCGCCGCATGCTGCTTCTGGGTCAGACGGGAGAGTTTGATGTGGTGCTTACCGAGATAGGCGGAACGGTGGGCGATATGGAATCGCTTCCGTTCATAGAGGCCGTGCGCCAGTTGCAGTGGGAACTGCCAGAGGGCTCATGCATGTCAATTCACCTTACGCTGGTACCATATCTGAGTGCCGCCAAGGAACTCAAGACCAAGCCTACGCAGCACTCGGTCCAGATGCTGCAGCAGGCCGGTGTGCAGCCCGATGTTATCATCTGCCGTACGGAGCATCCGCTAACTGAGGAGTTGCGCCGCAAGGTGGCCCTGTTCTGCAACGTAAAGCCCGGTCACGTGATTCAGAGCATCGATGCATGGAGCATATATCAGGTGCCTCTGAATATGCATGCAGAGCATCTGGACGAACTTGTGGTCCGCAAACTTGGCATCGAGAACTTCAATCAGCCTGACCTAAGGCTGCTTGAGGAGTTCCTGGACCGCCTGAAACACCCCGAAACCCAGGTTGATGTGGCTTTGGTCGGCAAATACGTATCGCTACAGGATGCCTACAAGTCAATACTTGAAGCTCTTGTGCATGCCGGTGCCGCCAACTCCTGCAAGGTTCATGTCCATTCCATAAACAGCGAGGAGATTACTGCTGTAAATGTTGCCGAAAAGCTCAAGGGCATGAAGGGCGTTCTGGTTGCCCCGGGATTCGGATCACGCGGACTGGAGGGTAAGGTGGAGGCGATAAGGTATGCCCGTGAGAACAGGATTCCGTTCCTGGGTATCTGCCTTGGAATGCAGATGTGCGTAGTTGAGTTTGCCCGCAATGTGCTTGGATTCAAGGATGCCGAATCAACCGAGGTGAATCCCGATACCAAACACCCGGTAATAGATATGATGGAGGATCAGAAGAAAACCACCATGAAGGGAGGTACAATGCGTCTGGGAGCCTATGACTGTGAAATTACCAAAGATACACTCGCTTACAGTATTTACGGAACCGGTCATATCTCCGAGCGTCACCGTCACCGTTACGAGTTCAACGCCAAGTACGCCGAAGAGTTCAGGAAGGCTGGGTTAGTAGCATCGGGCCACAATCCGCAAACCGGTCTGACCGAGATCGTAGAACTGCCTCAATCGGTGCATCCGTTCTTTATAGGCTCACAGTTCCATCCCGAGTACAAGAGTACTCCCGAGAATCCGCATCCGCTGTTCAAAGCCTTTATCGCCGCTGCGATAAAATGATACAATTGGGGTCAGACCCCTTTTGTATCATTTTATAAAGTATAGCCTGCCGTTGATTATCACTATGCCACGGGGCTGTCCTTCTACAGGACGGCCGTTCAGATCATAGATGATGTCCGTACCCGGTGCTGCAGGTATCAGTTCCACATCATTAGGATACTGCTTGAGGGTCCAGTTGGCCGCCATGTGGTTATCGGCACTCAGGTCACGGAGCAGCAGTACCGTTGTGCCTGACTGTTCCGATACGGGCCATGGAGCCACGCTCATGTAGCTTACCTGATCAACAACTATGCCCGCCGCATTGCTGAGACGCACCGACTCTCCGTTGTTGGAGAGTTTCCCATCGCTCCACTGCCAAACCTGCGCACCATTGACTTTAGGCGTGAGTTTGGAGGCATCGGCCGCAACATAGGCGCTTGCATGGGCCGGAATCAGGCTTCCGTCCGGGAATGTAAAGTCAAAGGCCTGGCTTAGTACGTATCCGCTTATGTCAAAGGGGGCATCGGCAGGATTGTAAATCCTTATGTACTCAGACTCTGAATCAAGCGTGGGGTGGTAGCATATTTCACTTATCACGGGCTCCATCTGCGGGGTTTCAGGCATGTACAGAGAGCCAATCTTCAGGTCGGCAGGCGTTAACAGGAACTCCGTGGCCGATGTAAACCTCGGGTCGCCATAGAGGTTGCCAATGGAGAGCGTGTCACCGTCTGATAGCGAACCGCTGAACCTGATGCTGGACCTTTCATCACACTGATATGTCTGGTCATAGCTGTTTGAAAGTATGCATTCATTTACTACGGCATTTCCGCCCAGACGACCTTCAACCTTCTCATAGCAGGCCACCGGAGTCGCTACGGCAAAGAATGTGCATTTGTCCACATCGGCATGACATGAGTCCTTTACGGCTATGCCCATGTTGGTCTGAATGAACGTTGAGTTGCTCACCTTTACGCTTGAGCGCTGGCCTACGCTTATGCCCTTGTCGGTTATATTGTATGCCATCAGGCTGTCAATTATCACACCCACGGCCTGCTCGCCTATATCCACGGCGTCACTGTTGTCGCCAAGGAAGTGGTGTGCCACCACATCCCTGATTATTCCGCCGTTTATGCCGTCAAAGTCAATGGCATCGGTGTCAACCTGGTCATTGCCTATGAAAGTGCAGTGCTCCACACGTCCGGAACCGTACTTGATGTTAATCAGGTCACCGGTAACACGGCTGTGTATTATGCTGTTTGTAAGCGTCACGTCACTGTAACGGGCAGCGATGGGATTGCTGGTTACATCCGTTATGTTCAGATGGTCAAGCACCAGTTGCCGGCAGTTGTAGGCCGATATGGCTGCCACACAGTTGTAAAGGCGAGGACCCTGACAGGCATCCCGCATGGTGGCATAGCTGAGCGTTGACTTGGAATCGCTGTTTATGAAGCAGACGGCTCCCCAGGACTGTCCGGCATATTGCGGGTTGAGTACAAAACGTATGCTGTCCGAGCTGGTGCCCTGTGCGGTAAGGCCTCCATGCACGATCATGCATGAGTTTGGTGCAAACCGGATCTCTACACCCGGCTCGACGGTAAGGCGTGCGCCTTTGACGATGGTGACATCGGCCGCGGTATAATAGGGGGACTTGGACTTTTGCAGGGTGATATCGGTGAATATGGTATCGGGAAGCATGTTAAGGCCGGATGGCTCATACATGGCCTCCACTGCTATATCGGAATCAATGGATAACTTGATTGTGGGGCTGTTTTGTCCGCTCAGCCGGTTCTGTGATGCAGTCTGGTTAAGCACCGCAAGAAGTTCAACGTCCATAATGATATCGGAACTGCTCCTTGATGTCTGGTGTACCTCCACTGCTATGGTGTTTTCTCCCTGATGCAGCCAGGACGGGTCGATATCGTACGTGACATATCTTATGGCGGCACGCTTGGGAATGGCGTAATTGTCAGCCAGCGGATTGGATTCAAAGTTCTCCCTGAGGTTGCTTCGGATAATCTGCTTGCCGTTGATGAATACAACCGCTCCGTCATCGCGCAGAAGGCGGAGCTTAATCTGCAGGTAAGATGCGGGATCATCCTCAACCGTGAATTTGCGGCGGAAATATGTGATGACATATTTGGAGTTTTCCGATCCGTAGTTCACGGTGGTTTTTATCAGGCCTGTCATCTTGTTGTCGGTATCATATCCTAATGGTGATGCTCCCGCTTTCCATCCGGAGTCATCAAAAGAGGTGGTATACCATGATGCGGGGGTGCTTCCGTCATCAAGATATTTCCATTCGTTGCCGGTGGAAATCAGTTTTTTAACTGCATTCTCACGCCAACCCTTGAACGTGTAACCTACACGCTGTCGGGCGGTAAGGGTTATCTCCATATCGGTGGGGTATGATCCGCACCACTTGTCCTTGTTGATAGCCAGGCCGTTGAACTCAAAACCATTCTTGCCGGTAAGGGTGAGCAGGGCTGGAGCTCCGGTACCGTAGTTCTCATACATATCCCAAAGCAGCACTATCGGGCGGCCGTTGCAGAAATCACGCAGATAACTGATACGGCTGCGCCATTGACGGGTCGATGTAAGGGCATTGCCGCTGTAGGAACTGCTGGTGCCAAGCCATCTCTGAACCTGCTGTTCCATAAGCGGCTCTATATCCTTGCTGTGCTCCGTCACCTGGCGCTGTATCTCCTCCGGATTGCACGCCGTAAACAGGAGGTCGGCGGCACGTTTGCAGAAATAGTTGCGGTAACCTTCATTCTTGAGCATTGATCCGAAAGGCATGTTGGCCTTACCGGCATACCAGTCGGCATAGTCATCGGCATAATTGTTGAAACCACGGTCGCCGTCAGTAAATATCCAGCGCCATACGCCTCCTTCCTTAGGCTTCCAGGCCATAGGGTTGTGGTTGACCGATGTGTTGTGGCTCCAAATCTGTGCAACCATGAAATCGGTGTAGTTCTCCACGTCCATAATGGCAGCCAGAGCGTCATAATTGCTCTGTACGCTCAGGTCTTTCTGCCACAGTTCCTTGTAATGGTTCCACTCTTCCCAATCGCCGGCCTCGACGTTCTGGTCGCCTTCAATCATGTCAAATGTACCGGCTTCAAGGCCGTAACGGGTTTCTATATACTCCTCGTTGACCTTTTCGCGAATATTGTGGATTCCCAGGAGTTCTCCGTTAAGATATACTACCGAAGGACGGAACGCCTGCAGGGCGAGATTGAGCCCGCCCCTGCGGCATGCCTGCTGGAGCAGGCCGTCACGGAACATGGTGTAGTTCCAGTCGTTGCCCGATGCGCGCAGCGCAAAATCATCAAACTCGTTGCGCCCGTCGTCATGGAACAGCTGGTATGACAGTTTGCTCTCGCCGTATTTCTTCTTGAAATATACTCCAAGCATCTTCTGCGGCAGTTGCCATGCATACAGGCCGTTTATCTTTACGCCTGCAGGCTCGTTGAACGCAGCCCTGTCGCTGCCGTTGTTCTCATAGAGTTCTATGTTTACCGGAATCTCAAAATCGGCCTTTTCGTTATGTGCGTTGGTCCAACCGTAAATTCCATGCTGGGAGTCCCAGAAGTTGCCGCTCTCAGTTGCCAGCGATACTATGGGCAGACTGTGGCCCTGGAACTCATCATTAAGGAAATATGTCATGGTCTTGGTCAGACCGGGCATCTTGCCGTCCTCCAGTATGCGTGCCCTGAATACCGTAGTCTGGGTGAAGGTGAGGGGAGAAGTATATACATTTGACTCTTTGGTAGGCTCTGAACCGTCAGTGGTATAATAAACCACACCTCCCTGATCATTGGTGACGGTTACCGTAACGGATCCCGCATAGGCTCCGCCCTGTGTCAGTATAACCGGCTGGTTGGATCTGCCTGTATACCCCTGAGTGGTGTTGGCGGCACCGGGAGTGGGGATCATGAAGAAGACCGGCAATCCGGCATTATCTAAGGAACGGCCAAAACTCACATCGCCGTATTGCGGTCCGAATGACATGCTGTCAACCATCTTGCCGTCAGCATCAAAAAGACCCACCTCCTCACCGTCGGCACTCAACTTGAATCCGGCGTGTAGTCCGGTACCCAAGTCATCGCACCATATCAGCAGAAAGCCTCCGGCATTGACGGTTGTGTCGGGCAGAACGAACTTGGCGGGTTTGTTCAGGTTGTCTGTGATTGACCATCCGCGCAGGTTTACATCGGCCTGTCCGGCATTGTGCAGTTCTATCCAGTCAGCGTTTGCCCCGTAATCAGGATCCGTATTGGTGCTGCCGTTTGATGCCAGTACCTCATTTATTATAATCTGTGCTTTAGCGGGCATTGCTGCCATTATGGTCAGCACGGCCATGACCGAAAGGTAGTTTGAGAGTTTCATAATCAGGTCAGTTCCTTTTTATTGGATGTAAATATACTCATTTTCATAGAGATGACAAATGTGATGTTGTATATCAAGATGTTGCAAATTTGTTAGTTGTACTTACTAAATGTCAGAAATTTTGGAAATTTGATAGAATAAGGTAAAAATTTTCGTCTTTTTGAGAACAATGTATCAGAATGCGTTGTACCTTTGCACCAGAAATCAGAAACAACAATACATTTTTATGTTTATCGGTTTTAAGAATATAACCACTGTTCAGCTGAATAATAATCAGCAGCAGAATAATCAGAACCAGAATAATCAGGTTCCGATGGTTATACCTTTTGACCGGTCAGGTATGTAACTGTTGTATTTTTAATAAGGAATAATTTAAGGCTGGTCTTATTGAGACCGGCCTTTTTTGTTTTTACGATGCATCAAAACACAATAATTAACCTCAAAACAAAACACAAATGAAAAAGATTGAAGCAATCATCCGGAAAACCCGGTTTGAAGATGTCAAGGAGGCTCTTTTTGAGGCCGACATCAACTGGTTCTCATACGCCGAGGTCCATGCCATCGGCCAGGCCCGTCAGGACCGCATATACCGTGGCGTCATGTACAGCACTGATATTATTTCACGTATAGAGATAACCATTATATGCCGTGATCAGTTTGTACAGCCCGCCATCGATGCCATAATGGGAGCAGCCCGCACCGGTCAGGTGGGTGATGGCAGAATATTCGTGAGTCCTGTAGATGACACTTGGTCAATCCGTACCGGAGAACACGGTGATACGGTTCTGGCCGACAAGAAGTAAAAACAATTAAATCAATCAAGTTATGGAAGACATTATCACAACAGTAAGTGAGAGTAGTATAAGCGGACTGGATACAGTCTGGGTATTGATAGCAGCAATGCTGGTGTTCTTTATGCAGCCCGGTTTCGCGCTGGTGGAGGCTGGTTTTACCCGCTCCAAGAACACCGCCAACATACTTATGAAAAACTTTGTGGATTTCATGGTGGGATCATTCCTTTTCTGGATGATAGGCTTTGGGCTGATGCATGGCGTAAACAACGGATTCATTGGCGGTCTGCATCTGTTTGACTGGACGTTCATAGGCGACAGCAATGTTCCTGCAGAGTGCACGCTGATCTTTCAGACCGTATTCTGCGCCACTGCCGCCACTATAGTATCGGGCGGTATGGCCGAGAGGACCAAGTTCTCTATGTATATTCTGATTTCAATCATTATTTCGGTGGTCATTTATCCCATTGAGGGCCATTGGACATGGGGCGGCGGCTGGCTGAGCGAGCTTGGATTCCATGATTTTGCCGGTTCGACAGTCGTTCATTCCTGCGGTGGTGTGATTGCGCTGGCCGGTGCCATGGTGCTTGGTCCCCGTATCGGTAAATACTCAAAGACGGGCGAATCCCGTGCTATCCCCGGCCACAACCTGACATTCGGCGCTCTGGGTGTGTTCATCCTCTGGTTTGGCTGGTTCGGTTTCAACCCGGGCTCACAGCTGGCTGCCAGCGGTGCTGAGAACGCAATCGCTATCTCACACGTTATGTGCACAACCAACATGGCTGCTGCTACAGGCGGACTTTCTGTGCTGTTCCTTACTTGGCTGGTTTACGGCAAGCCTTCACTCTCGCTGGTATGCAACGGCATCCTGGCGGGTCTGGTAGGTATCACAGCCGGTTGCGACCTGGTATCAATAGGCGGTGCAGCAATCATTGGTGCTGTATGCGGTGTTGCAATGGTTGGTTCAGTTGCCCTGATAGATAAGGTCTGCAAGATTGATGATCCCGTTGGTGCTGTATCGGTTCACGGAGTATGCGGTATCCTGGGTACACTCATGACTGGTATGTTTGCCGTTGAAGGCGGCCTGTTCTATGGTGGTGGCTGGCACTTCGTGTGTGTTGAGGCTCTTGGTTCGCTTGTAACATGTGCATGGTCATTCGGTCTTGGAATGCTTACATTCATAATCCTCAAGAAGGTTCACGGAATCCGCGTTGAACCCAGAGTTGAGGAGGAGGGTCTTGATATCTACGAGCACGGAGAAACCGCCTACAACATCTGATTCCTTTAATTGAAAGCCGGATCGCGGGATACGGGATTTGTTCAACCTGTATTTGATTCGTATTTAAAATCTTTACTATGTCCATAATGAATGGGGAGAATGAATTCCCGGTTCTTGGGGTCCGGCTTTCAATTATTTACAATTAAATCAATAACCATAAATAATTATCACTATGAAAAAGTTTTTCTCAATAGCATTGACATTGATAGCAACGGTCTGCCCGTTGCACGCAGAGATTGAAACAACAGTTGGCGCCGATATCGTAAGCCGATATATATGGCGTGGATGTGATCTTGGTGAGGCTGCCATACAACCCACACTTGGCGTAAGTGCAGCCGGTTTTGACCTGACATTCTGGGGTAGCACCGGAATAGTCAACTGGACCGATACAAAAGAGTTTGATATCACTCTCAGTTACAGTGTTGCCGGATTGAGCGTTGGAGTTACCGATTATTGGTTCAATGCCGGACCGGAGCCTTACGGACGTTATTTCAAGTATGCAAAGGAAAGCACAAACCATGTGTTTGAGGCATTTGCAGGTTATGACTTGGGGTTTGCATCAATAAGCTGGTATACAAACTTTGCAGGCAATGACCTAAAGGCCGATGGAGGCAGTGCTTTCAGTTCCTATTGTGAACTGGCTGCTCCCTTCAGCCTGGGCGGGGCGGACTGGACTGCAGCATTGGGCTTTGTCCCATTTGAGAGTCCGTTCTATGGAACCGATGGCTTTGCGGTAACCAACATATCACTGACTGCTTCAAAAGAACTTGAGATAACAGAGAGTTTCAGTTTGCCTTTATCGGCCGGACTGACAGTTAACCCGTGTTCAGAGATGAGTTATCTTACCGTGGGCATATCGTTCTGAAAAGAGCATTCATTCGGTAATGTCCGGCTTAAAGGCGTGGCAGAAGAACCAGATTCTGCGCGCCTTTTTGTTTGTGGTAATATTTTCCATAAAAATCTTTTTGGTTGGAATGGTAAATCTTCGTTCATACCTTAGCATCGGCAATACCGGACGGCCGGTAGAAAATAATTAACACATAACATACTTGCTATGAAGAAGATAATTGATCCTGTCAGCACGGAAATACTTAAGTCTCAACTGACCAAAGACAGGTTTTTGCGTACAACCAACCACGGAGGTAACGAGATTTACGTGGTTGATAACACCAATGCTCCGGATGTAATCCGCGAGATTGGCCGTCTGCGCGAGGAGGCATTCCGTGCGGGAGGCGGAGGCACCGGACGTGAACTTGACATAGACAAGTTTGATACCGATGCCGCATACGGATACAAGCAGCTGGTCCTTTGGGATCCTGAGGCGGAACGTATCATCGGCGGATACCGTTATGTGCTGTGTGATGATATAGTCTATGATAAATACGGTCAGCCCATACTTACGTCATCGCACATGTTCCGTTTCTCAAAGAAATTCATAAAGAACGATCTCCAGCATACAATTGAACTGGGCCGCTCGTTTGTAACCATAGACTACCAGAGCAGCAAGGGCGGAGCCAAGAGCATATTTGCCCTTGACAATCTGTTTGATGGATTAGGAGCGCTTATGGTAATGTATAAGGGTAGGATGAAATACTTCTTTGGCAAGATGACCATATACCGCCAGTATCCCGCACCGGCGCGTGAGATGATTCAGGTGTTCCTTAACAAATGGTTCGGTGCGGCCAAGATGCGGCGCGTAAAACTGGTCAAACCCGCCAGGGTAAAACGCCCCATCAAATACATGAAAGTGCTTAAGGGACTGACATTCAAGGAGGATTACCGGAATCTCAAGGCGTTTGTATCGGATTTTGGTGTCAGCATACCGCCTCTGGTCAACTCATATATGAACCTGTCGCCCAAGATGCAGTATTTCGGGACCGGCATAAATGATGAATTCGGAGATATCTATGATTCCGGAATCCTGATACCTTTTAAATATATCACCGATGATAAGATAGAACGTCACGTCAAGACACTTAAGCCAAAGCTGCTGATTCCGCTCCGAAATCTTTTGCGCAGGAAATATTGAACAATACATGACTAAATGATATGCAAAAATGAATAATTCTTGACTATTTATCGGATTTGATGAATTATTTGTGATAAAATGATATTTTTCAAGAATTTTGTTTGGCGGATAGAAAATAGTGCTTAAATTTGCAATCAAATTAGTGAAGCGAGTTATGTCTAAAGGTTTGGTCTTTGTAACCAATAATAATCAGCAGAATAATCAGAACCAGAATAATAATCAGGTTTTGATGGTTACTCCTTTAGACCAGCGGGAAAGATAATCATTGTAGATAACAAACATAAAACATAATAAAGACTGGTCAATCTGATCAGTCTTTTTTTTGTTCAAAACGGTAAGCCGAATAAATAACAAAAACAATAAATGATATGTGTGGAATAGTTTCAATCTTCAGGATTAAGCAGCAGTCGGAGCAGTTACGTCAGCAGGCTCTTGAGATGAGCCGCCGTATACGTCACCGCGGTCCGGACTGGAGCGGAATCTGGTGCGGAGGATCAGCCATACTGGCTCACGAGCGCTTGAGTATCGTAGATCCCCAGTCGGGCGGTCAGCCCCTTTTCAGCGAGGACCGTCTGCAGGTGCTGGCCGTCAACGGTGAGATTTACAACCATCAGGCTATACGCCGCGAGTATGAGGGCCGATACACATTCAGTACCGGAAGCGACTGTGAGGTTATCCTGGCACTTTACCGCGATGCCGTGCGTGCAGGCGGCAGTCAGGAGGACTTTATCCGCATGCTGGAGCGTCTGAACGGCATATTTGCTTTTGCGCTTTATGATGCCGAACGTGACGAGTATCTGGTTGCCCGAGACCCGATAGGTGTAATACCTCTATATATAGGAAAAGATGCCGCAGGCCATATCTGCGTAGCCAGTGAACTAAAGGCTCTTGAGGGTATCTGCACTGAGTACGAGCCCTTCCTGCCGGGGCATTTCCTGAGCAGCCGCACCGGAATGGTGGAGCGCTGGTATACCCGTGACTGGTTCAAGTATGATGCCGTCAAGGATAACAAGGCCGATATACAGGATCTTCACGATGCCCTTGAGGCTGCAGTAAAGCGTCAGCTTATGTGCGATGTTCCTTACGGAGTGCTTCTGTCAGGTGGTCTGGACAGTTCGGTGATATCGGCCATTGCCAAGAAAAACGCCGCTCGCCGTGTTGAGACCGATGACCAGCAGGAGGCTTGGTGGCCGCGTCTGCACTCGTTTGCTGTGGGCCTTAAGGGTGCTCCGGATCTGGCCAAGGCGCGTGAGGTGGCCGAGCATATAGGTACCGTACACCATGAGATAAACTACACGGTGCAGGAGGGATTGGATGCTTTAAGAGATGTAATCTATTTCATTGAGACATACGATGTTACAACTGTACGCGCCAGCACGCCGATGTACCTGCTTGCCCGCGTTATACGCAGCATGGGTATCAAAATGGTACTGAGCGGTGAGGGTGCCGATGAGGTGTTTGGAGGATATCTCTATTTCCATAAGGCACCCGATGCACAGGCATTCCACGATGAGACAGTGCGCAAAATATCAAAACTGCACCTTTATGACTGCCTGCGTGCAAACAAGTCACTTGCAGCATGGGGCGTTGAGGGACGCGTTCCGTTCTTAGACAAGGAGTTCCTGGATGTGGCAATGCGCCTGAACCCTGCGGCCAAGATGTGTCCTGGCCATGAGATTGAGAAACGTGTTGTGCGAGAGGCATTTGCCGATATGCTGCCCGAGAGCGTTGCATGGCGTCAGAAAGAGCAGTTCAGCGACGGAGTAGGTTACAGTTGGATAGATTCGCTCAAGGAGATTACATCGGCGGCAGTTACTGATGAGCAGATGGCTCATGCGGCAGAGCGTTTCCCCATAAACACCCCAATGAACAAGGAGGAATACTACTACCGCACGATATTTGAGGAGCATTTTCCAAGTGAGTCTGCCGCACGCTGCGTACCCAGTGTTCCAAGCGTAGCCTGCTCAACTGCAGAGGCCCTCAAATGGGATGCAAGTTTCAGTAAACTGAACGATCCCAGCGGACGTGCGGTAAAGGGTGTGCATGAAAATGCCTATAAATAAGCGCATAAAGTGACAATATTTTGATTTAAACATATTTTAAGTGTCAATTTGAGAATATAATTAACGTTTTGTGTACAAAAAGTAGTAATAATGCTTATTTTTGCATCGTTTTGTACGCAGACAAATACAAACACCAAAAACATAAAGCTATGAGTAAACTTAGATTTGATGTGGTGCAGGATGCTTTCAAGAAGAAGGCAGCTGCTGTGGAGACACCTGCAGGAAAGATTTCCGACTATTTCGGAGAGTTGGTATTCAACCGTGACAAGATGCACAAGTATCTTGATGCCAAGACTTTCAATGCTCTGGTGAACTGCATCGACAACGGTGCTCATCTGGATGCCGCCACAGCCGACGGCGTTGCCGCAGGAATGAAAACCTGGGCTCTGGAGCACGGCGTTACACACATTACTCACTGGTTCCAGCCTCTTACCGACGGTACAGCCGAAAAACACGATTCATTCATGGAGTATGACGGAAAGGGCGGAATGATTGAGACTTTCGATGGCAAGGCACTCGTTCAGCAGGAACCCGATGCTTCATCATTCCCCAGCGGCGGTATCCGCGCCACATTCGAGGCCCGTGGCTATACTGCATGGGATCCCACATCGCCTGTGTTCATTCAGGATGATACACTCTGCATACCTACCGTATTCATATCATATACCGGCGAGGCTCTTGATTACAAGACACCGCTCAAGAAGGCTCTTAAGGCTGTCAATGACGCAGCCCTGCCTATCTGCCGTATGTTTGACCCCAAGGTAAACAAGGTTATGTCTTACCTGGGTTGGGAGCAGGAGTATTTCCTGGTTGATGAGGACCTCTACGCAGCCCGTCCCGACCTGATGCTTACAGGCCGCACCCTGATGGGACACGCCTCATCCAAGAACCAGCAGCTGGATGACCACTACTTTGGTGCCATTCCTTCACGTGTGGCAGCTTTCATGCGCGATATAGAGATAGCAGGTTACAAGCTGGGTATTCCGCTTAAGACCCGTCACAACGAGGTCGCTCCCAACCAGTTTGAGCTGGCTCCCATATACGGTGAGACCAACCTTTCAAACGACCAGAACCAGCAGATGATGAACGTGATGAACAGCATTGCCCGCAAGCACGGGTTCGTGGTTCTGTTCCATGAGAAGCCTTTTGACGGCATCAACGGATCAGGTAAGCACAACAACTGGTCATTGGGTACAGATACCGGCACACTGCTTCTGGCTCCCGGTAAGGATGCCATGGGTAACCTGCAGTTCGTTACATTCTTTGTAAACGTTCTGGCTGCCGTACAGAAGCACAATGACCTGCTCAAGGCATCTATCGCAACCGCTACCAACGCACACCGTCTGGGCGCCAACGAAGCACCTCCCGCAATAGTATCGGCTTTCCTGGGCCGTACCATGACTGCTGTGCTCAAGAAACTGCTTGAGGTTCCGTCCGATACTCCCATCGAGATTGCCGGCAAGAAGGGCAAGTCTCTTGGCCTGGTTGAGATACCTGAGATATTCGTGGATAACACCGACCGCAACCGTACATCGCCGTTTGCATTCACCGGTAACCGCTTTGAGTTCCGTGCCGTAGGTTCGAGCGCCAACTGCGCTGGTGCCATGACAACCCTGAACGCAGCCGTAGCCGAGCAGCTGATAGCATTCAAGAAGGATGTAGATAAGGCCATGAAGGCCGGCAAGCCAATGAACATCGCTTTCATGGATACCCTTAAGCCTATCATCAAGAGCATAATCGATGTGGTTTGCTTTGACGGTAACGGTTATACCGATGAGTGGAAGGCTGAGGCCAAGAAACGCGGTCTGGATGTTGAGACCAACGTCCCCAAGATGTTCAAGGCATTCACAACCCCCAAGGCTATAGAACTCTTTACCAAACTGGGCGTGTATTCAGAGAAGGAGCTTGAGGCCCGCAACGAGGTCAAGTGGGAGACATATACCAAGAAGGTACAGATTGAGGGCCGCGTGATAGGCCGTATGGCTATCAACCATATCATCCCCGCAGCTCTGGCTTATCAGACCAAACTGCTCAAGAACATTGACCTTATGAAAGATGTGTTTGGTGAGCAGTATTCAGCTATGGCCGGTGTAAGCATGGGTATCGTTACCCGCATATCGGAACTTGTTACGGATCTGCGTCAGCAGGTTGACAGCATGGTAGAGGCCCGCAAGAAGGCCAACGTCATCGAGGATGAGTACGAGAAAGCTCTGGCTTACCACGAGATTGCAGAGAGTCTGTTCCCGCTCCGCAAGACCATCGATAAGCTTGAGGAGATTGTGGACAACGATATGTGGCCGTTGCCCAAGTATCGTGAGCTTCTGTTTATCAACTGATAATTGAAAATTGATAGTTCAGATGAAAGACTCAATAACAAGAAGCCAACAGCCAATAGCCAATAGCCAAAAGCTGATGGCGCAGCCATCATTATATGATCCTCAGAACGAGCATGATGCCTGCGGAATAGGCATGATGGTCAACCTGAAGGGAAACAAGACGCACCAGCTGGTGGATGAGGCGCTGACGCTGCTTGAGAACATGAAGCACCGCGGAGCCGAGGCTGCCGATAACAAGAGTGGTGATGGTGCCGGAATAATGGTCCAGATACCGCATGAGTTCATTCTGCTTCAGGGTATTCCTGTACCCGAGCGTCTGCACTACGGTACCGGACTGGTGTTCCTGCCCAAGGACGGCAAATTGCGTGAGCAGTACCTGGATATTATCCGTCAGGAGACCGAGAAGATGGGACTGCAGTTGTCAAATACCCGTGACGTTCCCGTAAACAGCAATATCCTGGGTGATGCAGCGCTGGCAACCGAGCCTGCCACAGTCCAGATATTCGTGACCGGAGCCGCCCAGATTGACGGTCTTGAGACCAAGTTGTATAAGATACGCAAACATGTGGAGCAGCGTATTGACAACCGTGATTTCTATATCGTGTCACTGTCAAGCCGCATCATGGTATATAAAGGTATGCTCACATCGACACAGCTCCGTGAGTACTATCCGGACCTGAGCAGTCCCAACTTTACCAGCGGCATTGCGATGGTGCATTCCAGATTCAGCACCAACACATTCCCTACATGGTCATTGGCCCAGCCTTTCAGAATGCTGGCTCACAACGGTGAGATTAACACCATTCGCGGCAACCGCGGCTGGATGGAGGCGCGTGAGAGCGTGCTGTCATCGGAGGCACTTGGTGAGGTGCAGGACATTCATCCAATCGTACAGCCCAATATGAGCGACAGTGCATCGTTTGACAATGTGCTGGAGTTTTTTGTACGCTCCGGTATGTCCCTGCCGCATGCAATGGCCATGATGATCCCTGAGTCTTTCAATGAGAAGAACCCTATAAGCGACAAACTCAAGGCATTCTATGAGTACCATTCAATACTTATGGAGCCTTGGGACGGTCCTGCCGCCATGCTCTTTACCGATGGCCGGTATGCCGGAGGTATGCTGGACCGTAACGGTCTGCGTCCCGCACGTTACCTTATTACCAATGACGGAATGCTTATCATGGCATCCGAGGCCGGATGCATACATGTGGATGCCGCCAGCATCATGGAGAAAGGCAAACTGCAGCCCGGCAAGATTCTGCTTATTGATACCGACAACGGTCAGATATTCCGCAATGACGAGGTTAAGGATGCACTGGCCAGCGAGTACAGCTACGCTGATTGGCTCAGTGCAGGCCGTGTGGAACTGGGTAAGTTAAAGAGCGGCCGCAAGGCACCCAATGATATCAAGGACTACACCCGTCGTCTGAGGGCGTTTGACTATACCCGCGAGGATATTGACCGCGTGATTGTGCCTATGTGCCAGACGGCTCAGGAGCCGCTCTCGTCAATGGGTAACGATACCCAGCTGGCAGTCCTGTCGGACCGTCCCCAGCTGCTGTTCAACTATTTCCGTCAGCAGTTTGCGCAGGTTACCAACCCGCCTATAGACCCTATACGCGAGGAGCTTGTAATGTCACTGACCGAGTACATCGGTGCCGTAGGCATGAACATCCTTACCCCCAGCGGCGAGCACTGCAAGATGGTACGCCTGCCGCAGCCGGTACTTACCAACACTGAACTGGACACCCTTTGCAACATCCGCTACAAGGGATTCAACACTGAAGTACTGCCCATACTGTTTGAGAAATCAAAGGGGGCCAAGGGTATGGCCGATGCCATAGAGAACCTCTGCAAGGAAGCTGAGAAATCGGTCGATGCAGGTATCAACTACATCATTCTGAGCGACCGCGGCATTGATGATACACACGCCGCCATTCCTTCATTGCTTGCTGTAAGCGCCATACACCACTATCTGGTATCAATCCGGAAACGTGTCCAGACCGCCCTGATTGTTGAGAGCGGCGAGATCCGTGAGGTGATGCATGTGGCTCTGCTCATGGGCTACGGTGCAAGTGCCGTGAACCCGTATATGGCATTTGCAGTCATCGATGACCTGGTTAAGAAGGGTGAGATACAACTTGACTATGAGACCGCCCAGCATAACTATATCAAGGCAGTCGATAAGGGACTCAAGAAGATACTCAGCAAGATGGGTATCAGCACCATACGTTCATACCGCGGTGCCAAGATATTCGAGTCTATCGGTATAGGTCAGGAGGTTCTGGCCAAGTACTTCGGTACCGCTTCATCGACAGTGGGTGGTGTAGGTTTTGACGGCATCTGCCGTGATGCAGTACGCCTTCAGGAGCAGGGATTCGGCAAGACTGAGCCGGATGATGTACTTCCGTTCATAGGCCAGTATGCATTCCGCAAGGACGGCATACGTCATGCATGGACACCCGAGGCCATTTCAACATTGCAACTTGCTACCAGACTGGGCAGTTACAAGAAATTCCAGGAGTTCTGCTCAATCGTTGACAATCGCCCGGAGCCGCTGTTCCTGCGTAACTTCTTCAAGTTCAAGAGCAATCCGATATCCATTGATGAGGTAGAGCCGGCAGAGAACATTGTAAAGCGCTTTATAGGTGCCGCAATGTCATTCGGCGCCATCAGCAAGGAGGCTCATGAGGCTATAGCAATTGCCCTGAATACTCTTGATTCACGCAGCAATACCGGTGAGGGCGGCGAGGACAGCAGCCGTTTCCACGAGTGTGTGGACGGAGTATCATTGAGCAGCCGCATCAAGCAGGTGGCATCGGGCCGATTCGGTGTCACTGCCGAGTATCTGGTCAACGCACAGGAGATTCAGATCAAGGTGGCCCAGGGCGCAAAACCTGGAGAGGGCGGTCAGCTTCCGGGATTTAAGGTGAACGAGATCATTGCCCGTACACGTAACTCAATTCCCGGAATATCACTCATATCACCTCCGCCTCATCACGACATCTACTCGATCGAGGACCTGGCACAGCTCATCTATGACCTGCGCAATGTCAACCCCAAGGCCAAGATCAGCGTCAAGTTGGTGGCCGAGAGCGGAGTTGGTACCATCGCAGCCGGTGTAGCCAAGGCCAAGGCTGACCTGGTTGTAATATCAGGAGCCGAGGGCGGTACAGGTGCATCACCCGCATCATCAATCCGTTATGCAGGTATATCACCTGAGATAGGTCTGGCCGAGACACAGCAGACCCTGGTACTGAACGGTCTGCGCGGTGAGATTGAGGTTCAGGTGGATGGTCAGTTAAAGACCCCGCGTGACGTCATTTCAATGGCTCTGCTGGGTGCCGGCGAGTTCGGATTCGGAACAGGTCAGTTGATCGTTCTGGGATGCCTGCTTATGCGTAAGTGCCATACCAACGCCTGCCCTGTAGGTGTTGCTACACAGGATCCCGCATTGAGGGCCAAGTTCCGCGGTCACAGCCAGTACCTTATCAACTACTATATGTTTATGGCTCAGGGCGTAAGGGAGTTGCTGGCTCAGATGGGATTCCGTAAGTTTGAGGATATCATAGGCCGTACGGATCTTATAGAGATTGATACCGCCAAGTTTACCGAAAAGACCAAGGGCCTTGATTTCAGCCGCCTGCTTACAAAGATTGACGGTGACCTCTACAAGGTTAAGGATCAGATACATGACCTGAGTCAGGTACTGGACCAGAAGATCATAAAGGAGTCCGCCAAGGCTATTGAGAGCGGCAGCAAGGTTGAACTCTCATACGATATAATCAACACTGACCGTGCCGCAGGCGCAATGCTCTCGGGTGAGATAGCAAGCCGTTACGGACACGACGGTCTGGCCGATGATACCATCAACGTACGGTTCAAGGGATCTGCAGGACAGAGTTTTGGCGCATTCCTGATGAAGGGTGTTAACTTCAGGCTGGAAGGTGAGGCCAATGACTATGTAGGCAAGGGCCTCTCTGGTGGCCGTATCGCCATATGTCCGCCCGCTGAATCCAAGTTTGACGCATCCCAAAACATCATAGCAGGTAACACCATCCTGTACGGTGCCACAAGCGGTGAGATATTCATAAACGGCCGTGCAGGCGAGCGCTTTGCTGTACGTAACTCGGGTGCCACAGCCGTTGTGGAGGGCGCAGGAGACCACTGCTGCGAGTATATGACAGGCGGACGTGTGGTTGTGCTTGGTACAACAGGCAGGAACTTTGCAGCCGGTATGTCGGGCGGTCTTGCCTATGTGTGGGACAAGAACCACAACTTTGACTACTACTGCAACATGGATATGATTGAGCTTGACCTTATTGAAGACAAGGCCGGTCGTGACGAGTTGCGTGGATTGATAGAGAAGCACTACAAATATACCGGCTCGGCTCTGGCTAAAGAGATGCTGGACAACTGGAGTCAGTACGTAGGTGAATTCATACAGGTTACTCCTATCGAGTACCGCCGTATCCTGCAGGAGGAGAGGATGAAAGCGCTGCAGCAGAAGATTGACAATGTACAGCGTGATTATTAAATCTTAAAAGTGACACTACTATGGGAAATCCAAGAGCTTTTCTGACCGTTCCCAGACAGGAAGCCGGTCATAGGCCGATACATGAGAGAATAGCTGATTTCAGTGAGGTGGAGCAGACCCTGAACGACAGCAGCCGTCAGCAGCAGGCTTCACGCTGCATGGACTGCGGCGTACCGTTCTGCCACTGGGCATGTCCGTTAGGCAACAAACAGCCGGAGTGGCAGGATGCAGTATATAAAGGCAAGTGGGAACTTGCATACAAGTTGCTCTCAGCCACAAATGACTTCCCCGAGTTTACGGGCCGTATCTGCCCCGCACTCTGCGAGAAGAGTTGTGCCCTGAACCTCTGTATCGATGCTCCCGTAACCATCCGTGAGAACGAGTGCTCCATAATTGAACATGCTTTCCGCGAGGGTTTTGTCAAGGTTCATACTTATGAGCGTAACGGAAAGAAGGTTGCCATCATAGGTGCAGGTCCTTCTGGCCTGAGTGCCGCGGTGCGTCTCAACGCGCTTGGTTATGAGGTAACCCTCTTTGACAAGATGCCGTCGGCCGGCGGACTGGTACGTTACGGAATACCCAACTTCAAGCTGGACAAGTACGTGATTGACCGCCGTATGGCCATCATGGAGCAGGAGGGTATCAAGTTCAAGTTCAACACCATGGTTGACCTTAACGACCTACCCAAAGGCTTTGACGCATACATCATATCAAACGGTACTCCTACTGCACGTGACCTTAAGATTCCCGGACGTGAACTCAAGGGCGTATATTTTGCCCTGCAGATGCTCACCCAGCAGA
This sequence comes from uncultured Prevotellaceae bacterium, assembly GCA_900318995.1. Classification (GTDB taxonomy): domain Bacteria; phylum Bacteroidota; class Bacteroidia; order Bacteroidales; family Bacteroidaceae; genus Colenecus. Next base: position 8,075 of record ONMR01000020.1, on the reverse strand, counting down.
ACCTGCGTCTGGCAGGTAAGGAGTTCAGCCCTGAGGAGACAGTATCGGCCAAGGGTAAGAAGGTGCTGGTGATAGGTGGTGGTGATACCGGCAGTGACTGCATAGGAACATGCCACCGTCAGGGTGCCAAGAGCGTTACCCAGATTGAGATCATGCCCAAGCCTCCTGTAGGTTACAACCCCGCCACACCGTGGCCGCAGTGGCCCAACATTCTCAAGACCACAACCAGCCATGAGGAGGGTTGCGAGCGCCGCTGGTGCCTTACTTCAAACAAGTTCATAGATGACGGCAAGGGCAACCTTAAGGGCGTTGAGGTTGAGACTGTGGATTGGGTGCCGGATCCTAACGGAGGCCGTCCCCAGATGAAACCTACCGGAAACAAGGAGATAATTGAGTGCGATATGGTGCTGCTGGCTATGGGATTCCTAAAGCCTGAGCATCCGCAGTATGCTCCTAACGTATTCCTGGCAGGTGACGCCAAGAACGGAGCCAGCCTTGTGGTACGCGCTCTTGCCAGCGGCCGCGAAGTTGCCGCCCAGGTTGATAAGTATTTAGCAGGTAAATGAGTGTGATTCGATTCACAAAGATGCAGGGCCTTGGCAATGACTATATCTACGTCAATGTCATGGAGTGCCCCATAGCCAATCCGGAGCAGTTCTCCATACGCTGGAGTGACCGCCGCAAAGGAATAGGATCGGATGGACTTATCATGATAGGCCGGTCGGACATTGCCGATTTCAGCATGAGAATTTTCAATGCCGACGGCTCCGAGGCACGCATGTGCGGCAACGGAGCGCGTTGCGTAGGTAAGTATCTGCATGACAAGGGGTTGACCGATAAGACAGAAATCCGTCTGGAGACCCTTTCCGGAATAAAGGTGCTCAAATTGCACCTGGGTCAGGACGGAACTGTTGATACTGTTACTGTGAATATGGGCCAGGGTCTGCCGCTTAAGGTGAATCACGGATCCGGCACACTGGTAGGTCAGACTCTCAATGTGGGAGAAGGTCCTACCGTATGCTCAGCAATAGATATGGGCAATCCGCATCTGGTAATGTTCGTAAAAGATGCTGAGAAGGCTCGTGTATCAGAAGTAGGCCCGCTTATGGAGCACCATAAAATGTTTCCGGACCGTGCAAACATTGAGTTTGCCCAGGTGCTGGACCGCAAGCATATTCGTATGCGTGTATGGGAGCGCGGCAGTGGCATTACGTTTGCCTGCGGTACGGGTGCTTGCGCTACGGCGGTTGCATCGGCCATGCAGGGATATACTGATGCTGACGGTTGTGATGTGATAATGGACGGTGGTACGCTTACGGTCCAGTGGGATCCCCAGACAAAGGAGGTTCTTATGACCGGTGCTGCCGAATTTGTATTTGACGGAATAGTTACGGAATAATGGTTAAAGCTAATCTGAACTTTTCAAAACTGCCGCAGAGATACCTCTTTCTGGACATTGCCAAGAGGGTAGCGGCTTATAGTGGGAAACACCCCGATGCCGACATAATCCGCATGGGAATAGGCGATGTGACCCGTCCGCTGGCTCCTGCCGTAATAGAAGCCATGCACAAAGCGGTAGATGACTGCGCTGCAAAGGATACATTTCACGGTTACGGCCCCGAGCGCGGTTACCAGTGGCTCAGGGAGGCAATAGTCAAGGGTGACTACGCTCCGCTTGGAGTTCAAATGAACCCCGATGATATTTTCATCAATGACGGCGCCAAGAGTGATACCGGCAATATAGGCGACATACTTGCCCCCGGAACAGTGGTAGGCATTACAGACCCTGTATATCCGGTATATGTTGACACCAACCTTATGCGCGGCAATGTAATCAAGTACATAACATGCAGCGCGGAGAACGGTTTTACAGGCGATATACCTAAGGAGAAACTGGATGTAATCTATCTCTGTTACCCCAATAACCCCACAGGTGCCGTAATAACCCGCAGCAAGCTCAAGCAATGGGTTGATTACGCTCTTGAGGCCGGTGCGCTGATCATGTACGACTCAGCCTACGAGGCATTCATACGCGACCCTGAGATACCTCATTCCATCTACGAGATTGAGGGAGCCAGAGACTGCGCAATAGAGTTCCGCAGCTTCAGCAAGACCGCCGGTTTTACTGGAGTACGTTGCGGTTACACCGTTATCCCACAAGAACTTATGGTTAAGGATGAAAGTGGCAGGACGGTGAATCTGAACGCCCTCTGGGAGCGCCGCCAAAGCTGCAAGTTCAACGGAGCTTCCTACATATCCCAGCGCGGTGCCTTGGCTGTCTATTCAGACCAGGGCCGAGCCCAGACAAAAGAAACCATAGACTACTATCTTGAAACCGCCCGAATAATCCGCGAGAGCATGCAGGAGGTGGGTCTGAACCCCCAAGGAGGAGAAAACGCCCCCTACATCTGGGCCCAAACCCCAGGCGGAATGGACTCATGGGATTTCTTCGACCTCCTGTTGGAGAAAGCCCAGGTAGTGGTAACCCCCGGAAGCGGATTCGGTCCCGCTGGTCAAGGCTATTTTAGAATTACCTCTTTTGCCGCCCGTCAGCGTACAATTGAAGCAATGCAAAGAATAAAAAACATGATAAAGCCAGCATAAGAACATATATAGGGGTCTCCAAACCCGTCGCCACCCTCGGCGCGTCAGAGGGAGGGGCCCACGGCCGTAAGGACGTGGGAGGGATAGGCCCGCAGGGCCGTAGGTTGGGAGACCCCTATATATGTTCTTATCTGATAAAACTAAAAAAATGGAGAGAGAAGCCGTACTAATATTAGCAGACGGAACAAGGTACAAAGGCCGCTCATTCGGATACGAGAAATCCGTATCGGGAGAACTCGTGTTCTACACAGCCATGACCGGCTACCCCGAGAGTCTGAGCGATCCGTCATACAAGGGTCAGATCCTAGTCCCTACATTCCCCCTAATAGGAAACTACGGAGTGCCGGGAGACGAGACAGTAAACGGAATATCAAAGTTTTATGAGTCGGACAGAATACAGTGTTCGGCTCTTGTCATATCTCAGTACTCGGCCGAATACAGCCACTGGGACTCGGAGAAGAGTCTGGGCGAGTGGCTCAAGAAATGGCAGGTACCCGGTATATACGGAATAGATACCCGTGCGCTGACCAAGCGTCTGAGAGAGAAAGGAGCAATGCTGGGCAAGATAGTGTTCGGCGATGAGGATATACCTTTCTATGACCCCAACAAAGACAATCTGGTAGCCCAGGTATTATGCCAAGAGATAAAGCAATACGGAAACGGCCGTTACAAGGTCCTGATGGTGGATTGCGGAATGAAGAACAACATCCTGCGCTGCCTGCTCCAGTATGACGTACAGATAAAGCGCGTGCCCTGGAACTACGATTTCAGCCATGAGGATTATGACGGTCTGTTCATATCAAACGGCCCCGGCGACCCCGCAATGTGCACCGAAACAATAGAGCATCTGCGTAAGGCACTGCAGCAGGACAAACCCATAATGGGAATCTGCCTTGGCAACCAGCTACTGGCACTTGCCGCAGGAGCCAAGACATATAAGTTGAAGTACGGACACCGCGGACACAACCAGACCGTACGCATTCCCGGCACCCATAAGTGCTTTGTGACATCTCAGAACCACGGTTTTGCTATCGATGACAGCACTCTGCCCGCTGATTGGGAACGTATGTTCGAGAACCTTAACGACGGCACAAATGAGGGTATAAGGCACAAGACCAAGCCCTTTTTCTCAACCCAGTTCCACCCCGAGGCATCGAGCGGACCTACCGATACGGGTAATCTGTTCGGTATGTTTGTTGAAAACATGATTAAGTATTCTAAGAAATGAATGATGCTATGGAAGATGTAAATAGAGTACTTGTGCTTGGATCAGGGGCACTCAAGATAGGTCAGTCAGGTGAGTTTGACTACTCAGGATCACAGGCCCTGAAGGCACTGCGTGAGGACGGCAAGTTCACCATACTTATAAACCCAAATGTGGCAACGGTCCAGACATCCGAGGGTGTGGCCGATGCCATCTATTACCTGCCCATCACCCCCGCATTTGTGGAGAAGGTTATACAGAAGGAACACCCTGACGGCATTATGCTGGCATTCGGCGGTCAGACAGCGTTGAATTGCGGTGTTGAGCTCTACAAGAGCGGCATACTGGACAAATACGGAATCAAGGTGCTGGGTACGCCTGTTCAGGCCATAATCAATACCGAGGACCGCGAGCTGTTTGCCGATATGATGCGCTCCATAGGTGTCAAGACCCCGCGCAGCGAGGCTGTAAACAATATGGAGGAGGCTCTTAAGGTAGTAAAGGAGATAGGTTATCCGGTTATAGTACGAGCAGCCTATACGCTGGGCGGACTGGGTTCCGGATTCTGCTCCAATGATGATGAACTCCGTAAGGTGGCCGCATCGGCATTCTCATACTCCCCGCAGATACTGGTAGAGGAGTCACTCAAGGGATGGAAGGAGATTGAGTACGAGGTGGTGCGTGACCGCTATGACAACTGTATCACCGTGTGCAACATGGAGAACTTTGACCCATTAGGCATCCATACGGGCGAGAGCGTGGTTGTGGCTCCGTCACAGACCCTGAGTGACCATGAGTATCACAAGCTTCGCCGCATAGCAATCGACATAATACGTCATGTGGGTATAGTGGGAGAGTGCAACGTACAGTATGCACTGGACCCCAACTCCGATGACTACCGCGTGATTGAGGTCAATGCCCGCCTGAGCCGCTCATCGGCCTTGGCATCAAAGGCTACTGGTTATCCGCTGGCATTTGTGGCTGCCAAACTGGGTCTGGGCTACGGTCTGGATGAGATTCCCAACTCCGTGACCAAAGTAACTTCGGCCTGCTTTGAGCCTGCCCTGGACTATGTGGTGTGCAAGATACCGCGCTGGGACCTGGGTAAGTTTGAGGGCGTATCACGTCTTATAGGCTCCAGCATGAAGTCAGTAGGCGAGATAATGTCCATAGGACGTACCTTTGAGGAGGCTATCCAGAAAGGTATGCGTATGATTGGACAGGGACTCCACGGATTTGTGTGCAACAACGTGCATGTGCCCGATATCGAGACTGAGCTGCTGAATCCAACCGACCGCCGTCTGCCGGCCATAGAGCAGGCTTTCGCTCAGGGTTATACCGTAGATAAGCTGCATGACCTGACCAAGATAGACAAGTGGTTCCTGTGGCGCCTCTATAACATTCACCGCATCAAGGAGCAGCTCTCTGAGGCTGCTGACATAAATAGCGTAAGTGAAGACCTGCTCCGTGAGGCCAAGTGCATGGGATTCAGCGACTACCAGATTGGTAAACTGACAATCAAGGGCGATAAACTGAATCAGCATGAGAAACAGGCCTCAGTACGCAAGTATCGCAAGGGTCTGGGCATACTGCCTGTGGTCAAGCAGATAGATACGCTGGCTTGCGAGTATCCCGCATTCACCAACTACCTCTATATCACATATAACGGAACGGAGAACGATGTCACGTTTGAGCAGGACGGCAAGTCGGTTATTGTGCTGGGCAGCGGTGCCTACCGCATTGGCTCCAGCGTGGAGTTTGACTGGTGCGGTGTGGCTGCCGTAAAGAAGATTCAGGAGATGGGTTACCGCGCCGTGATGATAAACTACAACCCCGAGACCGTAAGTACCGATTACGATACCTGTGACCGTCTGTTCTTTGATGAACTTACCCTTGAGCGTGTACTTGATATATGTGATATGGAGGCTCCCAAGGGCGTGATAGTATCCACCGGCGGACAGATTCCCAACAATCTGGCACTGCTGCTGGATCATGAGGGTATCAATATTCTGGGTACATCGGCCAAGAGCATTGATATGGCCGAGGACCGTCAGAAGTTCTCGGAGATGTGTGACTCGCTTGGCATTGACCAGCCACGCTGGAAAGAGCTGACCAGCATGGACGATATCTGGAGTTTTGTGGATGAGGTGGGTCTGCCCGTGCTTATCCGTCCGTCATACGTACTTTCCGGTGCCGCCATGCGTGTGGTCAGCGACCGTGCGGAGCTGGAGACTGCCCTGAACAACGCCGCTGTGGTAAGCCAGGAGCACCCGGTGGTTGTAACCGAATTCCTGCAGCGAGCCAAGGAGGTTGAGATTGATGCCGTAGCTCAGAACGGCGTGATCAAGTGCTACGCCATAAGCGAGCATATTGAGTTTGCCGGCGTACACTCAGGTGACGCAACAGTGGTGTTCCCGGCCCAGAAACTATACTACGAGACCATCCGTCAGATAAAGAAGATTTCCAGGAAGATTGCATCGGCCCTGAACATATCGGGACCCTTCAATATACAGTTCCTGGCCAAGGAGAACAGCATCAAGGTCATCGAATGCAACCTTCGCGCTTCCAGAAGCTTCCCGTTCGTAAGCAAGATAACCAAGTTCAACTTTATAGGCATGGCTACAGAGATAATGCTTGGCAAGGAGGTTGAGCCTTTCGGCAAGACCTTTGCCGATATTGACTATGTGGGTGTAAAGTGCTCACAGTTCTCATTTGCCCGTCTGCTTAAGGCCGATCCCATACTGGGTGTTGATATGGCATCGACGGGTGAGGTTGCCTGCATAGGTGATAACTATCATGAGGCTCTGCTCAAGAGCATGATATCGGTAGGCACACGCGTTCCGTCCAAGGACAAGGGCGTACTGCTGTCATCGGGCCCCACCAAGTCCAAGATTGACCTGCTGGATGCCGCACGCATACTGCATGACTACGGCTATAACATTTACGCCACCAGCGGTACGGCACATTTCCTTGAGGAGAACGGCATAAAGGTTAAGGAGGTGCTGCACTGGCCGGATTCGGATGAGAAGCCCAATGTTATTGACTATATGCGCAGCGGCAGAATAGACTTGGCCATAAACATTCCCAAGAACAACACTCCGCGTGAGCTTGAGAACGGTTACAAGATACGTCGTACGGCGGTTGATTTCAACATACCGCTCATAACAAACGCGCGTCAGGCCAGCGCATTCATCTACGCTTTCTGTAAGATTGGGGTAGATGGCTTGGCTATAAAGCGCATTGACGAGTATATCTGACGCTGTCCTGTGTTTATCGGGACCAGATGGATTTGTTGATGGTTCCTTCGACAGTCTCTTCAATGGCGTCGTCCAGGGCAGGGAAGAGATCCATAACTATCAAAGACTCCAGCTCGTTGACTGTGCACCAGTAGTAGTCGGGTTCGTGATGGGTGGACTCGTTGGGCAAAACCATGGCAATGCTTTGCCATCGGCCTCCGGCCTTAAGCAGCATGGCTTTGAAGAATGCGTCGGGAATAACCACTTTGTGCTCTCCCAAGGTGCCGTATCTGTTGGTGCCAATAATAGGACCGCACACTACATAGACGCTCCCGTAGCGGGTAGCCATACGGCGCGCCAGGCTCTCGGTGTTGGCCCAATCGCCGCTGTTCAGGGTGCCGTTCTGCGGGCAGATGTTGCTCATGTAGAAACTCTCTTCATAGGCTTCTGTTGACCAGCGCATATCGGCCTTGGGAGCCATGTGACCGCGTTGCCAGCCGTCATTGTTTCTGTAGTCCTCGCGGTATGCCGTGCGCTTGCCCTTGGTGTTGGGGTCAAAGCGGAATAACTCTTCGCCGCGCAGTTTCTCCGGGGGATTAACCTCATCGGCCGTAAGTTCCCATGCTACCCAGTCCGGAATCATGGTCTCGCGGTTGTACAAGGTGGCGTAACCGGTATGAACAAAAACCTGTGAATCGTCCGATGCCTCCGGCCACTCCATAGGGCGGGTGCTTATGCTCTGGCTGCACGCAACCTGAGTAAGGCAGATCAGGGCTGACAGTATGATTTGTAGTTGCTTCATAATGACAAAGATAAGATAAAGTTATAATAATCTTATTGTGTCGCAGAAAAACCAGACAGCCAAACCTCACGGTCTGGCTGTCTGTAATTTTATAACCCTAAACTTATGAAAATCTATATTGCTTTGCTTTTTACTTTGCTATGCGGTTGTTGAAGTAATCCATTGATATGCTGTTCATGGCAACTTCATTCTGCTCGGTTACCAGAATCTGGCTGAACATATCGGTGTA
>ONMR01000022.1 GCA_900318995.1 uncultured Prevotellaceae bacterium | reverse complement strand
ATACTATCTGAGAAAGATGAAAGAAAAAGGCGGAGCAAAGGAGGCTCATGGTGTTGTCCTTAATGCCGTCAAGTTTAAAATCATCCTCAGAATGTTTGCTGTCGTCCGTTCCGGAGAACCTTATAAAGTACTTAACTATTGACATACAATCGGTTGAACTATCCTTTTCTTTAGTGCCAGATTGCAGGAGATGCAACAAATTAGAGTAATAGACACGGGTCTAATCAAAGTAATAGTATCGCTCCACTCCTGTTAACTATATGATCCGGATAGCAAAGACCGGCCTGAAACTATAATCATCCCTTCTTGTAACAAAACTATAAAGAAGGGTTTACTCAGTTGATAATATCGGAAACGAGGGACACCATTAGAAAGCGTCCCCCGCGATATCCGTATTGTAACAAACTCAACGATAACAGTTTCTAAAAAAACGTCCAAAAATATTTGGAAAAGTCTTAGAATACTGTTAAGCCCCGAAGGGGATTAAAAAGGAGGAGATCGATGTTTAGGCCTTGGAGGGAGCTCGAGTAGTCGCGGAACGTTGTGTCCCCAAAGGGAATAGTACGGCGGTGCTTAAAGAATCTCGCCAAAGTGTAACACGCTCATCGGCCCCAGAGTAGGCTGGGAGGCTGGTTCGTGTGGGACACGGGCTCTGGATGAGGGGATGTAACACAACGAACCCCGCTACAAGGGCTGTGGCGGGGTTCGATGTGGGACACTTTGGCGGCGATAGCGCGGCGGAGGAGTGGAGCGCTTACTTGAGATTGTCGTCAAAGAAGCGGAGAATGCGGGTAAAGAGGTGCTTGCGGTGGGAGAAGCCGGTTATGCTGTGCTCCTTGCCGGGGTAGACCTGCATATCAAAATCCACTCCTGCGTTTATCAGAGCCTCGATGTATGAAGCAGTGTTGCTGAAGAATACGTTGTCATCGTCAAGGCCGTGAACTATGAGCAGGCGGCCGTGTAGGCGGTTGATGCGGTCAATGGCCGATGCATCGTGGTAGCCGTCGGCATTCTGCTTGGGCTCCTGCATGAAACGTTCGGTGTAGGGAGCGTCATAGTAGCGCCAATCGGTTACAGGAGCAACCGCAACGCCGCACTTGAACACCGGAGTACCCTCACTCATTGACATCAGCGTGTTGTAGCCGCCATAGCTCCAGCCCCAGATGGCAATGCGCTCTGCATCGATGTAGGGGAGTGAGCCCAAGTACTTGGCCGCAGCCACCTGATCCTGGCTTTCCATTACACCCAAGTGCTTGTAGGTCTGTTTCTTGAAGTCCGATCCGCGACGTCCGGTGCCGCGACCATCAACCACTGCAACTGCGTAACCTTTATAAGTGAGCAGGGCTTCGAAAGCAGCTCCGGGATAGAATCCGGCACCCCATTCATTGAGCACTTCGTTTGATCCGGGACCGCTGTACTGGTAAAGGATGACGGGGCAGGGGTGGGACTCATCGGCACCGGACGGTTTTACCATCCAGCCGTAGAGAGTGGTGCCGTCGACAGTCTTGAATGAGAACTGCTCCTTGCGCGGCAGTCCGTATTCCAATGCGGCCAGTTTGATATCGGCGTTGTCATCAATCACTCCCAGTTGTTTGCCGCTGGCATCGTGACGTGTTACAAGATATGGAGTAGACATATCGGACCAGGTGTTGATGAAATACTTGCAGCCGGTGCTGAAACTGGCGTGGCTGGTGCCTTGCTCAGGAGTCAGTCTGGTCTTCTTGCCTTTGCCGTCAATCTTCCAAACAGCGCAGTCATATATGCCGGATTCATTGCTTTCATAATAAACGGTACCCGATTTGGGGTCATATCCATGGAGGGCAAGGACATCAAAATCACCTTTGGTTATCTGTCGCTTAAGTTGGCCGTTCAGCTCATAAAGATATAGGTGGCGGTGGCCGTCACGCTCACTCTGCATTATGAACTGTGTGCCGTAGAATTTGGTATCCATGTAGCTGAATTCGTCAATGTAACGCTCGTCCTGCTCACGTAGGGTAAGCTTGCATACGGTTGAACGGGGATTTGCAGAGTATATCTCCAACTTGTTCTGAGGGCGGTTGAGAGTAAATATGAATAAGGTATTATCTTCATTATCAATGAATTTGATGCGCGGAATGTATGTGGTGCTGTCCAACTTCAGATCCATGTCGCGGATGACTGAACTCTTAATGTCAAATGAGTGGACCGATACCTTTGAGTTGGTGCCGCCTGCAGTGGGATATTGCTGGGGACGATATGATACCAGTTCCTGGGAATATGCGTTGCGGTCAGGGTTTGACAGGAAGAACGGAAGTTCATAACTGCCCACCTGTGACTCGTCAAAACGGATCCAGGCCAGCATGCGGCTGTCGGCGCTGAACTCATATGCACGAACAAGTCCGAACTCCTCCTCGTATGCCCAGTCGGGAATGCCGTTACGTATCTTTCCCAACTCTCCATCTTTAGTAACCTGTACTTCGGCATTATTGAATAACATCTTGACTAAGAATATGTTATTGTCACGGACGAATGCTATGTTATGACCATCAGGTGAGAATGAAGGAACCTGGACAGGACCTCCGTCGGTAAGCTTTTCGGCCCTATTGTTACGGATAGTGAATATGTAATAGTTGGCGGTATATGACCGGCGGAATATCTTGCTGACATACTCTTCAAGCAAGATCACATCCTCGGTTGGAGAGAGTATGAAACGGCCCAACGCAAAAGGCTTGTCCCCCTTGACGGTCCTCAGGTTAAGTATGGTGTCAGTAACTGCTCCGTTCTTGAATGAGTATTTCAATATGCAGTCTCCGTCGGCAGCCAGATAGCTCTCTCCGTCTGCCATAGGTGTTATGCTTGGAGCAGTGTTTCCGTAGAATGAACCTCCGATCACGTCATCCAGGGTTAGTTTCCTGTTTTGGGCACCCAGTGAAAAGGCTGCTGTCACTGCTGCAACAAGTATTATCAATCGCTTCATATAATTATACTTAATTAATTGTCACAAAATTAATTATAATTCTCAATTATGTCACTTCGTTCCATGATTCTTGTCGCGACTCGGGATAGAAAGTAAACTATCTCTCCTCTCGCTGCTCCAAGAATTTTCAATTGTCAAGTACGCCCTTGCCCTGACGTATTATCTCCTGATCCCCGTCAACGCAATAAACCACGGTGGAGTATTCAAAACCGCCTGCCCCGCCGTTGATTACCAAGTCCACATCATCGCCCAGGCGCTCATCGATAAGTTCTGGGTCTGTCAGGTATCCGATGTCATCGGACTCATCATACGGAACGGTGGTGGAGAGCAGGGGAGCACCCAACTGTCGGCATATCTCACGTGTGATATCATTGTCTGGCACGCGGATTCCCACCTCCTTTCGGTTGCTGAATATCTTGGGCAGACGGCTGCCGGCACGCAGCACAAAGGTAAACGGACCAGGCAGGTTGCGTTTCATTGTCTTGAACGTGGCATTATCTATCTGCACGTACTGACTGATGTCACTCAGGTCATAGCAGACTATGGAGAAACGGTGTTTGCGGGGGTCCATACCCTTTATTTTACAGATACGCTCAATGGGGCGCTCCTTTAGAGCATGGCATCCCAGCGCATAAGCCGTATCTGTGGGGAAAACAATGACGCCTCCTCCGTTCAGGATGTCCAGCACGCGGTCAATGTCGCGCTGGCTGGGATTTTTGTCGTATAGTCTGATCAGCATGACTTCTGCTTTATATAATTTACTATAGCGTCTACATTGTCCGGGTTAAACCAGCTGGTGTTCTCATCGCGCTTGAACCACGTCATCTGCTTGCGGGAGTAGATTCGTGTGTTCTGCTTTATCTTCTCTATGGCAAACTCCAGCGTCCAGGGCTTGCCGTCGGGGGTAAGAGCACCGTCTATCCAGCTGAAAAGCTCTTTCATGCCCACTGTGTTGAGCGAGTTTAGCCCGCGGTGCGGATACATGCGCCGAGCCTCGTCAATAAGACCGTTCTCTATCATCTTGTCAACGCGGCGGTTGATGCGGTTGTAGAGCTCCTCACGCGGGCGGGTAAGTCCGATGCGGATGATGTTGAACGGTCGCTCTGCCTTCTTTCCCTTGCGCAGGTCGGAGTAGGGGTGCCCGGTCATATAGCAGACTTCAAGAGCATGCAGGACCCTGTTTATAGTACTCCGGATCCAGAATCTTGAGTTCCTGTACCAGATTGTCCAATCCCTCCTTCTCATAACGCTCCAAAAGGGGCAGACGTATATCGTCCGAAATGGTGGGAATCTGGTCTATACCATAGCAGAGGGCATCTATATACATCATTGATCCACCTGTGACCAGCAGGATGTCGTGATCTGCGAATAGTCTATTTGCAAGCACCATGACATCCTCTTCGTATCTTGCCGCACTGTAATAGTCATCAAGTGAGAGATTGCCTACCAGGTAATGTTCCGCACGTGCTCTTTCATCAGGTGTTGGTGCAGCTGTGCATATCGGAATGTCTGCATACATCTGTCTTGAATCGGCCGATATGACAGGTGTATGAAACAAATCGGCGAGGGTCAGGCACAATTCAGTCTTCCCCACGCCGGTAGGTCCTAATATCACAACCAGGTTCTTCACTCAGTAAAGGTCGTCAATGGAATCAAGGCTTACAGTATCACCGCCTTCGCCGCCTTCCATTCCGAAACCTTCCTCGTCAATCTCATCGGAGTCAAATCCTTCATCTCCGTAGAAATTCTCATCAACGTCCAGGACAGGATTGGCCTTGGCGAATTCATCAAAATCAACGGTCTGTTTGGGCGGATTTCCCTGGCTGGCTGTGCAGACTGCTTCGGAAAGTGTTTTTCCGGTGATAATCTCCTTTAACTCAATGAAAAAACATCTTTCTGTTAAAGGATCGAAGATGTAGATCAGACGCTGCTTCTCATCTTCAATCAGCTCATCCAGCGGGGTGTCTGCCATTACCCAGTTGTCAACCTCTGAGCTGGTATTCATCTCCTCACGGGTTATCTCCTCACGTTTCTCCCAGTTGTCCTCACAGATGAAGAATGAGGTCATCTGGTCGTCGGGATAACCTACAGATTTCAGGATGGCATTGCTGAAATCCAGGAATGAAGCCGATGAACTGATCTGGATTTCACGATAGAAATCATCAACCTCATCAGAAATGAAAATAAATCTGTAAATCATATTGTTACTTATTTATCTGTCTCGTATTATGCCTCTCTCAGACCTGGAGATAAAGTCTATTATGTACTTTACCTGCGGATCATCTGCAATATCACTCTCCTTAAGGGCTGCTACGGCTTGGGATACATTCAGGCCCTGCTGATATATGATACGGTATGCGTTGTGGATGGCTTCGATAGTCTCGGCACTGAACTTTTCACGGCGCAGGCGTACCAGGTTGATACCCATATAAGTGAGTGGGTTGCGGCCTGACATGGTGAATGGTGGGACATCCTGACTCACGCCGGTTCCACCCTGTATCATAACATAGCCGCCTATATGCGTAAACTGGTGGATGAGCACTCCGGCACTGATTGTAGCGTGGTCCTCAACCTCAACCTCTCCGCCAAGCTTAGTGCTGTTGCCAATAATGCAGTAGCTGCCTACAATGCAGTCGTGGGCCACATGCATGCTTTCCATGAGCAGGTTGTTGCTGCCAACCACAGTCTTGCCTTTAGAAGCGGTACCACGGTTGATGGTAACGTTCTCACGTATTCGGTTGTTGTCGCCTATCTCAGCAGTAGTCTCCTCACCTATAAACTTCAAGTCCTGCGGTATTCCTCCGATAACGGCTCCCGGATGTATGGTGTTGCCGTTACCGATACGTGAGCCGTACATGACGCTTACATGCGGCATCAGGATATTGTTGTCACCTATCACCACGTTCTTGTCTATGAAACAGAACGGACCTATCTCAACGTTCTTGCCTATCTGTGCAGAAGGGTCAACGTATGCCAGAGGACTAATCATCAGTTTTCTCTTTTAACTATTTGAACCATAAATTCCGACTCTGCAACCAGCTTGTCGGCTACAAAGGCGTATCCCTTGATTGATAATATGTTATGACGTATAGGAGCAGTCCTTACGACACGCATCAGAAGAGTGTCGCCGGGTACCACGGCCTGACGGAAACGGGTGTTGTCAATCTTGATGAACATAGCCTCATAATCCTTTGGCTCACCCGTTATCTGGAGGGCAAGAGTACCTCCAAGCTGGGCCATTGCCTCAATGATGAGTACACCGGGCATGATGGGGTGCTCGGGGAAATGACCTGTAAAATAGAACTCGTTGTTGGTTACGTTCTTGACTCCCTCGGCGTAGAGGTCGGTCAGTGTTATGACCTTATCCAGCAACTGCATGGGGAAACGGTGTGGCATTACTGCCTGAATCTGCTGCAGGTTCATTACCGGCGGAACGGACGGATCATAAGCCGGAGCCTGAACATCATTCAGTATTATGTTCTTGCGCAGTATGCGTGCAAACTTGTTGTTGATGGTGTGGCCGGGACGGGTGGCTATGATACGACCCTTTATCGGTTTACCTACCAATGCCAGGTCTCCTATGATATCCAATAGTTTATGACGTGCAGGCTCATTGTCCCACTGTAGAGGCTTATGCATTATGTATCCGCGGCGTGTGGCATCCATCTTGGGTACTCCCATCACTTCGCAGATCTTGTCATATCGCTCCTGCGACATCTCACGTTCATAGATTACTATGGCGTTGTCCAGGTCACCACCCTTGATGAGACCTGCCTCCAGAAGCGGTTCTATCTCACGGACGAACACGAAAGTACGGCTCTTTGCTATCTCTGTGGGGAAATCACGCATGTCATCCAGGGATGCATACTGATTGTAGAGAATCTTGGAATCATAAGAGATGAGTACGTTTACGCTGAATTCATTGTCAGGAAGCAGAATGATTGACGAGCCTGTTTGCTCATCCTTGACCTCAATCTTGTTCTTGACTACGTAGAAATCCTTGAGGGCGTCCAGTTCTTTAATTCCAACACGCTGAATGTTCTCAACATACTCTATTGCGCTGCCGTCCAGTATCGGGAATTCGGGGCCGTTCACCTCAATATGGCAGTTGTCAATACCGGCGGCGTAAAGGGCAGCAAGGCCATGCTCAACTGTGCTTACCTTTACATTGCCTTTGAACAGTACGGTACCGCGCTGGGTCTCACGAACGTTCTCTGCAAAAGCCTCGATTACAGGTTGGCTCTCAAGGTCTGTTCTCTGTATCTTGTATCCGTAGTCCGCGGGGGCAGGGTTGAATGTCACGGTCAGTTCAAGACCGGTGTGAAGCCCTTTTCCGCTAAGTGAGAAACTACTCTTTAAAGTCTTTTGTTTGTACATGTTAAGTTACTTTTCTTCAAGTTTAGCTTTCAGTTCTTCTATCTCTTTCTGAAGCTTCTGGATCGTTTTGTTCATCTCTGGCAGTTCCCTGAAAATGAGTGAAGAGCGCAGGAAGTTGCGGTAACCGATGGACGGGTATCCCATTATCGTATCCCCGTCATTGATACTGCTTATGACTCCAGTCTTGGCAGCTATGTTAACTTTATTGCCTACTGTGATGTGTCCGGAGATACCGCTTTGGCCTCCTATCATGCACCACGAGCCTATCTTGCTGGAGCCGGCTATTCCAGTCTGAGCTGAGATTACGGTGTTTTCACCAACTTCGACGTTATGTGCCACCTGGACCAGATTGTCCAGTTTTACGCCCTTACGGACTATTGTACGGCCCATAGTTGAACGGTCGACACATGTGTTTGCGCCTATCTCGACATCGTCCTCCAGTTCTACGATACCTATCTGCGGAATCTTGTTGTAACCGTTGGGGGTCGGAGCGAATCCGAATCCGTCGGCACCTACAACGCTACCTGCATGAAGAATGCAGCGGTTGCCTATCTTACAGCCGTAATAAACGGTAACGTGGGGATACAGAATGCAGTCTGAACCCACGGTTGCGCCTTCGCCTATTGTGACTGAAGGATATATCTGTGTGTTGTCGCCGATGACTGCACCATCCTCAATGACTGAAAACGGACCTATGTATACGTTGCTTCCGATCCTGGCCTTTTCGGAAACAGATGCCAATGAACTTATTCCGGTCTTGGCCGGTTTCATGGATGCGTAAAGTGACATCAGTTTGGCCAAAGAATCATATGCATTGTCTACTCTGACGAGAGTTGCGCTTACAGGCTGTTCCGGTTTGAAATCCTTGTTAACCAGTATGATACTTGACTTGGTCGAATACAGATACTGGGTGTATTTGACATTAGAAAGAAAAGAGAGTGCACCCGGTACACCCTCTTCAATCTTGGCGAAAGTATGGACGGAGGCGTTTTCATCGCCGTCAACGGTGCCGCCCAGAAAATCCGCTATCTGTTTTGCTGTAAATTCCATTTTTGTATAATTGCACTTTAATCTGCAAATATAAAGTATTATTTTAAATAAGCGCTCATTTCCTTCTGAACTTCGGCAGCCTTTGCGCGTGCAACAGAGGCAAAGTTCTCTGTGCTGTCGGCATAAATGATTGCACGGCTGCTGTTTACGATAAGACCGCATTTGCTGTTCATGCCGTATTTGCAAACATCTGCCAATGAACCGCCTTGTGCTCCTATGCCCGGAACAAGCAGAAAACTGTCTGGGACGGTCCTGCGGATATCGGAAAGCATCTCTGCACGGGTGGCACCTACCACATACATCATGTTGTCAGCGTTTCCGCCCCACTCAAGTGACTTGCGAAGAACGTTCTGATACAGAGGCGTGCCTTCCGGGTCCTTGATGTACTGGAAATCATCGGCACCCTTGTTGCTGGTAAGGGCAAGCAGTATCACCCACTTTCCGTCATGTCCCAGGAACGGGGTTACGCTGTCCTGGCCCATATAAGGTGCTACGGTTACTGAATCCACATTCATCTCACCAAAGAAACTCTCCGCATACATCTTTGAGGTATTGCCTATGTCGCCGCGTTTGGCATCGGCTATGATGAACTGGTCAGGATAGTTGGTGTGTAAGTAGTCTATCGTCTTGTAAAGTGCCTGCAAGCCCTTGAGCCCGTTGCTCTCATAAAAAGCCAGATTGGGCTTGTATGCAATGCAGAAATCGGCCGTGGCGTCAATTATTTCTTTGTTAAAGGTGAATATCGGATCCTCCCCGTTCTGCAGATGCTGCGGGATTTTGCTGATATCGGTGTCAAGACCTACGCACAGAAACGATTTCTTGCGCAGTATGTTCTGATACAACTCTTCTCTTGTCATATGTGCTGATTATTAAAAATTTCTTTACATTTGAGCCTCTTTCATCCGCTCTGCGTTTTCTGCTATTGTCAGTTGGTCTATGCACTCCTGGATGTCACCGTTCATGAATGCCGGCAGATTGTAAATGGTATAATTTATCCGATGGTCGGTTATGCGGCCCTGCGGGTAATTGTATGTGCGTATCTTGGCCGACCTGTCACCTGTAGATACCATAGTCTTGCGGCGGGCGGCAATATCATCCATGTATTTCTGATGCTCCCGGTCATATATCATAGTGCGCAAGCGGGATAATGCACGTTCCTTGTTCTTGGGCTGGTCACGGGTTTCGGTGCACTCAATCAGTATCTCCTCAACAGCTCCGGTGTTGGGATTTTTCCAATTATAACGGAGCCTTACGCCAGACTCGACCTTGTTTACGTTCTGGCCGCCGGCACCGCCGCTGCGGAATGTATCCCACTTTATCTCACCTTCATTTATCTCAACTTCAAAGGCATCGGCTTCAGGCAGGACGGCAACCGTAGCGGCGGATGTATGGATCCGACCCTGAGTTTCGGTTACAGGGACGCGCTGGACCCGGTGAACACCGGATTCGTATTTCAGTGTTCCGTATACTTTCTCACCTGTCACGGTGAAAATTATCTCCTTATATCCTCCTGATGCGCCTTCCGAGCATGATGAGACTGCAGTCTTCCAGCCTTTGGACTCACAATATTTGCTGTACATGCGGAACAGGTCTCCGGCAAATATGGCGGCCTCGTCGCCTCCTGTACCGCCGCGTATCTCCATGATGACGTCCTTTTCATCCTGAGGATCGGCGGGTATTAGCAGTTGTTTTATCTCTTCTTCAAGTTGCGGCAGACGTTCGTTTGCGGCGTCAAGTTCATCACGTGCCATCTGGCGCATTTCCGGGTCATTCTCTGAGAGCAGCTCGCGGGCTTCTTCTATGTTATTCTGAAGCTGGATGTACTCCTTACGTGCTGCAACCACCAGCTCCAGGTCCCGGTATTCACGGTTCAGTTTGACGAACCGTTTCATGTCAGCAATAACTGAAGGGTCTGTTATGAGCAGACTCACCTCCTGGAAACGGGCCTCCAGACCGTCGAGTTTATCAAGCAGACTCTCTGATGCGGCCATTATTTGCGTTTTACGTCATTTACAAAAGCAACAGGACCACCCTCATAGAAGTTGATAATGTTGCGTGATACGAATTCTGCCATCTCGTTGCGCACATCGTAGGTCTGAGTGCCCACGTGCGGGGTGATAACGGCATTCTCACATGCCAGTATCTCGGGACTCACCTTGTCTCCGAACTCGAATACGTCCAGTCCGGCACCCCAGATACGCCTGCTCTTAAGGGCATCGGCCAGGGCAAGCTCATCAACAATAGGTCCACGTGCTGTATTTACCAGTATTGCCGTGGGTTTCATCAGCTCCAGCTGCTCCTTGCCGATGAGGTGCCAGGTATCCTTGGAGTAGGGGACGTTGACCGATATGAAATCTGAGGTTTTGAGTAGTTCGTCAAAATCAACGTATGTGGCATCGTACTGCTGCTCAATACCGGGGCTTACACGATGACGGTTATGATAGATGATATTCATACAACTGGCTTTGGCGCGACGTGCTAGCGCCTGGCCAATGCGTCCCATGCCTATGATACCTAATGTCTTGCCGCCAAGGGAGTAGCCCAGATTGGCCAGAAGTGTCCATTCCAAAGCTCCAGGAATACGCAAGCGGCGGTCTACATCTGTTATCCGGCGTGCTACGGCCAGCATGAGTCCAAAGGCCAGGTCGGCGGTAGGTTCTGTTACCGGTCCGGGAGTATTTGTTACGGCAATTCCAAGCTCAGTAGCCGTAGGGATATCTATGTTGTCAAATCCGACTGCATAGTTGCTTACCAGTTCAAGACGGGGCAGGCCTCGTTCCATAAGCTTGCGGTCAACAGGGAAGTTGAACATGGACTGCAGGACGTCATATTCCGGGAGCATATCGTATACCTCATCATAAGTGAAAGACTCTCGTCCTTCAGGTGGAAATGTAACATCATACTTTCGGATAAGTTCCGCATATCCGGTGCGGAACATGTTGTATGTCACAAGAACACGTTTTTTCATGTCGCTCCAATTTTGAATGCAAAGATAAGCATTACGGAATGTGTACATCTCATAGCAAAGCTTAAATATACTCAAAAAAAATCTCCAAAGGGTTTTTTATAAAAACCATTTGCTACTTTTGTAAATCAGCATTGAAAACTTATGAAAAAATTACTGCCAATTATTACCGCATTGATATGTGGATTCGTTTCTTGTGCCACAGACAGTAAGGATGCGGGAAAGTTAGTGATCAACGAAAGGGGGTATTTCGAGACCCGTGGTGTAAACGTGTTGGTTTACTCAAACAACTATCAGGGAGTATTCTGTGATGAAAAGACTGCAGGCGTGGAAATAGTGCAGCGCGGAGTCCGTATCGCTACAGGCGGTGCAGTACGTCTCATGAACACTCCGGAGCAATGGGATATCTATGCAAGCCTCACGGAACGTACCATCGATACATTGGGCGGCGTAATAAGTTGCAGGTTCAATTATCCTGACTATAATTTCCGTTACGGGATAACCGTAAGGCAGGAGGGTAAAGGTTTCCGCATGTCGGTTGAATTGGATGATCCGCTTCCTGCCGAGCTGGCCGGTAAGGCCGGACTCAATATGGAGTTCTTTCCTGCAACCTATTACGGCAAGACCTATCTTGTTGACGGTCAGTCCGAGATATTTCCGCGCTATCCGTCAAGCGACACTGAAATGCGTCCCAAATCAGAGAAGATCAATCAGTTCTGGGGCCTTTCCACATTTGATGACCGCGGACGTGACGAATTCATCGTTGCAAAACCGATATCCAAAGGACACACCATTGTAATGGCTCCCGAGGATGAGTCACTGCGTGTCCTGTTCCAGTCTGATACTGAACTGAACCTGTTTGACGGACGCAACCTGTCACAGAACGGTACTTTCGTGGTACGTTCCATGATTCCTGCCGGAAAGAAAGGCACCGTTCTAGAGTGGTACGTGGAGCCTACTCCCGATGCCGGATGGATACGTGAGCCAAACATCGGATTTTCACAGATCGGTTATACTCCGGCTCAGAAAAAGGTGGCTGTCATAGAACTGGACCGCAACGATAGGGTGGTATCCAAAGCCAAGATATTCCGTGTGAATGCCGACGGCAGCCATACGTTGGTCCTGGAGCCCGCCGTAAAGGAGTGGGGCGTATTCTACAACCGCTACAATTATGCCCAGTGTGATTTCAGTGCAGTGACCGATCCCGGTACCTATTACATAGAATACAACGGTTTCAGGACCAATCCGTTCCCGATCAACAAGAACGTATACGACGGCAAGTGGCACAACACTATGGATGTCTGGCTTCCTGTACAGATGGACCACATGCTTGTGAACGAAGCTTACCGTGTATGGCATGGCCGCTCACACATGGACGATGCAGTTCAGGCTCCTACCAACTATCAGCAGCATGACGGTTATCGCATGGGAAACAGCACCAACACCAAGTACAAACCGTACGAGCATATACCCGGTCTGGCAGTCGGAGCATGGTATGATGCCGGAGACTTTGATATCCAGTCCGGTACCGTTATCGGTCTGACCAACCAGCTGGCAGAGGTTTGGGATGTTCTGCGTCCCGAGCGTGACGAGACATTCATCGACCAGAAGACCCAGTTCGTTGACATTCACCGTCCGGATGGTCTGCCCGATATGATTCAGCAGGTAGAACACGGTGCACTTAATCTTTGCGCACAGATTGAGAACATCGGATTTATTGCAGGTGGTATTGTACAGGGCAACATGCATCAATACCATCATTTGGGCGATGCCGTGACCATTACCGACGGTTATATATATGACCCCAGCCTCAAGCCTTATGAGGTACGCGGCAACCGTTCCGGCACACTGGATGACCGTTTCGCATTTACCAACAATGCCGGTAATCCTATGAGTAACGTGAACGTTTGCGCTGCTTTGGCACATGCGGCTCGTGTTCTTGCTCCGTATATCCCGGAAACAGCAGAGCGCTGCAAGAAGAATGCTCTGAAACTTTGGAAGGAGATGGATGACTATCAGGCCAGAATGGCCAACCGGCCTCAGCAGCAGCAACAGGGCAACGGACAGCGTGGCAACCGCGGTTTTGGCGGTGACCGCTCCAGCGCAGCCATCCAGCTGTGGCTCCTGACAGGCGATCAGAAGTACAAGGATATGTTCCTGCCCGGCGTCATGCGTCAGATTGAGGCTGCCCGTAATGCTCCGCAGGGGGCCGAGGATAACCGCACAGGTGGTGGAAGCGCTATGCGTGCCCCAAGGGTAAACATCACCACTGCTCTCTCACTCCTGCCTTATATGGATGATGATTTCAAGGCTCAGCTTCGGGAGGTCATTCCCGTATTCGTTGAGGATGCCAAGCGTACAGCGGAGTCAACTCCTTACGGCGTTCCCGTGGCTGGAGGATCATGGGGAGGCAGCGAGCGTGTCATCAGTTGGGCTCAGAATAACTATATGGTATGGCGTTATTATCCCGATCTGATTGATCCTGAGCTGGTCCTTTCGGGACTGAATTTCATATACGGAAACCATCCGTATTCAAATGTCTCTTTCGTTACGGCTGTTGGTGTCAACACAAAGAAAGTGGCTTACGGAAACAACCGTGCCGACTATACCTTCATTCCGGGCGGTATAGCTCCCGGACTGGTGCTTCTGCAGCCAGACCTGTTGGAGCATAAGGATGATTATCCGTTCCTGTGGGGTGAGAACGAATGCTGCACCCGCACGGTTCCGTCATATGTAACATTGTCAATCGGTGCTGAGGAGATTGCTGCGGCAATCAACAAATGATGAAGTAGTACATCATGTCAATTTCAATCAAAGGCTTAAGTCATTATTACCCTAACGGTAAGAAAGCGTTAAACAACATCAATCTTGAGATACCTTCGGGTATGTTCGGCCTTTTGGGGCCCAACGGAGCCGGAAAGTCCACTCTAATGCGTATTCTGGTAACCCTTATGGAACCAACCGAGGGCCAGATCGATGTGTGCGGATACGATATTCGCACTCAGCGTCAGGAGGTAAGGCGGATATTGGGATATCTGCCTCAGGATTTCCGTTTTTTTGCCAAGTATAAAGTTCGTGAGTTTCTGGATTATGCCGCTGCGCTTTCGGGTATGACCAACTCTGCGGAGCGCGGCAAGGCAGTTGACGCCATGCTGGAGCAGGTCGGACTATATGAAGCCCGTGACAGGTTCGCTCAGAATCTGTCAGGCGGTATGAAACGTCGTCTCGGCATAGCTCAGGCTCTGATTCATAAGCCTTTGGTATTGGTCGTGGATGAACCTACCACAGGACTTGATCCTGAGGAACGAATCAGATTCAGGAATCTTTTGAGTGAGGCCAGTTCCAAGGACACCACTATTATCCTGTCAACCCATATCGTAGGAGATATTTCCAGTTCATGTACGGAGATGGCAATGCTCAATCAGGGAGAGGTGATGTTCCGCGGATCGCCTGCCGGTATGCTCAAGGAGACCGAAGGTAAAGTCTGGCGTCTGAAAGTAACGAATGATCAGTATGCTGAGATTAATCAGAAATATGCCGTGATATCTACCATACCGGATGGTCTTGGATGGGATATTCAGGTGGTGGCAAAGAGTCTTCCCGGTTACGATGCGGTCAGTTATCCGCCAAACCTGGAACATGCATATGTTTATTTTACAGAGATAAGGGATAAGGATTGATGAGGATAGGATTAACTAACATACGCATAGTATCCAGATACGAGACAAAACTGCTTGTCCGTGGCTGGTTCTTCAAAGTTTTTGCTTTCTTGTCACTGCTTGCATCGGTGATTCTCGGCTCCATATATATCCTGTCGCCTTACCAGCAGGCTCAGATGGTAAACAGGTCTGTCATACCATACATGTTCATGCTTGTGATGAATCTGGGACAGGCTGTGGTCTCTGTGTTCCTGGCATCGGAATATCTCAAGAGGGACAAGCAACTTGATACGTCAGAGGTGTTCTACACCCGTCCGCTTACAAATGCCGAATATCTGTTGGGCAAGATGTGGGCCACACTGAAAGTATTTTTTGTACTTGATGTGGCGGTAGCGCTTATAGCTCTGGTAATGAGCCTGATTAAGTACGGATTTGCACTGGATTATCTCAGTTATCTGTGGTATTTCCTGCTGCTTTGCGTTCCTACACTTGTATTCATAGTAGGACTGTCCACCACTCTGATGCTGCTGCTTAACAACCAGGCCATAACTATGGTTGTCCTGCTGGCTTATATTGGCGTGACCCTGTTCTACATAGACAATGTCTATTATTACCTTTTTGATTATATAGGTTTCAACTTGCCCATGCTAAAGTCCGTGGTAACCGGTTTCAGCGGACTCTCCAGACTGATCAATCACAGGATGTGCTATGTGTTGCTGGGCATAGGGCTTATTCTGACTGATGTATCGCTGTTCCATCGTCTGCCTAATTCCAGGTATAGCCTGCTGCCTTGGCGTATTGCTGCCGCATTGTTCCTGGCTTCAGGTTTATTTGCCGGTTTCAGGCATGTCCATTTATATAAAGTGGATGAGAGATTCAGGGCCGACATGGTGGAACTGGACAACAGATATGTGCACATCGGAGGTGCTGTGGCAGATTCATGTACGCTTTCGGTGACACAAAGCGGTGATTCCTTGAGCGTGACTGCAGAGATTACGGTAAGGCCCAAGGTAAGCACTTCACAACTGGTGTTCACTCTGAACCCGGGGTTCAATGTCAGTAGTATCAGAACTTCAGGACACGGCATGAAGTGGGAGCGTCTGATGCATCTGATAGTTCTGTCTTTTGACAGGACACTTTCCGGAGGTGAACCTGTAAGTCTGGTTATGGAGTATGGCGGTAAGGCCGATGAGCGCATCTGTTTCCTGGACATCACGTCAGAGAAGATGCTTGAGAACAGCAAGGTCCTCTCTATGCTCAATGTCGGGAAGCGTTATCTTTTCCAGGATAAGGATTTCACCATGCTGACCCCTGAAAGCTACTGGTATCCGCGTCCGGGTGTGGCATACAGCAACGAGAGTCCTGAATGGCAGATCTCTTACTTTACTGATTTCAAGATTAATGTAATTCCCAATCCCGGAATGGTGCCAATTTCGCAGGGGTTGTGTACGGCAAATGCCGACTCCAGTATGTATACTTTCAAACCTGAGTCATCACTACCGTCCATATCGCTCCTGATAGGTGATTACAGGCCCAAATCAATAACGGTTGACTCTACCTTATATACCGTATGGGAGTTGGGAAAATGGGATGATCAGTTCGAGGTGTTTGATTCAATACGTGATACTGTTCCGTATATTATCAGGAATATGCGCCGGAGTATGGAGTATAGTGCTGATATGAAGTATCCGTTCAAGCGTTTCTCGATTGTGGAGGTGCCGGTACAGTTTACATCATACAAACGGGTATGGACATCGGTATATGAACAGTTGCAGCCTGAGATGGCACTCGTTCACGAGAGAGGTTTTGATATGGGCAGATTCCAGTTCCGTAACCAGAAACGTATGTATTTCGGCAATGGCCGTAACAACTGGAACAGCAGAAACGGAAACATGTCGGAAAAGGAGATTCTGCTCAGCATTCTCAACAACTCCATATATTTCCTTATGGAATCCGGTAATTACAGTGGCAACAGCAGGAACGGACAATGGACCATGACCCAGGTGGACAATCCTTACTTTTACCGGCCATTGTTCTACAATTTCAGATATAATGTCTACTCGTCATCCTGGCCAATGGCCAACAGAATGGTGGAGGCTATGACGGGAGGAACCCAAAACAACGGATCGGCATGGATGAGGAGGATGAACGGACTGTCCGAAGATGAGAAGGCGCTGATACTGATGAGCAAATACAGTTTTGACCGCATAATGTCAGATCCGGAGTGGGAGGATCTTGCAGACAATGCCCTGGCAATCAAGACCAAGGATTTCTTTGCTCCGGTTTCGGTGGCTGTGGGCTATGAGTCTTTGGAAGACTCCATATCTGCCAAGACAAGAGAGAGAGAATTTGCCAACGTCTCATTTGACTCAATTCTGGATTGGGTCCAGAGTTATTCGGGTATAAGCCTTAAGGACAAGATTGAAGGCTGGAATGACACTGCCCGACTGGCCTGCTACAAGGTTGGAACTCCAACAATAACTACTGTCACCACCGATACGGCAGATATATACCAGGCTGAGATTTCGTTTGAGAATATATCCGACAATCCCGGTTACGTAAACGTTGAATTCATGTTCTATGAGATTGAGAATGCGGGTGATGAGGATAAACCCAAGAGTATGATGGTGAGCGTCGGCGCACATGAGACACGAAGGCTTGTTACACATTGGTTCAATATTCCCGGCAGGATAAGTGTAAACACGATGCTTTCTTCAAACCTTCCACATGATGTAAATCTGGACAATTCGGACTGGAGTACATATGAGGGCACAGAACTTGAGGAAGAAGGTGTCTATACATTGAACGGCGGTGTGGATAATACGCTTCCGGGTGAGATTATCGTCGATAATGAGGACAGAGGACTGTTCTCTCTTTCAAGGCCGCTCAGAACCGGTTATCTGTCCAAATGGATAGACAAGGCGAAGGAGAATGACAATGAATTCATATATGAGGGATTCTCCGACTGGAGAACTTACAGCCAGTGGACTCTGGTGACAGACCAGAACCTGTATGGAGATTACATCCGGTCATCATATATCATATCTCCGGGTGACGGTTCCCAGTATGCTCGCTGGAGCGTACCTCTTTCTGTTGCAGGCGTGTATGATGTATATTTCTATGCATCTCCATCCCTGTACAGCAACGATAACCGGAACCGCAGATGGAACAACAATAACAATAATAATAACAACGGCCGTAGGGTAACCAGCGACTATAATTTTGAGATTGAACAGTTCAACATGAAGGACCATGTGTCTATGAACATGTGGCGTGCCGACGAAGGCTGGAACCTGCTTGGTACATTCAGGTTTGAAGCGGATACGGTGAGGATCAGTCTCAACAACAGGTCAAGCATAAGCGTGATTATTGCCGATGCCGTGAGGATGGTTAAAAGGGAAAGATAAAATAAAGAACAGCATATGATTAAAAAACAATCTTTGATTACAGCAATTGTCGTTTTGGGGTTAACCGCGTCCTTTGGAACCGGAGCCAGGGCACAGATTGTACTTACCATGGAGCAGGCTCTGGAGTATAGTGCAGAGCATAATCCGGATCTTAAAAACTCCCGCATGAGCATGGAGCGCTACGAGCAGAACCTGATTGCCCAGAGGGCATCGCTGAAATCAAGGTTCTCACTTAACCTGCAGCCGCTTTCGTACTCTCAGTCACGTCAGTTTGACAGCCGTTACTCAGACTGGTACACAAACCGTTCTTTGTCATCGTCAGGTACGTTCAGCATATCGCAGCCCATAATCTGGACCGATGCCACGCTGTCTCTCAACAACAATCTGTCATGGCAGAGCAACGAATCTACCGTAGGCGGTAAGACCAACACCAACCGCGCTTTCAGTAACAGTCTTTATCTGAGTCTGAACCAGCCCCTGTTTACATATAACAGGACCAAGATGAATATGCGTCAGATAGAGATGGACTATGAGAACGCCCGCATAAGTTACGCCCTGCAGAGGCTTAACGTGGAGCGTAACATAACAAGCCAGTTCTACAGCCTGTTCATGTCACAGCAGAACCTTGCCATCAGCGAATCGGAACTTGAGAACGCCGAGAGGAACTTCAATATAATAAAGGACAAGGTGGAGGCAGACCTGACTACCAAGGATGAATACTATCAGGCAGAGCTTAACCTGGCCCAGTCACGTTCCAGCCTGGAGAACCAGAGGGTGAGTCTTGAGAACGCCAAGGATAATTTCAAGCAGGTTCTGGGAATACCTCTGGAGGAGGATATAATTGTGGTGTGCGACATTGAGGCCGAACCGGTATATGTGGATTTTGACAAAGCACTTGAGAGTGCAATGACAACCAGACTTGAGTTAAGGCAGCGTCAGATATCAAGGGAACAGCAGGAGATGTCTTTGATTCAGGTCAAGGACAATGACAGTTTCAACGGAAGCATATCGCTTTCGCTCGGTATCATGGGCGATAATCCGGAATTCAACCACTTGTATGATAATCCTACCAACAATCCCCGCGTGTCTGTTTCATTCAGCGTTCCGCTTTATGACTGGGGTGCACGCAAGGCACGCATCAAGGCAGCGGAGATAGGAAAGCAGATATTTGAGCTGAACGCCGAGGAGGAACTCAAGAGCATAGAGATGAACGTACGCAGCACCTGTCGCAGCCTGGATAATCTGGTAGGACAGATCTCTATAGCCGAGCAGAGCCAGCGTAACGCCCAGCTTACATATGACCTCAATGAGGAGCGCTACCGCAACGGCGAGCTGACCGGACTGCAGATGAACCAGTTCCAGAATCAGCTGTCAAACAGCAAGATGTCATACACTCAGGCCATCATAAACTATAAGGTCCAGCTTCTTAATATCAAGGTCCTGACCCTTTATGACTTTGAAAAGGATGAGCCGGTTGTCCCCATTGTGTATGAGCAGAGCAACGAAAAGAATAAGAAGAAATAAATAAAAAGCAACAGATATGAAATCAGGAATCAGCGTACTTTCGCTAACAGCGCTTTCTGTCCTTCTGATGGCAGGGTGCAGACAAGAGAACACTATGAATCGTAATGAGATACCCACACCGGTATCCGTCTCTGACATTACCTATGGTTCTGTGAGCAGGATATTCACCACAAACAGTACCGCCATATCGAATGCCGAGGCTGAGTTGTCAACAGAGATGGCCGGCAAGTATCATCTTCAGAAAAACCCCGCAACCGGTAAACCTTACAAACTTGGTGACAGGGTCAAGAAGGGAGCTCTCATTGTACGTATTGAGGACAAATCGTATGAGAACGGTATCTCGATTGAGTCCAAGCGTCTTAACCTGGAGCTTGCCGAGCAGGAACAGGCCAAGACAAAATCGCTCTATGAGAAGGGTGGTGCCACATTGACGGAAGTCAAGAACTCCGATATCAAGATCATGAACTCCCGTCTGGACTATGAGAACGCCCAGATGAATCTGGAGAAGATGAATATCCGTGCCCCGTTTGACGGTGTTATTGTCAATCTTCCTCATTTCTCTAACGAGGCAAAGGTAAATAGCGGTACATCGGTGGCTACTGTCATGGACTACAGCTCCATGCTGCTTGAGATCAACCTGCCTGAGAGTGCAATCAATGAGGTCAAGGTGGGTCAGAAGGCATTCATCACCCATTATACACTTCCCAAGGATACAATCATAGGTGAGATAACAGAACTGTCACCGGCTATCAGTGCCGAGACCCGTACGTTCAAGGGCAAACTTGTAATAAACAATAAAGACCTTCTTATAAGACCGGGTATGTTCGTAAAGGCCGATATCGTAACCGAGAGCCACAGCTCAACGATCGTGATACCTAAGAACATTGTCCGTAACGAGCGGAACAGACGCATAGTATTCGTTGTTGATCAGGGTATTGCCAGAGCAAAGCAGATCAAATTGGGTCTTGAGGAAAAGAATAGCGTTGAGGTGCTGAGTGGTCTTGATAAGGACGATCAGTTGGTCATACGTGGTTTTGAGACCCTGAGAGACGGTTCAAAGGTTAAGATACAGAGATAAACTACACTTAAAGGGATGAAAAGACTGGTAAGTTGGGCGGTCAGGAATCCGGTTACTGTCACAATGGCGGTGCTGGCTATACTGCTGCTCGGAAAGATATCATATGACAGGCTGAGCGTGGAGTTGCTCCCAAGCATGAACAGCCCCCGTCTATTCGTTGAGATAGACGCCGGAGAGCGTCCCCCCGAAGAGATTGAGAAGCAGTTTGTGCGCAGTATGGAGTCTCAGATTGCCCGTCAGAGCGACGTGCGCAATGTCTCATCGGTAGTAAAGGTAGGTACGGCCAGGATAACTGTTGAGTACGCCTGGCGAAAGAATATGGACGAGGCGTTCCTGGACCTTGAGAAAGCTATGAGCAGCTTCTCTCAGGACAGCCGTATTACGGACCTCCGTATATCACAGAAAGACCCCACCACTGCACCTATCATGATAATAGGTTTCTCAAATCCTGACATTGCCGATATGGCCGAACTCCGCAAGGTGGCGGACTCCTATGTGAGCAATGAGCTGATGAGAGTGGAGGGTGTAGCTGATGTTTCGCTGGCCGGCGATGAGTTTACGAATCTGGTCATAGAGGCAGATCCGTATAAGTTGAAGGCATTCAACATCACCGTAGACAATATATCGTCACGCATTCAGGAAAGCAACCAGAGGGTATCGGGCGGAAGAATATCCGAACAGGGTTTCCAGTATCTTGTTACCGGATCCAATACTCTTACTGATGAGGTCGCGTTCGGCAATATCATAGTCGGATATAAGAACACTGAGACCCAGCAGGGACAGGTGGGCGAATTCGCATCGGCCAGCATGGCTCCCATTTACCTGCGCGATGTGGCTACAATCCACTTTGAGAACCGAGACCCTGAAAATATAGTCAGGGTGAATGGCAACCGGAGCATAGGCATATCGGTATTCAAGGAGATGGATTTCAATACGGTAAAAGCCGTGGATGGTATCAAGACAAGCCTTGCCAAGATACGTAAGTCTCTTCCGGGGTATGATTTTATCGTGATCAGTGACCAGGCTACCTTTATCAACAACTCCATAGGCGAGGTAAAGAACAGCGCATTGCTTGGAATACTTCTGGCGGTAATCGTGCTGTTCGTGTTCCTGCGCAGGATAGGGACCACCCTTATCGTGGCCGTATCAATACCGGTTTCCATAATAGCTACCTTCAACCTGATGTTTTTCAGCGGGTTGACCATAAATATCCTGACACTGGGCGGACTTGCATTGGGTGCGGGTATGCTGGTGGATAATGCCATAGTGGTAATTGAAAGCATATTCAGGAATCAGGAGCGTGGACTGTCCGTACGTGATGCTGCTGTCACCGGAACTTCCGAGGTTGCCGGTGCGGTATCGGCATCAACCCTTACTACCATTGTAGTGTTCCTGCCGATAGTCTATCTGCACGGAGCTACCGGTGAACTTTTCAAAGATGAGGCGTGGACTGTAACGTTCTCACTGCTTTCATCACTGTTTGTGGCCATTCTGGTTATACCCACGCTGTATGACAAGATATTCGGACGCAAAAAGGCTGTTCCTCTTAAGAACTTCAGTTCGGTCAATATCAAAGGCTACAGCTCATTCCTAAAGAAACTTGTACAAAAGCGTTGGTGGGTTATTACAGCATCTGTTATCCTGGTGGCCGGAACAGTATTCCTGCTGCCTTACGTGGGTACGGAATTCATGCCCAAGACCGAGGACAACACCATTAACGTAAAGGTACGTATGGCCGAGGGTACAAGTCTTGAACGTACATCGTCTACGCTTGAGAGTCTTGAGAATCTGGTGTTTGACCTGTCTCAAGACAGCGGTTGCGTAATCTATACGCATGTGGGCCCCGGTGCATCATCCCAGAATATGGACTTTGAGGGTGAGAATACCGCTTCTATGAAGATTCAGCTCTCCAATTCATCGGCTGTTTCTCCGGATCAGCTTGCCGAGATACTGTCATCATATGTGGATGGTGTAGAGGGAATGGAACTTACATTCGCGCAGGATGACAACTCATTGAGCTCGATGATGGGCTCCGAAGACGCTCCGCTGGTAGTGGAGGTTAAGGGTGAGGACCTGGACCTGCTGGCTGTGATCACCAATCAGGTCAAGACTGCTGTGGATTCTATAGACTGTCTTTATAATATTGAGAGTTCGCTGGCAGGTGGAGCTCCCGAGATTATCATCACAGTTGATCGTGCACTGGCGGGTATGAATAACATAAACGTATCCACAATCATTACTCAGATACAGCAACATCTTGACGGCCGTTCGGCAGGACAGATGGATTACAAGGGTGATATGAGGGATATAAGCATCAAGGTTCCCGGCGTGTCGCTGGCAGAGTTGAACAGCATGGTTATAACATCGGGTCAGAAGGATTACCGTCTTGCGGAGCTGGCCAGGATTAGTGAGAGCACAGCCCCCAAGGAGATTTACCGCCTCAATCAGAACCGCGTGACACGCGTAACAGCAGATATTGCAGAGTCGGTATCGCTGGATAAGGCTGCACAGCGTACACGTGAGGCCGTATCGGGTATAGAACTGCCGCAGAACTACTCCATAACTGTGACAGGTGAGGAGGAGCGTCGTGCCGAATCAATGAACAGCCTTCTGCTGGCACTGGTGTTGTCAATAGTACTGGTGTATATGGTAATGGCTTCGCAGTTTGAATCACTGCTTCATCCGTTCACAATACTGCTTACAATTCCTCTGGCTCTGGTAGGTGCGGTTCTGATGTTCCTCGCAACGGGCATAACGGTCAATATCATGGGTATCATTGGTATGGTTATGCTGTCCGGTATTGCAGTAAACAACTCCATCATTCTGGTGGACCGCATAGGACAGCTCAAGGAGAGCGGTCTGAGCCTGACCGATGCCATAGCAGAGGCAGGGCAACAACGTATCAGACCAATTCTGATGACCAGTCTTACCACAATTCTGGCGCTTGTACCTATGGCACTTGGATTTGGAGACGGAGCATCCCTGAGTTCCCCTATGGCCATTGCCGTGATAGGTGGTCTGTTCACCTCGACTCTGCTGAGTCTTGTGGTGATACCCTGTGTGTATTATGTGTTTGAGAGCGCTAAAGTTAGAATTACTGGAAAATGAATTCCAAGTCATTTATTGACAGGAGGGTAACTATCTGCATGCTTCTGGTGGCCATGACACTGCTGGGCTATTTCTCGTATAAGCAGTTGCCGGTTGAGCTGCTGCCCAATACCGAGTTACCTCAGCTTTATGTCTCAGCATCATCGCGCAGCGATCTGAGTCCGGCTTATATGGAGCAGCAGGTTATTATCCCGCTTGAGGGGGCTATAAGTGCAGTGGGTGGTGTTGAGAATATGGAATCGACAGTATCCGGCAGACAGGGCTCCATAAGGGTCGATTTCAAGAGAGGTACCAACCTTAAGATGACCACCGTAAAACTTCAGGAGAAAATCGCCTCCATAAGGTCTGATTTCCCGTCTGATGTGTCGGTAAATGTGCAACAGGCCAATGTCAACGGTATAAGCAACCAGTTTATGTCACTTCAGGTTCGCGGATCGGGTGGCGTGGACCGCTTGAGGGCCATTGTGGATAAGGATGTGGTACCTCGTCTGGAGAGCATAGACGGTATTGCAGGCGTTACGGTCTATGGAGGTAGGGTCAAATCCATCGAGATCCGCTCCAATCCTGAGGCCATGAGCGCATTGCACATATCCAACTCACAGATAAGCCAGGCACTTAGCCAGTATAATCAGGAGCGTACGTTCCTGGGTTTCATCAGTGAGCCGGACAAGAAATACTATGTTCAGTTGGATGCCAACTATGACGATGTGTCACAGGTGGAGAATCTGGTAGTTGCCCAGGGACCTGTATACCTGAAGAATGTAGCCACTGTATTCTTTGACTACAAGGAGGAGACTACCATAAGCCGTGTGAACGGCATGGATGCCATCTCGGTATCGTTGGTCAATGGAGCCGGCGAGAATCTGCTGGACCTCTCCAAGAGGACCCTTAAACGTATCAATGAGGTTAACCGGGAGGTGGCAGCCCAGGACCTTCAGCTTGTAGTCCAGTCCAACTCGGCAGACCAGATCAGCAACAACATATCCCAGATAGTTAAACTGGCGCTTATAGGCGGATTGCTGGCAATTCTGGTCTTGTGGTTCTTCCTGCGCAACCTGAGCCTTGTATTTTTCATAGCATTGTCAATTCCGGTCTCAGTATTATCGGCATTCAATATATTCTATGCAGCCGGAATCTCCATCAATACCCTGACTCTGTTGGGTATTGCGTTGGCTATAGGTATGTTGTTGGACAGCAGTATAGTTGTGCTGGAGAACATCTATCGTCTGGCCTCTATGGGAATGCCACCGCGACTGGCGGCATTGCAAGGCGTGAAGGAGGTCCGCAAGGCACTTATCGCATCTACGCTCACCACAATAACGGTTTTTCTTCCGTTTGTGTTCTCTGATGAGCCGATGATAAAACTGCTGGGCAGGAACATTGGATTCTCTATCATATCGACGCTGATATTCTCACTTCTGGTGGCTGTCACCTTCATTCCGATGGCAACAGCAGCCATGATGGAGCGCGGAGGCGGCGGGAACAGCGTTTTCTTCAAGAAAATGTCTATCCATGACCGTCCGTTGCAGATGTATTCCACGTTGCTTAAAACCGCTTTGCGTAAGCCGGGACCGACAGTGGGTACAGCGGTTGCCGTTCTGGTTATTGCATTCATATTCGCTCTCTCCCGCAATACAGGCCAGAACCGACAGGTGGACAGTGACCGGATAAATGTGGACATCACCATGCCCAGCGGCAGCACACTTGACGACACGGATCAGGCAACAGCCATGCTTGAGGCCCGTCTGGACAGTTTTGCCCTGAAGAAGGATGTCATGAGCCGTATCCAGGAGGAACAGGCATCAATCACAGTGACTCTCCAGGACGGTTACAACAAGAAGGGCGGCATGACCATAAGCCAGATTGTAGAGCAGTTGGGCGAAGAACTTGCACTTGAGAATGAGATAGATGTCCGTGTAACTCCGGGCTATGCCAGAGGAAATCAGAATGCATCCGGACTGAGTTCAATTACCCGGTTCATGAGCGTTCTTGGTGTGGGAGATAACACGGAGAGGATAGTGGTGAAGGGTTCCGATACCGAGACTATGCGCGTAGTATCCAACAACCTCAGGTACTATCTTGAACAGTTGGATTTTATACGTAATGTCAGGGTTGATAATCCCGGTGGCCGGCGTGAGGTACAACTTACCTTTGACCCGGTGGCTATGGCGTCTTACAACATCAGCAACCAGGCTGTGACCTCAGCATTGGGGTCGCTTAACCGTTCCACAAGCACCGGAGCCAGTTTCAAGGTCGGAACCGATGAATATGACATTGTCATAATGGATGACCTCACAGAAGAAGAGGAGGAAGCCGGACGTTGGGAAAAGACCATGGATGATCTGCGCCGTGTCATAGTGACAGATGCTAACGGCGGCACTCATGAGCTGCAGCAGATAGCAAATATCCGTTTGAGCCGCGGACCGTCGGAGGTACGCCGCGTCAATCGTGACCGCCGTGTCAACGTAACCTATTCGATATCTCAGAGTGAGGATCTGCCCAAGGATGTACTGGACGGCTACCATGACCAGATTGATGACCTGATTGCCAACTACAATCTCCCGTCAGGTTTGGCTCTCGAAGTTCAGCGAGGCGATGACTCCACAAGTGAGTTCAAGTTCCTGATTCTGGCATCCATCATACTGATATTCATGATACTGGCATCGGCTTTCGAGTCACTCACCACACCGGTGGTCCTGTTGTTCTCGATACCGTTGGCTGCCATCGGTTCGCTGTTGGCATTGCTATTGTCGGGCAATAACCTGATGAATGCCAATACATTGACCGGATTCCTTATCTTGCTTGGTATTGTGGTAAACAACGGAATCATACTGATAGACTACTCATCTACACTGCGTCGAAGGGGCTACGGTCGCATGAGGGCTATCATGACCAGCGGATACTCGCGTCTGAGACCTATCTGCATAACTACCATCACCACCATAGTCACGCTCATCCCTATGGCTATGGGTGACAATGAGTATGCAGGTGCGATAGGTGCTCCGTTTGCGCTGACCGTAATCGGAGGTCTTACCTTCTCGGCAATACTGACACTGCTTCTTATTCCTACGCTCTACATATCGTTTGAGAACATGAGAGCCTGGTATAAGGGACTTGGCCGATACACCCATATTTTACACATTGTAATATTTGTGGTAGGTGTAATTGCGATTATATCAGGAGTCAGGGGTATATTCAAGATATTGCTTTACATAATTCTTCTGGCTCTGATTATACCGGGAGTGACATACTTCATCAAGAGCTCCGTCAGGATTGCACGCAAGGATATTGTCAAGCCTGATGAGCCGATAGTGATAGAGGTACGTAACCTGGTCAAGGTATATGACTGGTACAGTCTGTTCCTGCGTCAGTGGCGTAGTGGACTCAATATCCGCCGCCGTCTGGGACTGTCGCGCAGCTTCCGTCACGCTAAGGACTTTGTGAGCCTTATATGGCAGGTGGTTGTGTTTGCATACACAGGCTATATGGCAGGATGGTATTTTGAGAAACAGGGTTGGATCTTGCTCATGACAATCATTACTCTGGCCGGTCTGAAGAATATTATAAGGGCCATTCTTGAGTATATTGATTTTAATTTCAGGAAAGGCAAGGAAATAACAGCGATAATCAGGAAGATACTATATTGGGTTTTGCCTATATGTGCCGTACTGTTCCTGAATACCCGCATTGAGAGTAAGGGATTCGTGATATTCATTGCGGCAGTCTGGTTGCTTGGCCTGTTGATCCGCAAGACATCGGATTATCTCTATGACAACAACATCAATGTGGAGCGTCTGGATGGTGAGACAGCCAAGTTGAGACGTGCATGGTTCCTGTTTGTAAAGAGTATTCCTATCATTGGCAAACGCAAGAAACCGTTCAAGGCACTGCGTGGCGTATCGTTCGAGATTCACAGCGGAATGTTCGGTTTGCTGGGCCCCAACGGAGCCGGTAAATCCACGTTCATGCGTATTGTAACCGGAATTCTTAAGCAGAGTTATGGAACTGTTTTCATCAACGGTATGGACACCCTCAAGTACAGGGAGGAGCTACAGAGCCTTATCGGATTCCTGCCTCAGGAGTTCGGTATGTACGAGTCCATGAGCGCATGGGATTTCCTGGATTATCAGGCAATACTCAAGGGTATTACCGATGAAAAGGTGCGTAAAGAGAGACTGGAGTATGTGCTCACATCGGTACACATGTATGAGCAGAGAAACTCTGAGATAGGCTCGTTCTCGGGCGGTATGAAGCAGCGTATAGGTATTGCTCTCATACTGCTTAACCTGCCGCGTATCCTTGTTGTCGACGAGCCTACCGCAGGTCTTGATCCCAGGGAGCGTATCAGGTTCCGTAACCTGCTGGTAGAGCTGAGTCGTGACCGTATCGTGATATTCTCAACCCATATCATTGAGGATATAGCCAGTTCATGTAACCAGGTTGTGGTCATTGAGAAGGGCTCGCTCAAGTACTTTGGAGAGCCTAATGACATGGTTAACCTGGCCAAGGACAAGGTCTGGCTGTTTGACATAGAGGCTTCACGTCTGGGTGAACTGGACGAGAAACTCATTGCCAACCATATCCAGGACGGCGACAAGGTCAAGGTGCGTTATATATCACCAACCTGTCCGTTCCCGGGCGCTGAGCCGGCAGAACCCAATCTGGAGGATGCTTATCTGTGCCTATTGAAGAATTTATAAACAGTTGTCATTATGTCGGTATTCAATACAGTGAAATCTTACGCCCGTCTGTGCGTATACAACATGAGGATAATATTCTCAGGCAAGTTCATCTGGTTCCTGCTGGTTGGCCTGGCGCTGTTTTTCTTCCTGATGTATACAGCCGCAGCCAGGGGAACTACTTTGAGCCATGGTATGGTATACAACCAGCTTATCATACCGGGGCTGCTACTGGTGTTCTATCCTGCATGCTTCGGCATTCAGAATGATGCCGATCACCGCATACTGGAACTGCTGTTCGGCATCCCCAACTACATGTATAAGGTGTGGCTTTTCAGACTCTTGATGATTTACGTTGAGGTATATCTGATTCTTGTGGCATATGCTTTCCTGGGCAGGATATTGCTCTATCCGGTGCAACCGTTCACGATGGCAGCCCAGCTGATGCTACCCGTCATGCTCTTTGGCAATCTGGCATTCCTGTACTCCACACTAATCCGCAACGGAAATGCCGCTGCCGTTCTCTCAGTGCTGACAGTAATACTGGCGCTGGTGCTGGGGAATGTCCAGCTGGTTGAGAACAAGGTGTGGGACCTGACCATCAATCCCTATGAGGAGCCGGAGAACATCAATGCCGCCATTTGGAGCATGATCCTGCTAAAGAACCGCATCCTGATGGGGGTAGCCGCCATAGTCTTCCTGATGTCCGGCCTGCTTGGCCTTCAGAACAGAGGCAAGTTCCTGGGGTAAAATTATTTGGATAATATTCCAGTAAATATTAACTTTGGCATATCAGTCACAATTGTGGCTGATATGCTTTTTGTTGTATAACCAATTAAAGATTTGAGAATATGACTATCAAGGATTTACAGCCCAAGATCGTTTGGGATAACTTTTACGGTATTACGCGTCAGCCACGTCCTTCAAAGCATGAGGAAAAGATTCGTGCATGGCTTCTGGACTGGGCAAAGCAGCATAATATTGAGGCTTTTGCCGATGAGACAGGAAACGTGATTATGCGCAAGCCAGCTACTCCGGGTATGGAGAACCTGAAGGGCGTTATCATGCAGGGCCATATGGATATGGTTCCCCAGAAGAATGCCGATGTCAAGCATGATTTTGAGAATGATCCTATCGAGACCTGGGTTGATGGCGAGTGGCTCAAGGCTAAGGGCACAACTCTTGGTGCCGATAACGGTTTGGGTGTTGCTCTGGCTCTGTCAGTGTTGGAATCGGACGATATCAAGCACGGCCCGCTGGAACTGCTGGTTACCTATGATGAGGAGACAGGTATGACCGGTGCACAGGCTCTCAAGCCGGGTGTGCTTAAGGGTGAGATCCTGCTCAATCTTGACTCAGAGACCGAGGGTGAGATTTACGTGGGCTGTGCCGGTGGTCTGGATGCATCAATCAAGGGTACTTATGAGCGTAAGCCCGAGCCCAAGGACTGGCTCTGCTACAGTCTGGCCGTAAAGGGATTCCAGGGCGGTCACTCAGGTATGGATATCATACTCTGCCGCGCCAATGCAAACAAGGTAGGCGCGCGCGTAATGTACGCTCTGCTTACCAAGGCCGATGTCAAACTGATTGATATGGAGGGCGGCACACTGCGCAACGCTATTCCGCGTGAGTGCTTTGCAACCGTTTACGTTGATCCTGCCAAGCTGGATGTTGCCAAGAAGGTAGTGGCCGATGTATTTGCCGAGGTCAAGGCCGAGTATGCTGCAACTGATCCCGGCTGCAACTACGTATTTGAGCCTTACCAATGTGCTCCGGGTGAGACATGTGATCCCGACGAGTGCCTGTACGTGGAGGAGTCTGCTGCATTGCGTTATATCCAGGCTATCCTGGCTTGCCCGGACGGCGTGGAGCGCATGAGCGACCAGATGCCCGGCCTTGTGGAGACATCCAACAATATGGCTATGGTCAAGATATATAAAGGTGAGTTCTTTATCGGTAACCTGCTGCGCAGCTCTGTTGATAGTGCCAAGGAACTTCTGGCTCTGCGTGTTCGCAGCGTAGCCGAGCTTGCAGGCTGCAAGGTTGAGCTTACCGGAGGCTACTCAGGCTGGGCACCCAACGCCGCATCACCCATCCTGCATGTCATGAAGCAGGAGTACAAGAAGATGTTCGGCACCGAGCCCAAGGTAATGGCTATCCATGCAGGTCTGGAGTGCGGTATCCTAAGCGGTGCATACCCCAACTGGGATATGGTATCGTTCGGCCCCACACTCATGAGCCCCCATTCACCCGATGAGCGCTGCTACATCCCCTCAGTCCAGAAAGTCTGGGACTACCTGAAAGCAGTTCTCGCTGCCATACCTGCCAAATAAAAAAAACTCGGACCGAAAGGCCCGAGTTTTTTTTCGGAAATTGGGGTTGTTGGCAGTAGAAACCGTCGCCACCCTCGGCGCGTTAGAGGGAGGGGCCCGCCGCGAAGCGGTGGGAGGGATAGGGCCGAAGGCCCGTAGTTTCTACGTCAATAACCCCAATTTCCGCTGAGTATTAAATTGAGAGGCCGAAGGTCTTTTTGATGGGACTCATTACGAACATGGACTGGATGGAGCCTACGGTATCGGTTGTGCCCAGTACGTTCATGATGAACTCCTTGTAGGAGCGCATATCGGGGCAGTAGACCTTGAGCAGGTAGTCAAACTCGCCGGATATGTTGTAGCACTCTGCCACCTCTTTCATATTACGCGCGGCCTCCTCAAAGCTGTGGGCGGTATCGCGTGTCATCTCACGGAGTTTTACGCAGCAGAACACCACGAATCCCAGGTTGAGTTTCTCGGGGTCCAGCACCGCTATATACTTCTTTATATAGCCCTCGCGCTCCAGACGTTTCTGACGCTCGAATACGGGGGTGGTGGACAGGTGCACCTTGGCTGCAAGTTCCTTGGTGGTAAGACGTGAATTATCCTGCAGGCAGGTAAGGATTTTGATGTCTGTGGCATCCAGTTCACCTGATTTTGGCTCAATCAGAGTTGAAATATTCTCCTTTTCCATAGTTTATCATTGAAATTGTTGGTTTATTTTCTTTGATTTTGCGCAAAGGTAGGAAGTTTTTCCTTAATAATGCAATGTGTTTGGTGGAATTTTCTATCGACCGTAACTTTGCATCGGAAATCAGAAAGGAAACAAACAAAAAAATAACATACAACTATGGCAAACAACAGACTTCATCTTGAGACTCTGGCACTTCATGTAGGCCAGGAGCAGCCCGATCCCGCGTCCGATGCACGCGCAGTACCTATCTATCAGACCACATCCTATGTGTTCCGCAACTCACAGCACGCCGCCGACCGTTTTGGCCTGCGCGATGCCGGTAACATCTACGGTCGTCTGACCAACTCCACACAGGATGTATTGGAGAAGCGCATAGCAGCCCTTGAGGGTGGTGTGGCCGGTCTGGCAGTGGCATCGGGTGCCGCCGCAGTAACATACGCCCTGCAGAACATTGCCCAGGCCGGTGACCACATCGTGGCAGCCGACAATCTGTACGGCGGATCATTCAACCTGATAACACACACACTTTCAACCCAGGGCATAAGCAACACCATCGTTAAGGTGAATGACCTGGAGGCTCTTGAGGCAGCCATCCGCCCCAACACCAAGGCTATCTATGCCGAGACATTCGGTAACCCCAACAGCGATGTCACCAACCTGGAGGCTGTAGCCGAGATTGCCCACAGGCACGGAATAGTATTCATCGTGGACAACACATTTGCACCTATTCTTATCCGTCCGCTGGAGCATGGAGCAGACATTGTGGTGCACTCCGCAACCAAGTTCATAGGCGGTCACGGAAGTTCATTGGGCGGCGTAATAGTAGATGGCGGTACATTCAACTGGAAAGCCAACCCCGACAAGTATCACACACTTGCCAAGCCCGATCCCTCTTATCACGGCGCAGTTTTTGCCGATGTAGCCGGTGCAGCCGCATTTGTAACCCGTATCCGCGCCGTCATACTGCGCGATACCGGTGCCGCCATCAGCCCCTTCAACGCATGGATTCTGCTGCAGGGCGTGGAGTCACTTCCTCTGCGCATTGAGCGTCACGTGGAGAACGCGCTCAAGGTAGTGGATTACCTGGCTAAGAACCCCAAGGTGGCCAAGGTCAATCATCCCTCACTGCCGGATCATCCTGACCATGAGCTGTACAGGAAGTATTTCCCTAACGGTGGCGGATCTATCTTTACATTCGAGGTTAACGGCACCCAGGAGGATACATGGAAGTTCATTGACTCTCTGCAGATTTTCTCACTGCTGGCCAATGTGGCCGATGTAAAGAGCCTTGTGATACATCCTTACACCACCACACACTCTCAGATGACCTCCAAGGAGCTGGCCGAGCAGCACATAACCCCCACAACGGTACGTCTTTCAATAGGTGTTGAGCATGTTGACGACATTATTGCTGATCTTGATCAGGCTTTTGCCAAAATATGATAATAAAAACAAGTTGTTTTAAGTTTAACTAAATTTGCCGTTGTATTCACAGTCCCTTTCGGGGGGCTGTGGATATTTCGGTTTTATAATTATCAGTCTGGTTATGCCTCTTAAATTACCCGATAAACTGCCTGCAATAGAAATCCTGAAAGGGGAGAATATCTTTGTGATGGACACCAGCCGCGCCACCAGTCAGGATATACGTCCGCTGCGCATTGTGGTGCTCAACCTGATGCCCATCAAGATTACTACTGAGACGGACCTGATACGTCTGCTCTCCAACACGCCCCTGCAGATTGAACTCAAACTGATGAAGTTGCGCAGCCATACTTCCAAGAATACTCCTGTGGAGCACATGAAGGTGTTCTATGAGACTTTTGAGAGCATGCGCACGCACTCATGTGACATCGACCTTATATATTTGCTGGGCTGCACAGGCTGCTCTGTATCATTTCTACGGCGTTCCCAAGTATCCGCTGGCCGAAAAGATGTTCGGCATTTTCAAGCATAACACTATCCCGGAGCCGCTGCCTATTTTCCGCGGGTTTGACGATGAGTTCTATGCTCCGCACAGCCGTCACTCGGAAGTTCACAGGGTGGATATACTTGCTCATCCGGAGCTCAAGATTCTGTCGGAGTCTGATGAGGCGGGGGTGTTTATGGTTTCGGCGCGGGGCGGACGCGAGATTTTCATTACCGGTCACATGGAGTACTCTCCCGATACTCTGGACAAGGAGTACAGGCGTGACTTGGATAAGGGGCTGCCCATTG
This sequence comes from uncultured Prevotellaceae bacterium, assembly GCA_900318995.1. Classification (GTDB taxonomy): domain Bacteria; phylum Bacteroidota; class Bacteroidia; order Bacteroidales; family Bacteroidaceae; genus Colenecus. Next base: position 28,933 of record ONMR01000022.1, on the reverse strand, counting down.
CCATGCCTAAGCATTATTACCGCAATGATGATCCGGCTCAGAAACCTTTGGACCGCTGGCGCGCCCATGCAAACCTTTTCTACGCCAACTGGCTCAACTATTACGTTTATCAGGAGACTCCTTATAATCTACAGGAGATCCAATAACGCTTTACTATCCCCTTTGGGGACGCAACGTTCCGTGGCTACTCCGCAACCCCTACGGACCCTAAACTCCGAACTCCTCAGTCTTAGCCACCTGACGGTGTCTAACCTTCGTCAAACAAAGCGGCGTTCTTAACGGGATCCTTCGGGGCGCTCCGCTTAACGCCACTTCACTGATGGTCCCCAAAGGGGATAGTTCAGCTACTGCAACAGGAAAGTTTTGCTCTGTTTTTTGTAACAATTCTCTTTGGGTTTCGTCTATTGGGTGTATTTGATGAAACTTAATACTTTTTCAATATGAAGATAGGATCTTATTTGGTTTTTGCTGTTTGTGCTTTGTTTAATTCTTGTGTGTTTTCTGATGCTCAGGTTGTATGGCTTTCTACCAAGAACATGGATTTTACTGATTGCGACCGCGAGGAGCGTCGGGTAGAAGGATTTGACGGAATTGCCAATACTTGTCCGTTTGATGTTATTTTTGAGCAGTCCGATGAGCGGTATGTGGTTGTGGAGGGTGATAAGGAGTATTTTGACCGTCTGCATACGGATGTAAGTAAAGGAATCCTTGAGGTTTCGGTTGAGAGTGGCCGTTACCGTAACGTACGCCTTAGAGTAAAGGTGGGATGTCCCGAGATCAGTCATATCAGTATGTCCGGCAGCGGTAGCATTTTCTGCAAGACGGATATTGAGGCTGATGGAGAACTGACTATTAAGGTTTCGGGTAGCGGTGACATATTTGCCGATAATATCAGTTGCGACATTCTTGAATCTTCGGTGTCAGGATCAGGTGTGATAAAGGTGTCATATGTAGAGGCCGATAAGGTGAATGTCAGTGTTGCAGGAAGCGGAGACTGGGATGCTGCCCGGATTGAATCAGAAGACCTGAATATAGTAGTGTCCGGATCCGGGGATGTTGAGATAACAAAAGTGGATATTGACGGTACTCTTAATGCAAGCGTGAAAGGTAGCGGCGACATAGATGTCAGCGGTTATGCAAGCAATGTGATAGCCAGAGTTGGCGGATCGGGCGATATCTCGGGCCGCCTCAAATATGACAATATCTCCAAATCCCGTTCCGGTAGCGGTGATATAGATTGGTAATAGTTTGACAATAAACAATAAAAACGGCTGACGGAATTCCGTCAGCCGTTTTTATTGTTTAATATTCAAATACTCCGTATTCGCTGTGGATTGTCAGATGCGTATGATCAGACTGTTCGATGCGGCCGATAATTTGGGCATCGATACCGAATGACTTGCTGATGTCTATTACCTGCTGGGCGAATTCCCCAGGCAGGTAGACCTCAAAGCGGTGACCGCAGTTGAATACCTTGTACATCTCTTTCCACTCTGTCTTGCTCTGCTCCTGGATGGTGCGGAACAGCGGCGGGATGGGGAAGAGGTTATCCTTGATTACGTGTACTCCGTCAACAAAGTGCAGAATCTTGGTTTGGGCACCACCTGAGCAGTGTACCATTCCGTGAATCTGCGGGCGCAGTGCATCGAGCAGTTTCTTTACCACGGGTGCGTATGTGCGGGTGGGAGAGAGTACCAGTTTGCCGGCATCCAGAGGTGAGTCCTGTACCTTATCAGTCAGACTCAGACCGCCTGAATATACAAGCTCCTCAGGGACTGCGTGGTCAAAAGTCTCCGGATACTTGTTTGCAATCTCTTTATTGAATACATCGTGGCGGGCGCTGGTAAGACCGTTACTGCCCATACCGCCGTTGTACTCCTTCTCATATGTAGCCTTTCCGAACGATGCCAGACCTACAATCACGTCACCCGGACGGATGTTGGCATTGTTGATCACGTCACTGCGTTTCATGCGGCATGTAACTGTACTGTCCACGATTATGGTACGTACCAGGTCACCTACATCGGCAGTCTCACCGCCTGTGGCATAGGCTCCCACACCCATCTCGCGGAGTTCGGCCAGAAGCTCGTCGGTACCGTTAATGATGGCACTGATCACGCTGCCCGGAACAAGGTTTTTGTTGCGTCCGATGGTTGAACTTACCAGTATGTTATCGACAGCACCAACGCAGAGCAGGTCATCGATATTCATGATAAGGGCATCCTGTGCAATACCTTTCCATACGGACAGGTCGCCGGTCTCTTTCCAGTAGGCGTATGCCAATGAAGACTTTGTACCTGCACCGTCGGCATGCATTATGTTACAGTACTCGGGGTCACCGCCCAGGATATCAGGAATGATCTTACAGAAGGCCTTGGGATAAAGACCTTTGTCAATGTTCTTGATGGCGTTGTGGACATCCTCCTTGGATGCCGATACGCCACGCAGCATATAACGTTCGTTTGATTCCATCAGAATTCTACTTTGGGAGCCTTGTTTGCACCTTCCTCGGCCTCGAAATAGGGCTTTTTCTCAAAGCCGCGCATACCAGCTATGATGCTCTGCGGGAATTTGCGGATAAAAGTGTTGTAACCGTTGGCCGACTCGTTGAAGTTGCGGCGCTCTACGGCAATACGGTTCTCGGTACCCTCAAGTTGTGCCTGCAGTTCCTTAAAGTTCTCATTGGCCTTGAGTTCGGGATATGACTCGCTGATGGCAATCAGTCTGCCCAGAGCACCTCCAACCTCATTCTGGGCTTTCTGGAACTCCTTAAGCTGATCGGCTGTCATATCCTCCGGGTTGACCGTGATTGATGTTGCCTTGGCGCGTGCATTGACTACAGCCTCAAATGTCGATGTCTCATGTGCTGCGTAGCCCTTTACAGTGTTTACAAGGTTGGGGATAAGGTCGGCGCGGCGCTGGTATACGTTCTCCACGTTGCCCCATGCCTTACTTACGTTCTCCTCCATTGTCACCATCTTGTTGTTGATGCCGATAGCCCAGATAACAACCAGAATGATTACACCAATGATAATCCAAGTACTTTTCTTTTTCATCTTTCTATAGTTTTATCAGTTTACTTTCTGTTTAAAAACGCGAACCGGCACCTCCGCCGCCAAAATGACCACCTCCATAACTTCCGCCAAAATGGCCTCCTCCGCCTCCGAATCCGCCTCCTCCGATGTGTGGACCGCCTCCAATATGTCCTCCGCCGCTATTACCGGTAGAGTAGTACGATGTGCGGTTCCTGGACATTATATATCCGCAGTGAGTACATTTGAAGGTAATGAGTTCCTTCTTGACACCATTATGCTTTGATAATGTTGATATGCCAACCTGCTTGAGCGCAATCTGTCCGCATCTGGGACATTTACGGCTCCTGCGGTCAAATAATATAACTAATCCTGCAACGACAATAAAAAAGCCTATTATGGTGATGAGTCCTGCTATCACCGCCATCTTGTCCATCTCATCATCGTCGTTCTCATACTCGCTGTTGAGCAGAATCTCTTTCAGCGCTTCGGTGCCTGCAACCATACCTTCATCCCAATTGTCATCTGCAAAATGGGGGTTCATGTATCTTACCTGGACGCGCTTGCATAAGGCGTCAGAAAGTATTCCTTCTATGCCGTAACCGGTTGCAAACTGCACACAGCGCTCACCTGTGCTGAGAAGGATTACAAGACCGTTGTCAGAACTTGACCGGCCAACACCTACGGTCTCACCCAGTTGATGGGCAAACTCAAAGCAGTCATCCGGGTCGATATCTGTAACTACAGCTACAAGAGTTTGAATTCCGGTGCTGTCCTCAATGGTTCGGAAAAGCGCATCAATGCGGTCGACGGCAGATTGTGAGAGTATTCCGTCAGGGTTGCAAACGTAACGGTTTCTGTCTTCCAGGTGAACGGGCATTATATCAGTCGGCTTATAAACCTTGGCTATAGCCGTCAGACAGCCTAATAACAGAACTGTTACGAGTGCAATTCTTTTCATTCTTATTCTCCTATTCTGTCCCAGATTTCCCATGCGGCTTCCGCCTGTAGTTCCAGCATATCCTTTCCTCCCTTGACGGTAGCTCCGTGTTCGCGGCCTTTCTTCATGAACAGTGTCTCATCAGGGTTGGCTATCACATCCAGAAGCAGGTGCTTTTCGGACAGAAAACCGTATGGAATGTCCGGGCACTGATTGGTCTCAGGCCACATTCCCATGGGAGTACAGTTAACTATGACGTCATACTCTTCCATTACTGATGGTGAGAGCTCATAATAGCCCATAATCTCAAAATCGGAACTGCGTGACACGAACCTGTTCTCTATGCCCATCTTGTCAAGAGCGTACTTGACTGCCTTTGATACGCCTCCTGTTCCCAGAATGAGCGCTTTGCTGTGGCCTTCAAGCAGACCAGCGAATGATTTTGTGAACCCGGTCCAGTCTGTGTTGTATCCCACAAGTTCAACGCCTCCGTCACGGTGCAGAACCTTGACGGTGTTGACAGCGCCGATAGCTTGTGCTGTATCGTCAAGACGGTTAAGATAGGGGATGATATCCTGCTTGTAGGGTATCGTTACGTTGAAACCGCACAGGTTGGGATATTTCTCTACCAGTTTGGCCACATCCCCAATACTCTCCAACTCATAGTTGTTGTAGTGGGCGTTTATATGCTGCTCCCGGAAGAACTTGTTGAAGCGGATCATGGATGTGGAGTGGGCAAGAGGCTTGCCAATAAGTCCGTAAAGCCTGTCATAAGACTTCTGGGGCTGTGAGGGCGCCGGTTCTGCCGGTTCAGGCTGAGGTTTTGCGGCTTGAGTAAATACAGGTTCCGGTTGAGGTTCTGTTTCCGGTTCTTTGTGTTCATTGAAAACCTCATCTACAGGCGGAAAATCAGGGTCCTTCTCTGTCGGATTGGACGAGACGGTATCACTCCCCAATGAATCATCAGGATTATTGAGCTTGGAATTGACATTCTTGACCAGGATGATAAATATCGCGGCAAGAACAAACAGGAAAGGAAAAGCCATGGTGATTACTTATTTGCCAACCAGTCGGTTACGTTCTTTTCAATACGTGCTGCAAGGTCAGTGCCGCTTTCCTTGACGAATTTTTCACCTACTATGTGCTCATACAGCTCAATGTAACGCTCTGATACCGTATCGGCGTAAGCGTCTGTTATCTCGGGCATCACCTGACCGGGCTGGTTCATGAAGTTGTGCTCAATGAGCCACTGGCGGACAAACTCCTTGGAGAGCTGTTTCTGGGGCTCACCCTTAAGGAATTTCTCCTGATAGCCGTCGGCGTAGAAGTAACGTGAGCTGTCGGGGGTGTGGATCTCGTCAATAAGATATACCTTACCGTCACGCTTGCCGAACTCATACTTGGTGTCAACCAGGATAAGTCCTTTCTGTGCTGCTATTTCGGTACCGCGCTTGAAGAGTGCACGAGTGTATTTTTCCATAACCTCGTAATCCTCCTTGCTTACCAGACCCTGGGCAATGATCTCCTCCTTGGAGATGTTCTCATCATGACCCTCCTCGGCTTTGGTAGTAGGGGTGATCAGAGGCTCGGCGAACTTCTGGTTCTCCTTCATGCCCTCTGGCAGGATGTTTCCGCAAAGGTTACGGCATCCATTCTTGTAGTCACGCCATGCAGATCCGGTCAGATATCCGCGGATGATCATCTCAACGCGGAAACCCTCACATTTGAGGCCTACGGTTACCATAGGGTCGGGGGTAGCCAGTTTCCAGTTAGGGCATATATCAGCGGTGGCGTCCAGGAACTTTGCAGCTATCTGATTGAGTACCTGCCCCTTGAAAGGAATACCCTTGGGCAGGATAACGTCAAAGGCCGATATACGGTCTGTGGCAACCATGACCATCAGGTCATCATCAATGTTATAAACGTCACGAACCTTGCCGTGATAGACACTCTTCTGTCCTTTGAAACTGAAGTCAGTTCTTGTAAGTGCGTTACTCATTATCGTCTTTATTTTTAATTGTTCTTTTTTTCTCCTTATGTGTCTGCTCATATCGGTCATAGGCATCAACCACACGGGTGACGAGTTTGTGGCGTACTATGTCCTTCTTAGTCATGCGGATGATGCTGAGCCCCTCAATTCCTTCCAGTACATCAAGTGCTTGGACAAGTCCTGATATCTGTGTAGGCGGAAGGTCAATCTGAGTAAGGTCACCCGTAACAATCATCTTGGTGTTCCATCCCATACGTGTGAGGAACATCTTGATCTGCTGCGGCGTGGTATTCTGAGCCTCATCAAGAATAACCACGGCATCATTAAGTGTACGTCCTCGCATGAATGCCAACGGGGCAATCTGAATGATGTTGAGTTCCATGTACTCCTTGAGCTTGGCAGTGGGAATCATATCCTGCAGGGCATCATAGAGAGGCTGTAGGAAAGGATCTATCTTTTCACGCATATCGCCGGGCAGGAACCCCAGTTTCTCGCCAGCCTCAACGGCCGGGCGACACAGTACTATGCGCTTGACCTCCTTGTTCTTGAGTGCCCTGACAGCCAGTGCAATTGCCGTGTATGTCTTGCCCGAACCGGCCGGTCCTATGGCAAAGAGCATATCGTGTGTCTCATATTCGGTAACTAGTTTCTTCTGGTTGACGCTTCGGGGCAGGATGGGGCGTCCGGTCACTCCGAATAGTATCACATCCGAGCTCTTCTCTCCACCGGGATCCTGACCGTTCACAATGTCAACGATGACCTCTTCCTTGAGTGAATTGTACTTGGCGCAATACATCTCAAGCTGTCGCATGGCCTGTTCAAACCGGGCGGTCTCATCCTCGTCACCCATTATGCGCATGACATTCCCCCGGGCTACTAAACGTAACTTGGGAAACAGGGCTTTGATCAGTTGCAGATTGGTGTTGTTGACCCCGTAAAATACTGCAGGATCGGCTTCATTAAGGACAAGATGCTTCTCTATCATGCGGATTCCGTATAGTTCCGCAAAGTTACCAAATTATCCTATAAGATGACCAATATTTGAGGTAAAGAGTTTGACCGCGATTGCAAGCAGGATTATGCCGAAAAACTTGCGCAGTACATAGATGAGTCCCGGGCCAAGAATCTTCTCTATACGGTCTATTGACCTGAGTACCACGAATATGAAAAGCATATTGAGCGCCAGAGCAATCATGATGTTGATTGCCGAGTATTCAGCCTTGAGTGAGAGCAGGGTAGTGAATGAACCTGCACCCACAATAAGGGGGAATACCAGAGGTACGAATGATGACACCTCCTTGGGGCCGGCATCATACTTGAATATGGTGATGTCAAATGTCATTTCAAATCCGATGGCCAGGATAATGATGGAGCCGGCTACGGCGAATGACTCGATGTCCACACCAAAAAGGGAGAGTACTCCATCTCCCAGGAAATAGATAATGGAAAGCATGATCCATGAGATCAATGTTACCTTGAGCGCGGGAACCTTGCCGGTCTTGTGCTGAAGGTCAATGATTATTGGTATGGATCCTGTGATATCCAGAATGGCGAACAGGACTACAAACGCACCGGCTATCTCTTTAATATCTATTGCCATTGTTCAGTTTTTTATTTACCGGATACAAGTACCGGACGTATCGGCAGGCCGAGATACCTGGTCCTGGAGTCGATTATACGATTGTCGACATCAAGATGCTCCATGCAGAATGTGCTGGCTTCCAAGGTTTTGATTGAGGTTACGAATTCTTTCTTTTTCTCATCAAAGGTTTTGTCCTCATAGAGAGAATTGCACCAGTAATAACCGCGCTCATCGGCGAAACGGAGCCTATCAACATCCTTATATCCAACAATTGGGATGAATATGCTGCGACCCTCGTATCCTTCTACAACGCTTGTAAACAGGTAACCGCCGGTTCCGTTGAGCTTACACCATTTGGATGTGCAGTACATTGAGTTCATCAGTTCCCTGAACTGACGTACTGTCGGAATCTGCCAGCCTTCTCCCATGATGACATTGGCGGCATCATCGGCCAACTCAAGATCTCTCTTGTCATCGCGCAGGTCGCTGTCCGGATCTACATTGTATTTAGTTATCCTATGAAGGATTCCGTCATTACACCATTTGTAGTTGTTAGTGTTGAAAATATCCTTGGTCTGGGTCTCGCCCCATGCAAAGAAACTGCCCGGCTTTTCTGGACTGGTGGCGCCAATATTGCATTTTGCCCAGAGGGTACCGGATGGCAAACCCAGGTCAACGAATTCATAATCAGTGCCTTCTTGAATTTCCACTCCTTGGTTTACCTTACTCATGGAAATGGAGTTCTTGTCATCATCATTACCACATCCGGTAAGGAACAGGACTGAAAAAGCAGCGCAAATGGCAGTTGCAGACAACGGGTTGATTCTCATTTTTGTTATCAATTTAAGGTTTTGGATGCGAATTTAGAAAAAAAGTACATTCGTTATTCATTTTATGGCACAATACATTCTGCAGACTCCGAACATGAACTGTCGGGCATTGACCGTAGTAAAACCAGCCTCCTTGAGCATCGGTATGAACTTTTCGGGAAGCGGGAATTTCAGTATTGAATCAGGCAGATAGGTGTAAGCGCCCGTATTACCGGTCATACCAGCTCCTATCCTGGGTAGTATTTTAAGTGAATAGAATTTGTAGAGGCTGAATATGAATCTGTTCTTGGGATAGGACAGCTCCAGTATTACCAACTTGCCGCCTTGCTTGAGCACACGGCGCATCTCCTCCAGGCCTTTCATCAGATTCTCAAAATTACGTACTCCGAAAGCTACGCATACGCGGTCAAACGTGCCATCCTTAAAAGAAATGTCTTCGGCATCACCCTTTTCAAGGTGTATAGGAAGTCCCTGGCATTTGCGCCGTCCCACCTCAAGCATGCCCTCTGAAAGGTCTATGCCTGTGACACTTGATCCGTATGCCGCTTTCTTTATGACCGCTAAGGCAAAATCGGCTGTACCGGTTGCTACGTCAAGTACCCTGATTGGCAGATCTGTATCGGCAATAGCCTTGACAGCCTTGCGTCGCCATGAACGGTCGGCACCGAATGATGATATATGGTTGAACCGGTCATACTTAGTGGCGATGTCATCAAACAGATTCCTTATTCCTTCTTTCTTTGGCATAATTACTGAAGTATATAGCCTGCTCCTGCAAGCAGGGAGAATATGAATGTCGATATAACAAGCATGGGGAGCATCGGGTCCAATTCACGTCCGGAACGTTTCCAGACTCCGATGAGATGCTTTGTATAGAGTGGCAGGGTTAAACAGAACAGGAACGGCATCCAGCCATCGGTGAAAAGAATTGTGTATACGATCATAAGGATCCATCCGCCTGTAATAAGGATTGTATGGTAAATCCTGGCCCTGTGCTCGCCCAGTTTGAGAGGTACGGTTACGCGTGTTCCTTCATCTGATTTCATGTCGCGGATGTTGTTTACGTTGAGTACGCCTACGCTGAACAGGCCTATGGCTGCACCGGGAAGGAGTGTGCTGTAATCTATCATGTGTGAACAGACAAAAAAACCTCCGGCAACAGGAACAAGTCCGAAGAATATGAATACGAATATATCGCCCAGACCACGGTACCCGTAAGGCTTGTTTCCGAGCGTGTAGTGCATGGCGGCCCAGATTGCTGCTGCACCCAGCACAACAAGGCTTTCGGATTCAATGCATAGGATTGTCCTGAATGATGCCCGTATCATTCCAAGTCCCAGAATGCAGCATACCAGTACCATTATCCTGATGCATGAACGCATCTCATCCTCCGTGAGACCACCTCCTTCGATGCCATATTTGGGCCCTTCGCGCCCTTTGCCGTCCACACCGCTCAGCCAGTCACCCAACTCATTCGACATATTGGAGAGAATCTGCAGTGATATTGTGGTCAGTACGGTGAGTAAAATGACATACCATGGTACTCTGTGCTCAGCGCAAGCCAGCATAATACCCAGAACAATCCCCGCCGTAGAAAGGGGGAGAGTCCTTAATCTCATGGAACGTATTACAGCTTTTAAAGTCATGAACTTATTATAAGTACAGCAAAGTTACAAAAAATATAAGGAAAGGTCCGTCCAGGTACCTCCAAAGCAAAAATCCAGCCCTTGGGACTGGATTTTTACTCTGGAGGTACCTGGCGGACTCGAACCGCCGTACTCGGTTTTGCAGACCGATACCTAGCCGCTCGGTCAAGGTACCATTTGCTTTTGCGGTTGCAAAGGTAATGGATTTTTTGATACCTCCTTATAATATGTCTGTTTTTATTTCTAAAAACTTAACTGAAAACAATAACACCGTCTTGTGCCGAAGCCGTAACGGGCTTGTTGCGGTCTACATCTCCTGAAAGGATCATGGTTGATAACCTGTTCAGCAGCAGAGTCTGCAAAGCACGCTTTACCGGACGGGCTCCGAACTCCGGATCATATCCGGCGCCGGAAATCAGGTCTATTGCAGAATCATCGATCGTGAGGTTGATTCCGCTCTCGGCAAGCATGCGGCATACACCTTGTGCCTGGAGCTTTACAATCTGACGTATCTCTGACTCTCGCAACGGCATGAATACCACTGTCTCATCGATACGGTTCAGGAACTCCGGACGGATGGTCTGCTTAAGCATGTCAAGCAGATGCTTCCTGGTCTCGTCCAGCCACTGACGGCGGCTCTCGTCGGTAGAACCCACCTGTGCCGAACGTTCACGTATGTAGTCACTGCCCAGATTGCTGGTCATTATTATAATGGTGTTCTTGAAATTGACAGTACGGCCTTTGTTATCGGTAAGACGGCCGTCGTCTAGAACCTGCAGCAGGATGTTGAACACGTCGGGGTGAGCTTTCTCAATCTCATCGAACAGTACAACGGAGTAGGGCTTACGTCTTACGGCCTCTGTCAGCTGTCCGCCTTCATCATAACCTACGTATCCGGGAGGGGCTCCTATAAGACGTGTCACCGAGAATTTCTCCTGATACTCACTCATATCGATACGGGTCATCAGCTTCTCATCATTGAACAGATACTCGGCAAGCGCCTTGGCAAGCTCGGTCTTACCTACGCCTGTGGTACCCAGGAATATGAAACTGCCTATTGGACGTTTGGGGTCCTGCAGTCCGGCGCGGCTGCGGCGTACTGCGTTTGCTACGGCGCTGATGGCCTCTTCCTGACCTACAACACGCTTGTGCAACTCATCTTCAAGGTGCAGCAGTTTCTCGCGCTCGCTCTCCAGCATACGGTTTACAGGTATTCCGGTCCAGCGGGATACCACCTCGGCAATATCATCGGCGGTAACCTCCTCCTTGACAAGGGCACTGTCACCCTGCTTGGAATGGAGTTCCTCCTGTATGCGGGCAATATCGGCCTCCAGCTCCTTGAGTTTGCCGTAACGGATTTCGGCCACCCGGCCGTAGTTGCCGTCACGCTCGGCGTTGTCGGCCTCAATCTTGAGCTGCTCTATATGCTGCTTGTCCTGCTGGATCTTACTTACAAGTGCTTTCTCGGACTCCCATTTCTCGCGGACAGCTTTTTCCTGTTTCTGCAGGTCATCAATCTCTGCATTGAGCTGCTTGAGTTTTACAGTATCGTTCTCGCGTTTTATGGCTGCACGCTCTATCTCCAGTTGCTTGAGGCGGCGGGTTATCTCATCCAGCTCTTCCGGTACCGAGTTGCGCTCCATACGGAGTTTGGCGGCTGCCTCATCCATAAGGTCGATAGCCTTATCGGGCAGAAAACGCTCTGTTATGTAACGGTTGGAGAGCTCCACGGCGGCAATCACGGCTTCATCCATGATACGCACCTTGTGGTGGTTCTCATAGCGCTCTTTAAGGCCACGCAGAATGGAGATTGAACTCTGCACATCGGGCTCATCCACCATAACGGTCTGGAAACGGCGCTCCAGTGCCTTGTCCTTCTCAAAGTATTTCTGATACTCGTTCAGGGTGGTAGCACCTATGGCACGCAGGTCACCGCGGGCCAGGGCAGGCTTAAGTATGTTGGCGGCATCCATTGCGCCTTCGCCTGCTCCGGCACCCACCAGGGTGTGAATCTCATCTATAAAGAGGATGAAATTGCCATCGGACTGTATAACCTCGTTTATTACGCCTTTGAGACGCTCCTCGAATTCACCCTTGTACTTGGCTCCGGCTACAAGTGCGCCCATGTCAAGTGAATAGACTGTCTTTGATTTAAGGTTCTCAGGGACGTCACCGCGTACTATACGCTGTGCCAGACCCTCTATTATAGCGGTCTTGCCGGTTCCAGGCTCACCTATCAGGATAGGGTTGTTCTTGGTACGGCGGCTCAGAATCTGCAGGACCCGCCTTATCTCCTCGTCACGGCCTATCACCGGATCGAGTTTGCCCTGGCGTGCCCGTTCGTTCAAGTTGATGGCGAACTGCTCCAGGTTCTGCGGTTTGTTCTGATTGTATTCCATAGTCTTTTTAATTTTTATTTCTATGGAATGACACGCAACAAGCAAGCCAGAGACGTTTTTGCGACAATTTGTCCGAACAAAAAAACAAAAGCGCTGACAGATTGACAATCAGCGCTTTAAGATAATATGCGGATGGCTTACGACAGTCTTTGCTTAACTATCTCATACATAAGCACTCCGGCTGCTACAGAAACATTGAGTGATTCAATCTTGCCAAGGATTGGGATGCGTGCCCATTCGTCACACAGTGCCAGATGCTCCTGCGGAATACCCTTGTCTTCGGCTCCCATTATGAGACATACGGGACCGGTGTAATCACCTTTGGTATAATCCTTGTCGCCCTTCTCGGTGGCTCCCACAATACGGATACCGCTGTTCTTAAGTAACTTTATGGTCTGGCTGATATTGTTCTCACGGCAGACAGGCAGGGTATGGAGTGCGCCGGCCGATGTCTTGATGGCATCGGCATTGACGCTTACGCTGTTGCGGGAGGGTATGATTATGGCATCCACGCCTGCGCACTCGGCGGTGCGGGCGATGGCTCCGAAATTACGGACATCGGTTATTCCGTCCAATAATATGAAAAACGGATCTTTTCCTTGCTCAAAAAGAGTGGGGATGAGGTCTTCAACGTGCTGATATGTTATTTGTGTAGTGAATGCAATAACACCCTGATGGTTCTTGCGGGTTATGCGGTTTAACTTTTCCAAAGGAACTCGCTGTACCGGAATATCCAATCCTTTGACAGCGGCGAACAGTTCCCTTGAAAGGTCTCCCTGCATATCCTTCTTGATAAGCAGACGGTCAATCTCCTTTCCGGCCTCTACGGCCTCAATTACGGCACGGATGCCGAATATCATTTCATCTTCCATTGTTTTCAATCAGTGCTTTTGCGTTGTCAAGAGCAGCCTGGGTGAGGGTTGAACCGCTCATCATTCCGGCAATCTCACGTATGCGGTCATCGTCTTCAAGTACGGCAATCCGGGTATGTGTGGCATCCTGATCATCGGTCTTGAATACTTTGTAATGGGTTTGTCCAATAGCAGCTATCTGCGGCAGATGGGTTATGGCCAGCACCTGACGGTTACCGTCGGACATCTGTTTCATCAGCATTGCCATACGCTCAGCCACAGCACCCGAAACGCCTGTGTCAATCTCATCGAATATGATTGTGGGCAGAGCGCGTGCTCCGGCCATAAGTGATTTGATGCAGAGCATTACCCTGGCTATCTCACCGCCTGAAGCAACCTGTGATATCTCCTGCATGGGGACCGATCTGTTGGCCGAGAACATGAACCTGATATCATCGTGTCCATTGCGATCATAGATGGTTGACGGCTGTATTTCAATGCTGAACTTAACATTTGGTATACCCAGCGGAGCAAGCAGTTCCTTGATGTCTCTGATTATTGTATCAGATGCTTTCTTCCTGGTTTGGGTAAGTCCGGAAGCCTTTTTCTCCATCTCCACGCGGGCACTCTCAGTCTGAATGGTAAGTTGCTCAATTTCAAACTCATATGAGCTGGAGCGGTCCAGACGTGTACGGATGTTGCCGGCAAGTTCCAGAAGTTGGGCAATGCTCTCTTTCTTATGTTTCTTGAGTAGCGAATATATAAGGTCCAGACGCTCATTGACCTGCTCCAGGCGAGCTGGGTCATAATTTATCTCCTCCTGTGCGTTATCTGCAGTTTCGGCTATATCTTTGAGCTCAATAAGGCAACTGTCCAGGCGATCTGCAAGCTCCTGTGCCTGGGGATATTTTTTCTGGGCAGAGCGGAAGTACTGCAAGGCACTGCGCAGTTTAGTGATACAACCGCTTTCATCGCCCGACAAAATCTGCGCCGCAGTGAACAGTTCCTGTTTTATCTCTTCGGCATGGCTCAGGATATCTGCTTCCTGTTCAAGCTCTTCCTGCTCGCCGCTAACCAGTCTGGCGCTCTCCAGACCTTCCAGTTGGAACTCCAGATACTCGCGATCGGTGTTGTCGGAGTCAAATTCCGCCTTCAGTCTGGCCAGGCGTGTCTTGAGTTCTGACCACTTGGCAAAACTCTGCACATATTCTGTCTTGACCTTACTGTTGGCTGCTATGGTATCCACAACGTCAAGTTGGAACGGCTGCGTGCCCAGAGCCAGATTCTGATGCTGTGAGTGAATATCTATAAGGTGGCATCCCAAGTCACGCAGCTGTGTCAGCGTAACAGGAGTGTCATTTATGAATGCGCGACTCTTGCCCGATGCAGAGAGCTCACGTCGCATTATTGTTTCATTCGGGTCATAATCCAGCCCGTTGTCGCTGAAAAACTGTTCCAGTCCGTAGCCGGCAATTGCGAAAGTGCCCTCAATTGTGCATTTGTCTGCACCCTGACGGATTGTCCTGGAATCGGCCCTGCCTCCCAGCAATAGGTTCAAGGCACCCAGGATAATTGATTTTCCTGCACCTGTCTCACCGGTCATAACTGAGAATCCCTCCCTGAACTGAATGTCCAGACGGTCAATGAGAACATAATTACGGATGTGTACTTGGTTAAGCATAGTATTATTGTGTCATAATGGTAGTCCAGTCATTGGAAAGTGACGGGTTGATGCGGATAAGCAGTTCCACAACCTTGCTGCGTTCACTGCTGATACCGGAAGAGTATATGTTAATCAGTTCATTCTTCTTGATTTCGGTAAACAGAGTGGGCAGTGCCGATGTACTTTTGGCCTGATATGCCTCTGATAGCAGATTGAGGCTCTCTGTGATAGTTGCACGTCCGCGGTCTGCATTGGCAGACATGTCATCCAAACCTTTGCGGTGATAGTCATACTGCAATTTCCGGAATGATGACAGCGTACCATTCATATAGTCATTGATTATGGAGTATCGGTTGGCTTTGCTGTCAAAAGAACGCCATCCTCCCCCCAAAGACTGTGAACTTGCTGCAATATTCTCGGCTTGCCTGAGTATATCAGTACCCCCGTTCGGTGACATCGTATCAAAATCCAATCCTATTATCAGCAGACTGTAATATGCCAGTATAGCCGTAAGATTATTGTCGGGAGTTATACCCGGCGTATACTCAATCCGGTCCTGTTCATTGTATGTGAAATCCACTTCTGCATCACGGAAATTGAAAACAGTAGTGTTGTATGTGGATCCGTATACAGGACGGCTGCTCTGCACGGTGAGTTCACACTCCATCTTACCGGTCTGGGAGTCATACTTGTTGATTACCAGATTAAAATTGCATTGGATGCGTTCCTTTTCGGTAAAATGGTAGTCTGTCCACGTCTGATTTGTAAGCAGTTGCTTGACGGCGCTCTCCAGAGAACTGAAAACATCCTTGTCTGTACCCTGAATCTTTGAAGTGTTAATGGCCAAGGTGGGGTTGAGTTCCTGTGCCTGGGCAGCAAACGGCATGAACAGGAAAGCAAGGCAGAACAAAAGGCCTGCCAGTTTTGTGATGATAGCTTTGGCCACATCCTTCTTGGACTGCAGGGGCAGTTCATCGCTCCCGTTGCGGTCTATCAGCGTGACTTTGTTGGTATCATATCCGAATCCTGCGCCCTCGTCACGAAGTGAGTTGAGCACTATGAAATCCAGGTTCTTGCGCTCCAGCTTGTCCTGCGCGTTGCTGAACTCATCGTTGGTCTCAAGCGCAAAACCCACCATACGCTGGTCGGGGCGCTTTATTGCACCAAGTGATGCTGCTATGTCAGGATTGGGCTTGAGCGTGAGCGTAATCTCTCCCTTGCGCTTTATCTTGGTGTCCGATGTCTGGGCAGGAGTGAAATCTGCCACGGCGGCACAGAGTATGGCGGCATCGGACCCAGGGAAATGCTCCATTGCGGCCTCGTACATCTGCTGTGCCGATGTTACGTCAATTCTGTTTATCCCGGGATTTACAGTCTTTAGATTAACAGGTCCTGCAATCAGGGTTACATCGGCACCGCGTGCGGCACACTCCTCGGCCAGCGCGAATCCCATCTTGCCGGTAGAGTAGTTGCCAATGAAACGTACTGGGTCTATGGCCTCATAGGTGGGACCGGCCGTTATCAGGACTTTTTTTTTTGAAAGCTGAGACTGCTTTGAGAAATAATCCTCAAGTGCTGAAACTATTACCTCCGGCTCCTGCATGCGGCCTTTGCCTATCAGTTGGCTGGCCAGTTCACCGCTGGCAGGCTCAATGAATATATTTCCTATGGATGTAAGAGTCTCTATGTTACGCTGTGTAACGGGGTGGCTGTACATATCCAGATCCATTGCGGGTGCGACGAATACCGGTGCCTTCATTGAGAAGTAGGTGGTAATAAGCATATTGTCTGCAACTCCGCTGGCCATCTTACCCAGAGTAGCGGCTGTGCAGGGGGCAATCAGCATGGCATCGGCCCACTGGCCCAGGTCCACGTGGCTGTTCCATGAGCCGTCGCGGCGGTCAAAGAACTCGCTTACCACGGGCTTGCGGGTAAGGGTAGAGAGTGTGAGTGGAGTTATGAACTCCTTTGCGGAGGGTGTCATGACCACCTGGACCTCAGCTCCCTTTTTGATGAGCAGACGTACCAGAAAGGCGGCCTTATAGGCTGCTATGCTTCCGGTCACTCCCAGGACAATATGTTTACCGTTCAGAACTTCCATTATCTGGATTGCAGTTTTATTCTTGTGAGTACCTGCTTGGTGTTGAGTGCAAAATCTCCCTGGAGTATCCATGAATAATAACCGGGATCGCGGCGGAACACCTCAATTACAGGCATATCCTTGTATTTTCCAAAATTGAATACCTCCTGGCCTTTGTCATTCAGGACTATACGGCCGGCAAAATCCACGTTGCGTGTGAACGATGAGAACTCCGAGAGCCAACCCATATCGTTCTTAAGGTCATCGGGATAGCGGTCCAGCTGGGCCATCAGTACCTCATAGGTGGCGCGGGTGTCGCCGTCGGCGCTGTGGGCATCGGTCAGGTCCTTGCCGCAGTAGAACTTGTAGGCAGCCGTAAGGGTGCGCTGCTCCATCTTGTGGAATATCACCTGCACATCGATAAAGCGGTGACGGCTCAGGTCAATGTCCACGCCTGCGCGCAGAAACTCTTCGGCCAGCAGCGGAACGTCAAAACGGTTGGAGTTGAAACCTGCTATATCGCTGCCCTCAAAGTCACGGGCAATCTCCTTGGCAATCTCTTTAAATGTAGGGCAGTCCTTTACATCGTCATCATAGATGCCGTGTACGGCCGATGCCTGTTCGGGGATATGCATCTCGGGGTTTACGCGGCGGGTATGCATATCCTCACTGCCGTTGGGTGAGACCTTGAGATAAGAGATCTCCACTATGCGGTCCTGTACAGTGTTGGTGCCTGTGGTCTCCAGGTCAAAGAACACTACCGGTTTGTCAAGATTGAGTTTCATCAGTCGTTCAGAACCATAGGCATGAGCAACATGAGCAGATTCTCGCCCTCGGCCTGCTCGGTGGGAACAATCACGCCGGCGCGTGAAGGATCGGCAAGCTGCAGGGTTATTTCCTGACTTGGGATATTGTTAAGTATATCAATCAGGAAACCTGCCTTGAAACCGATACTCATGAATGTTCCGTCATACTGGCAAGTAAGACTCTCCTTGGCAGACGTTGAGAAATCAATGTCCTGAGCCGAAATATCCACCTTGTCCTTTTCAATGCGCAGCTTGATAAGACCGCTGCTGGCCGGTGAAAATACGGATACACGGCGCAATGCGGTTACCAGTGTCTGGCGGTCAATGATAAGGTGATGCGGGTTGTTTTGAGGTATTACTGAACCGTAGTTGGGATAACGGCCATCGATCAGGCGGCATACCATACGGAATTCAGGCAGTGAAAAACGGGCTATACGGCTGTCAAACTCAATTGTAATATTCTCTGCCTCCTTGCTTATGAGTGAGCGGAACAGTGAAGCCGGCTTTTTGGGAAGTATAAATGATGACTTTCCGTCGGCATGAACCGTGGTGTTGCGGTTGCATACCAGCTTGTGACCATCGGATGCCACAAATGTTGCACCCTCCTCATTGATGTCAAAGAATATTCCGTTCATGACGGGACGGAGTTCGTCATCGGCTGTAGCGAAAATAGTGCGTGCCAGACCGTCAGAAAGTATCTGGGCTGAAATCTGCAGACTTACGGCATCCTCCTTGAGTACTGCGGGAGTCGGGTACTCGTCGGGGTTCTGTCCAACCATCTTGTATTCACCGTTCTGATAATTGACAACAACCTCATAGCTGCTCTCGTTGATATTGAAGGTGAGTGGTTGCTCAGGTATTTCCTTGAGAGCATCGAGAAGAGTCTTGGCGGGAAGAGCTATTTGTCCGTCGGCGCTTGACTCCACAATATCAATGATAGTTTCCAGTGTGGTATCATTGTCGGCAGCGGTAACGGTGAGCTTGCCGTTTTCAATACGGAACAGGAAATCCTCAAGAATAGGGTAGATGGCCTTAGGGTTAATAACGCGGCTTATAGCCTGCAAACGGCTTGAAAGGGCCGAACTGGATACTGTGAAATTCATATATATTCCTTTTTGTTTTTATACGTTTTGTGCGTCTTACAAAGATAGGGAAAACTAATGGTAATGTGGAAAAAATTGCTTGGAAAAATATGGGGGAAAAAAGGGAAATGTCTTAAATTCGCGCAAAACATTTTAAACACATCAGGAATAATGGATATTACAGGAAAAATTATCGCAGTCCTTGAGCCCCGTTCAGGTGTGGCCAAGGCATCAGGCAATCCGTGGAAAATTCAGGAGTACGTATTGGAGACTATCGGCGAGCAGTATCCCAAGAAGATGATGTTCAGCATCTTCGGTGAGGACAAGATACAGCAGGCCGCCATCAATATAGGTGATGAGGTAGTGGTCAGTTTCGATATCAACGCCCGCGAGTTCAACGGCCGCTGGTACAACGACATCCGCGCATGGCGCGTAAGTCACGACGTAAACGGCGCCGCCCCTGCAGCCCAGCCCTACGCTCCCGTTGGCGCAGCTCCCGCTGCTGCCGCACCGGACCCCTTTGCACCCAGCAACGAGAAAGACGACTTACCGTTCTAAATAAAAAATCCCGCTCGGTTTGAGCGGGATTTTTTTATGAATTCATGCTGGCCAGGAACTCCGCGTTGTCTTGAGTATTTTCAAGGCGGTCCTTGACAAACTCCATGGCCTCGATGGGATTCATGTCACTAAGATACTTGCGCAGTATCCACATGCGGTCCAGAGTGGTCTGGTCAAGCAGCAAATCGTCGCGGCGTGTGCTTGATGCCACGATGTTCACGGCCGGGAATATGCGCTTGTTGCTCAGGTTGCGGTCCAGCTGGAGCTCCATGTTACCTGTACCCTTGAATTCCTCAAAGATAACCTCATCCATCTTGGAGCCGGTATCGATAAGGGCGGTTGCCACGATTGTGAGTGAACCTCCGTTCTCAATGTTACGTGCGGCACCAAAGAAACGCTTGGGCTTGTGCAGTGCGTTGGCATCGACACCACCTGAGAGTACCTTGCCTGATGCAGGTGCAACGGTGTTGTAGGCGCGTGCCAGACGGGTTATTGAGTCAAGGAATATCACAACATCGTGTCCGCACTCAACCATGCGCTTGGCCTTCTCTATTACGATGCTGGCTATCTTTACGTGGTGCTCGGCGGGCTCATCGAATGTTGATGCAATGACCTCGGCCTTTACGCTGCGGGCCATATCGGTAACCTCCTCGGGGCGCTCATCAATGAGCAGCATTATCATGTATGCCTCGGGATGATTGGCGGCAATTGAGTTTGCTATATCCTTGAGCAGTATGGTCTTACCGGTCTTGGGCTGGGCTACTATCAGGGCACGCTGTCCCTTGCCGATGGGTGCGAACATATCAACCACGCGGGCCGACAGGTTGTCATTATGGCCGTTGCACAGGGTGAATTTCTCATCCGGGAACAACGGTGTTAGATGCTCGAACGGAACGCGGTCACGTGCCACGGAGGGCTCCAGACCGTTTATGCGGAACACCTTAACCAACGGGAAATACTTTTCACCTTCACGCGGCGGACGGATAACGCCCTCCACAACATCGCCGGTCTTAAGGCCGAAGAGTTTGATCTGTGACTGTGATACGTATATGTCATCGGGCGATGCCAGATAGTTGTAGTCCGATGAACGCAGGAATCCGTAGTTATCGGGCATGATCTCCAGCACGCCCTCACCGCGGAGCGCGTCACCGAAATCGTACATACGCTCCTCCTGCATCTGACGGCGGTTCTGATTCTGCTGGTTGTTCTGGTTCTGGTTATTCTGCTGACGCTGGTTGTTCTGCTGACGCTGGCCGTTCTGCTGGTAGGGCTGCTCGCCGCGGAACTGCTCCTGGCGGGGCTGCTCCTGCTGAGGTTCCTGAACAGGTTCCTGAACGGGTTCCTGAATGCTTGCTGCGGGCTCGGCAACCTGACGTACAGGCTCTTCCTCCTGCTCGTAAGCGTCAGTAACCGGCATGGTTACATTCTCATCGTCAATCTCGGGCAGAGGTACCTCAACCTGCTGCTTGCGTGGGCGTCCGCGACGCTTTTGCTGGCCTGCCTGCGGTGCAGGCTGGGGGAGTTCCTCCTTCCTGGCGGGCTCACCAGCTGCTGTAGCAGGCTGCTCCTGAACGGGCTCCTGTGCAGGCTGCTGCTGTGCTGCCTCCTGATCGGGTGCTTTATCCTTTTTATTATTGTTGTTTGGGCGGCCGCGCTTTTTCTTTCCCTGAGCAGCGGGAGCGTTTTCTTCCTGAGGCTTATCCTCCTTGGGAGCCTGAGGCTTATCGGCCTCCTTTACCTCTTTTGCTTGGGGCTTGGGAGCGTTCTGTTTCTTCTCTACAGATTTTGCCTGGCCGTTCTCATCGGCGGTATAGACTTTCTCGGAGTCGCTCTTGCGGGTTACCTTCTTGCGGTCGCGGCGCTCCTTTTCGGGCTTGTTCTTGGCGGCTGATATAGCCTGCTCGTCAAGAATGTCATAAACCAGCTGGTTCTTGTCATCTTTGGCCTTGATGCCCATCTCTTTTGCAATGGCCTGGAGCTCATCCAGACTCTTGCCCTTTAATTGTAGTATGTCAAACATTGTTTTATTGAACCTTGGCAATATCCATGATGCACTACGGGCACACTGATATTAAGTAAGGTATGTTTAATGAAAAATCGGATTGATTGCCGCTTTTGGAAATCCCTTGGAAGGGCTGTGTTGCGGCTTACGGGCACAAAGATACTGCAAAAATCCGATTTGGTGCGCTCTCACGGCGATTTTTTTTGTAACGGTCAGAGAGAAGTGATGAGCAGGGAGAGGTTTACGTCGTCTTGTGCGATGCTGCGGCAGGTGTCGGCATAGTTGAAGGCGGTATTGCCATTGTTGCCGATGCTGCCTAATTTAGGCATTGCTATTCCGATGACAACGCCGGCAAGCATTGCTGCTACGGCAACCCATGAGGGTATGCGGCGGCGCATCATTCCGGGTTCGCTGTCTGTGATGTCAAGCGGCGGCAGTGTCATGCTGCGGTCCTGGGCATCGGCGTTTGATTTGATCCGAGCAATCAGCTCCCGGTTCTCTTTCTCAAGTTCAGTCAGTTTATCCATATCTTTATTCATTGTTTTTACAATAGTTACGCACCTCTGTCAGCGCTGTGAACAGACGTGATTTTACTGTGCCCTCCGGTATGTTGCATACCCGGGCAATCTCGGATAGGGGCAGTTCCTCCTCATATCTTAAGAGGAACACCACCTTTTGCGGTTCTGGAAGACGGCCGATGGCATCACTGAGGATGCGGTCCCGCTGTTCCTGTTCCAGATGGTCGGTGTCTGTTACGGGTTCCTCCTTCGGGGCGTTTTCCGCATATTCCATCACAGTCATGCGGCGGCGGTACTCATTCTTGAGCATATTGTATGCTATGGCAAACATCCAAGTCCGGAACGGCCGTCTCTCATCGTAATTGTGTCTGGAATCCCACAGCCGCAGAAACAGGTCCTGAGTCAGGTCTCGGGCCAATTCGCGGTCAAAGCCGGTCATCCTCAGGAAGAAACCTTGGGCACGGGGGCCGTGCTCAAGGTAGAGGGTACGGAACGTTTCAGCGGTCAATCTCATCGTTGTAGCGTTTACGTTCCTCGTCGGTTAAGTTTTCCGTGCGGATTACAATGCGTTTCATCAGTCCGTACAGCCTTCGCATCTGGCGTTTGTCACCGTTCTCCTTATAGAAATCCAGCAGTGACTTGAAACATGGAATATAGTTGAGATTTAGTTTGTAGGCCGATGCCTCGTATGTCTCTGGGGTGAATGTCTCATACAGATAATCAGTCAGATACACTTCTTCAAAATTCCTACGTTTAACGGATAGGTTGTCATAGCGCCTGGGGCTGTATTTATAGACCAGTCCTTCAGAGTACAGTTTGTCTGTGAAAGGAAGGTGATCCATAAGGGTAGAGAAGTAAATGGGGCGTCCTGTCTCGCGGGCTACGGTAAGGTAGAGATTCTCCTCCCAGGTTCTGAGTCCCTGCTCGGTCCAGTCTGTGGGGCCTTCTATCTGGCTGATACCCAACTGGATGCATATGTTCTTGAGATAATCGGGCGAATATAGCAGTCCTACACATATCACCGTTCTGTCTGTATAAAGCCCCTTTCCGTACTGTACCATCAGAGACGAGAATGTGGGAGTATCGCCGTTTACAAAAAGAATACCGTTATACTCCATACCCGCCAACTGATTATATGCATACGATAGAAGACTGTAGGAGTATTCTCCGGTATTATACCATCGCTTGAGGATATCGGCCATTAAGTCTGTCTTGCCTTTACTGAGCAGATACACTACGTAATCCTTATACATATAGGCATTGTCCGGGCGCATCCTTATGGCTTTCTCCATGTTGTCCGCCTGGTTCTCGGACTCTTTGAGCCACATGTTGCAGTAGTAATCCAGGCAATAGCGGGCATAACTGTCTGGGCGTTCCCTGCGGACTTTTGCGGCAATTGCTGCGAGCGGGGCATCATCAAAATCAAAACTGTCATCCTCACTCTCAAACATCAGTTTGTATCGGGTGGCGTGGAACCAGTTTATCCACGCATCGTCATCAGAGGGCGTCAGTGTGACCTGGGCTTCCCATAGTCGGGCCTGGTTTGCATACCATCCGGCATCATGCTTGGTCTTGACAAAAGATACAATCTGTTCGGGCTTGCTTGCGGTTTCTGTCTTATCGGTTGCTGCGTATGCATCGGCCATTAAAAAGGCAGCCAGCATTATCATTGAAAACACTTTTCTGTTCATGTTAGTTTGATTGATATGTTACACTTTTTCTTGAAGCGCTTCATCAGTGCATACACGCAACGGCGGAAAAGGTTCAGCAAAGATGTGATTTTTTTGCTTTCCCGCCAAAGTGTCCCACAAGGAATGGCTTTCTGGGTGCTGTGGGGCCGATGAGCGCGGGACACACCCCCTGTATGAGCATGTGTCCCACAGCCACCCGCGCGAGAACGTGTTCTGAGCGGGGTGAGTGTGGGACACTTTGGCGGAAAAAGTGATCAGAATGCCGCTTTGCGGGTGCGGGACAGTATGTAACTTAATGACACCGATAGAGCGGCAGCCAGGATAAGGAAGTATTCTTTCCAGGTGGTCAGGAAAACTATTATGCCGGCCAGCGCACCCTGATTGAATTTATTGAGATCTACGGGGCAGATATAGCCGATGATTACTGCTGCTGCACCAATAACTATTCCAAGAATAAGTGTAACGATAAGCGCCATGCGTCCGTGGGTGCGCTGACGGTCAACTTCGGCCTTGATGCCCTCCACCTGTTTGAGTCGGCGGTTTGTCTCCAGCAGGAATGTGGGGTCATCTTTAAGTTGCGGTTTGTTGCTGCGCAGAAACTCTTCTATGTTGTCCTTTCCGTTCATATACTAAGGTATTCTTTTAAGTGATTACGGCCGATAGAGAGCAGGTACTTTACCGTGCCGGAGGGTATTTGCATTATGGATGAAATCTCTTTTATATCGTGATCCTCAAAGTAGTGGAGCACTATTGCGGCGCGTTCCTTGTCCGGTATCCTGTCAAGAGCCTGATAGAGTTGCTGATAACGGAAAGAGTCATCGGTTGAATCATCGGACAGGACGCTTTGCGCCTCGAATGAATCATTGGAGACCGTGTCAAGGGTCGCTTTCCTGCAGTTGTCTATGAAGCAGTTGTAGGCAATCCTGAACAGCCATGTGCTGAACTTGGACAGTCCCAGGAATGAGCCCGATGCCACATACGCACGGACCAGGGCATCCTGGGCAATGTCATCGGCCAGGGACTGGTTGCCGCTGCACAGTCCAAGCAGAAACCTGCGTAATGGCTCCTGCTCAGTTCTGATTAGTTCTATGAACCGTTCCCGGGTCATTTATTTCCCGTTATTGAGTGATTCTTCCTCGGCCTTGAGTTCATTTGCCAGCATACGCTTGCCTACAAAGTAGCTGATGAACAAGCCTATGCCCACTGCGATGGCGACGCAGCCAAAGATTGTAAAGTTGGTGATGATGAATGAGTCGGTATAACCAACCAAGGAGAGTACCAGAATTGCTATGCACAGGGATATGCCTACTGCTGTTACTATACATGCTCCGGTCAGTTTGCCCAACAGCTTCTCTTTAAGGCTCTTTTCCTTATGCTGGGATTTAAGGAACTCAGGGTCGATTGATGCACCGGACTCGATTGACTTGAGAAGGATCTCTGTTTTCTTGTTGGTCTCGTTCTGACTTGTGCGATTGTTCAACCAGACAACGATAATAGGCATGATTACGCAAACACCGATCAAAAAAATTGAATTCATCATAATGCTTAAGTTTTTATTGTTTAACGTTTACACCGCTTTTCCGGGCGGTTTCATACGTTAGACGTAAGCGGGTTTCAAAAGGTTGGAAAAAGGACAAACTTTTTTTATTCTTTGATCTGGATGCCGTCCAGGAGTTTTTGGACCTTGTGCTTGAGTTCTTTCTGGGTTTGGCGGTCTCCCTTGCAGAGTTTCTTTATCTCCTTGTTTGACCTTTTGCGGAACTGTTTTTTGAGCTTGTTGAGAGTCTTCTGGTCAAACTTCTTTATCTCTTTGTCTTTGAGTTGGTTAACCATTCCGTCGTCACCTGCCAGAGTGTTGTAAATTACCTTAATAAGCAGGAATGGCTGAGAGGAAGTAAGATCAAGATTGAAATCAAACTTAAGATTCAGGTCAACGGGCTCCTGAATACCGTCCGGGAATTTTTGCTGCAGGTCATCGGCAAACTGCTGCAGGGATTTCAGAATCTGGCCGAATTTGGGATTATTGAAACTGAAACTTGAATTGATTGTATCTCCAGACTGTGAGTAATCATTGATTGCGGTGTTCTTTGCTTGGGCTGTGGTTGAAATGCAAATGAGAGCGATGAGGCAGAATGCTCTGCTCAGACTCTTTCTGATTATTTCTTTCATCATAAAAGGACTCAATTGGTTAATATTTGTATAGATGACGTAAAGATAGTGTATTTGTTAACACATACAGGATGATTTACATATCTTTGAATATTCTCAATTTAGTGCCGATGAACTTATTCCGGAAAATAACCCTTTCATTCCGATACGGAAGCGGATATCTGATTGTTGCAGGTATTGCATCATTGTGCTTTGCCTTTATCGTAGGCGCTCATTCAGGTGATACTGAAGGGCTGTCCGAAGGGTCGTTTTTGTGTAAGATTTTCAAGTTGCTGACAATACCCATCATCCTGTATATGTTCCGCAAATTTGACCGTAGCGGCGCCCTATACTTTTGGCTCAATCTGGGTATAAGCAGGACCGAATACTATGTGATTCCAATCGTGATTGAGTTTTTATTCTTCCGGTTCCTGATATATTTGGCGCCACCATTGTTTACCCTGTTGCATCTGAACTGATATGGAGGAGAACGAGAACGGAAAACTGCTTATTGACAGCGTACAGCTGCGATTTGGAGACAACGTAGTACTTCAGAGCGCATACGTGACTTCATACAAGGGTAGGGTAACAGGTGTGCTGGGACGTAACGGCACGGGCAAATCATGCCTGTTCAAATGTATCATGGGCGGCATCCGTCCGCAGAACAAGTATATCCGCCTCAATGACGAGCCGCGCACTGACTACGGGCATATCGGACTGCGTGTCAAGTATCTGCCGCAGGTTCATTTCATTCCACCCGGCATGACTCTGCCGCAGGCCTATGAATTATATGGCGTTGATTATGAGGGGCTTGTAAGGTTTGATGATAAGTTTGACTGCCTGAGAGAGCAGAAGGTCAAGGAGCTGTCTGGCGGCGAGAGGCGCATAGCTGAACTCTATATGATTCTTAATTCAGATGCCGAGTTCTGCGTCCTGGACGAGCCGTTCTCCAATATCGCACCCGTATATGATGAGAAAATCCGCGCCATGATTCAGGAACAGAAAGCCCGTAAGGGAATCATCATAACGGACCATGTCTATGAGGAGATTCTCCGTGTGGCCGATGACCTGTTCCTGCTCCGGGACGGATTCACCTACCAGATTCATTCCCGCGATGACCTGGTCCGTCTGGGGTATATCCTTTCTTAAGTTATTTGTCGGTTCCGATTATTTATCGGATGTGTTGGCCGGAGCTTTCTCGTCTTTGTTGGTTATAGTTACCTGACCGTTTTCATTAACTGTAACGGTTGTAACCCTGTTGTGACCATTCGGAACTTCACCCTCAACCTCTTCTACTATTCTGCTGACATAGATGTTGTAGGGATCACCGCTGTTATACTCTTTCCCATTGACAAGTATCTTTTTTACGGGTTTTCCGTTAACGGTGATATTGCCGTCCTCATCAAACTCTGCACCGGGTAATGCTTTGATGATTTTGTCAACTGTTTCACTGGAATTTCCGGAAAGATCTATGATCATGCCCGATCCGGAATCGACTACACTTATTCTGGGTATAGCCGGTTCGGCATTGGCAGTTGCCTCCTGACCATAGAGTACTTTTCCGTTTACAATGATTTTTTGTACTTGACCTCCATTTACTTGACTTCCATGATCAATAGTGATTTTGCCGTTGGCGTCTTTCTTTAAATACGGGAGCAGATCTAAAATACTGTCAAGCGACATACCTTCCATTTCCTCTCCGTCAAGCTTAAACTCATTGACAACCATACTGGTGGTGACAGTCTTGTCGTCATTAGTTGACTGGCTGGAATCCTGCTTTCCATCATTATACACGTAATTGACCTTAGTTTGGGCATTGAGAGCCAGTGAAATGCAAACCAAGGGGAGAAGATAGAGTGCTCTGAGCAGACTCCTTCTGGTTGATGATTCCTTTTCCATCATAAAAATTCTGTTTTTTAAAATACTGTGATTGAAATTATTAGCTATTGTGTATCCGTTCATTGCGGCCGCTTTGCTAATGAGCAGATACTGATAACTGCGTATGTCGGCGCCGGCGCGCAGAACGGTGTCATCGGCCTCATATTCATGTACGGCGCGCAGGTCTATGCGGAGCATCCAGATGGCGGGGTTGAACCACTGCAGGGCGGCTATAAGATCGGTTATAAGTACGTCTATTGAATGGTGGAGTGCCACGTGGGCTTTTTCATGGTTGATGATGGCGGTTTCATGGTTGCTCCAATCGGCCTCAGATATTACAATGTGTCCCATCCAACTGAATGACGGGGCGTTGCCGGGCATGACATAGACTGTGGTGCCATCGGCCATAACCTCCTTGCGTGCGTGCCTTATTATACCACGTACGCGCAGGGCCGATGCCAGAACCCTTATCAGTACAAAGACTACGCCTGCGGTATAGACCGCCATGAGAGCGATGTGCCACCAGGGTGTGGATGGCTGGGCAGGAGTGCTTGAGACGGCTTGCGTGAGCTGGGCCACCGGCATAGACAGAACTTCTGTCTTGTGGATTGTAATAATGCAAACAGGGAGTAGAAGTGATAGCAAAGCCGTACTCAAGAGCACTATCCTGTTGAGTCTGTGCCATGAATCCCTGATGAGCAGCAGACGGAAGAATATGTAGAAGACGGCCATTATGACCGCAACTTTCAATTGATATATCAGAAAAGCAACCATTCTATGAGAGAGTTTATTTTTTGTTTTCCAGATGCTGTATTAGTTCCTTAAGTTCATCGACCGTTACTTTGCCGTCACCCACAAATGCCGATACCGCATTCAGGTATGAGCCAAAGTAGTTGCCGATGAAACCGCCCATTGAGAACCTGCTGTACTCCTGACGGCTGATGATGGGGAAGTACTGATAGGTGGGGCCGTATGCCTTATGGTCCAGGAATCCGTCCTGCTCCAGCTCGCGCACCTGTGTGGAGAGCGTGTTGAAATGGGGCTGAGGCTCGGGGTAGAGCTCGCGGAGTTCACGCACAAAGAGTGCTCCCTTGTCCCAGAAGTGGTTCATTATGACCTCCTTCTTCTCACTGAGTTTGATAATCTCTTTTTCTTTCATAATGCTAGCGTAACTAGTGACGTTGCAAATGTAACTATTAAAATAGTTGCCCAACGATTTATTTAGTTAATATTTGCT
>ONMR01000014.1 GCA_900318995.1 uncultured Prevotellaceae bacterium | reverse complement strand
GTCGCTGTAGGTCTTGCAGGCGTTATAGTCACCCTTGGTGAGTCTTACGCATTTGCCGTCTATAATATCTATTGCAGGAATGATATCCATATCTTACATGTCAAGAAAATTCTTAAGTATACGCTCTCCGGTGGATCCGCTCTTCTCCGGGTGGAACTGGGTGGCGTAGAAGTTGCCCTTATGCAGTGAAGCGCTGAACGGAAGAATGTAATCCGTCCTGGCCGCGGTCCAGTCACAGACGGGAACATAGAAACTGTGCACAAAATAAACGTACTCCGGTTTGTCAAATCCCTTAAACAGCCCCTTGCCGTCGGTCTCGATCGTGTTCCAGCCCATATGCGGAACCTTGTCCTCATGACGCTGGGGGTTGAACTTGAGCACCGGAACGTCAAATATGCCCAGACACTCAGCGTTACCCTCCTCGCTGCGGCTGCACATGAGTTGCTGACCCAGGCAGATGCCCAACACAGGCTGCTTGAGATCCCTGATTATTCGGTCCAGATTGTGGGCCCTGAGGTACTCCATTGTGGTACTGGCTTCACCGACACCGGGAAATATCACTTTGTCGGCCTTCCTGAGCTCCTCCTCACTGTCTGTCAGCAACGCTTTTACGCCGAGTCTTCCCAGCGCATTGATAACCGAGTGTATGTTTCCGGCATTGTATTTGACTATTGCTATGTTCATAGAGTGTCGGTATCCGTTTTTCAGCCGCGAAGTTACTAAAAATGATGTCTACCGTCTTCAAACTTAATAATAAAATGAGTAAATTTGCGGCAAATTACGGGGCAGGGGTTCCGTAATACAATAGTAATAGTTTGATTATCAAGTAATTATTATAATGAAAAAGTTCGCTGAACGTGGACAGTTGGACCTGTCAAAGGTCAACAGGGAAGTGTTGGAAGACTGGCTTAAGGAGGATCTTTTTGCCCGCAGCATAAAGGAGCGTGAAGGTTGTCCTTCATTCGTATTCTATGAGGGACCTCCCTCGGCTAATGGAATGCCCGGTATCCACCACGTTATGGCCCGTACCATAAAGGACACATTCTGCCGTTACAAGACCATGTGCGGCTATCAGGTTAACCGTAAGGCCGGTTGGGATACCCACGGACTGCCGGTTGAGCTTGGAGTTGAGAAGAAACTGGGAATAACCAAGGAGGATATAGGCAAGAAGATTTCGGTCGATGACTATAACATGAACTGTCGTACCGAGGTTATGAAGTACAAGGCTCACTGGAGTGACCTGACACAGAAGATAGGTTACTGGGTGGACCTGGACAATCCCTACATCACATATGACAATCGCTATATAGAGACCCTGTGGTGGTTGCTCAAGCAGCTTTACGGCAAAGGCTATCTTTATAAAGGATATACCATCCAGCCTTACTCACCCGCAGCAGGTACAGGACTTTCAAGCCATGAGCTGAACCAGCCCGGCTGTTACCGTGATGTCAAGGATACCACAGTGACCGCCCAGTTCACCATGACTGATCCCAGGCCCGAGATGACAGGTTGGGGTACACCCGTGTTCCTGGCATGGACCACAACCCCGTGGACTCTGCCTTCAAACACGGCACTCTGCGTAGGTAACAAGATAGACTACGTTGCAGTACGCACATACAATCCCTACAACGGCCAGCCTGTAACCGCAGTGATGGCAAAGGAGCGTCTCAGCGCTTACCTTGATCCCAAGGGTGCAGAACTGGCACTTGACTCCTACACTCAGGGTGACAAGGTTATCCCTTATCAGGTTGTGGCAGAGTACAAGGGCGCAGACCTGGTTGGCATGCACTACAAGCAGTTGTTCCCGTGGGTTAAGCCAGTATTCAAGGCCGATGACGGTTCAATCAAGACTTCAGACGCCGGTTTCCGTGTAATCCCCGGTGATTATGTAACCACAGAGGATGGTACCGGTATAGTACATATAGCCCCCACATTCGGTGCCGATGACGCATTCGTAGCCAAGGCAGCAGGCATTCCTTCACTCTTCATGATCAACCGCAAGATGGAGACCCGTCCTATGGTTGACTTTACCGGCAAGTACTGGCTCATGGATGAGCTGGATCCCGATTTTGTAAAGAACTGCGTTGATGCAGACCTCTACAAGGAGTATCAGGGCGCATATGTAAAGAACGCATATGATCCCAAGTTCAACGAGGGCGGCAAGTACGATGAGGCTGCCGCCTCCAAGGCTGAGGACCTGAACGTATATCTGTGCATCCGTATGAAGCAGGAGGGCACAGCCTTCAAGATTGAAAAGCACGTTCACAACTACCCGCACTGCTGGCGTACCGACAAACCTGTGCTCTACTATCCTCTGGACAGCTGGTTCATCAAGGCATCGGCCGCACGCGACAGGATGATTGAACTCAATAACACCATCAAATGGAAACCGGAGTCAACCGGTACTGGCCGTTTCGGCAAGTGGCTTGAGAACCTGAATGACTGGAACCTGAGCCGCAGCCGCTACTGGGGCACCCCGCTGCCCATCTGGCGCAATGATGATGGTGATGAGCTGTGCATCGGCTCAGTTGAGGAACTATACAACGAGATAGAGAAGTCTGTAAAGGCCGGTGTTATGAAGTCCAACCCGTTCAGGGAGAAAGGATTCCAGCCCGGTGTTTATACACAGGAAAACTACGATAAGATTGACCTGCACCGCCCGTACGTTGATGACATCGTACTTGTGTCTGAGGCAGGCCGTCCCATGAAGCGTGAGCTTGACCTGATAGACGTCTGGTTTGACAGCGGCGCCATGCCGTTTGCACAGATGCACTATCCGTTCGAGAACAAGGAACTGATTGACAACGGCACCGTGTTCCCGGCCGATTTCATTGCCGAGGGCGTTGACCAGACACGCGGCTGGTTCTACACGCTGCATGCCATTGCGACAATGGTCAAGAACGGTGTATCGTTCAAGACCGTAATATCAAACGGACTTGTGCTTGACAAGAACGGCAACAAGATGTCCAAGCGTCTGGGTAATGCCGTGGATCCGTTTGAGGAGATTGAAAAGTTCGGCAGCGATGCCCTGCGCTGGTACATGATAACCAACGCCCAGCCTTGGGATAACCTCAAGTTCGATGAGGAAGCGAGCGTCCCGTTATGGACCGCTGGATACTGAGTGAGCTCAACTCTCTGACCAAGGATGTCCGCGAGAGCCTTGACGACTACGAGCCTACACGTGCAGGCCGCCTGATAACCAACTTTGTAAACGACTACCTGTCCAACTGGTACGTTCACCTTACCCGTGACCGTTACTGGGGCAGCAGCATGAGCGCCGACAAGCTGGCTGCATATCAGACGCTCTATACATGCCTTGAGACCGTGGCCCGTCTGATGTCGCCCATAGCTCCGTTCTATGCCGACCGTCTGTTCCGTGACCTTACCGCAGTATGCACAGACGCTCCGGTATCAGTCCATCTGGCAGAGTATCCCAAGTGCAACGACGCTCTGGTTGACAAGGAACTTGAGACCCGTATGGAGCTTGCCCAGAAACTCACCTCAATGGTGCTGGCACTGCGTAAGCGTGACGATGTAAAGATCAACGTGCGCAAGCCGTTGCAGAAGATACTTATCCCCGTTACTGCAGAACTCCGCTCACATTTGGAGCCCGTCAAGGAACTAATCCGCGATGAGGTCAATGTCAAGGAGGTCGAGTTCGTTGAGGGAGCCACCAGCGTTCTGGTCAAGAAGGTAAAGTGCAACTTCAAGATACTGGGCAAAAAATTCGGTCCGCTCATGAAGGGCGTCGCCGCAGCCGTTCAGAACATGAGCCAGGAGGATGTGGCCAGACTGGAGCAGGAGGGCAGCATTACATTCGATATCAACGGTACTCCCGCCACTGTCGATACAACCGAGGTTGAGATATTCAGCGAGGATATCCCGGGTTGGGTGGTTGCCAATGAGGGTACACTCACGGTCGCTCTGGATATCCAGCTGACCGATGAACTCAAGCGTGAGGGTATAGCCCGCGAGCTTAAGAAACGTATCCAGGACTCCCGCAAGCAGAACGGTCTGGAGATAACCGACCGCATCCGCGTCAAGCTGAATTCCGATCCCCAGACCGATGCCGCCGTACGCGAGTATGAGGAGTGGATAAAGAGCCAGGTTCTGGCCGATCAGATAGAACTTGTTCCCGGAATGGAACAGGGTGAGGACATATCGTTTGATGATTATTCATTCAAACTGCAGATAGAGAAAATTTAATCAATAAACCTTAACCTATAACTTTACCATTATGGCAGAGAAGAACCGTTATTCTGATGAGGAACTGGAGGAGTTCCGTCAGATTATCAATGAGAAACTTGAAGTTGCCCAGAGGGATTATGATGCACTCAAAGCCTCGCTCATGAATGCAGACAACAACAGTACTGATGACACATCTCCTACATACAAGGTGCTTGAGGAGGGCGCCAACACCCTTTCAAAGGAGGAGACCACCCGCCTGGCACAGCGTCAGATGAAATTCATCCAGTCGCTTCAAGCCGCTCTTGTACGTATTGAGAACAAGACTTACGGAATCTGCCGTGAGACAGGCAAACTCATTCCCAAGGAGCGTCTGCGTGCTGTTCCTCATGCTACATTGTGTATAGAAGCCAAGCAGAACAAGCGTTGACTCCTGTTAATGGATAACAATAAGAATATCCGTCAGGGGCGTCTGGCACTGATCATCATTCTTTCAGTGCTGGTAATAGATCAGATCATCAAGATTCTGGTCAAGACCGGAATGTCTCTTGGCGAGAGTATTGATGTGACTCCATGGTTCAAGATACTGTTCGTTGAGAACAACGGCATGGCTTTCGGAATGGAGTTGTTCGGTAAGTTGTTCCTCTCTCTCTTCAGGATATCGGCCATAGGATTCTTTATCTGGTACCTTATAAAAATAATCAACAAGGGTTTTCCTACAGGCTATATAGTTACGGTGTCTTTTGTCATAGCAGGTGCGCTTGGCAATTTATTGGATTGTTTGTTTTACGGCCTGATTTTTGACAGCAGTGCTTATGGTCCCGACGGGGTTGCATCTTTTGTTCCGTTCGGACAGGGTTATGCGCCGTTCCTGTACGGCAAGGTGGTGGATATGTTCTATTTTCCGCTCTGGACATGGCCTGACTGGGTGCCGTTTGTGGGTGGAGACGTATTCTTTGAGCCAGTATTCAATTTTGCGGACTCCTGTATTACCTGCGGTGTGATAGCCTTGCTGCTGTTCTATACCAGGGTAGTCAATATGGGACTTCACTACGTCACCCCGGATGATCAGGAAAAGAACTATGATTCCGATGCGAAGAACTGACATCCTGGTGGTATTTGTGATTCTGACAGTTATGTCGGGCTGTCGGCTCAAGCGTCCTGATGATGTACTGTCTCCGAAAAAGATGGAGCGTTTTCTCTATGATTATCATCTGGCGCAGGCCATAAGCCAGGATTTGCCAAAGGAAGAGAAATATACCACTGCCGCATATATAGACTGGGCTTACAGTAAAAACGGAATCACAAAGGAACAGTTCAATACTTCGCTGGTCTGGTATACCAGGAATCCCAAGGAGTTGTCTAAAATCTACAAACGTCTTTCAAATAGGGTTGATGACGAGTACAAGAGTGCCAGCAAAGCTTTTTCAAAAATTGAAAAGAAACTGGTGACAATACAGTCCGGTGACAGCATTGACATGTGGTACCTTGAAAGGACAGCATTGCTCAATACATCGGTTTACATGAACAGGCTTACTTATGCGATACAGCCGGATACAACATTCCATAGCGGGGATACTATATGTCTGAACATGTCCGGAACATTTGTCTCGACCGATTCCGGCGTACCCCAGCATGCGTATATTTCCCTGTCTGCTTATTATCGTGACAGCGTCTCTACCGCCGATACCATGCTGATGGAGAGCGGTCCGGTGAATCTGTCATTGGTGCTTGATAAAATGGATTTGCTGTCCGGTATAAGCGGTTCGATAAATTATCTGGATCCGACAGACAGCCGCAACTCCATATTCGTGCTTTCCGGCATGGAACTTATGAGGTATCATAATAATTCCATTACGGACACTGTCAGCGTTAACCTGGCCCGGTCAAAAATCTCTTCGGCGGAACTCTGAACAAGTGATGGCGGTTGCGATGGCTACATTGAGTGATTCGGATGTGGCTGCTCCTTCCGGCCAGTTGGGTATGAAAAGCCTTTTGGTAACGCTCTTTTCCAGTTCGGCGCCTATACCGTTACCTTCATTTCCCATAACAATGATCCCGTTCTTTGTCAGACTGGCGTCATATATTTTTTCTCCGTTCAGAAAAGTACCGTAGACCGGGATTTCGCGTGGCAATTGTTGTATGGAACGGGTCAGGTCTGTATATTGTACACTTACCCTGGAAATTGCGCCCATAGTAGCCTGTACGGCTTTCGGGTTGTATATATCGGCAGTGCCTTTAGAACAGAAAACGTTTTTTATCCCGAACCAGTCGGCTATACGTACTATTGTTCCCAGATTTCCGGGATCCTGAACATCATCCAGGGCCAGAACGAGATTGTCTTTCGCAGCGGTTGTCAGATCAGTTCCGTCTGACGGTATGCGGAATATTGCAAGCACATCTTGAGGCGTTTTTAACAGGCTGGCGCGTTTTAGCTCATCGGGCGAAACGGTTTCTATCCTTTCGGCCGATATGCTACCGTGGCCTTTCAACCAGTCGGTAGTGGCGGCAATTAATGTACACCTGAATATCCCGGTCAGTTCACTTACCAGTTTATGACCTTCGGCAAGGAACAGTCCCTTCTCTTCGCGGAACTTCTTGTGCTCCAGACTCTTGATATGCTTTATGTCATTCTTGCTTAACATCTCTGTTCTTTAAGTGTGTGTAAAGATAACTATTTTTTACGACCATGCTTTGAAAGGCGAGCTAGTTTGCTTAT
Organism: uncultured Prevotellaceae bacterium; assembly: GCA_900318995.1. Lineage (GTDB taxonomy): Bacteria > Bacteroidota > Bacteroidia > Bacteroidales > Bacteroidaceae > Colenecus. The sequence continues at coordinate 45,586 of ONMR01000014.1, read as the reverse complement.
TTTTGTAAGTTAAAGCAAAATGAACATGAACAGGAACCTGATTAAAATACTGGCCATATTCGCCCTTGTTACGGGGCTGGCTTCCTGTTCTGTTTACAAATATGTTCCGGAAGGTCATTACCTGTTGTCGAAAGTTGATGTCACGTCCGATGACAAGACCGTCTCTGACCTATCCAAATACAGGAATCTTTCCTATCAGATGCCAAACCTGCGATGGTTCGGTATGTTCCGTTTCCCCCTGAGGTTATATTCATTCACAGGAACAAGGGCCGGAGAGGCGCCGGTCATTTATGACCCGTTGCTCTCAGAGGCTACATGCGTGGATATGAAACGTTCTCTGATGAATGCCGGTTATCTCAACGCCGATGTCTCCTATACGACCAAAAACAGACGTAAACCCAAGACAAAGTTGAGTTTCAACCTGCAACCGGGCAAGATGTTCATTGTGGACACTATCAGGATAACTGTGCAGGACGGTGAGTTGGAACGGATAATCAATGAAAACAGCGGGCAGACTCTTCTGGTGCGTGGCATGAATCTCGATGCATCTGTCCTGAATGATGAACGTAACCGCATCGTAGGGCTGGCGCGCAAATACGGTTATTACCGTTTTAATCGTGATTACATATCATTTGTCGCTGATACAGTTAAGGGCAGTGATAAGGTCGGGCTCAATATGATAGTGGCCGCCGAGAGTGTTGACGATGACGGAACTGTTCATCCGCATAGACGTTACACAATAGCATCGGTTGATTATTATCTCTCAGACAAGAATGGCAACACACCCGGCTCAGATATGCCTGCCAGGATTGATACTTGCGAATCATTCCGTCTCATCTACCCCGGAAAGGATTCCAGACCGGCGCTTCGCCCCAGGATCATAGATATTCATTCGTTCCTCAGACAGGGAATGGAGTACGATTCTGATTCTATCTCCCAAACTTATATGTCTCTCTCGCGCCTGGGGATACTGAAATATTCAAACGTCAGTTTTGAAGATGTTCCGGGCCAGGATAACAGGCTGAAAGCCAATGTGCTGATGGTAAGTCTCCCCAAACATTCGTTCAGTTTCGAGGTGGAAGGTACAAATACGGCAGGTGACCTTGGTGCCGCGGCTTCGATGTCATTTACGGACCGCAACCTGTTCAGGGGCTCCGAGCAGTTGACTGTCAAGCTTCGCGGAGCTTATGAGTCAATATCCAATCTCCCTGGTTATTCGGGTGATACTTACATAGAGTACGGCTTGGAGACAAACCTGGATTTCCCGGAATTCCTTGCACCTTTCATGAGCCAGGAGTTGCAGAGACGCAGTCAGGCTACTTCGCGTTTCAGCCTCAAGATAAACGCACAGCGTCGTCCGGAGTTTCAGAAAACAATTTTCTCCACTGGTTGGAGCTATATGTGGGGTGATGCCTGGCAGAAGTCACATCAGCTTGATGTGGTTGACCTGAACTATCTGGTAGTACCATGGATATCGGATCATTTCAGGTCAGAGTATCTGAATCAGATCACATCGGCCAGGTCAATCCTTAAATACAACTATGAGGACTTGCTCATAACCAAGCTGGGCTATACGTTCTACTATTCAAGTTCCAGGATAAATGCCGTAGATCCGTTCCGCTTTTCTGTCCGTGTGGGCGTGGAGACATCAGGTAATATGCTGAGCCTGCTGTCCGAACCTCTTGGATTTGAAAAGAATGACAACAACCAGTATAAGGTTTTTGGTGTGGCGTTTGCTCAATATGCCAAGCATGACTTCTCATTTACTGCAAACTGGCGTTTGGACAGGACCAACAATCTGGTGGCGCACTTGGAATGGGGCGTTGCTGTTCCGTATGGCAACTCTACCAGCCTCCCGTTTGAGAAACGCTATTTTTCAGGAGGAGCAAACAGTGTACGCGGTTGGTCCGTACGTGAGTTGGGTCCCGGCACTTACCATGGAGATGATAAGGTGATTGACTATATCAAACAGTCTGGCGATATAAAACTGGGAGCAAGTGTTGAATATCGTTCCAAACTGTTCTGGAAAGTCAATGGCGCCGCTTTTGTGGATGCCGGAAATATCTGGACAATCCGTGACTACGTAGAGCAGCCGGGCGGGGTGTTCGGCTTTGATACCTTCTATAAACAGATAGCGGTATCATATGGTTTGGGATTACGTTTTGATTTCGGAGTCCTAGTGCTCAGACTGGATGGCGGTATGAAGGCATACAACCCGTCCGGAACAACATTCTATAAGAGACTGCCTCTGGTTCACCCCTCAATGAACAGGGATTTTGCGTTCCATCTGGCTGTGGGTTATCCGTTCTGATCATCAAAAACACATTACTGATATGAAGAAAGAAATAAAACAACATAAAAATGAAGACCTACTTTATGAGTTTGTCAAGTGGAAGCAGCGGAAACTGCTACTATCTTGGCACAGACGAACATGCAATCCTGATTGATGCGGGCATCCCCGTAAAACAGATTAAGGGATATCTGAAGGATGCCGGTATCCCGTTTGAGAGAATCATGGCTGTTTTCGTGACGCATGATCATGCCGACCATATCAAGGCTCTCGGCAATCTTGGCGAAAAATGTGCCATTCCGGTTTATGCCACGCGTGAGACTCATGAAGGCATAAACAATAACTATTGTATGACAGAGAAACTGTCACGATGCGTCCGCTTTATAGAAAAGGAGGTGCCGTTTGAGTTTATGGATTTTGTTATTACACCGTTCGAGGTTCCTCATGACGGCACGGACAATGTCGGTTATAGAGTGGAGGTGGATAACAAGGTTTTCTGTTTCGTGACTGACTTGGGACATATTACGGATACGGCATCCAAGTATATCCTCCAGGCCAATTACCTTATAATGGAGGCTAACTACGATGAGGATATGCTCCGTATGGGAAACTACCCGCAATTTCTGAAGGACAGGATAACAAGTCCCAGAGGTCATTTGAGCAATAGGACTACAGCCAGGTTTCTGGCCGAAAACATCCATCCTGACTTGAAGAATATCTGGCTGTGTCACCTGAGCGGTGAGAATAACCATCCGGAAATAGCATACAAGACAGTTGAGTTTGAACTCCGCGGAGTAGGGGTGATTCCCGGCAAAGACGTCCAGCTTTGCGCACTGAAACGGACTACTCCCAGCGAGTTGTATATATTTGAATAACAAAAAAAGAAGACCGCTGAGGTCTTCTTTTTTTTGTACGCGATCAGGGATTCGAACCCTGGACCCATTGATTAAGAGTCAATTGCTCTACCAACTGAGCTAATCGCGCAACTGCTTTCCTGAAAAAGCGATGCAAAGGTATTGCTTTAAATTGGTTTTCCAAAAAGAAATGCAGACTTTTTTACAAAAAAATGATGCCTTGGAGAGTTTGTCTGCAAGGCATCAGTCTTATTGGAGCGAACTGTCAGAATTGGAAAAATCGTTTGGCGTTGAAATAAGAGATATCTTCAACCATCTGCTCAATCCTATGCATCTCGGATGCCGGGATCTCTCCCTTCTCCACATCATTTCCTATCAGATTGCAGAGTATGCGGCGGAAATACTCATGACGTGCGTAAGAAACAAAAGAACGGCTGTCAGTCAGCATACCTACAAATCTTGACAGAAGGCCCAGCATACTCAGAACCTGCATCTGCTGTTCCATGCCGTTTTTCTGGTCCAGGAACCACCAACCAGCTCCAAGCTGTATCTTGCCGGGTACTGATCCGTCCTGGAAGTTACCTATGGTGGTGCCAACCATCTCAAAATCTGACGGGTTGAGATTGTAGATTATGGTCTTGGTCAGTTTGTCCATGCTGTTAAGTCTGTCAAGATAACGGTTCATGGATTTGGCAGTAAGAACCTGAGACATTGAATCGAAGCCGGTATCTTTGCCAATCAGTTTAAACATCTTTGTGTTTTGGTTGCGGATGACTCCGTAATGGAACTGCTGGGTCCATCCGGTATCGGCATCCATTTTACCGAACTCAATCAGCATGGCGCTTTTGAACTTGCGGATTTCAAGGTCAGTAAGAGCGGTGCCTCCGTATACCTTGCTGAATATGGCGTCCAGTTCGGCGGGACTGAAATCCTCGGAATAGAACTCTTCCATACCATGGTCACTGAGACGGCAGCCCATCTGCTCAAAGTATTTATGACGTACCAGGAGAGCCTTGACAATGTCGTCAAAACAGTTTATGCTTACACCGCTCACTCCGGCCAGTTTGTCTATATATTCCCTGTATGCGGCAGGATTCTCAACCGTCATGGCCATGTCCGGACGCCATGTCGGCAGGACCTTAACCTTGAATCCGCTTTCACGTACCTGCTTATGGTATTCAAGAGTGTCTATGGGGTCGTCGGTAGTGCAAACTGCTTCCACATTGTAATGAAGCATAAGATTACGGGCACTGAACTCGGGACTGGCCAGTTTCTCGTTGCACTCATCGTAAATCTCCCTAGCTGTATCAGGATTCAGGACCTTGTCTATGCCAAAACAGGTCTTGAGTTCCAGATGTGTCCAGTGATAGAGCGGGTTGCGCATGCAGTATGGCATGGTCTCAGCCCATTTCAGGAATTTGTCCCAATCCGATGCATCACCGGTGATGTATTTCTCTGGAATGCCGTTGGTTCGTAGTGCACGCCATTTGTAGTGGTCGCCACCCAGCCACAGTTCAGTGATGGAACGGAACTTGTGGTCTTCGGCTACCTCTTGCGGGTTAAGATGGCAGTGGTAATCAATGATCGGCAGTTTTTTTGCGTGGTCATGAAACAGATGCTCTGCTGTTTTGGACTGCAAAAGGAAATTCTCATGAATGAATGGCTTGTTATTCATATATGTAATCAAGTGTTATTGTTTCAGTTGAAAAGACGTGCTATATGTCTGTCCAGAATATTCTCCTTTACCTGCCGGGCTATTACGGTGGCGTTTCGTTCCAATGCTGGATAGAATTCATCACCCAGTTCGGCGGCAATCTTGTAACTTACGTGTATAAGCTGACGGAAATCAGGATTGTAGAGCGGATCCTGAAGGTTGTGGCGAAGTGCCCTGGCATACTGCTCGCCGCTCCATGACTCAATCTGTGCGGCTGTGGGTAGTTTGGCAGGGTTGATGTCAATCACTGTGGCATATGGCACGCAGAGTTCCTCCATGCGTCCTAAGGCGGAAAGTGCAATCCTCTTGGCTAACTTGAAAGCGGTTTCATCACCAAGAGCCAGGCCTATGTTTTCTTCAAGCCAGGTGGTGCCTGCGGTCTTGATGTGTATACCCTTGTCATATTGGCGTATCAGCCTGCCCATTATGGGATAGATGGAGAATTTGTCACTTCCGGAATGGATACTGAGCTTCAGCCCCTCCGGCAGTCCGAATTCCTTTATCGCATAGTCAATTACCAGCAGATCCTCACGGAACTCTTTCTCAAACTGTGCGGTATTACCAACATAATCCACTCCCTTGTTGAACCTTCCGGTGAATTTCGGGGCAATGGTCTGTGCGGGAACTCCTTCTTGGGCAAGAGCGCTCAGGATAAAGAAAATCTCTATTGGTGTCTGCGGTGAATCAACCTCATCCATGGAGACTTCGGTAACAAATCCGTCAAAACCCTTGCATGCTGCGATATGGCGGTATATACGTCCGGCCTCCTTAACGGCAAACAGGTATTTGTCTGCAATTTCCCCGATAAGGTCCCGGTTTACCTTGAACGGCTGTTCTATTCCGGGTATAACCAGATCTCCTGAATATTTCAGGTTGGTTCCGATGAATTGTGCAATATCATCGGCATCAGCCTTCTTTCCTATGTAATCCGCTACATCAATGGTGAAGAAATCTGATGCTTCCATGAACCTGTCGACATTGTTCATGTTGATGTGATCGGCATCTACGAAATAGGGCTTGGCGTATCCCGTGGCCCTGACCGCATCATCGGCCTCGATTCGTGTGCGGGTCGGTTCGGTGCCGATAATCTGATGCTCGCGGTTGGATTTGTTCCATACCGGTACAAATTCATACGGGTATTTGCCTGCACCTTCTATGAGTGCTTCGAGTTGGGCCTTTCCTTCATGCGAGAATCTGTCACCTACTCCAAAAGAGTATTTTCCTAAAATTTTCATAACTGTATTCGGTTTTTCTACAAATGTAATTGTTATTCGGTTACGTTGAATCCGGCTTCCCTCAAATATACAGAGGCACGGCCCGATGAGTCATCTGACAACTTTACAGTGAACGCGTTGAATTCACGTCTGACAGGGTAGGCTGACCGCAGTCTTTCAAACCGGCTTATATCCGCTCTGAGCATTGCATCATCCTTTTTTATGTCATAGGTGTAAAGGATTGCTTCTGACAGTATCTGTTGAGGAGTCTTCCCGCGAGTGTCTATGGTGAATTCAGATGGCTGTAAAGGTTCGGGCAATCCTGAAGTCTCCCAGCTGCGGCATGACAGGTCAAAGAACTGTCCCAGAGCCTGTACGCACATCATTGTACCGTTGGCCTTGCCGTCGGCCGAATATCCGGCTATATGAGGCGTGCCGGTGTACAGCAAGTCAAGCAGCCGGGGATCTATAGAGGGCTCATTTTCCCATACGTCCAGAGATGCGGCCTTTATTGAACCTTTCTTGAGGACATGCACCAGGGCGTTTGTGTCAATAACCTCTCCACGGGATGTGTTAATCAGGACTTGGTGGCGGTCCAAGGCTTCCAGACGGCTCTTGTCAAAGAGATGATAGGTGGAATCCATGCCGCCCAAAGTCAACGGGACGTGGCAGGTGATTATGTCACTCTCCTCTATAATACGGTCAATGGATACAAAACCGTTGTCACCCTCGCGTCTGGCACGGGGAGGATCGCAAAGCAAGACCCTGAATCCCAGCAATGATGCCAGACGGGCTACTTTGCCGCCTACATTGCCTGCACCTACAACACCCAAGGTCTTTTCCCTGAAATCAAAAGACATGTCCCTTGACATGCATGCCAAAACAGATCCCATGTATTGCTGTACAGAGCCGGAGTTGCATCCGGGGGCATTGGTCCAGGCAATATTGTTTTGCTCACACCATGCAGTGTCAATATGGTCATAGCCGATAGTGGCGGTAGCGACAAACCTGACTTTAGATCCTTTAAGAAGTGATTCATTGCATTTTGTCCTGGTCCTTACAATAAGGGCGTCGGCATTGCGAATCATATCCGGCCCTATTTCATTTCCTGGCGCATAGACCACATCGGCATACGGCTCAAGCGCGCCTCTGAGAAAAGGGATATGTTCGTCACATACTATTGTCATATCAGGGATATATTCAATCAATGGGCAAATTTATCAAAAACCTGATGAGTTTTTTGTAATATTTGTTGTAAAAAGCTAAGTTTGCAATACTCATTTATTCAACATGGGATTATCCGTCAGTAAAAAGGACCGTTTCCGTTCAGACAAGCGTCTCTGTACGCATGTAGGTATTTGTCTTCTGGTTCTTTTCCTTATCGGAATTACTGTTTTCCTGCCGTCCTCATGCATATCATATCCGGAAAGAAGAGGTGAATCCGACTTTACTGTGGTCGTGATACATTCATATAACGATATGGGCCAGGAGGGAAGCTATTTCAGGAACTATATGGAAAGGAGTTTCCGGCATCATGGCATGAACGTGGAGACACATCATGTATATCTGGACCTTATTCATACTGAAAAGCCATTTATCAACGATTCCGGCCAGGACAGGTTTGTGGAAACAATTAGGGGTTACAAGCCGGATATTCTTCTGATAAATGACGACCTTGCTTTCCATTATATTCTAAACAATGAGGATATCCTGCTTAAGACAATACCATCCGTATTCGCGGGAGTATCAGCATTTTCATATGTGCATCAGGATTATCCCCTGATGACTGGCCTGAGTGATCCCGTTGACCTTGCTGCAAACTGTTTCCTTTACAGGAATCTTGATTATCCGGGCAGTCCTATCGTCGAATTGGATTATGGAGATTACCAGGATCAGTTGCGTGAAAGGCTATACAGTAATATCTCCGATACCAGCGTGTTTGTCAATAATGAAAATTTCGCAATCGATTATTCCGAACTGTCATCATCGACGTATAGTGATAGGATAGTGGTGAGTTTTGTCACTATGGCGGATCCTGAAAGAAACCGCCCGGAAAAACTTGACACTGAAGACGATATTACTCACAATATAGGTCTTCACAATTCCGAAATTGCCAAATCATTCACGTTTGAAGGACGTCAGGGACATATACAGGTTAAGTATGACCTGTTCAGCAACAGTCTTATAGACCTGTCCCGTATCCCTCAGATTACAGCGGTACGTGAACAGTTCGGCAGTTTCAGCAACCTTCTTGGCAACAATGTGGTTGCGGATGACAAAGAGAATGAGTATGAGCGTCCCAAATTCCTTTGCGGTTTTTTTGCCGGTATTGAGACTCAGATAGACGATCAGGTGTTAACGGCCATAAGGATATTGAATGGCGAAAGCCCGGCCGATATTCCGGTTCAGGCTCACAAGAAGGACTATTATATGGACTGGAATGCTATGGTCCAGATGGATCCTCCGCTCAGTTTCAATGATTTTAATGAACGTTTCAAGATTGTTAATGTGCCTTTTATGGTTGCAAGGAGAGGACTGTTTATGTGCCTTGTCGCCTTGGGCGTAATTCTTGTGGCTTCATTGTTGTCATGGCTCACAAGCGTGCGATTCCGCAAAAGGAACGGAGATCGTGAGAAGGCATTGGCTCTGCTCAAACAGGAGACGCAGCGCCGTCTGCTTGTCCTTGAAGGTAGTGATTCGATGTTCTATAAAGTCAAGGACGGCAGGATCAGCTTTCTCCACAGTTCGCAGATGGATTCTACCACCTATGGATGGGACGTGGACGAATATCGGGCAGAATATGTCTCCCCAGAGAGTTATGGCTCTTTTGATATCTGCATTGGTCTTGTACCGGCCGATTCTGACAAAGCCAAGGTAAGGGTCCGTGCCAAGATGCTGAACGGGACATGGCATTGGTGGGAGGTATCATTCCGTAAGAGTGAATCGGACGGAATGATAATAGGTTTTGTCATCAGTGTGGATAAGATAGTGGAGTTTGAAAAGACACTTCAGGAATCCGCTATCAGGGCAGAGGAAGTCATCTCCAAGGAAAATTTCATTGCCAACATAACTCATGACATACGTACCCCTCTGAATGCCATATCAGGTTTTGCGCAATTATTGGCCGAAGGATGTAGTCCTGAGGACAGACTGTTGTTTACCAGCCTGATCCGTGACAACACCGAGCTGTTGCTGGACCTTATTGATGAGGCTGTCCGTAAGCCGTCAGACAGTACGGATTCCATGTCATTCAAGATAAGGAGCATAAGTACGGCGAAACTGCTTAATGACAGCTATCATACAAATCGTATACTTTGTCCGTCTCATCTCAAGTTCCGGTATGAACCATACGACGGGCCTGATGCCGTTATTCTGGCAGACCCCATACGTACCAGTCAGGTTATCAACAATTATTTGAGCAATGCGTTCAAGTATACTCTTCAGGGATCGGTAACATTGGGATGGATAGTCCCTGAGGATGAATCCGGCTGGATAGAAGTATATGTTTCCGACACTGGTATCGGAATCAGTGAGGAGGACAGCACTAAGGTAATGCAGCGTTTCGGCATGGCCAAGGGTAACTACAAAGGTACCGGTCTTGGCCTGGATATCTGCTGCTCTATCATAGAGAAACAAAACGGAAAATACGGTTTTACAAGCAAGCTTGGTCAGGGTAGCCGGTTCTGGTTCAGATTGCCGGTTGACAGTACACCTACGGAACAGTGATATGAGATACAGGATATACATAATTGTTGTGGCGTTGTGTATGACGCTGTTCTCCGGATGCTTGGGCAACCGTGTCACCAGCCATACGGATGGCAAGACATATAATGTACTTTGTCTCTTTGTCTATGATTCCATTTTCCGTAACTACAGGATTTATGAGAAAACGTTTGCTGCTTCATTGAGGGATAATGGAATAAAGGCCGATGTAAGGAATGTCTATTCATCGGGCCATCTCGACATAGCCCAATCTGAAGCATTGGAGGAGTCATTCAAGCGGCTTAACGATGACGGATGGGTGCCTGATTTGGTATGCTGTATAGATGACCGTACATTAAGTCTTTATCTTGAGGGCCATTACAGCAAATGGTTACCTCCTGTTGACAGCATTCCGATGGTGGCTGCAGGGCTTCACTGTCCGGACTGGACTCTGATAAGACGCAGCACGAATACGGCGATATGTACTGATCTTCTGAATTTCCAACGGAATATTGAGCTGGCTGTCCGTATGGCGAGCTATACAGCGGTGCCGGGACAACCGATGTACTCCAATGTGGTGGTTATAGAGTTGGATACTACTGATTATGACAAGCGTATCAGGGAAAGGCTTAGCAGTGATCTGAACCGTCCACCTTACGTGAACAACATGGATTATCATATTAAGGATCTTCCTCTTGACCAGTTGGCGGAACGCTTCAGGGATTCAATATTCATAAACGTATTCTCAAATGGATCGCCCGAGTTGAACAATTACCGCAGTGACGGTGACTATCACAAGCACAGGATAAAGATCCTTAACAGCCTGACCATGACTCCGTATCTTACCGTCAAGCGTGATATTGAGAACGAACAGGTCCTCAGCAAGACACTGAAACCTCAGTTCTCGGCTGTCCGTGACGGATTCGGTGACGGGTCCAGACGTTCACTGTGCGGTTATTTCGCTTCATATCAGACGGTAGCGAATGATCAGGCTGCCTATGTGGCACGTATCTTGAACGGAGAGAGTGCCGGAAGTCTGCCTATCATAGAGCATAAGGCCAATTATTACATGTCATGGAGGGCTATGGAACTCCTGGATATGAATTATAGCGATTTCAGTGACAGTTTTGTTGTGGTAGGGGCTCCTTGGCGCGTTCAGCATCCTGCACAGTTTATTCTTCTGATTGTCTTGGGCATATTCTTGCTTTTGGGATTCCTGTTCATGATTCTGTATATGCTGTTCAGAAAGAAGGATATCGAGTTGCAGAATGCTCTTGTGGAACTTGATAACGAACGTATCATGCTTGATATGGCACTGCAGAATGCAGATTGTATAGTGGTAAGTTCGGCCGATGACCTGATGGCCCTTGAACCCAAACTGCATCCGGATGATGCAGATGTCCTTTCAGATCTTTTGGCATCAATGGCTGCCGGTAAACCTTTGGCCTCCAAAGATTTCCGAATAACCAAGGATGACGGCAACAGTTATCGTTGGTGGCAGTTCAGACCCAATACCAAAAAAAGAGCCGAAGATCACATGCTGGGAACTCTTTCGGGTATTGTCATTGATATCAATGATACGGTACTGTACAATGAATACATGACCGAGGCTGCCATTGTGGCCGAAGAGATTACCAATAAGGAGACATTCCTTATGAATATCAGTCATGAGATACGTACTCCGCTCAATGCCATTTTGGGATTCGCACAGCTGCTCAGTACGGATGACGGCATGTTGAGGGGTGAAGAGAGGGAAGAGATGGTGGAACTGATCCGTGACAACTCCAGCCAACTTGGAGAGATGATTGAGGATATTCTCCAGTTCTCCCGTTTTGAAAGCGGTAGGGTTGATGTGAATCCGGTTGAGATAGAGATTGCTCCGCTTGTCGAGAGAATATTCAATGAATGGAAGACTTCAGTCTCATCCGGTCTGAGTTTCAGATTGGAGCAGGGCCGTGACCATGTATTCGCAATGATTGATCCCATCAGGGTAGAGGCTGTCATGGGGCAGTATATCAAGAATGCGTTTAAGTTCACGGAAAAGGGTACGGTGTGGGTCGGATGGCGGTATAATCTCAATGAGGAGAAAGTGGAACTGTTTGTTGATGATACAGGTTGCGGTATTGAGCCCCGCAGGCATAATAAAGTGTTCAACATATTCTGGAAGGATGATATGTTCAAGACAGGAGTAGGACTCGGACTGACTATAGCCAAGATGTTTACAGAGAAAATGGGTGGACAGGTAAACGTTGAAAGCAAGCCTGGTATAGGCAGCCGTTTCTATTCGACCTTCAATGCATATGTAAAGAGTTGACCTGATAGTTGATTTATGAGACGTTTTTCAGTTTTTTTGCTTGTGTGCCTTTCTTTTGTCTGCGCATCTGCCCAGATAAGAAACCGTCTCGGTGTAGGTGATGGGCTGTATCTCAAATATGCCAACGGCAGGATAAGGCAGTTTGATGAGTCCAATATACTGTTGGCCGATTCCATCTATCGCTATGGGATACAAAAGAGCGATTCAAGGATAAAAATGCTGGCCCTGTCGCTTGAATTGCCCCCAAGATTCATCCGGAATGATTCTTTGCGAGTCAAGGAGATAGTCTCTGAACTAAAAACGATGTCCGGATACAACTCCAGAATGCGCGAGTTCTATTTTCTGACAATGCATGACTACTGCAATATGCTGATTATGGCAGGACGTATCTCGGACGCCATGCTGGAAGCAAGAGACATGTCGGCCAAGGCTGCCGGATCAGGAAGCAGTTTGGGTCAGATGTATGCCCACAGGGTAATAGGCCTTATACAATCATTCCGTTCCAATTCAGAACTGGCAATCTCAAATTTCAGTCAGGCCGCCGAATTCAGCATACGTGCCAAGGAAGAGCAGGAACTTCCTGTCATCTACAATCTGATAGCCCGCGAGTATATCAAACTTGGGCGATATGATGAGGTGGAGCGCTATTGTACATTGGCCGAGGAGTTTCAGGATTTCTATCCATCTCTGAGAGTCAAGACTTTGTTGACCAAGGTATATCTTTATGATGCCCAAGGTAAGAAAGATGAATTCAATAAGACATACCAGGAATTGGTGAGTAACCCTTTATACCGCTCTCAGACAGACCGTGATACGAAGCTGATGATAGAAATATGCCGGCTGCGTTCTTGCGGCATGCTGGAGGAGGCTATTATCAAGTCCGATTCCCTTACAACCGCCAAGGAACGATTCGGACAGAAGCATATCTTATATGCAATCGGGGATGATTATCAGAATGCCTACAATCAGCTTAACAGTCTGATGGAGACTAAGGATTCCATTTATATTGCTGTCCAGAATGAGGATATGGCAATCCTGGATGCCGAGCTGAATAATGCCCGTCTCAGACTGGAAGCGCAACGTCTGAGATCGCAGCAGGAGATGTCAATCATGTTTGGATTCATACTGCTGTTCCTTATGGTTACGATGGCGATACTGTTCACACAATGGAATCTGGATAAAAATCTGGATTATTTGCGTGAAAGGAACAAAAGTGAACTGGAGGCACGAAATGCCTATCGTAAGGCTATTGATTCAAAAGAGGTGGAGAATGAGATGAAGACAAGAATAATTCAGAACAGACAAAACATTAACCAGATATGAAAACCGGAATCAAGAGTATTATCGTTAAGAACCGCTATCTATTTATTGCTGTATTGTGTTTCATGGTTGGCGGAGTGTTGGCATTGATGGGCCTGATTCAGAAGGTGCCTTTGCTGTTGGGGGTTCTGGGAGTCTTCATACTGACAGGAGCCATGTTCTATTATTGCCTGAAACTGGTAACAGAAAAGTCTTATAGGGAGTATTATGAGGACAGCTACAGGATTGAACATGAAACCATAGAGGAGGAGATAAAGAAATCAGTGACATATCATAGGTACCAGGAGGCTGTCCTGAACAGATATGAATCGGCATGCCGTGATCTTGGTATGAGCAACGAGCAGCGGGAATGGCTTCTTATCCTATTGATGGAAGAGAAAAAGAAGGCAGATGATGAAATGAGAGAGAAAGGAATTCACATCTGATTATTTCTCAGACAATTCGACCAATTGCAGCTGGGTTATCACACAGCTTGTCAGTTTTTCCAGAATAATAGGCTTTGTTATGAAGTCATTGGCCCCCATGTTGAAGCCTTTGACAATATCTTCATTTGAATTCAGCGCAGACAGTATCACTACTCTCAGATCTTTTGTTTCGGGGTTCTCCCTTAGGCGCTTCAGTACTTCATAGCCATCTATTTCCGGCATCATCAGATCCAACAGGACCAGGCTGGGCTTGTTCTTAGATATGAAATCAAGTGCTTCCCTGCCGTTTGAGGCGGTGTTTATGGTTATGTTAAGACGCGACAGTATTTTGCTTATCAGAAGCAGGTTCATCGGTATGTCGTCAACTGCCAAAACGGTGTGTTTGGACAGATCAATGTTCTTTATGTCGGTCGGTGTCATAATTATTAGTCCTTTGTTGATTGTGCAAATATATGGAAAATTGATAACAAATCAAATCTTATCAAGCTCGGCTGTGACACTGGACAGCAATAAATCCATTATTACGGGTTTTTTGATGAATCCGGATGCGCCCAGTTTCATGGATTGTTCTATATCTTCGGATGATGTGTAGGCTGAAACTATTATCACGGCGGTCTCTTTCAGTTCAGGGTCTGCCTTTATCTCCTTGAGTACTTCCCAACCGTCCATGATTGGTATCTGTATGTCAAGAAGAACAACATGTGGCCTCAGGTCACGCACGGTATCGAGTGCTTCCTGGCCGTTTATTGCTGTGAGAATCCTGACATTTGTCCTGGCCAACATCGTCTTGAGAAGGATGATGTTGATAGGTATGTCATCAACAATAAGTACGGTGTACTTTGAGTAATCTTTGTTGTTGTCCATATTCCACTTTACTATTTTGATTGCCCTGATCTGGTTGCCAACCATATCTTTGGGGTCACTCCTGTTATTTTTTTGAATACATTATTAAAAGCAGATGCGTTCGGAAAGCCGCATGCAGCAGCAATGTCGGATTGTTTGGCTTCCCTGTGGTGAATCAGATACTGCTCGGCATAGTCAATCCTCAGCGTGTTTATATAATCCGAGAAACTCATGTTGTAAGTGTTGTTAACCAGTCTGGAAACATAAGTCCTGTTTGTTTCAAGCATTGAGGCTATATCCGATATCCTGATTCCCTGTTTCAGGAACAACTGCTCGGTTACTATGAGGTCTTCGAATCTTATTCTCAGGTTTTCCTCCTCTATCTGATTTTGATGGGACTCGATTATCAGATTGTCGGGTTCATGCGGTTTCTGAATGGTCTCAGCCTCTTTCTTTATTTCGTCAGGGACAACAGCTTTTGTATCCGTCGGGAACAATTGGGCATATGATATGCTGAATATTGCTGCGGACAGCATAACTGACAATGCTGCATAAAGCCAGGACTCCTTCAGACCGGCTGTGAGATTAGCCGTTTCCATTGCAGCAATGATCAGAATCAACGCTGAGCAGAAATGAAAATGTCTGTTAAGTGATTTTTGTGATAATCTTCTGACGGTTATAACAGTCCAAATAATCACTTGTAATGCCAATATTGAATAAAAAACCGTGAAAGAACAGATATGTATGATTTTGGCAGCTTTGTCAGTCCCGAGTTCCAAGGGAGAGTTGTTTATCCCGTGCATGACAATGTCTGTTCCGGAGAGTATTAAAATGATTGATTCGGCAAAAAGCAATGATACGGGTACTGCAATCCATGCCAGGTTGGCTGGCTTGAAAACCATGCCTGGGGTTAGTTTTGAAACATACAGCAGCAAAGCGGGGATCAGGAGAAGCATAAAGAATTGTCTTGCAAAAAAGCAAGGCAATACCAAATCATTTTCGCCGTAGAGTATGACGTTCTGAGCAAAAGATATTATTCCTAATAAGGACAGTAGATACCCGAGAGTCCTGAACTCCTTGCCGTTTTTATTAAGCAAAAGATTCAGCACCAGCCAAAACAGGCACGTTATGAAAGGAATGAATGAAATAACTTCAATCAGCATATTAAAAGTCAGAAAAAGTCATTGTCTTCATATATCTTGTTTTCTCCCCATACGCTGTTCATGTCTACGGCGTAACTGTTGTTCCAGTCTCCGACCGTTGCTGAAAACTCTATCGGCTGGTACAGTGTTCCAAGGTCCAATCCAAGATGGAAGGTGTATTGTTTGCCGCATATGTAGCTGTTTCCCGGCAGAACTCCGTAAATGGGGAACAACTGAACCTGATTCTTGAGTTCCTTCATGTGCTGTCCGTTATAATCAAAGGCGTCCACGTCAAAAACAACCTCTATATACTGTTTTCCCATCTTTATCTCATCGGGGATGGAGTAGTAGCGGCTGCTGAGTCTGCGCTCTGAAACGAGGTTGTCAGATCCTACAAACAGCTCATTCTCAGTTCCTACGCCAACGCGTGCGTTGCCTTTGAAGACCTCAAGCTCATCACAGATTGCTCTCTGTACCCATCTGCCGCCGTTGTTTCCCAGAGAATCAATGTAATAACCTTCCGTGGCAACGTTGTGTGCGGACAGCTTGCGTATCCTGATATGTCCCTGAAGGGCCGGATCATATGTTATGTCGCAAATGCGGAAACCTATGTCATTCGTGATGTGACGGAAAACAAGTGGTATTACATCCAGGTAGGATGTGCTGCGCTGTACTGGCATAGAGACAAGTGGGCCGGCTTTTGTGTCTTCCGGACGATAGGGTATTATATAGGCTCGGTTGCCGGACAGGAATTCCGTCTCTTCCACATGGGGGTAATATGCGCTTAACAGAATTGTCTCTGCGCTGTGCCAACTTTTGGAATTGAATGTGGCGGCCCTTATTCCGGATCTTTCCAGGACTCTCTCATTGTTGATCAGGATGGAGTTGTTATTGGGGTCAATACCCATAAGACCAAACGGCTTGTTCGGGTCAAGTTTGGCTTCCTGGTCAGATTCTGTAACAAGGTTGTCGTATCCTCCGTCTGCTCTGGTTCCGATGCGCCCGTCCTTTGAAATTACGACATCAAAATTAACGTCCTTTTTTGTCTCGAATGATGCGAAGGTATCCGTGGTTTCGTCTACAGCACATGAAATGATTGCGAAAACGACAATAGATGCGATAGTCCATTTTGTGATAATTCTGTTCATATTATATGAGCTTTACGATTGCAAATATATAAACTATTTACGATTTCGCAAAAATTATTGCAATTTTATCAAATAAAAGTTTTTCAAAATCGTAAAAAACAAGCCCGACCATGCGGCCGGGCTTATCGGGTATGCCTGAATGATCTGGATGATTGCCGGATCAATAAGCGAACATCGGGTAATTTTTCATCATTTCATTTACACGTGAACGAACATTTGCAATAACTGACTCATCCTCCGGAGAGTTCAGAACCTCTTCAATGAGTTCGGCAATTATTACCATCATGTCTTCCTTGGCGCCACGTGTCGTGATGGCCGGAGTTCCAAAGCGCAGTCCTGATGTCTGGAATGCACTGCGGGAATCAAACGGAACCATGTTCTTGTTTGCGGTGATATCAGCGGCAACCAGTGCTTTCTCGGCAACCTTTCCTGTCAGGTCCGGATACTTGGAACGAAGATCAACCAGCATACTGTGGTTGTCTGTACCTCCAGATACTATGGTAAATCCGCGCTTGGTCAGTTCTTCGGCCAGTTTCTTTGCGTTCTTTTGAACCTGGATCTGATAATCCTTGAACTCTGGCTGGAGTGCCTCTCCGAACGCTACTGCCTTAGCAGCTATGACATGCTCCAGAGGTCCACCCTGAGTGCCTGGGAATACTGCTGAATCTATAAGCTGTGACATCATCTTAGTCTCTCCCTTCGGAGTCTTGCGGCCACGGGGATCCTCAAAGTCCTTTCCGAGCAGAATGATACCGCCGCGAGGGCCGCGGAGTGTCTTGTGGGTGGTAGATGTGACAATGTGTGCGTATTTTACAGGGTTTTCAAGCAGACCTGCTGCTATAAGACCTGCCGGGTGAGCCATGTCAATCATCAGGAGAGCGCCTACCATATCGGCGATCTTGCGCATGCGTGCATAATCCCATTCGCGTGAGTATGCCGAACCGCCGCCGATAATAAGTTTGGGCTTAACCTCAAGCGCCAACTGCTCCATTTTGTCATAATCCACACGTCCGGTTTCAGGATTCAGGTCATAACCTACAGCATGATACAGAATACCGGATGAATTGACGGCCGATCCGTGTGAAAGGTGACCGCCGTGTGCCAGGTTAAGTCCCATGAAAGTTTCGCCGGGCATTAGGACAGCCTGAAGTACGGCTGCGTTAGCCTGGGCGCCGGAGTGGGGCTGGACGTTGGCGTATTCTGCACCGAAAAGTTGTTTGATGCGGGCGATGGCAAGTCTTTCGGCCTCATCCACAACTTCGCATCCTCCGTAATAGCGCTTTCCGGGATATCCTTCGGCATACTTGTTGGTAAGACATGATCCCATGGCCTGCATAACCTGGTCACTTACAAAATTTTCTGAAGCAATCAGCTCAATGCCCTTTGCCTGACGCTGGTGCTCGCGCTCAATGATGTCAAAAATCTCTTGGTCTCTTTTCATAGTTTATGTATGGTTGGTTTTAAATTTCAGAACATGATGCCATAGGAGAAAGATATGATTCCTATACGTCTGTCCAGCCTGTATCCTGGGACAGGGTCAGCTCCGCTTAGGTCGCTCAACGGACTTGTTATGTCGTTTATCGACTGTTCATACTCAAAGTCAAAAAAAGTTCTTCCTATCTGGAAGCTCATCCCGATTGTCCAACTGACGATAAACTTTTCGGCAGACTCGGTAAACTGATAAGGATCCAGGTTCTCTATTTTTGTAGAGAACAGTTTCGGCGGTGTATACCTCATACGGGGGCCTGTAAACACAGACATGTAATAGGGGCTACGGTTGATGATGTGGTATCCGGCGTGAATCGGCAACGTTAAGGAATGCAAACTGTATGAGCAGTAGATGTCTTCGGCTGTTCCTGTTCCGGAATCCCGATACTTGCTGTCGATGGAGAATGACGATTTGTTGTGGCTGATTCCCAATCCGGATTGTATCAGAAACCTGTTGAAGTTCAGCCTGAACTGGAGGGCAAAGAAATGGCCCACCTGGGTGTCTTGCGTATATTCTGTAATTCTTTTGCCGTCAATATATGCGTCTGAAAGGTATGTACCGGTCGCGGCAAAACCGATCCTGCCTCCCCATTCAAAAGATGAAGCGGCGGTCTTGTCCTGCTCCTGCCCGACGGCATACAGTGCCATCGGATAGAGGCCGATCAGTATCAGCGCATACTTTTTCATTGTCAAAGAAGTTTTATGGCATCTTTGTAAATATCCTTGTTGCAATATCTGCAGCGCAGTGTGCCGTTGTTCTTGTCAACCACGTCAAACACGGTCTGCATTGGTTCATGATTGGTTATGCATTTGGGATTGCCGCATTTTACAATGCCGCGTACCTCATCCGGCAGAGAGATACGCTTCTTTTCCACAACCTCGTAATCGCGGATGATGTTAAGGACAATGTTCGGAGCAATCACAGACAACTTGCTGCATTCATCTTCCGAGAAGTATCTGTCGGCTATCTTGATTATTCCTTTGCTTGTCATTTTACGGCTGTTCAGATTGGCGCCTATGGTTATGGGGGTGTTAATGCCGGTCAGCCCCAACAGGTTGACTACGTCAAAAACTTTGTTTGACGGGATGTGGTCTATAACAGTTCCGTTCTCAAGGGCTGCAACGAGCAGTTCTGATTTTTCCGATTTCTCCATAACTGTCATTTAAGTAGGTTCAAGGCATTGCAGATAAGAGCTTCACGAACAAACAGACCGTTTTTGGCCTGCTGGAAATAGTATGCTTTGGGGTTGGCATCCACATCCTGGGCTATCTCGTTCACCCTGGGGAGCGGATGGAGTATCCTCAGATTCGGTTTTGTCTTGCGTAACATGTCGTTTTTCAGGATGAACATGTCTTTGACGCGCTCGTATTCCATAAGATCGGTGAATCTCTCACGCTGGACCCTTGTCATGTACAGTATGTCAGCATCGGCAATGGTATCCTCGTCAAAACTGGAGTGTTCCTCAAATCTTATTCCGTTATTGCGGCAGTATTCCTTATACTCATCAGGCATCCGCAACTCATCGGGTGATATGAAATGGAACGTTGGATTGAAGAATCTCATGGCGGTAAGCATGGAGTGAACCGTGCGGCCATATTTGAGATCACCTACAAGATAGATGTTCAGGTCATCCAGGCGTCCCTGGGTCTTAAGCATGGAATAGAGGTCAAGCATAGTCTGTGACGGGTGCTGGTTCGCTCCGTCTCCGGCATTGATGATCGGCACAGGCGATACTTCGCTGGCATATCGCGCGGCACCTTCCAGGTAATGCCTCATTATGATAAGGTCGGCATAGTTACTCACCATCATGATGGTGTCCTTTAGGGTTTCGCCTTTTGAAGAACTTGTAGTCGCTGCGTCCGAAAAACCTATTACGCGTCCACCCAGACGGTTTACTGCGGTTTCAAAACTTAACCTTGTCCTGGTCGAAGGTTCAAAGAACAGGGTGGCTACAATTTTTCCGTCAAGGATCTTGCTGTTCGGGCTTGCCTCAAAACGGGCGGCGTGCCCAAGGAGCCACAGGATATCTTCTCTGTCAAGCCCCTCAAGTGAAATCAGACTTCTGCCTGTTTGGTCCATTTGTATACAGTTTGTTCGGGAGGTCAAAATTACTAATAAAATACCAACTTGAAGAGTGCTTGTTCATAACTTTCCGTAAAAACCCAAATTTTGGCTTAAGAGTATTATTCATACCATGTTTTTATATTAAATTTGTACAATATAAATATAACTCAGTATATCGTCGTACTGCAGTAGAACAGTGTCATTCAAATGAGCAAGACAGTTAAGCGTATAATACTCGGATTGTGGATTTTATTCTTTCTCGGAATCATTTCATTGTACCTTTTCTTTACAGGTATCAGCAAGGGGTGGATAGGTAATGCTCCTGCCATTGAAGACCTTGAGAATCCCATAGATAAGTTCGCTACTCAGATTATATCATCCGACGGGGTCGTGCTGGGTTCTTTTGCCCGCAGTGAGGACAATCGCATATGGGTGGATTTTGAGGATCTGTCGCCTTATCTTGTCCAGGCGCTGGTGGCTACTGAGGATGTCCGTTTTGCTGAGCACTCCGGAATTGACCTTAAGGCGCTGCTCAGGGCAATAATAAAGCGCGTCATACTTCAACAGCGCAGTGCCGGTGGCGGCAGTACTATTACACAACAACTTGCCAAACAGCTCTATACGGAACACGTTGCAAGCGGGTCGGTTCAGCGTGCCCTCCAGAAACCCACGGAATGGGTGGTGGCTGTCAAACTGGAACGTTATTATACAAAGGAGGAGATCCTTACGCTGTACCTTAATAAATATGATTTCGTAAACAATGCTGTAGGCATATATACGGCTTCCATGACTTATTTCGGCAAACTGCCTTCAGAGTTGAACGCCGAGGAATCAGCCATGCTGGTGGGAATGTGTAAGAATGCATCACTCTATAATCCGCTCCGAAGGAAGGAAAGGACAAGGGAACGCCGCAATGTGGTTCTCGGACAGATGGAGAAAGCCGGATACCTGACCGCTTCTCAGACCGATTCGCTGCAGGCCACGGATATTGTGCTTAACTATCACAAAGTTGACCACAAAGTGGGACAGGCTACATATTTCAGGGAGTATCTCCGTTCAATCATGAGGAAACAGAAACCTGAACGAAGCAATTACCGCGGATGGCAGATGCAGCAGTTCTATGAGGATTCATTGGACTGGGAGCAGGATCCTCTGTTCGGCTGGTGCAATAAGAATACCAACCAGAACGGTAAACCTTATGATTTGTATACTGACGGGCTTAAGGTCTATGTGACGATTGACTCCCGCATGCAGCAGTATGCCGAAGATGCAGTAGCGGCACAGCTACAGGGTTATCTCCAGCCTGATTTCTTCAAGGCCAAGCAAAAGGTTAAGACCGCTCCGTTTACAAATAAACTGTCAACCGATGAAATAAACCGGATAATGAATCGCGCTATGCAACAGACAGACCGTTACCGCGGCCTTCAGGCCAAGGGGGTAAGCGAGGATTCAATCCGTAAGGTCTTCAATACTCCGCGCCAGATGACCGTATTCTCATACAACGGAGATATTGACACCGTGCTGACACCGCTGGACTCAATCCGATATATGAAATTCTATCTCCGTACAGGATTCATGTGTATGGAGCCTAAGAGCGGATTCGTACGGGCATATGTGGGAGGTCCTGATTATCGGGCATTCCAGTATGATATGGTAACCGCAGGACGCCGTCAGGTAGGTTCTACCATGAAACCGTACCTCTATGCCCTGGGCATGGAAAGCGGTTATTCGCCATGCGACCAGGTTATTAACCAGACCCAGACAATCCTTACTGAATCAGGACAGATCTGGCAGCCCAAAGATGACGGCAAGCAGATGCTGGGGCAGCTGGTCACTCTCAAGTGGGGCCTGTCACGTTCAAATAACAATGTCACAGCCTGGCTTATGAGCCAGCTCAGTCCATATGCGTTCGTCAACCTGCTTCATGAGTTCGGACTCAGGAACCAGGCTATCGAACCTGTTTATTCGCTCTGCCTGGGTACTTGCGACGTTTCAGTCATGGAGATGGTCAGTGCATATACGGCGTTTGTGAATCATGGAATACGTACTACTCCGCTATTCGTGACCAGGATAGAGGATTCAGAGGGTAATATTCTGGCTCAGTTCTCG
This sequence comes from uncultured Prevotellaceae bacterium, assembly GCA_900318995.1. GTDB lineage: Bacteria > Bacteroidota > Bacteroidia > Bacteroidales > Bacteroidaceae > Colenecus. Next base: position 22,958 of record ONMR01000014.1, on the reverse strand, counting down.
GCACGTAGCAATGAGGTGGTAAGTGAGGAGACTTCTTTCAAGATGATTGACATGATGCGTGCCGTAGTTAATGAAGGAACAGGAACACGTCTGCGCAGCTCACGTCTGTTCCCGACATTCTTCAAGGTTGACTGTGGCGGTAAGACCGGTACTACCGATAATCACTCGGATGCCTGGTTTATGGGATATACACCTGACCTTGTGGCCGGATGCTGGGTAGGAGGCGAGGACCGTGACATCCATTTTGACGATATGGATCACGGCCAGGGAGCTCATGCGGCACTGCCTGTATTCGGTATGTTCATGGATAAGGTTTATGCCGATTCGGCCAGGTTGGGTTATTCACCAAGCGCCAGGTTTGAAATCCCGGTCGGATATGACCCTTGTGCCGGTAATGACGTTTTTCAGGATGATGTTTTTGAAAACTATACGATAGATTCTTTCTGATGGTATTTGCAGCAATAATTCCTGCCCGTTACGCTTCGACCCGCTTTCCTGCCAAGCCATTGGCTGTCCTTGGAGGAAAGCCTGTGATAATACGTGTTTGCGAGCAGGCCGGTAAAGTGTTTGATAATGTTTTTGTAGCAACTGACGACGTACGTATCTTTGATGTCGTCAAAGATTACGGTTTTACTCCCATCATGACTCGCAGTGACCATAAGAGCGGTACAGACCGTTGTTATGAGGCTTATGTCAAGTGTGGGGTGAAAGCCGATGTCGTGGTCAACATACAGGGTGATGAACCGTTTATCCAACCGTCACAGTTACAGACCATCAAGAGTCTTTTTGAGATTGACGATACCGATATAGCCACCCTTGTAAAGCCGTTTGCTCCCGATACCACGTTTGAGAAGATCTCGAATCCCAACAGCCCCAAGGTTGTGGTCGATGATAACTGGAATGCACTCTATTTCAGCCGCAGTGTCATACCTTACCTCAGAGGGGTACCCGAGAATGAATGGACTTCCAGACATATATACTATAAGCATATCGGATTGTATGCATTCAGAGCCGCGGTTCTTGAAACTGTTACGGGACTGCCTCAGGCTCCTTTGGAGAAGGCCGAAAGTCTGGAGCAGTTGCGTTGGCTATCTGCCGGTTATCGTATCAAAGTAGGATTAACCGATGTAGAGACCATCGGTATTGATACTCCGGATGATCTGGCTGCCGCAGAGTTATACCTTAAAGAGCATAATCTATGAGGTACATACGGAATATTCTGATTCTTGTCCTGATTGCATGTCCTTCAGTGAGGGCGCAACACGCCAAAAATCCTGTCGTGCTAAAAGACGGTACCGTATATACAGGTCAGATGAAACTTGGTAAACCCAACGGTACCGGACGTACGGATTATGTGAACGGCGACGTATATGAAGGTGCATTTGAAAAGGGGCAGCGTAAGGGGGTCGGCATATGCCATTATGCAAATGGAGATGTATATCTGGGCTTTTGGGACAAGAATGTCCGTTGCGGTGAAGGTGAACTTCAATACTCATCCGGTGATGTATATAAAGGAACCTGGGATGACGGATGCCGTCATGGCAAAGGGGTATATATGTGGGTTGATGGCTCTTATTACTCCGGTCAGTGGGATAGGGACCTGAGAGACGGGACCGGAACCATGAGCTGGAGTGACAGTTCTGAGTACAGAGGTTCATGGGTCAAGGGACTTCGTGAAGGTCAGGGAGAATTCAGGTCTGGCAATTACAGTTATTCCGGCTTATGGAAGAATGATCTGGAAAATGGAAACGGTATTTGCACCTTGCCGAACGGTGATACATATAAAGGTCAGTTCAAAAACGGAACAATATCAGGTAAGGGTGATTATGTATTTGCCAACGGGGATTCCTATAATGGATCGTTCAAAGACGGGATGGCTGACGGAAAAGGCGTTTTTACCTGGGCTGAAGGTTCTGTCTATGACGGAGAATGGAAAGAAAACCGTCGTGATGGAACGGGCCGGATGAAGTGGGCCAACGGTGACAGTTACGAAGGTGAATGGAAGGATGATGTTCCTTGGGGAAACGGCTCCATGATACTGGCTGACGGTACAAAATACTCGGGGAGTTTCGTAAACGGAGTGGTTGACGGAAAAGGTGTTGTTAAGGAGGCTGACGGAACCCTCCTTGAGGGCGTCTTCAAAGAAGGTTTCCGTACCGGAACATTCATTGTCAAGGATGAGTCCGGAAAAAAGATAAGAACTATTATTTATTGACTCTATGATACTTGATACGCTTGACAGATTAGAGAATTATGCCTATCTGAGTCCTCTGATGGGAAAGGTGGTTGAGTTCTTCCGTAACACCGATCTTTCTTCATTGCAACCTGGCAGGATTGAACTTCAGTCCAATGACCTTTTTGTCAATGTTAACCGACAGGATGCACAGACCCGTCAGCAGGTTCCGATAGAGGCCCACCAGGAATATATCGATATACAGGTTCCTGTCTCCTGTGATGAAGAGATGGGATTTATGGCAGAATGTTTCTTGCCGTCTCCTTCCGTGCCTTATGACGGCGTCAGGGACGTCGCCTTTTATTCGGGCTTGTGTGATTCTTATATTAATGTCCGAAAAGGTATGTTTGTTGTGTTTTTCCCCGGCGAAGGACATGCTCCGGCCATTACCGATACCGGTATTCTCAAGCTGGTGATTAAAATCAGGAAGTCATGTTAAAGATAATAGAGAATGATCCTTGGCTTTCGCCTTATCAGGCAGCCATCGAAGGGCGTCACAAGCATGCTCTTTGGCGTGAGAATGAACTTACAGGAGGTAAGATCAGCCTTGTTGATTTTGCATCGGGCTATTTGTATTATGGCTTGCAGCGTACAGTTGACGGCTGGGTGTTCCGTGAATGGGCTCCAAACGCTACGGAGATTTTCCTTATCGGAGATTTCTCTGGCTGGAAGGAAGAGGATCGTTTCCGCCTTCAGCGAATAAATGATGCCGGTGATTGGGAACTCCATATTCCGAACGGCATGATATCGCATGGTCAGCACTATAAGATGCGTGTCAAGTGGAACGGAGGCCAAGGGGACCGTATTCCCGCATGGTGTCGCAGAGTGGTTCAGGACAACTCTTCAAAGATCTTTTCTGCTCAAGTCTGGAATCCAGACAGTGAATTTGTATTCAGACATAAGGATTTTAAGCCCAAACAGGATCCTCTGCTGATTTACGAATGTCATGTGGGTATGGCACAGGAACGTGAGGGCGTAGGCACATACATCGAATTCAAGAATAACGTATTGCCGCGTGTAAAGGAGGACGGTTATAACTGTATTCAGGTTATGGCAATCCAGGAACACCCGTATTACGGCAGTTTCGGATATCATGTATCCAGCTTTTTTGCTCCTTCTTCGCGCTTTGGCACCCCGGAGGAACTGAAGGATCTGATTGATACAGCTCACGGCATGGGAATATCGGTAATTATGGACCTGGTTCATTCCCATTCTGTCAAGAACGAGTATGAGGGCCTGGGTAATCTGGCCGGAGATCCAAATCAGTATTTTCTTCCCGGTGACCGACATGAACATTCAGCCTGGGGTTCGCTCTGTTTTGATTACGGTAAGACCCAGGTACTCCATTACCTGCTCTCCAACTGTAAATACTGGCTTGATGAGTTCCATTTTGACGGATACCGTTTTGACGGTGTAACGTCAATGCTTTACTATAGTCACGGATTGGGTGAGGCTTTCTGTAACTATGATGATTATTTCAATGGCCATCAGGATGATGATGCCATCTGTTATCTGATGTTGGCTAATCGTCTGATACATCAGTTTAATCCCAAAGCAATAACCATAGCAGAGGAGGTAAGCGGCATGCCCGGTCTGGCTGCTCCTTTTGATGACGGCGGTTACGGATTTGATTACCGTCTGGCCATGAATATCCCTGACTACTGGATCAAGACCATAAAGGAGAGAAAGGACGAGGACTGGTCCATGGCAGGAATTTACTGGGAAGTGACCAATCGTCGCAAGGATGAGAAGACCATATCCTATGTGGAAAGTCATGACCAGGCTCTGGTGGGCGACAAGACCGTAATATTCCGTCTGGTCGATGCCGATATGTACTGGCATTTCACCAAGGATGGCGGCAATGATGTGACCGCACGTGGCATAGCCCTTCATAAGATGATAAGGCTAATAACAGCATCAACCATAAACGGCGGCTATCTGAACTTTATGGGCAATGAGTTCGGTCATCCCGAGTGGATAGATTTTCCGCGTGAGGGAAACGGTTGGAGTCATAAGTATGCACGTCGCCAATGGAGTCTGGTCGATAACAAACAGCTTGCTTATTGCTGGCTTGGTGATTTTGACCGGGCATTGATGAAACTGATAGGCTCTGTCAGGAATTTCCAGAATAAGGATGTAGTAGAGTATTGGCATAATGACGGCGATCAGGTGCTGGCTTTCGGACGCGGAGATCTGGTGTTCGTATTCAACTTCAATCCCACACGATCATTCTCCGATTACGGATTCCTGGTACCAAGAGGCTCTTATAAGACTGTGCTGGACAGTGATAGTATAGAGTTTGGCGGATACGGACGTGTAGATGATAAAATGGAACACTTCACTCTTATGGATCCTCTGTATAAGAAACAGCGCAAGGAGTGGCTCAAGCTATATCTGCCTGCCCGCACGGCAATCGTATTGAAGAAAGTCAGGGCAAATGCAAAGTAAGTCAGATGATAAGATGGTCAGATGGTTGTGCGGAATCTTGTTTATGGCTTTCGCACTCTCATGGCTATGTCTGTTTCAGGCTGATCTGCTTGACGAACTTTACCAAAGCCTGATGCATAGGTGGGGTTATGATGGAATTGTCGGTTACGGAGAATCAAACTTTCATTATTATGCCATTCCCGTTGCATTGGCTCTTCTGATTACACTGTTGGAGATTCCGGTTGCCCGTCTGTTCAGATTCAGGGACGGATTGTATGCATGTAACTATCTCATATCGGCTCTCTTGTTGGGGACGGTGACTGGATTTGAAGACTATAATTGTTGTATGATAATCTCAGGTCCGGACACGAAAGTATGGATAGCAATAGTCATATTCTGTGTGGTTTTGTTCATTGTCTGTAAGATTATTCAGAAAGTGCCGCGTCAGTCGCTTCTTAACGGACCGCGCATAGTCTCAGGTAATCTGTTAATTATGACATTGCTGTTTTGTATCGTAGGAATCCTGGGTAATACAGACGAGAATCTTCACCGGGCCCTGATGATACACAGATACACGGCCGATGGCCAGTTTGAAAAGGCTCTGCAGGTAGGAGAAAAAGAGGAAGAGGCAAACTATACCGTTGCCAATGCCCGCCTGGACGCCATGCTGAGACTGGATGCCGCCAATCCCGGAACAGGAATAGGGGAGCATCTTTTCAATTATCCTATAGATAATAGGAATAGGCATTCCATGCTTGACTTTCTGCAGTTGGCCACAACAGGCTATGTTTATGATTCCCTCTCTGTAGTTATTGCCATGTCAATGATTAATTGTGAACTGGAAAAAGCAGATTCCCTTATAACACCATATATATATAAAGGCAAGGTCCCCAAGTTCTACATGCAACTTTTGGTCCTGACGGATAATAAGGAGGCAGCTGACCGTCTGCCCGATGAATATGCAGCACAGAAAAAGATTCTGGATTCATTCAGGGAGTCATTGGAGAATCTGAAAGATCAGCCAGAGCAATTCCAAGCCAACAGTACATATATCCAATATCATCAGACCTATTTCTGGTATTACAAATTCAACAAGTAGCATTAATAAATAAAAAGAAAGGTGGCGAACCGGTATGGTCCGCCACCTTTGTTTATGTATAATTGCAATCAGCAATTCTCAATAGCGCCCTGTGCGGCAGCAAGACGTGCGATTGGCACGCGGAACGGTGAGCAGCTTACGTAGTTAAGACCAACCTTGTCGCAGAACTTAACTGATGAAGGCTCTCCACCATGCTCGCCGCAGATACCGCACTTAAGGTCGGGACGAACTGAACGGCCCTTCTCTACAGCCATCTTGATGAGCTGACCGACACCCTTCTGGTCCAGAACCTGGAACGGGTCAACCTTAAGGATCTTCTTCTCCAGATAAACCGGCAGGAATGAAGCGATATCGTCACGTGAGTAACCGAATGTCATCTGAGTCAGGTCATTGGTACCGAATGAGAAGTACTCGGCGCGTGCGGCAACTGCATCAGCGGTAAGAGCTGCACGCGGGATCTCAATCATTGTACCAACCTTGAACTCGAACGGCTTAACGCCCTCCTCCTTGAACAACTTGGCTGCAGTCTCGCGGATGATCTCCTCCTGCTGCTCAAACTCGTAGTGCTTACCTACCAGCGGAACCATGATCTCGGGCTGCGGGTTCAAGCCCTCCTTGCGCAACTGGATGGCAGCGCCGATGATAGCCTTGGTCTGCATCTCGGTGATCTCGGGATAGGTGTTACCCAGGCGGCAACCGCGGTGACCCAGCATCGGGTTGTTCTCTGACAGAGACTCAACGCGAGCCTTGATCTGCTCCAGAGTTACGCCCATGGCATCGGCCATCTCCTGCTGACCCTTCTTATCGTGGGGTACGAACTCGTGCAATGGGGGATCAAGCAGACGGATGTTGACGGGCAGTCCGTCCATAGCCTTCAGGATTCCGTAGAAGTCCTTGGTCTGGTAGGGGAGCAGCTTGGCAAGAGCCTTCTCGCGGCCCTCCTTGTTCTCGGCCAGGATCATCTCACGCATAGCCTTGATCTTCTCACCCTCAAAGAACATATGCTCGGTACGGCAAAGGCCGATACCAACGGCACCGAATGTGCGGGCTACCTCAGCATCGTGAGGAGTATCGGCGTTGGTGCGTACAACCAGACGTGTGTACTTGTTGCAAAGGTTCATCAGCTCGGCAAAGTCACCGCTGATCTCGGCAGCCTTGGTCTCAATCTGACCCTCGAATACCTGACCGGTAGAACCGTTTATTGAAATATAGTCACCTTCCTTAAGGACAACGTCCTCAATCTTCACTGTCTTCTTTACGTAGTCAACGCTCAGTGCACCGGCACCTGATACGCAGCACTTACCCATACCGCGGGCAACAACTGCAGCGTGGCTGGTCATACCGCCGCGGCATGTCAGGATACCCTCGGCAGCAGCCATACCGGCCAGATCCTCGGGAGAGGTCTCGATACGTACCATGATAACCTTGTGGCCGTTCTTGTGCCAAGCCTCAGCGTCATCGGCGTTGAATACGATCTGACCGCAGGCGGCACCCGGTGAAGCGGGAAGACCGGTGGTCAGAACCTTAGCCTTCTTAAGGGCGTTCTTATCGAATACGGGGTGGAGCAGCTCATCGAGCTTCTGGGGCTCGCAGCGCTCTATGGCGGTCTTCTCATCAATCAGACCCTCGTGCATCAGGTCCATGGCAATCTTAACCATAGCGGTACCTGTGCGCTTACCGTTACGTGTCTGGAGGAACCAGAGCTTGCCCTCCTGAACGGTGAACTCCATATCCTGCATATCGTGGTAGTGGTTCTCAAGCTTTGTCTGCAGAGCATCCAGCTCCTTGTAGATGGCGGGCATAGCCTCTTCCATTGAAGGATACTTGGCCTTGCGCTCCTCCTCGGATACGCCAGCCAGAGCGGCCCAACGCTTTGAACCCTCTATTGTGATCTGCTGCGGAGTGCGGATACCTGCAACTACGTCCTCACCTTGTGCGTTAACCAGATACTCACCATTGAACAGGTTCTCACCGGTAGCGGCGTCACGGCTGAAGCATACACCTGTAGCGGATGTGTCACCCATGTTACCGAATACCATAGCCATTACAGATACGGCGGTACCCCACTCATCGGGTATTCCTTCCATCTTACGGTACAGGATGGCGCGCTCGTTGTTCCATGAACCGAATACGGCGCAGATGGCACCCCAGAGCTGATCCATAGCGCTGGTGGGGAAGTCCTGACCGGTGCGCTCCTTAACGGCAGCCTTGAACAGTTTGACAAGCTTCTTCAGGTCGTCAACGCTCAGGTCCTTGTCCAGAACGACTCCGCTCTCTTCCTTAACCTTCTCTATGATAGCCTCGAACGGATCAACATCGGTCTTGCTTACGGGCTTCATACCCAGAACCACGTCACCGTACATCTGTACAAAGCGACGGTAGCTGTCCCAAGCGAAGTGGGGGTTGTTGGTCTTGCGTGACAGACCCTCAACAACCTCGTCATTGAGTCCCAGGTTCAGGATGGTATCCATCATACCCGGCATAGAGGCGCGGGCACCTGAACGTACTGATACGAGAAGGGGATTCTCAACATCACCGAACTTTGAATTCATCAGTTTCTCGATGTGACGGATAGCGTCCTCAACATCGTTCTTCAGGATTGCTACGACCTTGTCGCGGCCAATCTGATAATACTCGTTGCAAACATCAGTGGTGATTGTGAAACCCGGAGGTACCGGTACACCAAGCAGATTCATCTCAGCAAGGTTTGCACCCTTGCCACCAAGCAGGTTACGCATCTGGGCATTACCCTCAGCCTGTCCGTTTCCGAACTTGTAAACTCTTTTTTCGCTCATAAATTAATTGAATATGTTGTTTTGTTTATGTCGTGCGATACGATAGGTCCTTTTTCGTTTAGCGGGTGCAAAGGTACTCATTTATTATTTAAAGATGTGTTTTTATGCGTCCTATTTTCTCTTTTTGAGTAATATTTGCAACCATTTTCCCTATCCGGCCGTTGAATTGACTAACTTTGCAGCCCAAAACGATCCATTATGTCCAGAAAGAGACGCGAACAACCCATAATTGAGAATGTAACCATAACAGGTGTTGCTGCCGAGGGTAAGTCACTGGTCAGAATCAATGACCTTGTGGTTTTTGTACCGTTTGTAGTTCCAGGAGATGTAGTTGATCTTAAGATCCTTAAGAAGAAACACAGCTATGCCGAGGCGGTAGCAGTAAAGTTCCATAAACTGTCCGATGTCCGCGCCGTCCCGTTCTGTCGTCATTTCGGTATCTGCGGAGGATGTAAATGGCAGAATCTGCCGTATCAGGAACAGCTTCGTTTCAAGCAGCAGCAGGTGGTTGACAATCTTACCCGTATCGCAAAAGTGGAACTACCTGAGATCAGTCCAATTCTTGGCTCCGAAGAGACAGTACGCTACCGCAACAAACTGGAGTACTCATTCAGCAACATGAGGTGGCTCACAGAAGAGGAACTGACAGAACTGGATAACCCTGAAAGTAACGCTCAGCGCAAGCAGCCCGGGCTTGGATTCCATATACCCGGTGCTTTTGACAAGGTGTTGCATATCAATGAATGCTGGCTTCAGGATGAGATTTCGGACCGGATTCGCAACTCGGCATATGACTATGCGGTACAACATGGCATTCCGTTTATAAATCTCCGATCGCAGGAGGGCATACTGCGTGATATGATGGTACGCGTGGTTACAACGGGCCAGATTATGGTTCTTGTTCAGGCAAAGGTTACCAATCCGTCCGAACAGGAGCAGTTCATGGGGCTCATGAGGCATCTCTCTGACAACTTCCCTGAAATCACATCATTACTGTACGTGATAAACAACAAGTGCAACGACACTTTCGGAGATCTTGATGTTCATGTTTTCCGTGGAGAAGAGTTTATCTTCGAAACTATGGAAAACCTCAGATTCAAGATAGGGCCTAAATCATTTTTCCAGACAAACAGCCGTCAGGCATACCGTTTGTACTCAGTAGTTCGTGATCTTGCAGACCTTAAACCCGATGAAACAGTATACGACTTATATACCGGTACTGGAACTATTGCACAGTTTATTGCGGCCGGAGCAAGGAAGGTAGTTGGTATTGAATATGTTCCTGAAGCCATTGAAGACGCTAAGGTAAATGCTGCACTGAATAATATTGACAATACAGAGTTTTATGCCGGCGATATGAAAGATGTGCTGAACGCAGATTTCATTTCAGTACACGGCGTTCCGGATGTTATCATCACCGATCCGCCACGTGCCGGAATGCATTCGGATGTGGTAAACGTTATTCTGGCTGTCGCTCCCCGACGAATAGTATATGTTAGCTGTAATCCGGCAACACAGGCACGTGATATTGCGTTGCTCGACCAGGGCTACCGTGTGGCAGCAGTCCAGCCTGTAGATATGTTTCCCCATACACAACATGTCGAGGTGGTAACGCTTCTTGAGAAAAAATGTTAAGATTTGAATTCCGGATTTAACCAATAGTGCCTGAATATATCAAATAATAGACATAATTATTTTAATGCGGATAGTTACCGTTTTTTTGGTTATATCAGACAAATCATGAAGAGATTATTAGTGCTGTTTTTATTCTGTTATACACTTGGCTCGCTCTTTGCCCAGTCGGCCGCTGATTCAGTTTCCGGCAATCCCAATAGTTATACCACAAAGACAGGTGATATAATAACACAGCCCGAATTCAAGGGAGGTGTAGAAAAGATGTATGAATATATCTCCAGGAATTTCATTTATCCCGAGGAAGCCAAGAAGCGTTCTGTAAAAGGAAAAATGGAGGTGGAATTCACGGTCGAGAAATCAGGTGCCATTACTTATGTCAGTGTGCTTAAGGGATTGGATGAATCAATAGACGGAGAGATAGTTAAACTTCTTGAGGCTATGCCGCGTTGGACTCCTGCCACAAAGAACGGCGTCCCGGTCAGGTATAAAGTTTCCATGCCCATCAACCTGCGTGCATCCAGGAAAGGTCAGAAGTCCAACCAGGACCTTATGCGGTATGATGAGGAGTAAAACAAATCGTTTTTAACAAAATCCGTAGTTGTTCGTCTTTTAATTGAAAACGCTAAAACTATTTGTTATGAAAAAGATTGTATTTCCGATTGTCCTCAGTGCTATCTTATTTAGTGGATGCGATGTTTACAGGACATATGAGACATATGAGGTGATAAAGCAGGGCACAGACATGTTCGTCGATTATATTGATGCATATGGAGCTGATTGGAAACTGTCCGGAACGGAAGGGCAGCCTGGCTGCTATGTTTATCAGGAGTTCCGTTTTGACGAGATAACCGATAACGTCTTGAATGAAGGTGCTGTTCTTGTATATCTTGTTGATGCCGAGGGACGTGATAATATTCTCCCATACGTATTTCCGGTAGACAACCAGAGTGAACTGATCATGCAGAATATCAGATTTGATGTTGAAAAAGGCATACTTACGCTGATAATAGAATGGCAGGATTTCAGAAAGTATTTACAAGATAACTACCGCTTCAAGGTCTGCATACTTAAACCTGGAAAATGATTGTTGAAAAATGATAAAAGCCGCTTTGAAATGCGGCTTTTATTGTTTTTGCGGGGCCTGAAGTATGATTGTAGTAGCTCCGAGCGTTATTATTGCTCCATCCTCTATAAGAACTTTCTCCCGATCGCCAAGGATGCGGTTGAACAGGAATGTGCCGGTTAGGCTTGGAAAGTCTCTGAGCGTATAGCTGATATCGCCCGAAGAATCCCTTTTGACGGTTATGACGCAATGCCTTCTGTCCATGCTTCTGTCATTGGTGTCAATAGGTATCGTTATACTGTCTCCGGGATTATAACGTCCTATGATATTGTCGCCTTCCTTCAGGGCGAAATTCTGACGGAACCCGAACACATTCTCTATAACCGTAATTGATCCGAATCCGATGTCATTGACCTCTTTCCGGTTGTCGGCATCTTTACGGGTCGCGGAAAGCTTGCTTGTCCCAATGCGTATCTTGAACTGTCTGCGGCAGTTCTCACACTCAAAAACCAATGACTGCCCCTCCTTGTAGAGAGTCTCGTCGAAAGTATTGTAGTGGTCACATTTGGGACAGCGAACCCGTTTCATATGTAGAGTATTGTTATTGTCAAACAAAAGCTGACCTGTAAGCCGGGTTCTGTAGGGTCGGTACACGTACTTTCCCTGTCTGCCATTAATCTTGACCTGCCGTCACCGGCAAGGCTCCGTAACCTTATGATTACGCGCGTTCTACCCTCCGGCTCAGGCGAGCAGCCCTCTGACGCCGGTATACATGAACTTGCAACTTCCAAGGCGCACAGCACTTGTGTCACCACAAGCCTGGTGGGCTCTTACCCCGCCTTCTCACCCTTACCTTGCGGCGGTTGTTCTCTTCTGCGCTTATCAGCCGTTGCCGACTGCTTCCCGTTAGGAAGTGGAATGCTCTGTGTCGCCCGGACTTTCCTCAGCCCCGTGGGGGACAGCGGCAGACCGGTCAGCTTTCAGAGCACAAAATTACACATATTTTTCTTCATCATAAGTTTATATAAACTATATTTGCAGTTTAAAAGTACAGATATTATGAGAAAATTGTTTGTATCCCTTCTCTTCTTGTACACGATTGCCGTCGCTGCGCAGAAAGATGGTGGAATTACAGATTCTATGCTTGGTGAGATCCGTAAAGGCTATAGTGATACACCAGCCGAAAAAGCCGTGCGTAATGCTTTGGCTGGACAGTCTATCTCAACCTTGGCTGTAAATGCCGATAATCTGGCAATGACAGATACGCATTTTTCAAATAGGGTTTCCACAAAAGGTATAACCAATCAGAAATCATCCGGACGATGCTGGCTCTTTACCGGCCTCAATGTTCTCAGAGCCAAGATGATTGTCACACATGACCTGGGTGAGTTCGAATTCTCTCAGAACTACTGCTCTTTCTATGATCTGCTGGAAAAATCAAACCTGTTTCTTCAGGCCATCATCGACACCCGTTCAAAACCGGCCGATGATCGTGAAGTAGACTGGCTTTTTGAGAATCCTATAGGCGACGGAGGCCAGTTTACCGGCGTTTCCAACCTGATTATGAAATATGGAGTGGTGCCTAAAGATGTCATGCCTGAGACTTATCAGAGCAACAATACATCTGAGATGCGATCCATTCTGTCTCAGAAACTTCGTCAGTTCGGACTTGAACTGCGTGAACTCAAAACAGCCGATGCTTCAAAACGTAAGGTGGAGATGCTTACTGAGATATACGGTATTCTTGTCAAGTGCCTGGGTGTTCCTCCCACTGAGTTCGAGTGGGCCCGATATGATTCCAAGGGTAAGTTCGTAAGCCGTAAGACTTATACTCCCAAGAGCTTTTACGATGAGTTCATCGGCCAGGATCTGGAGAATAATTATGTAATGTTCATGAATGATCCTGTACGTGAGTATTACAAAACTTATGAGATCGAGTATGACCGCCATGTATATGACGGTGACAACTGGATTTATGTAAACCTTCCCATTGAACGTATTAAGGAGATGGCTATCGCTTCCATCAAGGACAATACCGCCCTTTATTTCTCATGTGATGTCAAGAAATACCTTGACTCGGAAAAGGGAACCTTGGATCTGGCCAATATGGACTACGCCTCTCTGTTTGACACTCAGTTTCCTATGGACAAAAAACAGCGTGTACAGACACATGCAAGCGGTTCTTCGCATGCTATGACTTTGATGGCTGTTGACCTGGACGATGACGGCAATTCCAAAAAATGGATGGTTGAGAACAGTTGGGGTAGCACATCGGGCTATAAGGGATTCCTTATTATGACCGACGAATGGTTCAATGAGTATATGTTCCGCCTTGTTGTGGAAAAGAAATATGTTCCTGCCGATATTTTGAAGCTGCTGGACAAAAAGCCCAGTAAGCTGCCGGCCTGGGATCCGATGTTTATGCCCGAAGAATAACAGCAATAATTATTACATAACGAAATGAAGAAATTTCTTTTGATTTCCTTTTCAGCAATCATGCTGATGGGAGTTGTTTCATGCTCAAAGTATGAGACTGTCAAGGGTGACCCGATGAAAGCAAAAATCTACACTCTTGACAATGGTCTGAAGGTTTATATGACGGTAAACAAAGAACAGCCTCGTTTGCAGACATATATTGCAGTCCGTAGTGGAGGCAAAAATGATCCGTCTGACAATACAGGTCTTGCTCATTATCTGGAGCACATAATGTTCAAGGGAACAGAGAGCTTCGGAACAACTGACTATGAAGCGGAGAAGCCTCTTCTTGACCAGATAGAAGAGCAGTTCAATGTATACCGTACCAAGACTGACCCGCAGGAGCGCCTTGCTGTCTATCATGTCATTGACAGCCTGAGTTATGCGGCATCTGAGATATCCATACCCAATGAGTATGATAAACTGATGTCGGTTATCGGCTCTCAGGGAACCAATGCATTCACTTCCGAAGATGTTACATGCTATCAGGAGAACATTCCTTCCAACCAGATTGAAAATTGGGCGAAAATACAGGCCGATCGCTTCAAGAATATGGTAATCCGTGGATTCCACACTGAACTGGAAGCTGTTTATGAAGAGTATAACATGTATCTGAATGAGGATGTGGAAAATGCTCTCTACGCAATGGATTCCGTGCTCTATAAGCATCATCCGTACGGAATCCAGCAGGTGATAGGTACTCAGGAACACCTCAAGAACCCGTCAATCACAGCCATTAAGAAACAGAAGGCTACAATGTATGTGCCCAACAATGTGGCTATTTGTGTTTCTGGCGATTTTGATCCGGATAAATTCGTTGCCATTATAGAAAAGTACTTTGGCGATTGGGAGCCCAATCCTTCTATTCCTGAGTTCAAGTATGAACCTGAAGAGCCTATTACCACACCCGTGGTAAGAGATGTTTACGGTAATCAGGCGGATTTCCTGCTTATGGGTTGGCGTTGCCCCGGAGAAAAAGAAAAGGAGAGTGAGATTGCCGGAATTGTCAATTCAATTCTGACCAATGGTAAGGCAGGTCTTATTGATCTGGATCTGAACCAGCAGCAGAAAGTCCTTTATGCCGGTTCTCAGCTTTATGACCGCGTTGACTATACTGATTTTCTTATGCAGGGATATGCAAAGGATGGTCAGACAATGGAAGAGGTAAAAGACCTGCTTCTCGAAGAGTTGTCCAAACTCCGTTCCGGCGATTTCGACGAATCTCTTATAGAGGCGGCCATAGCAAATATCAAACTGCGTCAGATGAGACAGCTTGAGTCAAACAACAGTCGTGCTATGCAGTTTGTCAATTCATTTATCAAAGGTTCAGATTGGGCTGATGAGGTTGGTATGCTTGATCGTCTTGCCAAGATAACTAAGGCCGATGTCGTGGAATGGGCAAACAAGTACCTTGGAGAAAACTCATATGTGGTTGTATATAAGCATCAGGGCGTTAATCCCCGCAACAACAAGATTATTGCACCGGCAATCACCCCAATAGCAACCAACCGCGATAAACAGAGTGATTTCCTGACAGAGATATCAGGTTCATATGTCGCCCCTATTGAGCCGGTGTTTGTCGATTATGAGAAGGATCTTTCCAAATCTGAGTTCAGCAAGGGCATAGAGATGCTTTACAAACAGAATGAGAATAATGATATTGTTACTGCCGCATTACGTTTTGAAACCGGCAACAGTACAAATCCGGCACTTTCCCTGGCTTTTGAGTATCTCTCATATCTGGGAACCCCCACACGCAGTGCAGATGAATTTGCTCTGGAAGAGTATCAGATAGCCGGTAACCACAGTTTCAATGTTGGTGATAACTCCACAACGATAACAGTTAACGGACTATCTGAGAATCTTGGTCAGATGTTGGATATCGTAGAGGATCTTCTCCTTAATGCCGTCCCGGATGAGGATATCCTGAATAATCTTAAAGCCGATGAACTTGTGGCCCGCCAGATGGCCAAGGCCAATCAGAACAGCTGTTCAAGCGCACTTAACCGTTATGTCATATATGGACAGGAGTATATCAGGTCAGTGACTCTTTCTGATGAAAAACTGATGTCTCTTTCATCGGACGAACTGCTGTCATTGGTTAAGGATTTCATTAAGAAGGAGCACACTATTCTCTATTACGGTCCTCAAAGCGAGGCGGATGCCAAAAAAGTATTCGAGGGACATCATCATTATTCAGACAATCCTGAAAAACTGGACAAGAAGTATACTCAGAAACAACTGGTAAATCAGTCAAAGGTGTATATCGCTCCATATGACTCACGGCAGTTCAACTACATACAGTATTCGGACCGTGGCGAGAAATTCTCCATGAAAGATGTGCCTGCCATTGAACTTTTCAATGAGTACTTCGGTGGTGGTATGAATACGATTGTATTCCAGGAGATGCGTGAAGCCAGGGCTCTTGCATATAGTGCCGGAGCATTCCTTTCATCCCCCTCATTTAAAGATGATACTTATAGCTTCTATGCAAGAATAGGTTCCCAAAATGATAAACTGAAGGCTGCAGTCGAGGCTTTTGATCTTATTATCAATGAGATGCCGGAGTCTGACAAATCTTTCCAGATAGCTAAGGCCGGACTTGAATCAGTACTTCGTACCAACCGTACAACCGGCATGGCAGTGCTTAACAGTTATCTGAATGCCCGGGAGCTTGGACTGACAGAGCCCCTTGCCAAAGTGGTATATGACAATCTGGCAGATTTGACAATGGCCGATCTTTTGGCATGTCAAAAGAAATGGATCAAGGGACGTACATACATCTATGGTATTTTGGGCGATTCCAAGGATCTGGATATGAAATATCTGAATACTCTTGGCAGTGTACAGGAGGTATCACTTGACGAACTGTTCGGTTATAAGTGATCCTGTTTAATTCAAAAGACGGACAGAGTATCTTACACTCCGTCCGTCTTTTGTCTTATTGAATACCTTATAACGTTAAATTGGCACTTTTTAGGTTAATTATTGGCAAAAATATTCTCCCACTTATAACAATGGCCCGAAAGTTGCATATATTTGGATGTGTGTAGTGTTAACACAAACCAATTAATTAACCAAAACAGATAAAATGACTATGAAAAAAGTAACTAAAATTGTAGCGTTCTTTTTTACTATGATATGCTGCTGCGTGCTGGCATCAGTCATTACCACTAATCTGGTCAACAAAAAGAATAGCAATACTGTTTATGTGCCTACAGATAACGCTCCTTATACTATGTTATCTCAGGCATCCATGCCTACTGCAGGCAGAATGCAGCCGGTTGATCTTACCGAAGCGGCAGAGAAGACTGTTCATGGCGTAGTCCATATCAAATCTACTGTCAAAGGCCGTACTCAGACAGTGCAGGAGATGCCTGACATTTTTGATTATTTCTTTGGCGCACGTCCCCGTCAGCGTCAGTATCAAAGCCAGCCTCAAGTCGGTTACGGTTCAGGCGTGATACTCACATCCGATGGATATATTGTAACAAACAATCACGTGATTGAAAATGCCGATGAGATTCAGGTGACGCTGAATGACAATAGGGTGTTCCAAGCAACCCTTGTCGGCGCGGACTCCAATACCGACCTGGCTCTAATCAAGATTGAAGGTAAAGATTTCCCAGTGGTTCCAATGGGTAATTCCGATGAACTGAAACTTGGAGAGTGGGTTCTTGCAGTCGGCAATCCATTTAATCTGACATCAAGTGTTACAGCCGGAGTGGTGAGTGCCAAATCGCGTAAGATCGGTATTTATGAGGGGGGTGAGAGTATTGAGGCTTTCATTCAGACAGATGCCGCAATCAATATGGGCAACAGTGGAGGAGCACTTGTTAATGTAAAGGGCGAGCTTGTTGGTATTAATGCAGCTCTGGAATCGCCCACGGGTACATATGCAGGTTATGGCTTTGCCATTCCTACAACTATCGTCAAGAAAGTAGTGGCCGATCTTAAGGAGTTCGGATCTGTTCAGCGTGCAATACTGGGTATAATGGGCGGAGACGTATCGTCAATGCTTCAGTTGGAAGAAAACAAGGGTAAGGATTTCGGTTCAATTGATGGCGTGTATGTAAGTGATCTTACTGACGGAGGTGGAGCACTTGCCGCTGGAATAGAAAAAGGTGATGTCATTATTGCAATTGACGGCAAGAACATCAAGACTATGACTGAGTTACAGGAGACTATGGTCCAATATCGCCCAGGTGACAAGGTTTCAGTTACCATCCTCCGTAACAAGAAGCAAAAAACCATACAGGTAGAGCTCAAAAACGTGCGTGGCAATACAGACCTGATTAAAGATACAGGTTTGGAGGTGCTGGGAGCAGTTTTCCAAGATGTGCCGGAACAGACACGCCGTCAGTTGAATATCGGTTATGGCATCCAGGTCAGTTCAGTAAACAAAGGTCTTATTAAAGACAACGGAATTCAGAAAGGATTCATAATACTGAGAGTAAATAACAGACAGATTACATCAGTATCAGATATTGAGGAGATATATAAAGAAGCTTCAAATTCGACCGATCCCGTACTCTTCATATCCGGAGTTTATCCCAGCGGCCGTAGGGCTTATTATTCCATAGACCTATCAGACGAATAACGATTTGTGCTTTATAATGACTGCAAAAGAATTGGAGTGGCTTATAAACCACTTCAATTTTTTGCATTCAAATAAGAAATTCTCTAATAAAATAAGTAAATTTGCACCCAATTCGCTTATTTGAGAATAATAGGCGATTTCAAGTCTTTAAAGAACAATAACGTTAAATACTGAAAATGAGACAACTTAAGATCACAAAGAGTATAACAAACCGTGAAAGCGCATCACTTGACAAGTATCTGCAGGAGATCGGGCGAGAGGAGCTGATTACCGTAGAGGAGGAAGTCGAATTGGCACAACGCATTCGCAGGGGAGACCGGGCTGCTCTTGAAAAGTTGACACGTGCTAATCTCCGTTTTGTTGTATCAGTCTCTAAACAGTATCAGAATCAGGGACTCAGTCTTCCGGACCTTATCAATGAGGGTAATCTGGGCCTGATCAAGGCTGCCGAAAAGTTTGATGAAACCCGTGGATTCAAATTTATTAGTTATGCTGTATGGTGGATTCGCCAGTCAATACTGCAGGCTTTGGCTGAGCAAGCCCGTATAGTACGTCTGCCATTAAACCAGGTCGGTTCCCTTAATAAGATAAGCAAGGCTCTTTCCAAGTTCGAACAGGACAATGAGCGTCGTCCGTCACCCGAGGAGTTGGCCGAAGTTCTTGATATTCCAGTAGATAAGATTGCCGATACCCTTAAGGTATCAGGTCGTCATATATCTGTAGATGCTCCGTTCGTTGACGGCGAGGATAACAGTTTGTTGGATGTGCTTGTCAATGATGATTCACCTATGGCGGATAAGACACTTGTCAATGAATCTTTATCAAAAGAGATTGACCGTGCACTTTCAACATTGACCGATCGTGAAAAGGATATCATCCGAATGTTCTTCGGAATCGGTTGTCGCGAAATGACACTTGAGGAGATAGGTGACAAGTTCGGTCTTACACGTGAGCGTGTCCGCCAGATAAAAGAGAAGGCTATCCGTCGCCTGCGTCAGAATTCACGCAGCAAACTGTTGAAATCATACCTGGGCTGATATGATGACGGTAACTAAACCGGCTTTATTGGCAACGTTTCTGTTATTGTCGTTGTCACTCGCGGCACAGAGGTCCGGCAGGACAAAAGATCCTACACTTAATAAAGGTGAGGGACTTGAGATGACGCGTTCGGATCTTGATAAGATGCGCAATCAGAATCAGAATAAGAATGCTCGTCAGGTAGACGTGTATATGTTCGCAGCATCTTTTTCTATATTGGATTCGGTTCTATATGTCTCTGATATTCAGAAGGTCAATGATGTAGTCGTCAATAACAGATGGTTCATTAAGCAACGTTCTGAATATGAGTCTCAGTTTACGACCCATATCGGCGCAGGTGATGAGGAATCGCTTCTTACCTCTTTGTATTATTCCGAAAAGCTCAAGAAAATTACTAAACGACGTTCCGCTCTCATAAAAAGAAATGCCAGGAAGAATCGTTTTCTGTTAATTAACGTACAAGGGTTTAGCTTTTCGAAACCTTCTTTGCCGGATTCTTCCGATTAATATTGGAGATGAACAGCAACTCTTAATCCCCACCTGTCAACGTCTGGACTCTCTTTATATGTCATTCTTTGGAACCAACTGATTGACATGATATTGAAAATGTTCTCAATTCCGGCTCCAATTTCCACGAACGGCTCTTTCATTAGTGTTCCGGTTGCTCTGCTACGACCGGTCGGGTAATAGAATACTTTTCCACTGGTGTCTATCTCCGGATTATTTATGTCACTGAGTGATCCCCAAGTTCCACGGCAGTACAATACCTCCCTTAATTTGAGGTTCCTGATTAATGGCGTTCTGTTGAAAATCAGACCATTCATGTAATATACGATATCCCAGGTGAGATGCTGATCCATCACAAACTCCATTGGAGTCATTGTTTCGAATGTTTCTTTCCGATATGTGTATGACAGGTTGGCATTGGGAATTATCAGTAGAGGGTAGGGGGCCTGCCCCCATATCTTGCCGGCTTTTAGCATGACGTCAAAATAACCTACAGGGGCGGCCATAAGTCTCTGGCGGTACGAAAATTCTGTATGTTGTATTGAATAATCGCTTCCCAATAAACCTTCCTTGGAGATGGCATGATTCAAGGTGAATACCGGATGCTCTGGAGTCTTGCTTTTTCTGTTCCATTTATGTTGAACAAACTTTTCATGTGGCGCGTATCTGAGTCCTAACTCCAGTTCCGTCTGTGTTATCTCCTTTACAGAGCCGCTTCCGTCACTTTTCTCCATGGGAATGAATTTAGTTGCTTCATTAACTCGGTTCCTGATAGTCCCTGTAAATGTAAAACCGCTGTGGCGTTCAAGAGTGTAGGTCAATTCGGCATTCCTGACATATCCTATCAGATCGTCTGGAAGGCGCTTTAAAGAAAGTAATGCATTATCTTTATTGGTGTAGATGTATTGTTGGCCATACTGGTAAATGTCATTCTCATACTGCAACCTTAAAGAATGAATCGGAAACTCATTCCATTGTTCTTTCTTAGGCCTAAAAGAGTATTCCAGTCTTCCATAATACTTAAACCTGTCGTCGTTAACTCCATATATCAGATATCCGGTACCAAACAGATGAGGATTCAAATAAGCTGTGGTCATTCCTCCAAGCTTAAGTCTTAATAACTCCATGCCGTTGTAGCTCATCATGGTGTTTACAGGTCCTATGTAAAACGGCGTGTTTTCCTCCCTTACCGGTATGAATCCGGAGAATAGCAGATTTACAAACTGTTCAGTCCAATAATAAACCGGTACTTTTCGCAGTCTAACTAGCATTTCATGGACATCCTTTGCCTTTCCTCCATCACCGCCACCATTGTTGTTACGGTATTGTGCCCAGAATTCAGCGTCTCTTTCAGTTGATTCCGGACTCTCAATAATCTGCTCTTGGTGGCCGAAGGGTTCGCGGTCAACATCATCATTGAATCTGTAGTCAGAGTAGTATACTTCACGTCTGCCATAAATGCCGTCTATAAAATCATATAGTTTGAATTCAGCCGTAATGGATTCGTACGTCAATAGCCTGGGGTGTTCAAAATCGCGATCAAACTTTTGTTCAATATTCATATACTGCACAAAATTCAGATTGATGTCAAATGGAACATTCATCTGAATCCATTTTACAAAGTGATCAGAATCACTGGTTATGTACAGATGTCCGGTAAAGCCTAATGATTGTGCGTTTCTGGGAAAGAAAGCTAAATCCACACATCTTTCACCTTCAACCATTATCGTGTCCAAAAGGTAAAACCGGTAGTATGTCGTTGCGTAATCGGCAAATGGGCTCACAAACTCGTTGCGCAGTATAATAACCTTCTCGTTAAAAAAATCAATGTCTCTCAATGTGGCCTCTACGGCAGAACGGACCTCTTCATCCGGAAGGAAGTCTTCAATGCCAACCCATTCCCTTCCGTGTACTTTCTGTTTTTCCCGGGATGGTTTCCTCTGATGATAATCTGTTGCAGCTAATTCGCGCGTAGATACATTGAGAATGGGTTTTCCGGATACTTTTGAAGTGTCAACAAATTCATTCAGAAAAGGGAATTTACGGTACAAAGGCTGTTGCTGTTTTTCTGTAGTGAAATTATCTAAAGCAACCACATAGGTCTCATATCGTTCCCTTGATACATAATCGTTGTTGTAAGGGTTGTCACTATTCTTTCGTCTGATTATCTCTGTTATAAGGTCAACAGCCGGATTCCCTTTGTTAGAGTATTTTTCTTTTTGAGGCTTTATTACTATCTCATCAATCTCATACGTAATCTCTTTTAATGTAATGTTCAGCGGAAATACTGTGTTGACCGATAGTGGCAATTCAAATAATTCATAACCAATAGAAGTGACAATCAGTGTCTGCTGATCTACACTGCCGTTGAATGAAAAATTTCCATTGTGGTCAGTGATGCATCCTATTGATTTGTCTTTCAGCCTGACCGTGACGTATGGAAGTTTCTCGCCTTTTGTGCTTTTAACGCTTCCGCTTATTCTGACGGGACCCTGGGCAAACATTAAAGCAGTTTCCGCTATCAGCAGGATTACTGAAATGATATATTTTGCAATATGCCTTGTCACACCTTAATTAATATTAGTCATATGCAAAGATAGGCATTCTTAACCAATAAGTAAAAAGACATTCAGTCATGGAAACTATGATAAATATGAGAGTCAGCCATTTTTTTATATCTAACGGTATCACTTTCTGACATCTAACTTTTTTCTGAAAAAAAATAGTTGAAAATATTTGGTCAGAATATAAACTCGCCGTATCTTTGCATCCGCTTTCCAAAGGGAAATCCTTGGAAAGTACATTAAAACGATCTTTGAAAAGATTTCATACAGACAAGTAGTACGACGGTCTTACTGTAAAAGGTAAGTCCGAGGGTAATACGAACCGTCAATATAAGAAAGGAAAACGAGACGGACCTGAGCAAAAAAAGACAGACTGGTACGTCCATAGATGCAGCGTGCTTTATGCACGTTTTTTTATGGACCTACATCAAATACGGTAAAATTTACAAAGAAGAGTTTGATCCTGGCTCAGGATGAACGCTAGCTACAGGCTTAACACATGCAAGTCGAGCGGAATGCCTT
>ONMR01000018.1 GCA_900318995.1 uncultured Prevotellaceae bacterium | reverse complement strand
TCAAACCAACCACCAGTCAACTTATAGCAGTAATAAGAATAACCAGAGTCAACTTCTATCAGGAATAAGACAATCCGAGTCAACCTTTTTTAGGGAAACACAATTTGCAACGTTTTTGCAACGCTTTTTCCTTGTTGGGGTCTGTATGCAGCATTACATTTGCAGCAAACAATTTTGATATGAAACAGTCTATTGCAAAAAGGTTATTTGGGGTGTCGGTATTAAGTTTGCTGACAGGCGGTGCTATGGCGCAAAACGCCGGTTTTACATTCCATGTTGAGGATCTGGAACCTATAGAACGGTCATTCCAGCACAGTTCTTCTTATCAAATAGCCAATACTGTTGTAAAATACAATAGTGCTGATTACCGTAACGGGGTAATTAAAAGCAGTATTGACGGTGATTCGCTGATTTCTTTCGGTACCCACTCATTCTATAAGGGAATGATCAATGCCTATGCAAGTCATAGGGGTATAGTCTTGTCTCCCGATGTGATCTGGTTGCTTATAAGTCAGGGATTTGCAGCCCATGTGAACCTTAACTCCGAGGAACTCCGGGACAAGATAGTTTATCACCAGGGTAAGAAGACTCTTGAGGTGGAATCCCACAAAAACCTCCTTCTTGAGACTGATAAGGTTAACTGGGACTCTATCTTCGGTGAGTTTGAGAAACAGATAAGGAGCAATACAAAGAATAATATTGCCGATATCATTACCGCCGATTTCAGCACCACGGGCAGAACTGAAAAGATTGCATCACAGATAACCCTGATGGAATCGGTAAAATCTTATTTTGAATACAAGGTGATGACATTGGGATGCGGAATACCGGATATCACCTTGACCGGAACTCCTGACGATTGGCGCAAGGTAAGGGAGAAGGCCCAATCCCTTAAAGGATATGGAATGGACTGGTGGATAGAAAGCCTGGATCCTATACTTAAACAGTTTGTGGATGCCTCTGAGGGTAAAGTAGTAAAAGAGTACTGGATGGAGATGGTGGGATCGGCCAAATTCAGGCAAACCAGTTGCGGAATGCCCACCGACAATACTGAACTTAAGTTTGACGGCTGGTTTACCACCTTCTATCCGTATAATGCGTTCGGCGACAGGATATCCGGTCCAATGACGTACAACGCCAGACTGCTTCCGGAAGTTGTGGAGACACCTTTCGTCTATGAAGTCCGGGATTATGACGGGACTGTTCTGGCCAAGTACGATATGCTGCTGTATGCGGGCATCATTGGCCTGAGCGAAGATGCCTCAACCGGAGCTTTAAAACCCGAGATAGGCTGGATGGTACGTTGCATTCTCCCTGATGAAGAGCGTGATTTCTTTTATGAAAACATAAAGACGGATATCCCTAATGTTTTTGCATCACCACTTCATAATGAGGATTCTGTAGTGAACAGGCTTATCGGCTCTTCGTCAAAAGTCAATGACAGGACAAAGGAGGTTTCCAATCCATTAGTGGTTGTTGATGGCAACATAGCAAATGTTGACGGAAAGAAACTGTGGAAAATGATTGAAGACGATGAATTTACCCATCAGGAAGCGGCGGAGCTTCTGGGTCTGGAAACCAGTCAGATAACGAATATTTCATTCCTGGAACCTCCAGCATCAACTGCATTTTGGGGAATGCGCGGTATAAATGGTTTAATTGAAGTGAAGACCGTGATGGCTGGAGGGATGGAAAGGAAGTATCCCGATATCAACGAGTATGCCTGGGAGTCAATAAATGATGAAATACTGAAAGAGAATGCCAAGACAGAGTTGAACTCATTACCGGGAGACGGCCTATACATCCCGTCAGATAACGCCACATACTATTCAATCGAGGATCTCTATAACAACTGGATCCTGAAATGACGCAAAGGGAAACGACCCCTTTGCGTTGTTTTTGCGTCGTTAACGCAGTTTGTTGGATTCGAAGTGGCGGCGGATAGTGGTGAAGTAGAAGATCAGGCCGAACAGATTGACTGCCCAGGCGGCCCAGAATGCGCTGTGGTAACCGAAGTATTCGGAAAACAGGCCGCCTATGAGTACGCCCAGGCCTACGCCGGCATCCCAGGAGGTCAGGATGGATGAGTTTGCGGTGCCGCGCTGCGAGTGCTCGGCCAGGTTGATGAACATGGTCTGGAAGGCTGGGTACATGTGGCCGTTGCCCAAGCCTATTATAAGTGCGGCGCCGTAATAGCCGATAGGGTTGTGCAGCGCGGCAAACAGCAGGTATCCGAATATGCTGACCGATACGCCCATTGTGGCGTTGCGTGAAACCTTGTTCTCACGCAGGGCATGGGCGCCGGTAAGTCGTGACAGTATGAGTCCGGCTGCGCAGAGCCCGAAGAAAAGCCCCGTTCCACCGGTGATTCCCAGCTCCTCCTTGCCGTAAATGGCCACGTAAGTGGATAGAACACCGTAACTGAAAGCAAAACATGCAATACCAATGGCCTCACGCCAGCCGTGAAGCAGGAAGAAACGGTCCAGTGAGAGCACTTTCTTTTCCGTAACAAAGTCACGCTTGGGCAGGCGTATGGAGAGTTCCAGAATAAGACCGATGAACGATGCGGCAAGCGAAACCCAGAAAAGCGCCTTGTAACTGCCGCCGAAGGCGCCCAGAAGTACGATTGCAAGGGCAGGACCAAGTGCCATTGCCAGGTTGTTGCTCAAACCGTAGTAGCCTATTGCTTCGCCGCGGCGGGAAGAGGGTACAACATCAATGGCCACAGTGCTGGCCGCAACGGTGGTGGCTCCGAAAGGAGCGCCGTGCAGGGTGCGGAATATGGCGAATGCAGCCAGTGAACCTGCTACTATATAGCCCACGAATATGCTGAAAAAGAGAGCGCCGCAAACCACCAGCACCGTCTTGCGCGGAAAACTGTCCACCATATAGCCGCTGAAAGGACGGATTACCAGTGCCATGATGGTATAGCCGGTAAGCACCATTCCTATGGTATCCTTGGTGGCACCGAATGTCTCGCTAAGGTATAGTGGCAGCAGCGGAACAATGAGCATAAAAGAGAAATGGACCAGGAAGTTGGTGGTCCATATCTTTATGTAATTGGCGTTCCAAAGCTTATCCCTGGTCATTTTGCACCACAGATATCCTGCATGAGATGTGCCGTTTCCAACGCATCTTTTGAGTAGTAGGTTGCACCTATTGCCGATGCGATATCGGGGGTCATTACGGCACCTCCAACAATGATGGGGCAGGTGATACCGTTGGCGCGCAGATACTCAATGGTCTCTTTCATGGAGTCAACGGTGGTTGTCATGAGTGCGCTGAGTCCTACTGCATTCGGCTTTTCATTTACAGCTGCCTCAAGCACGGTCTCCTTGGGAACATCCTTGCCTAGGTCCGTAACGCTGAATCCGTGGCTCTGCACCACCACCTTCACGATGTTCTTGCCTATGTCATGGACATCGCCCTTGACGGTGGCAATGATCATGTGACCCTTTGAAGGCTCGTCATCACCTTTGGTGCCGAACTGCTCGGAGATGACGGCAAACGCCAGCTTGGCGGCTTCGGCCGAACGTATCAGTTGGGGCATGAACACCTCGTTGCGGGCAAAACGGGCACCTACATCACCAAGTGCCGGAATGAGAACCTCGTTTATTATGCGGTCCTTGCCAAGATCCGGCATCTCACGCTCTATGCATTCCTTAACGCGGTCCTTAAGACCTTGCGCGACAGCGTTGTAGAGGTTATCTGCAACCTGCTCATCGGATGTCTGGGTGTTGAAGTATATGAATCCAGCGCAACCCGGATCATTGCCGGTGAGTGCCATCGATGCACGCACGGTGGCTACGGTATCGCGGTCAAGCGGGTTCATGATAGGCATATCCAGACCGTTCATGAATGCCATAGCCAGGAAGTTACGGTTCAGTGTGCCACGCTCAGGCAGTCCGAATGATACGTTGGAAAGGCCGATTGTGGTGAGAACCCCCAGCTTCTTGAGAGCGGAAAGCGTATCTATTGTAATCTTGCCGTACTGCGGGTTGGACGATATGGCCATAACCAGACCGTCAAATACCAGCAGGCGGCGGTCAATTCCCATACCTTCAGCCTCCTTTATGATGCGGTGGGCTATCTCAATGCGTCCCTCACAGCTCTCTGGAACGCCGCGTTCATCAAGCGGAAGTGTTACTGACGGGGCCTGATAGCGTGCTATGATGGGCAGCAGGCGTGACATTGACTCTTTTGCGCCGTTTACGGAGTTGATCATGGGCACGCCGTTGTACAGACGGATGGCTGCCTGGATTGCCTCGGGGTTGGACGAGTCAAGCTGCAGCGGCAGGTCACATACCTCCTGAACCTTACGTACGGCCTGGCATAAAAGAGCTTTTTCATCGGAGTTGGGTACACCGCAGTTAAGGTCCAGGAAATCGGCCCCGGCATCCTTCTGGGCAAGTGCCTCGTGCTGGAGGTACTCAAAGTTGCCTTCGGCAAGTGCGGCCTTGAGCTTTTTCTTGCCTGTGGGGTTCAGACGCTCACCGCATATCAGACCCTTGTCAAGCTTGAGCAGTATGGTGGATGAGCAGATATATGTGCCGTCCGGTTTAGAAATCTCGGGGGCGGGCTGTCCCTTATAGATTGATATTGCCTTGATGGTTGAAGGAGACGACCCGCAGCAGCCGCCTATTATGGAGGCGCCGGCCGCAATGAGGTCCTTGGCGGCAGCGGCAAACTGCTCATCGGTCCAGTTATAGACCACCTCACCGTCACGCATCTCGGGCAGGCCTTTGTTGGGCTGGGCCAGGATGGGGCAGGTGGCAAATGGTTTCATGCGGCGTACCACTTCAATCACGCCTGCGGGGTTGGTGGAGCAGTTCACGCCCAGAGCATCGACACCGAGTGATGAAAGTGTCAGCGCCACAATCTCCGGGGTGGAGCCGGTAAGCGTGCGGGCCTGCTCATCGAAAGTCATTGTGGCGAATATGGGCTTGCTGCATACGTCGCGTATGGCCAGTATGGCGGCACGCAGTTCGTAGAGGTCACTGAATGTCTCCAGCAGATATCCGTCAACGCGGTCACATGTATATTCTGCCACCTGACGGTAGTTGTCATAAGCCTGCTCAAAGGTGAACTGGCCAACGGGTTCCATGAGTTGGCCCGATGTGGAGACATCGAACATCACCATTGCGCGGTCACCTACGGCGGTGCGGGCGTTCTGTATTGCGGCATCGGCTATCTGCTGCCATGTGAACTCCTTGGACTGCCATTTGGCGGGGTTGAGCTCAAATGAGTTGCAGGTTATGTATTGCGCTCCGGCCTCCAGATAGTCGCGGTGCATCTGCTGCACGCGGGAGGGATTGGTTATGTTGAGTGCGGCCACTCCCTGATGCTTGTGCTCCGGGTCACGGGCATCGGCCAATACCGTTCCCTGGGCGCCGTCAAATATCTGTATCTTGTCTATTGTCATTCTGTCTTTCAGGTGGTTATTTGAAGAATCCCGATGCCACGTAGCCAATGTTGTCCATCAGTTTGCCAATGAACTCGCTCTTGTTCATGGAGTAGATATGGATGCCATCGACATCGTTGGCAATCAGGTCCAGTATCTGGTAGCTGGTGAATATCAGGCCAATCTCCTCAATGGCGGCCTTGTCATCCTTATAGCGGTCAAAATAGTTGCGCAGCTTGAGCGGTACGTTGCAGCCGGTCACCTGTATCATGCGGTCCAGCTGGGCGTAGTTGGTAACAGGCATTATTCCCGGGATTATAGGCACCGTGATGCCGGCCTTGCGGGCCTTGAGCAGGAAGTGGTAGAACACCTCGTTGTCAAAGAACAGCTGGCTGTCAAAGAACTCCATTCCGGCATCCTGCTTAATTTTCATGAACTCAATGTCGGTGGACAGGTTGGCTGCCTCGGGATGCTTCTCGGGGTAGCATGCTCCGGCTATTCCGAAACTGCTATAATACTTGCCTTTTATATACGATGCCAGGTCGCTGGCGTGCTTGAAATCGGAGAATATGGGTGTGGTGGTATCCTTGGGTATGTCGCCGCGCAGAGTGAGTATGTTCTCAACGCCGTACTGCTTGAGCTCATTGCAGACGCTGTCCACCTTGTCACGTGTGGATGCCACGCAGGTAAGATGGGCCAGGGGCTGTGCGCTGGTGTTGTCCTTTATGGTCTTGGCTATCATGGCGGTGTTGGACAGGGTGTTACCCAGGGCTCCGTAGGTTACGCTTATGTAATCGGGGGAGTATTTGCTCAGCTGCCTGATGGTCTTGTCTATCAGGGTAAAGGTGTCCTCCTCTCTCTTGGGAGGGAAAATCTCGAATGAAAGGGTTTTTTTCTTGGCAAGAATCTCTGAAATCTTCATTTCTATTTATTGGATTTGGATTATTTGTTCAGGTATTTTTCGGCTTCGATGGCGGCCTTGCATCCGCTGGCTGCGGCGCAGATGGCCTGACGGTAAACGGGGTCTGCCACATCGCCTGCGGCAAACACACCCGGAACGTTGGTTACGGGAGTACCGTTCAAGGTCTTGATATAGCCGTTTTCATCGGTCTCTATCCAGGGCTTGAACACATCCGAGTTAGGCTTGTGGCCGATGGCCAGGAAGAATCCGTCAATCTCGCGCTCATAGTGCTGCTCGGTGGGCAGGCCCAGGTCCTTGACCAGCTTGATGCCCTGCACCTTGCTCTCTCCGGTAAGGCCTTCAGTGTTATGGCCGAAGAGGACCTCTATCTTGGGGTTTTCAAGCACGCGTTTCTGCATTATGTCGCTGGCACGAAGGTAGTTCTTGCGGACTATAAGATAGACCTTGCTGGCAAGTGTGGCCAGATAGGATGCCTCCTCACATGCGGTATCGCCGCCGCCTACAACCGCAACCACTTTTTTGCGGAAGAAGAAACCGTCACAGGTGGCGCAGGCGCTTACACCGCGGCCGGCATATTTCTTTTCATCCTCCAGACCAAGATACTTGGCGGTGGCACCGGTGGATATGATCACGGTATCTGCCTGCAGCTGTGAGCCGTCATCGATGGTGACGGTGTAGGGGGCCGATCCAAAGTCCACTGCAGTTACAATGCCCATGCGGATTGTGGCACCGAACCGTGCTGCCTGGGTGCGCATATCCTCCATCATGTCATAACCGCTCACTCCCTGCGGATAGCCGGGGAAATTCTCAACTACGGTGGTGGTTATCAATTGGCCACCAGACTGCGGACCCTCATAGAGCACGGGGTTCAGATTGGCGCGTGAAGCATAGATAGCTGCGGTGAATCCGGCAGGTCCGGATCCGATGATAAGGCATTTTACTCTTTCCATATATCGTTCTGTTTTATCTCAAATCAATGATCTCGGCATCCTTGTAATCCTTGACGGGACAGGTGAATACAGCCTTGTCAAACTTCTGTCCGGGCTTGTATTCAGTAACCTTGGCCGTTGCCGATATGCCGCCAAGTCCCTCGTCAAACTCTACCTGAATGTTCTGGATTGCGTATGTGCCGGCATCAACTTTTATACTGACCTTGCTGATGCCCTCAACGCTGCGCTCCGGATTTGACGCTGTCAGGATGAACGTATCCGTTCCGTTCCCGCTTACGCTGAATCCCTGATGTTTCTCAATCAGGCTGATTATGTCGTAGCGGGCTTTCTCTTCGGGGGTAGGCTCTGTGATGTATATCTCCTCAATGCCGTCACCAAAGTCTTTGCCGTTCCACATGGTCTTTCCGTCAAACCATAGCGTGTTGTCTTCCATCTGAGCGTAGAAACCGGTTCCAGACATCCTGATCACCATTTCCATGTGCTCAGTAGTACCCTCATTCTTGACCGCCGCATCCAAGGTCATGGCGATGCTTCCGTCCTTCTTCAGCTTGTAGACGGTGTTCTGCAACAGTCTGTCCGCACTGTTCTGGGCTGACAGGGGCAGTATGCAGAAAGCTAATATGAAGAGCAGATATTTACGCATTGTCAAAGCAGATTATAAGTTTCAAGTATGCGGTCCAGCTGAGTGTCATCCATAACCAGGACAGGGCGCGGTTTGCTTCCGTCGGCCTTGCCTACTATTCCGGTGGCCTCCAACTGGTCCATAAGACGGCCGGCGCGGTTATAGCCTATGGCAAACTTTCGCTGTATGAGAGATGTGGAGCCGGATTGGCTGGCAACGATAAGACGTGCAGCATCGGCGAACATGGGATCAAATTTGCCCATTTCAACGCCGCCTTCCACAGGACCGCTTTCATTCTCGTCAACATACTCGGGTAGCGGATAAGCCTCGGTATAACCCTGCTGACGACTGATATAATGACAGATGGCATTAACTTCGGGCGTATCTACAAAAGCACATTGCACTCGTACCGGGTCGCTTCCGGAAAGGAACAGCAGGTCTCCGCGGCCGATAAGCTGGTTGGCGCCCGGACGGTCCAGAATGGTGCGTGAGTCTATCATTGAACTCACACGGAATGCCATACGGGCAGGGAAGTTGGCCTTGATTGTTCCGGTTATGATATTTGTAGTAGGACGCTGGGTGGCAATTATCATATGCATACCTACGGCGCGGGCCTTCTGGGCGATTCGTGCGATAGGCATCTCTATATCCTTGCCGGCGGTCATGATAAGGTCACCGAACTCATCTATCACGACTACGATGTACGGCAGATATCGGTGTCCCTTCTCGGGATTCAGCTTACGGTCCTTGAAGAGGTTGTTGTATTCAATTACCGAACGTACATTTGCATCCTTGAGCAATTCATACCGGTTATCCATCTCAATGCAGAGTGACTTGAGGGTGTGAATGACCTTTGTGGTATCGGTTATGATGGCATCGGCGTCATCAACATCAGGCATTTTGGCAAGGAAATGCTTGATGATGGGTGAATAGATGCTGAACTCAACCATCTTGGGGTCAACCATGACCAGTTTGAGCTCTGCCGGA
This sequence comes from uncultured Prevotellaceae bacterium, assembly GCA_900318995.1. GTDB lineage: Bacteria > Bacteroidota > Bacteroidia > Bacteroidales > Bacteroidaceae > Colenecus. The sequence continues at coordinate 51,716 of ONMR01000018.1, read as the reverse complement.
TGTTTCTTGTAGAGCAGGGAGGTGATGACACAGTTAAGACCTACAGACTTACCCTGACCGGTGGCGCCGGCTACCAGCAGGTGGGGCATTTTGGCAAGGTCAAACATGAACACCTCATTGGTGATGGTGCGGCCCAGGGCCACCGGCAGTTCCATTTTGCTCTCGGCAAATTTCCTGCTGTTGAGTATGGACTCCATCGACACCATTACTGGCTTGGCATTCGGTACCTCAATACCTATAGTACCCTTGCCGGGAATAGGCGCAATGATACGTATGCCGAGGGCAGCCAGGCTCAATGCTATATCGGCCTCAAGATTGCGGATCTTGGATATGCGTACACCGGCGGCAGGGGTAATTTCATACAATGTGATGGTTGGACCCACGGTGGCGTTTATGGTCTCGATTTCTATCCCGAAATCCTGTAGAACCTTGATTATTCGGTGCTTGTTGGCCTCCTGTTCCTTGTCGTCAATGGCAGGCGCGTCATTATCGTAGTGCTTGAGCAGATCCAGTGTGGGGAACCTGTAATGGGAGAGGTCCAGACGCGGGTCATACGGCTCTTGGATCTTGCCTTCGGCTTTTTCATCCTCCTGGGCTGCAGTGACTGTCATCTTGATGTCACTTACGCCGGTGTCGGGCTCCTCCTTGTCAGTTGATGATTGGGCGGTTTTATCTGTGTCCGGAACCGTGTCATTGACCGGTTTGAGAGGCGGAACGTCGTCCGGCTCTTCAAAAACAGGAGTTCCGGAGTCCTTAGTCGTGGCGTATATATCGTCGTCATCGGTCTCTTGGTCAGGTGTTTCAACCGTATGCTCCTCCCTGTTATGACGTTTGCCTATACCGCTTTTAAGGTGTCCGGCACTGTTACGTATCACTTCGATGGTACGTCTGGTCAAGTAGATGCAGTAGAGCAACATGGTCAGAATTAGCAGAAGCAGAAGCCCGGGTATGCCAATGTAACTGCGCATTGCCTCAGTGACGTTCCTGCCGTGACAACCTCCGGGTATAATGAAAGAGTTCTTCATGATGGGAGACAGTACCATCTGAAGGAATACCGATATCCAAACCATCAGGAACGTACAGCTTACAAACCAACGGAAAAGCCTGAAATGTGTTATGCGCATCATATTTAGACCGCATATGATCAGGAATACCGGAAGCAGAACCGAAGAGAAACCGAACCACCCGTTGACGATGAATTCGGAAGCCTTGGCACCCAGGATGCCCGTGCTGTTCTCAATTTCTGGGGACCCGTTCAGGATGGCGCTTTGGTCTGTTCCTCCATTGAACAGGAATGATATGTATGCCACCAGCATGAAGATGGCTGCAATGGTCAGTACTGCTCCGCATGTAAACAGGAACGTTTCATTGCGCAGAGTGTCGGATATGTTTGAAATACTGAATTTCCATTCAGGGTGCTGAGTCCCGGTGCGTGTTTTCTTATCCTTATTTTTCAAGCCCATAGTGCATGTTATAGCCTTGTTTTGTGCTAAAGTGCAAAGATAGAAACTATTTATGATAATAAAAAATCAAAATAGGGTGGTCTTATCGGTGATTTGTGAGTACTTTTGCAAACGCAATTGAACCATATGGCTAAGACGTCGGCATTTGACAGGAATACAGTTGAGTTTGTTACGGTTGCAGCTGAGTACTGCGCCTTTCTTGAGCAGATTTATGATAAAGAGCCTACTAGAGTGGCTGATGTCATATCCAAGCTGCTTCCGCTTGTCTATCTGAAAGCTTCCATGCTGACAGATACAGAGCCGGAACGCCTTTATCTTGAGGAAATTGTTACTGAACCGGAGTATGATGCAATCCGCATGTCACTCCAGCAAAAGTTCGGTGAAAACGATGATTATCTTGAAGTGTTTGTGGAAGATATGAAGTACAGTGACACACCGGTCCGCCGATGCATTTCGGAGGATCTGGCTGATATCTACCAGGCGCTCAAGAACTTTGTCCACTCATATCGCAGCGGTCTGGACGAGGTTATGGAAGAGGCGGTTGCAGTATGTTCGGAGGGATTCAGGACGTATTGGGGGCAGACTCTTACAAATACGCTGCGCGCTGTTCACAACGTCAGATACAATTCTGACTTCAACGAAGACGAATCCTCTGTTTATGATTGAACTACCTGACAGAATAGAGAAAGCCGAACTGGCAGACAAACCCAAAGTGGTGTTTAACGGTATTATTGAGGAGATTGATACTGAGGATAAGGCGCAGAAAGCCATCCGGATTCTCCGCAATGAAAAAGTGGTGGGGTTTGATACGGAGACAAGGCCTTCATTCGCCAGGGGACAGGGGCATAAGATTGCCCTGCTTCAACTCTCCACAGATGATATGGCTTATCTGTTCCGTCTAAATAAAATAGGTATTCCTGATTGTATTGCAGATTTTCTGGCAACTCCCGATATAATAAAGGTGGGAGTGTCGGTGAAGGATGATTTTGCATCACTTGCCAGCCGTCGGAAATTCTCTCCGGCAGGATTTGTGGAATTGCAGGATATGTGCGGCGGCATGGGTATTGAAGAGAAGGGACTCCAGAAAATGTATGGCCTTCTGTTCGGTGAAAGGATTTCCAAGAATCAGCAACTCAGCAACTGGGAGATAGAGAGCCTTACGGAGGGGCAGAGACAGTATGCTGCCGTAGACGCTTGGGCTTGCCTCAGGATATACCGTTATCTTTTGGAACTCAAACAGTCGGGAGAATACAGAATTATCAGTAAACATGCAGAAGAGAGTAATACTGAAAAAGGGTAAGGAGGAGTCTTTGAGGCGTTTTCACCCCTGGATATTCTCAGGTGCGATAGCCCAAATAGAAGGTTCGCCCCAAGAGGGTGACGTGGTGGATGTCTATACCCGTGAGGGCGATTGGATTGCTGTAGGCCATATACAGGTGGGCAGCATAGCGGTACGGGTGCTGTCGTTTGAAAAAGAGCCGGTTGACCGTGCTTTTTGGCTCAAAAGGCTTAGTGTCGCTTTTGAATTGCGCCGTTCCCTGAATCTGACAGGACGCACCGACCACAACATATATCGCCTGGTGCATGGCGAAGGTGATAATCTGCCCGGTCTGGTCATTGATATCTACGGTCGTACAGCTGTGATTCAGGCGCATTCCGTCGGCATGCATTGTGACCGGGAGGTAATTGCCGATGCCTTGCGTGAGGTCATGGGCGATTCCATAAGCGGTATCTATTACAAATCGGAGACCACACTCCCGTTCAAGGCCGATTTGGACCGCGGGAACGGTTATATTTGGGGAGGACCATCCGATGATACTCCGCTGGAATACGGCATGAAGATGCCGGTTGACTGGATCGGAGGACAAAAGACCGGCCTGTTCATCGACCAGCGTGAAAACAGGGCATTGCTTGAGAGATACTCAAAGGATCGTACGGTTCTCAATATGTTCTGCTACACAGGCGGATTCTCGCTTGCCGCCCTCCGTGGTGGAGCCAAACTGGTCCACTCGGTTGACAGTTCTGCGCGTGCCATAGACCTGACATCGGGCGGAGTGAGAAATAACTTTCCTGGCGATAATCGTCATGAGGCTTTTGCCGAGGATGCATTCAAATTTCTGGACCGTATGGATTCCATTTATGACCTGATTATACTGGATCCTCCTGCTTTTGCCAAACACAAGGATGCTCTCAAACACGCTCTCATAGGATATCGTCGCCTGAACCAGAAGGCGATTGAGAAGATTCTGCCCGGAGGACTGCTGTTTACATTCTCCTGCTCGCAGGTAGTAACAAAGGATCAGTTCCGTATGGCTGTATTCACTGCTGCCGCCCAAGCGGGACGTAGTGTAAAGATCCTGTATCAGTTGCATCAGCCTGCAGACCATCCGGTCAACATATTCCACCCGGAAGGGGAGTACCTGAAGGGACTTGTCCTGTCGGTCGAATAGTGTGAAATAATGTTAAATGACAAAATTTTTATACTGAATAAGACTTGTATATTAATTAAAGACATATCTTTGCTATGTGTTTTTCATGGTATTAGATTTAATTTGAAAACGAGTTGTCGGGATGACAACTCGTTTTCTGCTTTTGGAGAATAACCCTTTTTTCTTACTTTTGTGAGCATATGGATGAGAAGAGGAAGATAGAACTGGTAGTGGGTGAGATCCTGAACCGCAAGCCTTCGGATCTGGCTCTCATAGCGCTGCTCAAGGAGAAGGATGGGGCCGACGAGGGGTTGCGTTGCCTTCCTGTCCTGGTAGGGCCGCTGGAGGCTCAGGCCATCATAGTGAGCCTGTTCCGTCACCGTATCCCTCATCCGGGTATCTATGACCTATATCTGAATACCCTTAAGCAGTTTGACGGTAATCTGACGGAGGTGGATATATACAGGATAAGCGGAGGCATTTTCTACTCCCATCTGTTCATTGAGCGTGACGGCAACACATCATTCATTACCTGCCGTACATCGGATGCCCTGGCACTTGCGGTGCGCAGTAATATACCTATATATATTGAGGAGGATCTTTTGGAGCGCAACTGTGTACGTCTTCAGTCTGACGGAGCATATTCATTGCCTATCACCACTGCCAGCACCAAGGTTCTTAAAGAGGCGATGGAGCAGGCTATCGCTACCGAGAATTACGAGTTCGCCGCACGACTGCGTGATGAGATAAACAGCCGAGGACAGGCTGATGAATCTGATATGGACTTAATCTGACGGCATATGTGGCTATTTTATACTCCCGATATACAGGATGATATGCAGCTCCCTGAGGATGAGGCCGGACACTGCGTCCGCGTGCTCCGCATGAAAGAGGGAGACCGTATACGTCTTACCGATGGAAAGGGTTTTTTTTATGATGCGGTCATAAGTGCTGTATCGGGCAAACGCTGCATGGTGCATGTGGAGAATATTGAGAAGCAGGCTCCGCTTTGGAGCGGGCATCTGCATATTGCAGTTGCTCCCACCAAACTGATGGACCGTAACGAATGGTTCGTGGAAAAGGCTGTGGAGATAGGTGTGGATGAGATTACTTTCCTGAAAACAGACCATTCAGAGCGTGACGTCATAAAAATGGAGCGTATTGAAAAGATTGCGGTTTCGGCCATGAAGCAGTCGCAGAAGGCTACTTTGCCTGTGTTGAACGGTATGACTTCATTGCGCAGTTTCATTGAACACGGCTTTGACGGCGACAGGTTTATCGCTCACTGTGAGACGGGTAGCAAACTCCTTCTTCAGGATGCCGTGGTTTCGGGACACAACTCACTCGTGCTTATCGGACCGGAGGGCGATTTCAGTCCCGAGGAGATTGATATGGCACTTAAGGCAGGTTTCAAACCTATATCGCTGGGGCCGTCGCGCCTGCGTACTGAGACTGCAGCGCTTGTGGCCGTACATATTATGAATCTGGCAGGACAGAGCAGGGAATGAGATACTTTATATATCTGGAATTTGATGGTAGCGCATACAGCGGATGGCAGATACAGCCGCATTCACCGTCCGTTCAGCATACTCTGGAGGAGTCTCTGGCTCTGTTCCTGCGCCATAACGTCAGCGTGACGGGAGCCGGACGTACCGACGCCGGTGTGCATGCTTCGGAGATGGTTGCGCATTTTGACCTGGATGAGCCTCAGGAATGCGCCTGGATGAAAAACAAACTGAACGGAATATTGCCTCCTGATATAGCGGTACACCGTATTGTACCTGTTGCGCCGAATGCTCATGCGCGTTTTGACGCCGTATCCAGAACCTACAAGTATTATGTTAGTCTGGCCAAGAGCGCTTTTAACCGGAACTATTCATGGTATCTGGTCAATGAACCTGATTTCGACGCTATGAACAAGGCCGCCGAACTGTTGCTTTCAACGGTCGACTTTACCAGTTTCAGCAAGTTGCATACTGATACCAGAACCAATGACTGTCATGTTACTGAGGCTGTATGGAGTCCTTTGGATGACAACCGGTGGGTCTTTACCGTTACCGCCGACCGATTTTTGAGGAATATGGTACGTGCCATAGTAGGTACTCTGATGGAAGTCGGTCGCGGTCGCATGGATACTGGAGGGTTTAGTGATGTCATACTTAGTAAGAACCGTTGCTCCGCCGGAGATTCGGCGCCTGCACAGGGCTTGTTCCTGCATAAGATAATATATCCTGATAATCTGTTTTTGATTCAAAAATGATATGAAAAGAAACATATTTGCACTGTCACTTCTGTTATTGGGCTGGTCGTTATCATCGGCTGCCGACCTCAAGACTCTGTTTATAGAGATGCCGGACTCCCTGCTGCCTACGCTTACGCGTAGTGAGAGAATGGATTTCATCGATTATTTGGAGAGCGGCATGAGAGCAAGAGTAAGGAATAAACTGGACGGAGAGAGTGAAATGATACTGTTTGAGGAAAACAGGTTGGTTGTGCGCACATCGGGTGCGGGCCGCTTTGAGATGGTTCTGTTCCCCAAAAAGAGAGGCGGGAGCCTGATCTGCATTATACGTACGGTAACAGCCAGATACAATGATTCACGTCTTTCGTTCTATACTGAGGACTGGGATCCTGTTCCGGTAGGGAATCTGATAGAACTGCCTAAGTTTGACGACTACCTGACCAATGAGGCTCTGAAGGCTGATTCACTGGCTTATTTCAAGAAAAGGTCTATTCTCAGGTTGCAGTCCGTAACCCCGGTTGACGGCGCGCTTGAGTTCTGTTACACATCATTGGATTATATCGGTGAGGATGCTGAGCGATACCGCTCATGGCTTAAACAGGACCCCTTACGCTACATCTGGAACGGGAAGCGTTTCAAACGTAAATAAAAAACAAGCCGATGCATTTGCACCGGCTTGCTTTTTTTTATTTCTGAGAATCATTTGCCTCCGCGGCTCTTTGCATAGCGGCTCATGAACTTGTCGACGCGACCTGCGGTATCGACCAGCTTTGACTTACCGGTAAAGAACGGGTGAGAGGTGTTTGAGATTTCAATCTTGATCAGGGGATAGGTCTGACCTTCAAATTCGATTGTCTCCTTGGTAGCGCAGGTAGAGCGTGACAGGAAACAATCACCGTTTGACATGTCCTTGAATACTACAGGACGATAGTTCTCGGGATGAATACCTTTTTTCATAACTTATTTTTGTTTTTAATTACTCCATTTATGGCCGGCCGGAATATAAGCTGGCATCTTATTATGGGGGTTTCAGCGCGCAAAGGTACTATTATTTGTTGTAACAACCAAAAGTTGCTGTTTGTTTTTGCTCAATTTGTACAACTGTGCGTTTTATTGATTAATTTGGCATTTGGTTTTGGCATATTTGTAGAATGGACTTTTGGGAGAATATAAGCGGGAGCATCAACTCAAACCTTCTTGTAGAGGATCGCTGGAGGATAATGCTGGATGGGCTCGCTGTAACTGTCCGGGTATCTTTGTGGTCCATCCTGCTTGCAACTGCAATCGGCAGTTTGCTCTGCGCCTTGCGTATGAACCGCCGTCATTGGATGCAGATGGCGGTCCGCCGGTATGTGGAACTGATGCGTGCCGTCCCCATATTGGTGTTGCTCCTGCTTTTGTTTTATGTGATTCTCACTGATGTCCCGTTGTCTGGAATGTGGGTTGCCATAATCAGTTTCATGCTCTATTTCAGTGCCTATTTCTGTGAGACTTTTCGTACGGGAATAGAGGGAGTGGGCAGGGGCCAGTGGGAGGCCGGATATGCATTGGGACTGAGTCCGGCTGTTACATTCCTGAAAGTCATTCTGCCGCAGGCGCTGGTGCGTATAATACCCGTATTCAAGGGACAGATAGTGACTCTTGTCAAGAGCACTTCCATACTGGGGTATGTGGCGGTTGTGGATCTGACAAAATCCGGTGACCTGATACGCTCCCGTACTTTCGATGCATTCTTTCCGCTGCTTCTCGTGGCGGCAGTATATCTTATCCTTTCATGGCTGTTAAGCCTTGGCCTGGATATGTTGCAAAACAGACTCACACCAAAAAGCCGTAAGATATGAGAAGACTGGTTTTCATTTTTGCGGTATATCTGCTCTGCGCCTGTTCGGCCGATAAAAAGGCTGACTACTCCGATGTACACGACATATCGGACCTTAAGGGTCACAGTGTGGCCGTATCAATGGGAAGCTCGTATGACCTGATGCTTTCCGATATGGGAGGTGTTGAACTGGTACATCTGGGCGTCAGTGAACTGCTGCTTGCGGTGGAGACGGGTAGGGCTGAATTCTGCATTATGGACCAGATTCAGGCCGGAATGCTGAATCTGGCCGACCGTGGTCTGGAAATAAAGATCCGGGATATACTCAAAGGAACGGCCGCCGCCGGTTTCAACAAGTCCGATACATTGCTCCAGGCAGAGTTCAACGCCTATCTGCGTAATCTAAAGGAGACCGGAGAGTATGACCGTTGGAGTGAACGGTGGATGAGCCGTCCGGATTCCATGGCCGATGAGGCTTTGCTGCTGACCAGGCAGACCGCAGGTGCCGGCAACAGGGTTCTCAAGGTGGGTATAACCATAAATTATCCCTATATCTTCTATAAGGAGGGCGGACTTACGGGAATGGAACTGGACCTGATGAACCGGTTCTGCCTTTATGCCGGATACGGTACGGATTTTCAGGTTACGGATTTCAGTGCATTGATTCCCGCACTCAATTCCCGTAAAATCGATGTGATAGTATCGCATATGCGGGTGACTGAGGAAAGGGCCAGAAAGGTCCTGTTCTCCGATCCCTATCTTCAGGGAGGAGGTGCGGCTGTCTGCCGAAGTGCAAAGTCAGTCTCCGCAAAACTGCGCAAGGGTCCTTGGGACAGACTCAAGAGCAGTTGGCGCAGGAATCTGGTTGAAGAGAAACGTTGGAAACTGCTTGCTTCCGGACTCCTGGTTACACTTGAGATTTCGCTGTATTCCATTCTGGCCGCCATCGTGGCCGGTGTCATCCTGTGCCGCCTGCGTATGGGACGCTCAAAAAGTATAAGGAAAACCGCATCGGCTTTTATAGGACTGGTGCGGGGAATTCCGTTGCTGGTTATACTTATGATCATGTTCTATGTGGTGTTCGCATCGGCATCGGTTACCGCACTCACGGTGACGGTTGTCAGTTTCGGCATATATTACGGAGCCTATTTCGGTGAGGTGTTCCGTATGGGGATGGAGAGCGTGGACAGGGGACAGTGGGAAGCCGGGCTTGCTCTCGGACTTGGAAAATTCCAGACATTTTTAAAGGTGATACTGCCTCAGGCGCTGATACGGATAATACCGGTGTTCAAAGGTGAGGTGATAACTCTCATAAAGACAACATCGGTGGTGGGATATGTGGCTGTCATAGACCTTACCAAGGCGAGCGACATACTGCGGTCCACAACCCTGGATGCGTTGTTCCCGCTCTTGCTGGTTACGCTTGTCTATATAGTGCTGTCGCAGCTGACGGGATGGGGACTGGATGCCCTGGACCGCCGTTTTACTCCAAAAAACAGACAATCATGATAAAAGTAAGGCATCTTAAGAAAGTGTTCAGGACACCTCAGGGCGAGGATCTGACCGTGTTGTCCGATATCAACTGTGACATTGCCAAAGGTGAGGTGGTTTCGATAATCGGTCCTTCCGGAACCGGAAAGAGTACGTTGCTGCGCTGTCTGAACCGGCTGGAGGAACCGACGTCGGGATCTATAGAGGTGGATGGGACCGATATCCTGGACCGTTCGACCGACATAAGCAGGATACGCCGCCGGATGGGTATGGTGTTCCAGAATTTCAACCTCTTTGAGCACCTTACGGTCCTTGATAATGTGACTCTCTGCCCTATGACTCTGCTGGGCAAGAGCCGTGCTGAGGCCGAGCATCGGGGAATGGAACTGCTGGAGGCCGTGGGCCTTCACGACAAGGCGGGAAATCTTCCGCGAGAGTTGTCGGGCGGACAGAAACAGCGTGTGGCTATAGCCCGATGCCTTGCCATGGAGCCGGAGATAATTCTTTTTGACGAGCCTACATCGGCCCTGGACCCTACTATGGTAAGTGAGGTGTTGGCTGTGATACGTCATCTGGCAAGCCAGGGTATGACTATGTGTATAGTGAGCCATGAGATGCAGTTTGTGCGTGACGTGAGCACCAGGATCCTGTTTCTCTATGACGGTGTGGTTTATGAGGAGGGCACTCCGGAGCAGATATTCGATAATCCGCAGAAGCCGGTAACAAAAGCGTTCATCAACCGGATACGCACATTTGAGGCAAGGTTGGAGAACCGCCGTTTCGACCTGTATGGCCTGTTTGGAAAAATTCATACGTTTTGCACTAAATACGGAGTGGTGGGCCAGACACTGGACAAGGTACAGCACGTGACGGAGGAGATGCTTTGCGGAATAATGCCTTTCAACGGAGCAGTGACAGTGAGGGCCGAATACAGCGAGAAGACTTCGGTCCTGAGTCTTACCTTTACTGAGGAAAAACCGGACGGACCGATACTGAAGACCCTTGATGAGGAATCCTTGTCGCTGCTGATGGTCAAGGGAATGAGCAGGTCGGTCACAGAGTCTCAAGAGGGTTCTGTATGCGTAGAAATCTGAACTTTGGGCTTTTATTGCAATGTGATGTTTGCAGTTGGGGTGACAACAGATTAAACTTTGTGAAAGTTGATAACTTTCTGCCTCGTACATTTTAAATTGGTGACTAAAGAGTGTAATTTTGTGTCCGATTTTGGAATAGAGAGTTTATTAATCACAAATAATACATCAAATCTATGGTAAACTACAAAGATCTGGGTCTTGTAAACACCCGCGCAATGTTTGCCGCAGCCGTCAAGGGCGGTTATGCAATCCCGGCATTCAATTTCAACACTATGGAGCAGATGCAGGCCATCGTTATGGCTGCAGTCGAGACCAAGTCACCGGTTATCATGCAGGTATCAAAGGGTGCCCGCAACTATGCCAACGCTACTATCCTGCGTTATATGGCTGAGGGTGCTGTTGCATACGCAAAGGAACTTGGCTGCGCTCATCCCGAGATCGTGCTTCACCTTGACCACGGTGATTCTTTCGAGCTCTGCAAGGACTGCATCGACATGGGCTTCTCATCAGTTATGATTGACGGCTCATCCCTTCCTTATGAGGAGAATATCGCTCTTGCCAAGAAGGTTGTTGACTATGCTCACAAGTATGATGTAACAGTTGAGGCCGAACTGGGCGTTCTGGCAGGTGTTGAGGATGAGGTTTCTTCGGCAGAGTCTCACTACACCAAGCCTGAGGAGGTTATCGATTTCGCTACCCGCACCGGTTGCGATTCACTGGCTATCTCAATAGGTACATCTCACGGCGCACACAAGTTTACTCCCGAGCAGTGCACACTTGTAAACGGCGTTCTGGTTCCGCCTCCATTGGCATTCGACGTTCTGGCCGAGATTGAAAAGAAACTTCCCGGATTCCCCATCGTACTCCACGGATCTTCATCAGTTCCCATGGACGAGGTCAACACCATCAACAAGTACGGCGGTAAGCTTGAGGCTGCCATCGGTATTCCCGAGGAGCAGCTCCGCAAGGCTGCCAAGAGCGCTGTATGCAAGATCAACATCGACTCTGACTCACGTCTGGCTATGACTGCCGCTATCCGTAAGCACCTGGCTGAGCACCCCGGAGACTTTGATCCCCGTCAGTATCTCAAGCCCGCCCGCGAGAACATGAAGAAGATGTATATCCACAAGATCGTGGAGGTACTCGGTTCAGACGGCAAGCTTCTGCAGAAGTAAGAAGACAGACCATAAACACACATATTAAGGATAATGGAGAGGACATGTCAGTTCTCTCCATTATTTTTTAATAATAAAATATGGTGGAATACGTTCTAATCCCGAAAAATCATTAAGTTTGTAGACAATATCTGTTAGTGTATGAAACTTCGGTCATTTTATATATTGCTGCTTGCTGTCGCTCTGTTTTCCTGTTCCGGAAAGGAATACAGGATTCTGGAAGACGGTGTTGTGGTCAATGTTCTCGAGCCGGTTGTTGACGGACCGCAGAAAGTCCGTCTTACCGTGATGTCCGACAGGATTATTCGTGTAACCGCCACACCTGACAAGTCTTTCCACGACCGTAGTAGCCTTATGGTGCCGGAGGATACGTCGGCCGAAGTATCCGTGTTTGCCGTGCGTAACCATAAGGATGAGGTCGAACTTCAGGCAACAGGCCTGAGCGCATTCGTAAACAAAAAAGACGGTAGCGTGCGTTTTACTGATGCCGGCGGAAACTACATAACTGCAGAATCCATGCCTGCATCATTCACCCCGATAACTGTTGACGGGACACACGGGTATTCAACAATTAACAGTTTTGATACTCAGGATGATGAGGGACTGTACGGATTGGGACAGCATCAGTCTGACCAGTGGAACTACAAAGGACAGAATGAGGAACTCTTCCAGTACAATACCAAGATAAGCATACCGTTTGTCATATCGTCACATAATTACGGCATCTTGTGGGATTCATACTCGCAGGGACGTTTCGGCAATACTGAACCTTATCAGCAGCTCAACCATATATTCAGGCTGTTTGACAAGAACGGTAAGCCGGGATGTCTTACGGGAACCTATTACAGCGGTATGCGCGGACGTACCGAAGTAAGGGATGAGGATTCCATATATTTTGTAGACTCTGAGACCGTTAAGAATCTGCCTCGCCTTGGGCAGAGGGTTGTTTACGAGGGAACTCTTGAAGCCCGTGAGACAGGCATCCATGATTTCATCCTCTACTATGCCGGCTACATCCGTGTCTTCATTGACGACAATGAGGTGGTCAAGGAGCGTTGGCGCACGGCCTGGAATCCCAATTCCCACAAGTTCAGTCTCGACATGAAAGAGGGGCAAAGGTATTATCTCAGGATTGAATGGCGCCCTGACGGAAATCCGTCCTACTGCGGACTCAGGGCATATGCTCCCGTAGAGCCGGCCATAAAGGACAGGCTGACCATGTGGAATGAGATGGTGCCGGAATCTGATTACTATTTCATTTCCGGTGAGAATATGGATGGCGTCATTAACGGTCTTCATACATTGGTGGGACGGCCCAACATGCTGCCCAAATGGGCAATGGGATTCTGGCAGAGCCGTGAGCATTACCAGAACCAGGATGAGGTCATACGCACCGTTAGGGAGTTCCGAAGACGCGGAATAGGACTTGACAACATAGTCCAGGACTGGAACTATTGGAAGCAGGACGAGTGGGGCTCACATGAATTTGACAAGACCCGCTATCCGGATCCCGGAGCAATGATGGACAGGGTTCATGATATGAATGCACATCTGATGATTTCAGTATGGCCGAAATTTTATGAATCCACTGAGCATTTCAAGGAGTTTGACTCCAATGGATGGATGTATCGAAGGGCAATTGAGGACAGTATCCGTGATTGGGTCGGCCCCGGTTATATCGGCTCTTTCTATGATGCATATTCGGCAGGAGCACGTGAACTGTTCTGGAATCAGCTCAAAGACCATCTTTACGGATATGGCATTGATGCGTGGTGGATGGATGCCAGTGAGCCTAACATACGTGACTGCGTTCCGATGGATTACTGGAAAGCGCTGTGCGGACCTACAGCTCTCGGATCCTCTACCGAATACCTTATGGCTTATTCACTGATGAATGCTCAGGCAATTTATGAAGGCCTGATGAAAGAGGATCCCGACAAACGTGTTTTCCAACTGACGCGTTCGGGCTATGCGGGATTACAGCGCTATTCGACTGCTTCATGGAGCGGTGATATAGGAACCCGTTGGGAGGATCTGCGCTCACAGATTACTGCGGGGATGAATTACTCACTCTGCGGCAATCCGTATTGGACCATGGATATAGGCGGTTTCTGTGTAGAGAACCGTTATGCAAACGCCCAGCGTTTCTATGACCGTACCCGTTTGGAGAACGCTGACCTCAGGGAGTGGCGTGAACTCCAGACGCGCTGGTATCAGTTCGGCACGTTCTGCCCGCTCTATCGTGCACATGGACAGTATCCTTTGCGTGAGGTGTGGAATATCGCTCCCGAAGATCATCCGGCTTATAAATCAATAGTTTACTACAACAGGCTCAGATACAAGCTGATGCCCTATATATACTCTTTGGCCGGTCATGCATGGGCACAAAGCGAGGTGATGATGCGAGGCCTGGTAATGGACTATACGGATGATTCGATTGCCAGTAATGTATCGGACCAGTATATGTTCGGACCATCACTCATGGTATGTCCGGTATATGAATATGGAGCTGAGTCGAGAAATGTCTATCTTCCGGATGGTAAAATATGGTATGACTATTACAATGATTCGGTCTATTGGGGAGGTCAGACTATTGAGGCCGATGCTCCATACGAGCGTATTCCGTTGTTTGTGCCATCGGGTGCCATACTGGTATACGGTAAGGATGTGAATTATGTAGATGAGCAACCGGCTGATGAACTCACTATTGACTTTTATTCAGGCAGTGACGGAGAATTCCTGATTTATGAGGATGACGGAACAACAAATGCCTATCAGCAAGGGGCCTTCTCAGTTATTCCCGTTTCATTCAGGGAGGATGAATACAGGTGCGTATTCACTTTTGACAAGAGGATGGGCGAATATGACGGAATGGAATCAAGAAGAAGGTTCAATATACGGTATCACCTGCCAGGCAGGATTATTGAACGTGTGGTGAATTATTCTGGCGAACGTCTGGATTATAATTTAAGATTACGATAATAACTGAATAAACGTGTTTGATTATGAAGAAGTATCTGTTAGGTTATGACATAGGCAGTTCTTCAGTGAAGGCCAGCCTGGTGTCTGTTGAGACAGGAAAAAGTGTAGCATCAGCTTTCTACCCTGATTCAGAGGCTCCCATCAAGGCTCTCAATCCCGGGTGGGCAGAGCAGGAACCCGATGACTGGTGGACATATCTCAAGAACGTGACCGCCAAGGTAATGCAGATGTCTGGTGCCAAGGGCAGCGACATTGAGGCTATCGGTATCTCGTATCAGATGCACGGTCTGGTATGCGTAGACAAGGCCGGTAAGGCTCTTCGTCCGGCTATCATCTGGTGTGACTCACGTGCAGTACCTTATGGAGATAAGGCTTTCCGCGAGATCGGCAAGGGCCAGTGCCTGACAAATCTGCTCAATTCACCGGGTAATTTCACTGCCGCCAAGCTGGCTTGGGTAAAGGAGAACGAGCCCAAACTCTATGAGAAGATTGACAAGATAATGCTTCCGGGTGATTATATCGCCATGCGTCTTACCGGAACCACCTGCACTACAGTATCCGGCCTTTCGGAGGGCATGATGTGGAACTTCAAGGAAAACGATGTGGCCGATTTCCTGTTGGATTATTACGGTTTCAGCCGTTCACTTATTCCTGAGATCAGACCCACATTCTCAGAACAGGGACGTATATCGGTTGCAGCAGCCAAGGAACTTGGCCTCGAGGTTGGAATACCTGTTACTTACCGTGCCGGTGACCAGCCAAACAATGCTCTGTCACTGAATGTGTTCGAGCCGGGCGAGATTGCCGCTACAGCAGGTACATCGGGCGTTGTATACGGAGTTAACGGAGCTGTCAACTTTGATCCTCAGTCAAGAGTCAATACCTTCGCTCACGTTAACCACACCAACAAACAAACCCGTCTGGGCGTGCTGCTCTGCATCAACGGAACCGGTATCCTGAATGCCTGGACTCGCCGTAACATCATGCTGGAGGGCCTCTCATACGGAGATATGAACAAGATTGCTTCAAGCATTCCGGTAGGTTCGGACGGCGTAAGCGTTCTGCCGTTCGGTAACGGAGCCGAGCGTGTGCTGGGCAACCGCAACGTGGGCTGCAGCATACACGGATTCAACTTCAACATACATAACCGCAACCATCTGGCCCGTGCCGTACAGGAAGGTATAGTATTCTCATTCAAGTATGGTATGGACGTAATGGTTGAGATGGGTATGGAGATATCAAAGATCCATGCCGGCAACGCCAACATGTTCCTCAACCCCGTATTCCGCGAGACTCTGGCAGGTATAACCGGTGCAACTATTGAGCTATACGATACAGATGGTTCCGTAGGTGCCGCCAAGGGAGCAGGTATGGGAGCAGGTCTTTACAAGGATCATAATGAGGCATTCTCGACATTGGAGAAGATCAATGTAATAGAGCCTGACAAGAAACTCATACCGCAGTATGAGGAGGCATACGCACGCTGGAAACGTATACTTAACATGTATATGAATGAATTTTGAAAAATAGCAGCTGAAAGGTTGATTATTTGAATTATAAATGTAACTTTGCCTTTCGCGCAATGAAAGGCGTAAACAAGAGTTTTTATTCACATTTTATTAATAAAATCAATTATGGCAAAAGAGTATTTTCCCGGTTTGAAGAAAGTCAAATTCGAGGGTAAGGACAGCAAGAATCCGTTTGCTTTCCATTACTATGATGAGAACAAGGTTATCATGGGCAAGACTATGAAGGATTGGCTGCGCTTTGCAATGGCATGGTGGCACACACTTTGCGCAGAGGGTGCAGATCAGTTCGGTGGTGGCACAAAGTCATTCCCCTGGATGGCCGATGACGCTCTTCAGACCGCTAAGAACAAGGTAGATGCCGGTTTCGAGCTGATGCAGAAGCTTGGTATCCCTTATTTCTGCTTCCACGATGTTGACCTCATTTCAGAGGGCAAGAACGTAGCAGAGTATGAGGCCAATATGAAGGCTATCGTTGCTTACATTAAGGAGAAGCAGAAAGAGACCGGTGCCAAACTGCTTTGGTCAACCGCTAACGTATTCGGTAACAAGCGTTACATGAACGGTGCTTCAACCAATCCTGATTTCGATGTAGTTGCACGCGCTATCGTTCAGATCAAGAACGCTATCGATGCAGGTATCGAGCTGGGTGCTGAGAACTACGTATTCTGGGGTGGCCGTGAGGGTTATATGAGCCTTCTCAACACAGACCAGAAGCGTGAGAAAGAGCACATGGCTACCATGCTCCGCATGGCTCGTGACTATGCACGCGGCAAGGGTTTCAAGGGCACATTCCTGATTGAGCCCAAACCATGCGAGCCTTCAAAGCACCAGTATGATGTTGACACCGAGACCGTTATCGGTTTCCTCAAGGCTCACGGCCTGGATAAGGACTTCAAGGTAAACATCGAGGTTAACCACGCTACTCTGGCCGGTCACACATTTGAGCACGAGCTGGCTTGCGCTGTTGACGCCGGCATGCTCGGTTCAATTGATGCTAACCGCGGTGACGCTCAGAACGGTTGGGATACCGACCAGTTCCCGATTGACAACTACGAGCTCACACAGGCTTGGATGGAGATCATCCGTAACGGTGGCCTTGGCACAGGTGGTACAAACTTCGACGCTAAGACACGTCGTAACTCAACCGATCTTGAGGACATCGCTATCGCTCACATCAGCGGTATGGATGCTATGGCTCGCGCTCTTGAGTCAGCTGCAAAGCTGCTTGAGGAGTCACCCTACAAGAAGATGAAGGCTGAGCGTTACGCTTCATTCGACAGCGGTATGGGTAAGAAGTTCGAGGAGGGCAAGATGACCTTCGAGGAGGCTTACGAGTACGGCAAGAAGGTAGACGAGCCCAAGCAGACCAGCGGCAAGCAGGAACTGTACGAGGCTATCGTTGCCATGTACGCTTAATCGATACATCAAAAATGAAAAAAGCTCGGAGAAATCCGGGCTTTTTTTCATTTCAGCCAACGCCAAAGCCAACGCCCAAGCTAAAGTCTATAATAGGAGCCAAGGATGCGGTCAAACCACCTGGAGGGTAAAATTCTCTTGAGCAGTACAGAGGCTTTCTGTATCGGTGTGGCTATTATGTAGCGGTTGCGGGGATGTTTTTTGAGTATTATGCGGCTGATGCGGCGGGCAAGAAGGTCAGGTTTGAGGCCGGTGTTCTCATCGTGCTCTATGCTTTGCATTGATCTGGAGTAACCGGGGTAGGCGGCCAGGGCCTCCGGACAGCATACCTTACCGCGCTGTGAGGTGAAGCCGGTAGAGAAATCGCCCGGGTTAATGACGGTAACGTTGACGTTGAACCGGCGTAGCTCCAGACGTAGTGACTCGCAGTAGCCCTCAATGGCAAATTTACTGGCTGAATACATTCCCTGATAAGGCAGTCCCATCAGTCCGCCGATGGAACTGATGCAGATTATGTGTCCTTTACGCTGATTACGCATGATGGGTATTACCAGATTCAGGAGTCTGACCATACCCATGAAATTGACATCCATCTGCCGCTGGGCATCATCTGTTGATGTGAACTCAAGCGGGCCGCCTATACCCATTCCTGCATTGCTGATCAGTGTATCTATGCGGCCTTCCAGTTCCATGACGCGGCCTACTGCAACCTTAAGGGATTCGGCGTCCTGAACATCGGCTTTGACATATGTGACTCCGGGAATGCGGTCTGAATCATTGCGATGGGTTCCATAGACTATATGACCGTCATGCGCCAGTTTCCGGGCCATGGCCCGGCCGAATCCCGATGTTATGCCGGTGATTAGGATGACCATTTCAATTGTCTATGGTTATGTTCATATGAGGGTACTCAAATGTGAATCCCTGTTTGGGCAGTTCGGTAAACAACGTCTTGTTCAGGTCAAACTTAACCTGCCAGTAGTCTGATGAGTTGATCCATACGCGTGCCAGGAAAGTTACAGTACTGTCATTCATGGAACTGATGACTGAGATCGGATCGGAGGCTCCTTCGGTCTTGGAATCAAGGACACGCTGGTCTGAACTCAGGATTGAGAGTATTGCAGCGATGCATTTGTCAGCATCAGTTTCATAAGCCATATTCAGCTCTATGTCAAGACGACGGATAGGTCTGGCTGAGTAGTTGTCAATGTTTCCGTTGGATAGCGCTCCGTTGGGAATTATTATCTCACGGTTGTCGGGAGTGACAATCTTGGTGTTTACTATTGAAACCCCTTTTACGGTTCCTGAATAACCTTGGGCATTGATGAAATCACCGGCTTTGAAGGGCTTGAATACCAGAATCATCAGTCCGCCTGCAAAATTTGATACAGCTCCGCTCAGTGCCATACCTATGGCCATTCCTCCTGCAGCCAGAAGTGCAGCCAGAGACGTAGTGTTGATTCCCAAGGTACCGATGGTGATGACTATCAACAGGATGGTCAGGGTTATGGATACCAGTGATACTATGAATGTTGAAAGCGTGGTTTCCGTGTTGCGTTTTGCAAACAACCTGGTGAGACCCTTCTTTATTCTTTTTATCAGCCAAGCTCCGATAATGTAGATGACAATTGCAGCCAACAGCTTGAGACCGAAATCAATGGCGCTTTGAAGCAGGTCTTGCATGAATGTGCCTGGATTCTCTTTCACCTGTGTTATCAGACTGTCTGTTGCTGCTTTAATGGAATCATTCACATTAATTACCATTTCAGGATCAATGGTCGTTTGAAGAAATATCATATTCTTTAGCGTTAGAGGTGTAAATATAGATATTATTCCACAAAAATCGCTATTTTTGACGTGATATGAAAAAGCATGTTATATCATTATTTTTCTACTTACTTCTTGTGTGTTCATGTACAGGAGACTCAATGAAGGATCTGAGACGTGCCGAACAGGCACTTGTCAGTAATCCGCTTGAAGCCGGACTGATACTGGACAAGATAAACCCGGATAAATTGCATGGAAGACAGGCTGCGTTTTATGGTATGATGCGTACGCGTATTGATTATGTTTCAGGAAAAGCCATAAGTTCCGATTCACTAGCCCGTATAGCAACCGATTACTGGGGCAGCAGGCGTAAGGGAAAATACACATCACTCAGTTGGCAGAGCCTTGGATACGCTTATTCATCGATGAATAGGGATGCGGAGGCTATCTATGCGCTTATGAAATCAAGGGATCTTTCCAAGGACACGCTTTCATTTGATCTTGCTGCAATAGAGACTCTGTTGGGTAAGCATTTTCGTAAGAGAGGATTGTTTGATGAGGCAGCAGACGCTTATTCGGAAAGTTACCGTAAGTACCGGGAGTTGGGCGACTGCAGACTGGCCTCATTCTCTGAATTCAATCTAGGCAGAGTCTACCTGGAACAGAAAAACTATCCGGCAGCAAGGGATATTATGGAGAAAATGCTAATGGACAGATGTCTGGATGCTAATTCCCATAACACATGCTATCTTTATATGGCCCATATCATCAATGGTATAAGTGGAAAGAATGCAGGGCGTGAGGAACTTGAATATGTGGATGCATTTCTGAAAAATGCAGGAAGCGATGAAGATATTGCCTCCGGATACGCCATGAAGGGTATCGCCCTATATTATCTGAATGAGAATGATTCGGCTTTTGCCTATTTGGAACAAGCCCACAGACTTTCTGGCGATCTGTCTACCAAGATATTTGCAATTAAGGGCCTGGAAGGGGTCGCCATCCGTATGAAACGTTATCAGGAGGCATGGAATGCAGAGATACTGATCAGGGAGTATCAGGATGAACTTGACAAACAGTCAAATGAATCGGAGATAACCCGAATACGCCTGCAATACAATGATGAGATACAGGAACATAAATACAGGTCAAGGGTATCCAGAATAATAATGCTCTCTGTACTGATACTGATAATACTGATTGCGGTGGTAATACTGGTCAATATTCAGCGCGACCGTAAGAGGGAGGCTTATTATCTGAAGATGCATGATGACTTTATCAAGAGGCAGATAGAAGAGAAGGCTGAAACCGTGGAGAACCGTCTGGTCAGCGCGTGTGAATCGTTCCGGTCAGGTATAGCGTTCAACATGATCAATGATGTTGTAATGGAGCACAGAGGCTTCAAGCCCGATGAGAGAGATGTGATCCTACATGATGTCAACCTTTACTTCAGCAATCAGATAGCAAGCTTGCGTGAAGAAGCCGGTAGACTTGGACAGCAGGATATCATGCTGATATTCTGTAATGTATTGGGCCTGGACCAGGGTGTGACAGCTGATATTATGTGTACTTCACGCTCCAATATGCGAAGCATAAAATCACGCCTCAAATCCAAGATATCGGCAGAATCCTTCTCTCTCTATTTCAAGGAATAAATATCGTTATCCGTAGTTATTTTACCAACGATATCGCACCGAATACGCCAAAGCTGGCAGCCAGCATTATGGCTGCTGCCAACAGAAGGCCCAACAGAATGTAGATGACACTTTTCCTGAAGTTTAGGTCCAGCAGGCTTGCAGCTAATGTGCCGGTCCATGCACCTGTTCCGGGCAGAGGTATACCTACAAACAGCAGCAAAGCCATATAGAGTCCCACACCGGCCTTGGCTTCCAGTTTCCTTCCGCCTTTTTCGCCCTTTTCGAGGCACCAGCGGCAGAATCCACCGATTATTTGTTTATCCTTACCCCAAGAAAGTATCTTGCGGGCAAACAGGAATATGAACGGAACTGGAAGCATGTTTCCCAGTAAGGCTACAGCTATGGACGGTGCAATAGGAAGATCGTAACCTACGGCATACGGTATTGCCCCGCGCAACTCAATCAGCGGGACCATGGAGATAAGGAATACAATCAGGTATTTGTTCATCTGCTTTATATTGTCGTTATAATTCAGTTTCGTGGAGTACTCTCATCTGTAAATATAGAGGCTTCGTCTTCGGGGAGAATCCTGACAGCCAACTCCCTAAGGTCCTCATCATCGGGGTCAATGGCAAGACCTTCATACAGAAAAGTCCTGGCGTTATCCGTATTACCGTTCCTATAGTAACAGCTGGCCATAATGAAATAAAGTTCCGTATATAGTTCCTGCGGGACATCAGGGTCCAGCATGAGCATTTCACGTGAGTGTGTAAGATATGTTAGCGCTTCATTGTAATAACCTTGCTCATAGAGACATCTCCCACAGTAATAGAGTAGGGTATAAGAGTCCTTATCCTCGTCCAGGAGAGATTTGTAAATAGTGAACGCCTCATCCCATTGCTCCATGTTGAACAGGCATCCAGCCTTCATCATATGAGCTGATGTGAATGTTGGTTCAATGGCTTCAATGAATTCAAAACACTCCTTGGCCTTTGGGTAGTTGTTCTTTTCGTAGTAGATTCTGCCAAGCTGTTCCCAGTAATATGTGTCATATGCAAACTCGTCCAGCAGATGGTTGTACCATTCTATGGCATGGTCCGTCTGACCGGTATCAAAGAACAGGTCAGCCTGCAATTCAATGAAATTCCTTGAATCAGGTGACTGCAGAAGAGCCAGGTCCAGCCATTTCTGGCACAGGTCAAAGTGGCGGCTGTCCATGAATTTGACGATGATGTCGTTGAGCATGCCTGGGTCATGGTCGCTCAATTCAACAGCCTGAGTAAAGTAAAAGTCAGCGGTTTGAGGGTCTTCGGTTGCAATGGCCAGTTCTCCTTTGAGATAAAGCAGTTCCTGATTGTCCGGATCATCGATGGATTCGGCAATTACTGCAGCTTCCTCCCTATGTCCGCGGATAAGCAGGTTGTTGGCCTTTGCTATCAGTATGTCGGGGTCTGACGGATGGAGATTCAGACCGTATTCTACAGCGACATCGGATTTTTCAAGATCACCGGATATGGTATAGTATTCGGCTATATTGGCAATGTCCATACTGTCAAAATAGACAGAGCCGCCTTCGGACATCATATTTTCATATGAGGCAAGAAGGTCTGTGAATTCCTGACTGTCATAATATGATGCCGAATCGTCCTTCATCCTGACTTTGTGGTTATGCTTTGTCTTTAACCTTACTCCAAGTATCCTTGAGTGATACTGTGCGGTTGAAAATAAGGTGTTCCGGAGTGGAATCCTTGTCAGTACAGAAATAACCGATGCGCTGGAACTGGAAATGGTCCATGGGCTTGGTGTCGGCCAGATATTTCTCAACGTAACAGTTCTCCCTGATTTCAAGTGAATCAGGGTTCTTCATCTGTTTTAAGGCATCTATTACATCCATTCCCTCCTCACGAAGACGGGCCAGTTCATCACGGGGATTCTCAACTTTCCACAGACGGTCGTACAGACGTACCTCAGCTTTTACTGCGTGGGCTGCACTTACCCAATGAATGGTTCCTTTGCATTTGCGGTTACAATCTGACTCTCCGGTCTTGGTGTTCGGAACGTATTCACAGTAAACCTCCTCGATGGTTCCGTCGTTGGCTTTCTTGCAGCCTGTACACAAAACGATGTATGCACTCTTGAGACGTACTTCCCGGCCTTGGCTCAGACGGAAATACTTGGCTGGGGCATCCTCCATGAAGTCTTCACGTTCAATCCATAGTTCACGGCTGAAAGTAATCTTATGTGAACCGGCCTCAGGATCCTCCGGGTTGTTTATGGCATCCAGCTCTTCGGTCTTACCCTCCGGATAGTTGGTCACAATTAGCTTGACCGGGTTGATTACGGCCGATACACGGGTGGCGCGGCGGTTCAGGTCCTCGCGGATGGCAGACTCCATCAGGGCCATGTCATTAAGTGCATCGAACTTGGTGTATCCTATGCGATCTACGAACATGCGGATGGATTCAGGTGTGTAACCGCGGCGGCGGTAACCGCAGATGGTCGGCATGCGGGGGTCGTCCCAACCGGATACCATACCATTCTGAACCAGAGCAAGGAGGTTACGCTTGCTCAATAGTGTGTAATTGAGGTTGAGCTTGTTGAATTCTGTCTGGCGCGGGCGGTTATCGTCCAGGTCCTGTCCTTTCTTGAGCCAGTCAATGAACAGGTCATAGAGAGGACGGTGAGGTACGAACTCCAACGTGCAGAGAGAGTGGGTTACACCCTCAAAATAGTCACTCTGACCGTGTGCAAAATCATACATGGGGTATGCCTTCCACTTGGTGCCGGTGCGGTGATGCGGAGTCTTGACTATGCGGTATATTATGGGGTCTCGGAACAGCATGTTGTTATGAGCCATGTCAATCTTGGCACGCAATACCATAGAGCCCTCTTCAAGCTCACCGCTGTTCATCTTGTAGAACAGGTCCAGGTTTTCCTGTATGGGGCGGTCGCGGTAAGGGCTGTTGATGCCCGGCTGGGTGGGGGTTCCTTTCTGTGAAAGGATGGTCTCCTGATCCTGCTCGTCAATATAGGCCTTGCCCTCCTTTATAAGGTCAACTGCAAAATCCCACAGCTGCTGGAAATAGTCTGATGCATAGAACTCGTTTGCCCAGTGGAATCCCAGCCACTCTATATCCTCCTTGATGGCATCAACGTACTCGGTATCTTCCTTGGTGGGATTGGTGTCATCAAAACGCAGGTTGCATATACCTCCGTGCTTCTCGGCCATACCGAAATCCAGACATATGGCCTTGGCATGACCTATGTGAAGGTAACCGTTGGGTTCCGGCGGGAAACGGGTCTGTACGCGGCCTCCGTTCTTACCTTGAGCCAGGTCCTTCTCAACCATCTCCTCAATGAAGTTCAGACTCTTTTTCTCACTGTTCTCAACTATACTGTTTTCTGCCATAGTGTATCTGTTTGTTTTTAGATTGCAAAATTACTGTTTTCCGGTAAAAAGCCATGTAAAGTCATCATGGAATGTCGAACTTAAAAGCGATATGAATAGTTTGGTTCCGGTTATCTCATGGTCCTCCTTGCCATATGGGATGAACCTGATCTGAGCTTCAGGGTGATGGTCCGAAAACTCCTGGTAATTGCTGAATGGCACCGTGGTGTCATATTTGGAATGGACAAATACAATCCTGTGCCTGACATTCCACCCTTGGACAAGTGAGTTTCTGACAAGAGCCGTTGCCAGATCGTAATACGGATTTCCTTCCTTGGCAGGTGGCTGGGCTTCGCCGTTCCAGAAATCCATAAATTCAGGTGTGAACATTCGTGACAGGTCTGCCGAAACATGGAAGTCAGTTCCCAACAGGCTTTTAATGTGGGAGTATTCAGGGAACAGTTCGTGCATCTGCTCCGGAGAGTAGTATGTACCGTCGGATGCAGTCAGTCCGTTAACACAGATATAGTAGAAATTTTCTCTTATCTGATCGGTATTGAGTTCCTTGTCATCAATCCAATCCATAATACCTGTATCCAGGAATTGTTTGCTCAGATAGTCGCTGACTTTATGCTTATTCATGAGGGAATCAGAGTTGAGCATACCTTTTACAAGAAGAGGGATGACAAGCGGCTCGGGAGTGGTGCCACGCTTGTGACGAGTCTCAACATCGAATGAATGGCCATCGTCCTCAAAGTAGTAACTGATAGTTTGCATAAGGTCATATGGACCGTCTCCGCAGAAACTGCCGGCAAAATGCAACTCCTTGTCCAAAGCATGCTGCTCAATGTACTTGTGGGTTGCAAGTGCAACTGCACCTCCCTGTGAGAATCCCATGCTAATGGTTTTCCAGTCTTTTGCAAGCGGTTGGGCATTGTCAAGGCTCTTGTAGAGTTGCAGACCGTATTTTGCAGCATCGGCAACCTGTCGGGCTGTAAGTTCCTGGACAAGATAGGGATGGACACGGTCTCTTGTTATGCCATAGCCTTCATAATCAGGCATGATTACAATACTCTGTCTGAGTTCAGGAATGGAGGCCTGAGTGGGAAATGAGGACATAATCAAGGCGTCTCCGCTCGTATGACTGCTGTTTACAGAGGTGGGGCACTGCTTGTCGGATGTAATGGTTATATGGCAGCCGATAATTACGGTTTTTATGGTTCCCGAACTGTTCTTTTGGGCCGGTTTCCAGGCAACCAGTGCCGCTGAAAGCATGATTTCATTACCGTTCTCATCTACGGAAGGATATGAATATGTGCATTGTATGGCTCCGTTGTCAGAGATACTCAGTATCTGGTACTCTGGTTCTTGAATGATAATCCCGTCATCTTGCTGGTCCTGGCATGAAATCAAGACAGAAACTACGATGATCAAAGACAGAATCTTTTTCATAACAGAGGTTTTATACAGCAAAGGTAAGTATATTTGCGACTGCAACCAATAAGCTGGCCTTCCAATATGGATTACAATATTATTTCACGGCTAAAGACGGCCGCCGACAAGTATGAATGTCCGTCTTTCATAGAAGGGGATCCCATACGGTTTCCTCACAGGTACGGAAATGAACGGGATATTGAGGTGTCAGCGTTCATATCGTCATGGATGGCATACGGAAGCCGCAAGGTGTTCCTGGAAGTGTTGGAAAGGCTTCACCGGATTATGGACGGGGCTGGTGGTCCGTACAGGTTCGTAGTATCCGGATCCTGGCGCAGTCTGAAAAATGAGGGCTGTCTGTACAGGTTTTACAAATGGGCCGATTTCATCGCGCTTTGCCGGAGACTGGCAGATGTTTATTCGCGTTTTGAGAGCCTTGAAGAACTGTTCGTTCCCGGTGAGCCGCTTGATAATGGTGTTGTCAGACTGTGCAGTGAGTTTGAAGGGGTTAACGGTATTCCCGTGGCAGGTAGCTCGTCGGCCAATAAAAGACTGTATATGTTCCTCAGGTGGATGGTGCGCAAGGGAAGTCCTGTGGATTTTGGAATATGGAACAGGGTATCTCCGGCGCAGCTTCTGGTACCGGTGGACACTCATGTATATACCGTGGCCAGGTCTTTGGGACTTACATCAAGACGTAGTGCCGACCTTAAGACAAGTATTGAAATTACCGGTAAAATGGCTGAAATCTGGCCTGAAGACCCCGCACGCGGTGACTTTGCCCTGTACGGGAGTCAGGTCATGTAGGGCTTTCGGTCTCCTTGGGTTCCATGTGTATGGCCACATGGGTGTTCTCCCCGTATTTTTCCTTTAGCTGCTTCTCTATGGAATCTGCATGTTCATGAGCTTTGGCCAGAGTTATGTCTCCGCTCATAAGGATGTGCAGCTCAATGGCATAGCGGTTGCCGATGCGGCGTGTCTTAAGGTCATGCGGCTCAATGACATCGGGCTCGGATGCAGCTATGCGCATTATCTCATCCTCCACATCATCGGGCAGGGATTTCTCCATCAGTTCACTCATGCCTTTGTTTATCAGGTCAAAAGACACCTTGACTATGAATGCGCCTACAACCAACGAAGCCAACGGGTCAAGAACGGTCCAGCGTTTGCCCAGCAATACGGCTCCGCCTATGCCTACGGCGGTTCCTATGGATGACAGGGCGTCACTTCGGTGATGCCAGGCGTTGGCCTCCATGGACGTTGAATCCAATTGTCTGGCCTTGTGTATGGTATAACGGTAGGTCAGCTCCTTGAGCAGGATTGAGATCAGCGCGGCCCATAATGCCAGGATACCGGGGGCAGCCAGCTGTTCGCCATTATACCAGGAAATAATCTTCTGTGTGCCGCTAGTGAATATCCCAACAGCAACTGCCAGCAGGGCTAAGCCTATGAATACAAGTGCCAGAGTCTCATATTTGCCGTGACCGTAGTCATGTGTCTTGTCCTGCGGCTTTCCGCTTATGTACACAAACACTAATACAATCAGGTCCGTAATGAAATCCGAAAGGGAGTGAATGGCATCGGCCACCATTGCGGCGCTATGCCCCAGGATGCCGGCAACGAACTTGAATACCAGAAGCACGACATTGACCGCTCCGCCCAGCAGAGTCACTTTGTAAATCTCCTTCTGCCTGTCAACTGTTTTTTGTCCAACATTCATTGCGATGATTGTTTTCTGCTCCACAAAAATAATTACTTTTGCAAAACGTCGGTTACTTTATATGGAAGCTTTATCGATACTTATTCCGGTTTACAACTGGGACTGCACCAGATTGGTCAGGGACCTGCACTTTCAGGGCCTGACGTTAGACATTCCATATGAGATAATCGTGGCTGATGACTGCTCAACAGACAAGGATCTTCAGGCAAAAAGCCGTCTGGTGGCCGAAATTCATGAGAACTGCCGTTACATCGGACTCCAGCATAACATAGGACGTGCCGCTATCCGTAATTTCCTGGCAGACCAGTCCAAATATGAAAAACTGCTGTTCCTGGATTGTGATGCAGAGGTAAGGGACAAACAGTTCCTTAAGAAATATATGGAGGCATCAGGGCGCGCATCAGTAGTATGCGGTGGCCTGACGCATCCCGATGAGATACCAATGAAAGGAATGGAACTCCGTTATCTGTATGAAAAAAATGCTGCATATGAGCGTTCGGCCGGTTTCAGGAGCCAGAATCCTTATCTGAGGTTCACATCGTTCTCATTCCTGATTGACAGGGATGTATTCATGAGTATCAGGTTTGATGAGTCTTATGTACGTTACGGATATGAGGACGTGCAGTTTGGGCATGAGCTGGAAGCCCACGGTGTAAGCATACTGCATATAGACAATCCCCTTGCCCATATGGGATTGGATGACAGTCCCACCTACCTAAACAAGACGCGTCAGGCCGTACTCAACGCTTTTGATCATAAGTATGATATCGGAGAGAGCTCAAAATTGCTCACTCATTACCGAAAGGTGCTTAAGTTCCGGGTAAAATGGCTTTTCAGGTTTATCTGGGCGTTTTTCCAGAAAAGTATGGAGAAGAACTTGCTTGGACCCAAACCTAAGTTGAGAATTTTCTCATTGTACAAACTCTGTTATATTTGTGTCTTGTAGGATATGCAGCCGCTAGCCGAAAGGATGAGACCCAGGTCTCTTGACGATTATGTAGGACAGACCCATCTGGTCGGTCCAGGTGCCGTGTTGCGCCGTATGATTGATTCAGGCAGGCTCTCTTCTTTTATACTGTGGGGCCCTCCTGGGACGGGAAAGACCTCTTTCGGCCTGCTCAATACTTCAGCACCTTGAGCGCAGTGACAGCCGGAGTCAAGGAGGTGAGGGAAGTCATTGACCGGGCACGGAGCAATCCACTTTTCCGCACCAAAGGCAGTCCAATCCTTTTTATCGACGAGATCCACCGTTTCAACAAGGCTCAGCAGGATTCATTGTTGGGCGCGGTTGAGCGTGGCGATATAACACTGATAGGTGCCACTACAGAGAATCCGTCGTTCGAGGTGATACGTCCGCTGCTGTCGCGCATGCAGGTATATGTGCTCAACTCACTCGAAAAGGATGACCTCCTCAGACTTCTGGACCGCGCCATTAAGACAGATACACTGCTCAGTCAGCGTGATATAGAGCTTAAGGAGACAACCGCCATATTGCGTTTCTCGGGAGGTGATGCCCGTAAACTGCTCAATATACTGGAACTTGTAGTTGAGGCAGACGGCTCAGATAAGGTGATAATCACCGATGAGATCGTGAATGAGCGTCTGCAGCAGAATCCGTTGGCATATGATAAGGACGGAGAGATGCACTATGACATTATATCGGCATTCATCAAATCCATCCGCGGAAGTGATCCCGATGCCGCTCTCTATTGGCTGGCACGTATGGTTCAGGCCGGTGAGGATCCCGCTTTCATAGCCCGCCGTCTGGTGATATCAGCGTCCGAGGATGTGGGCCTGGCTAATCCGAACGCCCTGCTTATTGCAAATGCCGCGTTTGATGCCGTCATGAAGATTGGTTGGCCCGAAGGACGTATTCCTCTTGCCGAAGCAACGGTGTATCTTGCAACCAGCCCCAAAAGCAACTCTGCATATATGGGAATAGCAAATGCTTTGGGTAAGGTTGAAGAGACTGGCAACCTTCCTGTACCGTTGCATCTCAGGAATGCTCCTACATCACTTATGAAGGATCTGGGTTACGGTGATAACTACAAATATGCCCACGATTTCCGGGGCAACTTTGTAAAACAGCAGTATCTTCCCGATGAAATCATGGATTCGCACTTTTGGGAGCCTCAGGATAACGCTCAGGAGCAACGCATAAAGGAGCGCATGGATGCGCTATGGGGTCATTCCGGCTGAAGCGTGCTGATAAGGCGGTCATAGCGTGAGCCGCGCTGGCGATAGTATAGCAGGATAAGATATTCGTTTTTTGTTTCGTACCAGTCTCCTTCGGCTGGTTTTGTCCGGCCGTCTGTTTCTCCGTCCGGTACCCATATGTATTGGTAATCATATGCTCCCATCTTGAGCAGTATGGTAGCCTGATAGCTGTTCTCGGTCTCATTATATTTCATCTCATAGCGTGAGGTGAGGTTTCCCCCGCTGAAATGACCGGAAACATAGAGCTTGCCGCCTGTAAGCCGTTCGCTTGCAAGATTAAAGTGTACAAACAGGTAATCGGCTTCGGTATCGCTGTCAGTTGCCTGGTTATAGCGAACAAGATAACGTCCGTTGTGGTCAAAATCATATTTGTAGGCATGTCGGCGTGTATCTTGCATAAGTGTGGCATGATAGAACGGGTCATGGAAACTGAGACGGTCCACATTCATGAAATAGTCATACATGTTGACCACCTCGAAGCGGCGGAACTCATTGCCTGCCGTAAAAATGAGTTCACGGCAATGCTCGTATGTGAGTTTGCTTCCGGCATCGTAGGTGGGAGCGGGGTTCCGGACCTGATTGTCAGTCCTGCGGTTCTGCATTACAACCGTATACAGTTCCTTAGAAGGATCCCTTACAGTAAGACTGCCGTAGTTTACGGTAAGGTCGAGTTGCTGGTGCGAATCATGTGCGTCAATATCGGTATTGCCGCTAATAGTGCAGGATAAAAGATCTTTCCCTTCCGATAAACAGAACCTGAAGTATGCCACCTCATGGTCATCTTCGCGTATTGAGAGCCTGTAGTTGCCTGATATTTTAAGTCTTACCTCATTGTTTGGTATTGTAAGACGATAGTGTGTGTAGTCAAATGTAGTGTTGATTGAGTTTTC
Organism: uncultured Prevotellaceae bacterium; assembly: GCA_900318995.1. GTDB lineage: Bacteria > Bacteroidota > Bacteroidia > Bacteroidales > Bacteroidaceae > Colenecus. The sequence continues at coordinate 21,023 of ONMR01000018.1, read as the reverse complement.
CCAGTCATCTATGGTTTCATCGTTGAATCCGTCAAGATAATCTGACTCAAGGATATCGGAAGGTTGCCATTGGGCATCACAATGCTGTATGTGGTAGGTAAAGCGGTGGTACTCGTGTGACATCTCGTCAAACGAAAACTCTATGGTTGCATCGGATGCCATATCCACAACGGGAGGCTTTTCCCAATCGTTGTCTACAATCATGCGCAGGGTGTTTATCCTGTCGGTTGTACTTCCGAACCATTGAGCCTTTGATACCGGCGACACTGCTGTCAGTATAAGGAACAAACAACCTTTTGCTATGTTTGCAAATATTTTCATATCAATATAATAACGTACTATAGGCAGGGCTTATTGTTATTTGTTGCACACTATTATTATGCAACAATGGATTGTCTGGTTAAACGGGGTTGTGGGTTTATTTTCCAAAAGTATTGTTTTAACGGCAATGAATCAAATTATACCGTTTTTTTTGTGTAGGTTTGCGTATCTGTAATCAATTATTGACCGAATGACCAGAAAAGAAGAACTGGAACAGAATCCTGCATTGCAGGATGAACTGAAGCGCATGATGAGCGGAAAGCCTTATGATGCGCATACACCGGAGATGTATGCATGGCGTGATGAGGTTAAGAAACTTTTGCGTCGCCTCAATATAACAGAGTATCATGATGACACGATGTCTGCCATAACCCGTGAATTATTGCCCAATTCGGCTCCGGATGTATATGTGGAACCTCCGTTCTATTGTGATTACGGTAATCTTATATATGCAGGTGAGGGGGTATTCATAAACTTTGGATGTACTATACTGGATGGCGGTGGAGTATATATTGGAAAAGGAACCCTGATAGCTCCCGGCGTGGAGATTTACACTGCCGAGCATCCTGTCAAGGCCGCAGAACGTGACGAGTGGGAGAACTGCCGTCCTGTTCATATAGGTGAGAGGTGCTGGATAGGCGGCCATTCCACCATATGTCCCGGTGTTACGATAGGAGACCGTACCGTGATAGGAGCGGGGAGCGTGGTTGTTCGTGATATCCCGTCAGACTGCGTGGCGGTAGGTAATCCGTGCCGTGTAATCAAGCATATTCCAGATAATAAATAACCAAATATCAAGCTTATGAAAAAGATTCTGACATTGGTCACTTTGGTGACGTTTCTAGCTGCTCCGGCATTAGCTCAGGAGCTTAACAATTTCAGTCGTGGCAGACAGCAGGTTAAATCACCCGAAATCAATGGTGAAAAGGTGACTTTCCGTCTCAACGCCAATTATGCTACACAGGTGAGTCTGCAGGGCAATTGGATGGAGAATGGGAGCCAGCCTATGCAGAAAGGCCAGAACGGTGTATGGGAGATTACTATTGACACTCCTTCTCCTGAAATCTACACTTACAATTTCGTTGTTGACGGCGTGTCGGTGAACGATCCGCAGAACTATATGGTACAGCGTGACGGAACCCGTTACCTTAACATGCTGATGGTGCCGGGAGAACGCACTGAGAACTATTTTGAGGCAAACCAGCGAGGAACCGTTTCATACCGCTGGTATGACAGCAAGATATTGGGCATCAACCGCCGCGTCACCGTCTATACCCCTTACGGTTATGAGACCAGCGGCAAGAAATACCCGGTGCTGTATCTGCTTCACGGAGCCGGAGGCGATGAGGAGGCCTGGACATCAATGGGCCGTACCGCACAGATTCTGGACAACCTTATTGAGAAAGGTCTGGCTCAGCCTATGATTGTAGTAATGCCCAACGGCAACCCCGGACAGCAGGCCGCACAGACACTGGGCCTGCCCGAAAAGCAGATTGACCGCCGTGATCCCAATATGGCCGATGCGTACGTAAAGAGTCTGTGCACAGAGATAGTTCCTTTCATTGAGAAGAACTTCCGCGTTATAGCCAAGCCTGAGTCACGCGCCATTGCAGGTCTGTCGATGGGTGGCGGCCATACCATTACCGCAACAAACCTTTATCCCGCCATGTTTGACTGGATTTGCCCACTGTCAGCTGCAGGCAGTTCAACTGCAGAGCAGATAACCGCCCTCAAGAAAGCCGGTGTCAAGCTGTATTTCCTGGCCTGTGGTACAAGCGATTTCCTGTGGCAACAGTCTGTAACGCTGGACCAGACCATGACAGACTGCGGTCTGGAGCACACATTCTATAAGTCAGACGGAGGTCACGTATGGGCTAACTGGCGTCTGTACCTTAATACATTTGCCCAGTTGCTGTTCAAGTAAAATAAGGAACAGAAACAGGAGGGGGACGATAGGAATAATCCGGTCGTCCTCTCTTTTTATTTATTTCTAAAAAAAGCGTACCTTTGCACTCCGAAAAATCTTAGGATATGGCAAAAGAACTTAAAGACCTTACCAAAAGAAGCGAGAACTACTCGCAGTGGTATAATGAATTGGTTGTAAAGGCAGATCTTGCAGAGCAGGCACCCGTGCGCGGCTGCATGGTCATCAAGCCTTACGGTTATGCAATCTGGGAAAAGATTCAGCGTACCCTTGATGACAAGTTCAAGGAGACCGGACACGTAAACGCTTACTTTCCGTTGCTTATACCCAAGTCATATCTGAGCCGTGAGGCCGAGCACGTGGAGGGCTTTGCCAAGGAGTGCGCAGTTGTTACCCACTACCGCCTTAAGAACGCCGAGGACGGAAGCGGCGTCATTGTTGATCCCGCAGCAAAACTGGAGGAGGAACTCATAGTACGTCCTACATCAGAGACCATTATCTGGGCTACATACAAGAACTGGATCAAGTCATACCGTGACCTGCCTATACTGTGCAACCAGTGGGCTAACGTAATGCGCTGGGAGATGCGTCCGCGTCTGTTCCTGCGTACCGCCGAGTTCCTGTGGCAGGAGGGGCATACCGCACACGCCACCCGTGAGGAAGCAGAGCAGGAGGCACGCCGCATGCAGCAGGTTTATGCAGATTTTGTAGAGGGTTACATGGCTGTTCCTGTAGTTCGTGGCGTCAAGTCCGAGACCGAGCGTTTTGCAGGTGCTCTTGATACCTATACCATTGAGTCAATGACTCAGGACGGTAAGGCTCTGCAGTGCGGTACATCACACTTCCTTGGTCAGAACTTTGCCAAGGCCTTTGACGTACAGTTCATAAACAAGGAGAACCAGCTTGAGTATGTATGGGCTACCTCATGGGGCGTATCAACACGTCTGATGGGTGCTCTCATCATGGCTCACTCCGATGACAACGGTCTGGTTCTGCCTCCTAAACTTGCTCCCATACAGGTTGTAATAGTACCTATCTATAAGAATGCCGATGACCTGGCACAGATAAGCGCCAAGGTTGACACTCTGGTTGAGGCTCTTAAGAAGAAGGGCATCAGCGTCAAGTATGACGATGCCGACAACAAGCGTCCCGGATTCAAGTTTGCCGATTATGAGGTAAAGGGCGTTCCCGTACGTGTGGCATTGGGTATGCGTGACCTTGAGGCCGGTACATGCGAGATCATGCGGCGCGACACTTTGGAGAAGGAGACCGTTCCGTTTGATGGACTGGAGGAACTTATCCCGAATATGCTGGATGATATGCAGACCGCAATCTTTGAGAAGGCTAAGGCATGGCGCGACGCACGCATGGTCGAGGTTAACAGTTATGATGAATTCAAGGAAAAGATAGAGGCCGGTTACTTTGTACTGGCTCATTGGGACGGCACTGCCGAGACAGAGGCCAAGATCAAGGAAGAGACCAAGGCAACAATCCGTTGTCTGCCTTTTGGTATGAAAGAAGAGCCGGGTAAAGATGTTTACAGCGGAAAACCTGCTGCACGCCGCGTGCTGTTTGCCCGTTCCTACTAAAAAGCCAATAGCTAATAGTCAATAGCCAAAGTTTAGAAAGGGTTCATGAAAATGAGCCCTTTCTTAGTAATCAGAAGTCTTTCTCATATACAAGGCCTACTCCCTGTGTGGTAAGGGTAGTCTTGGAGAAATATTTGTCATTGGCTTTGTTATAGCCTTTGATGCTGATTCCTTTACCGTTCTTATCAGGAATCAGAAGGTATTTGAATTCAAAATCACCAATAAAGTTTGATGTGTTGTTTATGGTGTTCTCCCTGTATCCGAAGTTACCGTTCAGCAGTAGCCGGTTGTCGAGAAGACGTGCCTCAAGAATGCCCTCCAGTTCCTTGTTGCTTAGATTTGTGGCATCGTTTGAAAGGTAGCTGCTGGCGCTGACGTTACTGGAAATAGTAACCTTCTCATTATCCAGGACCTGAGACAATACGTTGTTGATCTGTCCGCTTACGGTTGAGTTCACGATAGACTCCATGGCGCTGGGTGTCAGCCCGTTGTTCATGGTATTCATATCATATGTGTAGAAACGTCCTATAGCCAGCAGGTAGATAAACTGGTTGTTTCTCTGCTCTTCTGTAGCAGTAGCTCCAGCCAAGGCGGCTTTCTCCTCGGGTGTACCGTTCGGTAAATCAATATCAAATGTTATCCTGGGGTCGGTGACATTACCCATAATGTCCATAAGACACCTTACATGAACCTTGTTGTCTGACGACAGGCTGGGATCAAGGTCATATATTGATGCTGAGTTGACGTTATGATAGGTCTGAAGATGCAGTTCAGTGTCCATCGGCGCTCCGTTGAAACGCACATAACTACCTTCAATAAGGGTGAAGTTCTTACGGATAAGATCCTCAATGGACAGAGCGCACTGGCCATAGCTGAGATTGTAGATGCCGTTCAGGACAGGACCGTCCTTGGGATTGAATTTGATGGAGATATTACCGTTGCCTCGGAAGAAACCGTTCAGTGATGCCATATTCATCTCAATGAGGGCATCTTCACTGCACTCAATATTAAAATTCAGATAGAAGTTCTTGCCTTTTTTTGTTTTGGACGGTATGATATTCTTTACATTTTCCTCATTGAGCATGACGGTATTCCTGTCAACTATAGTCAGGAAGCTGTAGTCTGCTACGGTACCGGAACTGGGGTTATAGCCGATTCGGGTGCCGGGTGCAGTTCGGGCATCGACATATATGTTAAGACCGTTTCTTTCATCGAACTTGAGATTCATGGAGCCCTCTGCAAAGACTGATGCGAATATGTCGCTTTTCTCGTTTCGTGGCTGGTAGTAAACAAGCATATCCGCCACATCGGCATTCATATCAACCTTCCAGTTTTTGAACTTGTTATGGGTAAGGATACATGTCATGATGCCGTCATGTCCCTTTTCGTCATAGAATTCCACATCCCTGAACAGCATCTTGCCAGGCTCAAACCACAATGTATCCCGTTTTACATTAAAAGTGGTGTTGATAGCGTCCTGCACAAAGTATCCGTCTTCCAGAATGGCCTCACCTTCCAGGTCGAGTCCGGGAAGACTTCCGAACAGACGAAGATTGCCGGTAGCGCGACCACCAAGTTCCCTGAATACTGTTTTGGTCCATGTATTAAGGAAACGCAAATCTGTGTGATTGGCGGCAAGGGACACGTCGATAGTCTTGGATTGAGGTATGTAAATACCGGAAAAACCTGTTGTCTCAATGCCCTCATCAACCATCAGGCCGTCCAATTCCACCTGGCGTGCCTGCTGATTCCAGCGGCAGTCGGCTGTAAGAAGTCCATGGTATGAGTCCATGAACCTGAAATCCTCAATCTGGAACGAACCATAGAATGCCGGCTTGCTCAGAACACTGGAAATGGTGAGATAACCGGAGGCCAGACCTTGGAATCCGAACTTTTTTGCCGGTTTTATCACCGAGAGGGTACGACCGATGTTGATACGGGTCATTGACAATTTGAAAATATCGATAGAATCGGCCGAAATAGTACCATCGGCATAAAGATACTGGTTATCATTCTTGGCACAGAAATCAGATATCGTAATCTTGTGCTTGTCTGTACTCAGTCTTGATATGGAAAGGTCCCATGTCGTTCCGTTAACCATAATGCTGGTGGTGTCGATGAATGTCAGGGAATTCAGTCCGTTCCTGGCGTCATAACGGAAAAATTGTGACAATGTCTTGGCATCTCCGCTCATCTGTCCTGTCTCGCTCTTCCATGAATATTTGCCGCGAACGATATCCATGAATGCCATAAGGTTGGCTTTGAAGGCTATGCCGTCCTCATCCTTGTTGCCGTAATAACCTGTTATCTCGGTGTTACATGTGCCTTCTGCAGAATTCAGGGTCAGATTCCCATCAGAAAGCCTTTTTCCGGAGATCTCAGCCTCAGGTATGGACAAACTGCCTGAACATTTGCTTTCCTTGTCGGCTAATGTAAACTGCATGTAGACAGGCTTGCTGATTGAGACAGGGTAATGGAGTACTTTCTCCAAAACGTCCAGGTTGTCGATATGGGCTTCTATGGCAAAACTGTTATTGTTCGTGTCATATTTGCCGGCTTTCAGTTTAGTGCCGACCATATTGCCTATTGTAGGCAGTACATCACCGCATGCCTTGGCCAATGAACCGGGAAGAGTTGACAGATCGTAGTAGCCGGTTATGGACATGTTCATGAAATCACTGTTGACGGATATGATTCTGACGAAATCCTGGAGTTCTCCGATTTCGACGGTGAAGTTATCCATGAACCAGTCTCCGGATGTGTCGGCGTAATACAGACTGTCTACGGATATCTTTCCGGTTATATCATCTGTGTCTTTACTTGCAAGGTCTGCATTCATGGATACTGTCATGGTCATATCCTCTTTCTCTGTCAGGTGATAGGCGTAAAGGTTTAGTGAGTCTGCATTCAGGTCAACCCTGTAGAAAGGCTCTTTACCTGTACCTATGCCTGCGTTCAGCGAAAGTGTTCCGTTCCTGTCAGAGAAATTCAGGTCCGAAAGTATCATGTCGGGATTAAACGATCCGTTAACGATTATATTCCTATAGTCATACTTATTATATACAAGGCTGGCTATGCTGCCCTTGAAGTTTCCGGAGTAACCGTTGGTCTGCTTTTGTGCCTGGGCTTGAGCGGAAAGGCTGCAGTTGCCCAGACTGTTGTTTCCGGTTATGGTCTGCAGATCAACATTCCTGGCATCCACTGTGCCGTTGTAGGTGCCGTTTTTACCGTTTAACCTGCACATAAGTGAACCTGCAAGACTGTTTAATTCCAAGTCGGAATCAATCTGGTCATTCTTGCTGTTACTGTTCAGGCTGGCTTTGAAATCACCGTCACCCAGGGTCTTGATTTGAGCAGGTATCCTGATCCCTAAACCTTCCAATTGAGATTCAAGCCATGCCGGCATGCCGTCCCTGAATGTTCCGTGAGCTTGGGCATATCTGCATCCGGTAACGTTCAGGCTGCTGTCCATCAGGATTGTACCGCTCATACCCAGGTTGATCATATTGCCGGGTGCATGTACGTTAAGTGCATCAAGGACAATCTCACCTGTATTGCCCGTCTTACCCTTAACCTTAATGTCAAGCGGGTCTGTCATGCTTGCCAACTGGGGGAGGAAAGCCTTGAAATCCTTTCCTGTGAATGTGGCGTCGAGGTCAATGTCAAATTCGGGAACACCGTTTACAGGTGATTCAAGACCTACGCCGGCGATGAATCGCTCTGCTTCCAACCTGCTGTTGGGAGTTGTCATGTCCAGACCATATAACCTGGTCTCATTGCCACTTACGGTCAGGGCACCCTTGGCCTTGGCAAGTCTGAATCCCGACTGCTCGCTGAAAGTGAGCTTGCGGATTATGACGGCAACGGAATCCGGATTGAGTGATTTCAAAGACAGGTTGGCGGTCAGGCCCGTTATACCTATGTGTTCTTTATTGAAAAGACTGTCTGTATACCCGGCGCTTCTGTTATCGTATTTGACCGATCCGTTCCTTACAAGTATGGAGTTGGCCCTGAATGCCATCTTCCTGTCGCTCTGGCCGGACAGGGCTTTAAGGAATGCATAATTGGGCTCTGCGCCTAAACTGTCCGTGTAAAGCCTGATACTGGGACTGTTAACTCTTACGCTTGTTATGCTGAGCTTGTTCTTGAGCAGGAGTAACGGCTTTAGGCGCAGGGAAAGTGAAGGTACATGTGCCAGAGTGTCATTGCCCAAATCATAGACGGTGAGGTCTTCGATCTTTATGCCGAAAGGATAAGTGAGCTGCACTCTGCCGGCGGATACGTCAGTGCCCAAGGCTGTCCGGGCTATCTTAACCACATGGGACGCCGCATTCCGTTGAATGGTTTTGTTATTCAACAGGATATGACCGCTTATAAACAATGCTATAAGTACGGCCAGAATGATATGTAAAACCTTTCCGGCTTTCATCAGCAGCAAAAATATAAATAATAAAATAAGTTGGTATCCCAAATTAAATGAAGTTTTGCACAATTTGCTGTAAAAAAACATTACAACAAGCGTTTACCGGCGCGTTTTTGCCCATTTTACCGATGGAATCGGGATTATTGGAGGATGTTGAAAACTGTGTTGTTTTTTTTGTTTTTATTAAGTTAAGATTATCCCTTATTATTAGTAATTTTGCGCCCGATTTATGAATAATCTTCAATAATATATTCAACTAACAACAAAATGGCAGAAATCATTCGTTTACGAAAAGGTCTGGACATCAAGTTGCTGGGCGCTCCCGTAAAGGAGTTGACAGAGGTTGGTCTTGCGGAGTCATACGCGTTATGCCCCGATGACTTTACCGGAGTCACTCCCAAGCCGGTCGTCAAGGAACAGCAGACCGTCAAGGCCGGTGAGGCTCTGTTCATTGACAAGAACCACCCTGAGGTGAAATTCGTTTCGCCTGTAAGCGGTGAGGTCGTGGCAGTGAACCGTGGCGCACGCCGCAAGGTCATGAGCATCGTGGTCAAGCCCGATGCCAAGCAGACCTATGTAGAGTTCGGCACCAAGAGCGTACAGTCGCTCTCAGGTGAGGAGGTAAAGGCCACTCTTCTGGAGTCAGGTCTTTTTTCATTCTTCCGTCAGCGTCCATACGACGTGATCGCTAACCCCGCCGATGCTCCCCGCGGCATATTCGTGTCGGCATTTGATTCCAAACCGCTTGCTCCTGACTTTGAGTTCGTGCTCCATGGCAACGAGTTGGACTTCCGCACAGGTCTGAGCGCAATCGCCAAGATTGCTCCCACAACCCTGAGCATCAGCGCCAGCCAGACAGCCGAGACTCTTACCGACGCCAAGAACGTTGACCTGTATGCATTCAAGGGTGCACATCCCGCAGGTAACGTAGGTGTACAGATCAACCACATCAAGCCCGTCAACAAGGGTGAGGTGGTATGGACAATAGATCCCGAGGCAGTCATCTTCATAGGCCGTCTGTTCAACAAGGGCGTTGTGGATATGACACGCGTCATTGCAGTGGCAGGCGAGGAGATAGTCAATCCCCAGTACCTCAAGGTCATTGCAGGTGCAAAGATATCATCAATCGTTGACGGCCGTCTCAACAGGACCGAGCACATCCGTATAATCAACGGAAACGTGCTGACCGGTGTAAAGTGCACCAAGGACGATTATCTGGGCGCATTCGCCAACATGGTGACCGTTATCCCCGAGGGTGATGATGTAAACGAGTTCATGGGCTGGATAGCTCCCCGTTTCAAGCAGTTCAGCGTAAGCCGCACATTCTTCAGCTGGCTTGCATGCAAGAAGCCGTTCAGCATTGATGCACGCATCAAGGGCGGCGAGCGCCACATGATCATGTCAAACGAGTACGATAAGGTGTTCCCCATGGATATCTATCCCGAGTACCTTATCAAGGCTATAATAACAGGCAATATCGACAAGATGGAGGCATACGGTATCTATGAAGTCGCCCCCGAGGATTTTGCACTGTGCGAGTTTGTAGATTCATCTAAACTTGAGCTTCAGCGTATAGTACGTGAGGGCTTGAATAACCTGCGTGCCGAAATGGCCTAAACCCCAAGGAAGTCATGAGTTTAAGAAATTACATAGACAAGATCAAACCGAATTTTGAGGAGGGTGGCAAACTGCACGCTTTCCGCTCGGTTTTTGAAGGTTTCGAGACCTTCCTTTATGTTCCCAACGACACTGCAAAGAACGGTGTGAACATCCACGACTCATTCGACAGCAAGCGTATGATGATCATGGTTGTGATTGCCCTGGTTCCCGCACTGCTGTTCGGTATGTACAATGTAGGCTATCAGCATTTTGCTCTGGCCGGTCTGCTTCAGCAGGCTACATTCTGGAATAAGTTCTGGTTCGGCTTCCTGGCCGTTCTGCCCAGACTGATCGTTTCATACGTAGTAGGTCTTACAATCGAGTTCATCGTGGCTCAGTGGAAACACGAGGAGATTCAGGAGGGTTACCTGGTTTCAGGTTTCATCATTCCCCTGATTATCCCCGCAACCACACCTCTGTGGATTCTTGCCGTAGCCGTTGCCTTCTCGGTAATCTTTGCAAAGGAGATATTCGGCGGTACAGGTATGAACTTCCTGAACGTTGCCCTGATTACCCGCGCATTCATATTCTTTGCCTATCCATCGGTAATTACCGGTGAGACCGTTTGGGTGGTTGATCACGCAATCTGCGGTCTGGGTGCCGATATTGACGGTATGACAGCCGCTACCGCTCTGGGTACAGCCGCTACCACCGCTGCCGCTCCCGCATTCGATATGAATATGGTTTGGGGCTTCATCCCCGGCTCAGTAGGTGAGACCAGCGTGATTGCAATCGCCCTGGGCGCCCTGCTTCTGCTCTATACCGGAATCGCCAGCTGGAAGACAATGCTTTCAGTATTCGTAGGCGGTATCCTTATGGCTCTCGTTTATAACCAGTGGGGTCCCGACAACGCAATGGCTCAGATGCCCTGGTACGAGCATATCTGCCTGGGCGGTTTCTGCTTCGGTGCCGTATTCATGGCTACTGATCCGGTTACATCGGCCCGTACAGAGGTTGGTAAGTGGATATACGGTCTGCTCATTGGTATGATGGCTATCACAATCCGCGTCATGAACCCCGGTTATCCCGAAGGTATGATGCTGGCCATCCTGCTCATGAACTGCTTCGCTCCGCTTATTGACTACTGCGTAGTACAGCGTAACGTGAACAAACGTGCAAAAAGAATGATTAACAAATAAGGATTATGGCTACGAAAAAATTCAAATGTAAGGTTTGTGGCTATGTCCACGAAGGAGATAAGGCTCCTGAGAAGTGCCCCATGTGTCAGGCACCTCAGAGTGAGTTCGAGGAGATCGTAGAGGAGGGCGCTGCCGCTCCCAAGAAGGGTCTCAACACCAACAGTAACGTATATACTATCGTCTATGCTGCCGTAATGGTTATCATAGTGGCTTTCCTCCTGGTGTTCGTATCACAGACACTCAAGGAGCGTCAGACCGCAAATGTAATCAACGACACCAAGCAGCAGATACTCTCTGCCCTGAATATGCGTGACCTGCCCGATGTTGCCGGCACATATGCAGAGGTTATCAAGGCCGATGCCCTGATGCAACCCAACGGCAAGATGGCTGAGTATGAGGGTGATTTCAATACCTCTTATAAGAGTGAGTTCGACAATGGTAACCTGCACATCTTTGTTGCCGAGGTTAATGGCGAGCGCAAGTTTGTCATCCCCATGAACGGACTTGGCCTGTGGGGTACCATCTGGGGTTACATTGCCCTGAATGAGGACCGCAACACAGTCTATGGCGTTTATTTCTCACACTCATCCGAAACTCCCGGATTGGGCGGTGAAATCGCCGGAACCAAATTCCAGGACCGTTTCCCCGGCAAGTTGGTGGTTAACGGTGAGGAGGTTGGCCTCAAGGTGGTCAAGTACGGCAAGGCCGACAAGGGCTCACAGTTTGAGGTTGACGGTGTGACAGGTGCTACCATCACATCAACTGGTGTGAATACTATGATTAATAAGGTGCTGTCAGCATACATCCCGTTCCTGACCAAGCAGTGCTGCAAGGAAGGCGGCTGCGAGGAGGGTGCCGATGAGTGCTGCGATGAAAACTCTAACGACTGATAGGATTATGGCAAACAAGAACAGTGAGGCTTTCAAACAGCCGTTGTGGGTCAACAACCCTGTATTGGTTCAGATTCTGGGTATATGTTCGGCTCTGGCCGTAACGGCTCAGCTCAAACCTGCCATCGTGATGGGCCTTTCAGTGACCGTCATCGTGGCTATGTCTAACGTGATCATTTCACTCTTGCGCAATACTATTCCTAACCGTATCCGTATCATCATCCAGCTGGTGGTGGTAGCTGCTCTGGTTACTATAGTAAGCGAGATCCTCAAGGCCTTTGCATACGATGTTAGCGTTCAGCTCTCAGTATATGTAGGTCTTATCATTACCAACTGTATCCTTATGGGTCGTCTGGAGGCATTTGCCATGCAGAACGGTCCCTGGGCATCGTTCCTGGACGGTATAGGTAACGGTCTGGGTTATGCTGCCATCCTGGTGGTGGTTGCTTTTGTACGTGAACTCTTCGGTAGCGGAACATTGTTCGGTTTCCAGGTTATACCGCAGGCCTGCTATGAGGCCGGTTACCTGAACAACGGTCTTATGATCATGCCGCCTATGGCTCTTATCCTGGCCGGCTGCATCATCTGGTACCATCGCGCCAAGAACAAGGATTTACAGGAAAACTAATCTCAAAGCGTAAAGAACTATGGAACATTTCTTCAGTTTATTCGTAAGGTCGATATTCGTCGACAACATGATATTCGCTTTCTTCCTGGGTATGTGCTCATTCCTGGCCGTATCCAAGAACGTAAAGACGTCTTTGGGACTTGGTGTAGCCGTAATCTTTGTTGAGCTCATTACACTCCCTGTAAACTATCTGCTTCAGACCAAGGTCCTTGAGCCCATGGGCCTGGAGTTCCTCAGTTTCATCCTTTTCATCGCTGTTATAGCCGGTATAGTCCAGCTGGTTGAGATGGTGGTCGAGAAATTCTCACCGTCACTCTACAACTCACTGGGTATATTCCTGCCGCTTATCGCCGTGAACTGCGCCATCATGGGTGCATCACTGTTCATGCAGCAGCGTATCGGAATGGATCCGGACAACACTCAGGCCATTACCTCTTTCGGTGACTCAATCGCTTATGCACTGGGTTCCGGTATCGGTTGGGCTCTGGCTATCGTCTGCCTGGCTGCCATCCGTGAGAAGATGGAATACTGCGATATCCCCAAGCCTCTGAAGGGTGTGGGCATTACATTCATTACCGTAGGTCTGATGGCTATGGCTTTCATGTGCTTCTCAGGTCTGGCAATTTAAAAAGGTAATATTATGAACAACATCTATATTTCAAGTATTATAGTTTTCCTGACCGTTATATTGCTGCTGGTAGTTATCCTGCTGGTGGCCAAGAGCTACCTTGTTGCCTCAGGCAAGGTAAAGGTAACAATCAACGGCGACAAGGAACTTGAGGTGAATTCAGGCGCAAGCCTTCTGAGCACCCTGGCCGAGAACGGCGTTTATCTGCCCTCAGCCTGCGGTGGTAAGGGTTCTTGCGGTCAGTGCAAATGCCAGGTCGTTGAGGGCGGCGGTGAGATTCTGGACTCTGAGAAGGGCCACTTTACACGCAAGCAGATCAAGGACAACTGGCGTCTGGGTTGCCAGTGCAAGGTCAAGGGTGACCTGGCCATCAAGGTTCCCGAGAGCGTACTCGGTGTCAAGGAGTGGGAGTGCGAGGTTATCTCCAACAAGAACGTGGCTACCTTCATCAAGGAGTTCATCGTGCAGCTTCCTCCCGGAGAGCACATGGATTTCCTGCCCGGAAGTTACGCTCAGATCAAGATTCCCGCATACACAATGGATTATGACAAGGATATCGATAAGGACCTCATCGGTCCCGAGTATCTGCCCGCATGGGAGAAGTTCGGTCTCTTCGGCCTTAAGTCTGTAGTTACCGAGCCTACCATCCGTGCTTACTCTATGGCCAACTATCCGGCCGAGGGTGACCGCATCATGCTGACAGTACGTATCGCTACTCCTCCGTTCAAACCCAAACCAGAGGTTGGTTTCCAGGATGTTCCCACCGGTGTGGCTTCATCTTATATCTTCAGCCTCAAGCCGGGTGACAAGGTTATCATGTCAGGTCCTTACGGTGAGTTCCATCCTATCTTTGACTCCAAGAAGGAGATGATCTGGGTTGGTGGCGGTGCCGGTATGGCTCCTCTGCGTGCACAGATCATGCATATGACCAAGACCCTTAAGACCACTGACCGTGAGATGCATTACTTCTACGGTGCACGTGCCCTTAACGAGGTGTTCTATCTGGATGACTTCCTGGGTCTGGAGAAGGAGTTCAAGAACTTCCACTTCCATCTGGCGCTGGACCGTCCGGATCCCGCAGCCGATGCAGCAGGCGTCAAGTACACTCCCGGATTTGTTCACAACGTTATGTACGAGACCTATCTTAAGGACCATGAGGCACCTGAGGATATCGAGTACTACATGTGCGGTCCTGGCCCCATGTCAAAGGCCGTTACCGGTATGCTGGATAACCTGGGCGTTGATCCCGCATCAATCATGTACGATAACTTTGGCGGATAATACAATTGGGGTCAGACCCCTTTTGTATCATTTTCATGAATTGAAAAGGCGGCTCTCTTTGCGGGGGCTGCTTTTTTTGTTCCCTTTTCCCTCGCCCGCCAAAGTGTCCCACAATAATCGGCTCTGTGGGCTTTGTGGAGCCGATGAGCGTGGGACACACCCTCATCTAAGGCTCGTGTCCCACACCAACCCGCGTCAGAACGTATTGTCGATAGGGCGAGTGTGGGACACTTTGGCGAGATTGCCATTAACAGTTTTGCAGCGCTGTTTTGTTGTTTTGATGATAGGGGAGTACTTACATTTGTTGCAAAAATCAATGAATTATGAAAAAGCGTTTGGTTCTTTTGGCTTTTTTGCTGCAGGTTGCTGCAGTTTCCTTGTTTGCTCAGAGTAAGCCCCATGCGGGTGACACGATCTCCGGTATTGTTTGTGACAGTTTAGGTCCTATGATGATGGTAAACGTAACGGAGCGTGATTCATCGGACCTTGTTGTAGCACATTCTGTTACTGACTTTTGGGGCTATTTCTCTTTCCGTCTGGTCAACCCGGATGACAGGATACGGGTATCCTACGTAGGTTATGAAACCGTGAATATTCCTATTGACACGACCTTCATTGAAATAAAGATGAAAGAACAGGATGATCTGCCTCCGGTAGAGATCACTACAGATCCCGGTTATAAGACAACAGGTATCCCCATACCGATCCGTGATAGTCAGTAAATTGATTTAAGCATTATTATGAGAAAAGTTCTTTAACAGGAGACGCATTTTGGGTATAAATCAGTTTAGAGAATAGATAGCCGGATTAATTGCTTTATGAGAAAGAATTTATTGTTTTTGATTCCAGTCTTTATGATGGTGTGCTTTCCTTTGAGTGCACAGCAGGTGGGTACTGCAGAGAAGAATAGTGCGGAATTGCAGACTAAACTGGATTCTACACTTGAAAGGATTAATGAATTGAGCCAGATGAGCAGAGAACAGCTGGATTCCTTGGTCAGAAAGAATATTGAAGATATGCACAAGCCGATAGAGTCTGCTCCTAAAGCGGGAGGAAGGGTTAACGGACATGTACTTGACGCTGACGGCAATCCTATTGCAAATAAAGAGGTAAGGATCTGTGAGCGTGATTTTGTGGATCGTGCCGTTACAATTACCAATGCAGACCAGAAAGACGGTTTCTTTATGCTTATAGGTATTAAAAGCACGGACAATTATCTGTCTTTCGAGGCCGATGGGTATGAAAAGCTGTCTTTCCCGATTGACCGCGGGACTTATGAGATTAGGTTGAAACCAATAAAATAGAATGAATATGAGAATGTATCTTAAACCGGTTTTATCCGGTCTTTTGCTGATGTTTGCAATGTCGGCTATGGCGCAGAGAACAAATGAGTATCTGCAACCTTGTGACAAACCGCTTCCAACGTATACGATGGTATGGAGTGGTAATATGCTTGAAGACCCCGAAGGCTTCCAGAAACAGATGGAGGAAATGATGAAATCTCCCAGAAATTATGACGTGGTATGCTGGAGCACAAAAGTTGAACCGTCTTTTGAGGAGAGCTATGAAATCCAATGTGTCTGCAACAGCCAGTCTATGGAGTGTCGTCTGGAACTAAAAGTGCAGAATCAGACAGAGCCTCACGTGCTTGAAATAGATGAGGAACTAGCTTATCAGATGAGGAATCTGATAGATGCTGCGGTTTATTCGGCCAGTAATCTGCCTGATAAACAGTGGATGCAACAGAAACTGGATATCCTTAAGTCCGGAGAGGGCGTAATGGCTATGGTCGCCGGTCTTGATGGAACTACCTATCGATTCTTCAACAGACAATACGGCGCAAAATGCTGGTCTCCAAGAAACGGTAATAACGCCGCTCTTGTGGCAATTAACCAGGCTATGTACGATGCCATTGGGAAAAAGGATGTTGAGATAATCAATTCCAAACTTTCTGATATCAAGAGCCTGGCTAAGAAATATGCGTCGTTGCTACAGGATCCTTACCGCGAATATTATCTGCTCAGGATTGACAAGAAACCTGCCAATTGGGTGACTGATTTCTGACACAGAACAATCAGTTCCCTGTGTCACTGTGTCAATAATAAAAACTGGACTAATGAAAAAGAATAATCATCTGCTGAGCCTCTTGCTGATCATGGTCCTGACAAGCCTGAATGCCGGTGCCCAGAATCTGTTTTCACCAATTACCAGGTCTCATTATGATTTTTGGGGCAAGTATATTGACAAATATTACACCCAATCTGCCGATGTAAACCTTATCATGCCGTCGGATATGATTATATCACCATCCATCTTGGAATCATTGGTGATGTATGGGGGTATAATAAAGGTAACTTCGCAACAAGGGAAAGAGTATAGTGTAAAGTGTAGCCCGGAATTGTATAATTCTCTAAAGCTGTTGGCCAAACATACGGTTATGACATCTTCATATGCCAGCCGAAATATGGGGCTGGACGGTCAGATGTATTTCATGTTCTATAAATCTGACGGTGCATGGTGCTGGTCACCATATGGAATGTGCAGTGACATAGTAACGGTATTCAAGGAAGTGATGAATGCTGTCCGAGACAATGACATCAAGCGTATGGAAAAACAGGTTTCAGCGGCAGATTCATTGCGCCGTTTGATCAAGACCTTTTATCCCGAACAAGGATGGCCTGTAATAGTATCCGTTTCAACTCCCTGGACAGAAGACAACAAACTTGCACCCGTTAAACACTTAAGTCTATACTCGTCATTTGGCGGCGATATATTCAGTAACAACCTTGATGTGGTTTTTACATTCAGTGACAAGGATTTCAAGGAGGAGTATAGAAAACTGTATCTTGAAAAATATGAAAGCACCATCCGGCAGGTTGCACACAAGATTTATGCCCTGTCTGATTTTGCTGATGATGGTTATTACTTTTCATTCATTGTTGATGAAAGTGTGACCAAGCCTCAGATCAGCAAAGACCAGAAGCAATTTGAAATCAAACTTAAGGAAAGTGACCTTACTGTAGAAAAGATGTTGTCATTGCTTATTGAAATTCAGGCATCAGAAATACATCTTGATTGTGGCCCCGAATTCAATCCGGAGGCTTTCCGTCTGCCCGAAGGTACAACTGCTGATGATATTATCCGGAAACTCCCCGGCGTTACAATAGACAGCCTCAAGAATGTTTACGTGAACGGCAAGAAAGTGACACGTTTGTGACACAGAAGAATCGTTTCCCTGTGTCATGTGCTGTGTCATTGCATCTGCTCCAGCAGAGTATTGCATCGGTTGCGGAGGTAGGGAGTCAGCTTGGTGGGATTGCTCTTTAGCGGGTTGGGCAGGCAAATGGCGATGGATAAGGCTTGTCTGCGGGTAAGTTTGCCGGCTTGACAATTAAAGTATTGCTGGGCGGCGGCTTCGGCACCATAGATGCCGGGACCCATCTCAATCACATTAAGGTAGACTTCCATTATGCGGTCCTTGCTCCAGAGTAGTTCTATCAGAACTGTCCAGTAAGCTTCCCATATCTTCCTGGCGCCGGTGCGGGAGCCGAATGTGAATATGTTCTTTGCGGTTTGTTGCGATATGGTGCTGCAACCACGGATTTTGGTTCCTTTGTTCAGGTGGTCATCACGCATCTTGCGGATCTCTTCCCAATCAAAACCGTGATGCTGATAGAACTTCTGGTCCTCGGTCAGAACCACGGCCTTGGCAAGTTGAGGCGATATCTTATCCAGGCTTACCCAAGTGTGCTGATTCTTAAATGATTCCACTTTACGGTTCTCGATGGAACGTTTAAGCATGAGCGGAGTATAATTTATGGGAACGTATCGTAACAGAAGCACCAGGGCAAAGCTGAAGGCTATAAAGAGTAGGGGTAGCCTTACTAACAGCTTGTATGTCCATTTGCGCTTCTTCATAAACGATTGAGTCCTAATCAGCTGCAAAAATACTTAATTCTTGACACATGACACAAAAGGATAGTATCATGAGGGCTTTTTTAGGGAAACACATTGCAACGATATTGCAACGCCTAATTGTTGTTTTGACAATCTATCTATACTTACATTTGTCACAAAAATAAAAGTATATGAAAGCGTCAAAACTCATTTCTTTCACAGGATTGCTGTTTATTCAGGCAGTCGTAACCACAGTGTCTGCCCAAAAGGCTGGTGATATAATTACCGGTGTTGTTAACGATGATGAGGGTCCCATGATGATGGTTAATGTAACAGAACGTGATCAGGACGACCGTATAGTTGCACATGCTATTACAGATATGGATGGTGTATTCGCCTTTAAACTGGACAACCCCAATGATAGGCTCAATATCACTTACGTAGGTTATGAAACTGTGGATATCCCATTTGACAAACTCCATTTTGATATTAATATGAAAGTAAATAAGGGTAAACTGATTGGCACTAAAGAGGTTTATCCCCGTGACCGCGGAATGGTGGGAACCAATACAGACTATATGGAGAAGCTGAAGCAATATGCGCCGGAGGGTTTTGTCTGCGGTTATATAATGCGGAATGCATGGAACAAGAACCTATGGGGTATATTCCTTGTAAAGGAAGGAGATAATTATAATCTGGTTTATAAGGAGGCAGATAAGACAGAGACAAGAAACATTAAGTCTGTTCTGGCAAAGGAACTGGAGACATCGGTCAACAAAAAGATAGCCGATATAGAGTACGCCGTAAACAATCCTGTCATTGTAGATGTTTATGAAGGAGGACTTCCTGTGGTGGATATCATTTATGATGGTGATATAGCCTTTGCAATCACTCCCGATAAGGCGGCACATTTCTGGGCTGAAGGTTTCAAGTATTTGGGAATAAATGATGATATCTGGCAGCAGGAAATAGATAAGTTCATGAATAAATGATTGTTTATGAAAACTTCAAGACTCATTGTATTTATGGTATTGCTGTTTATTCAGGCAGCCGCAACCACCGTGTTTGCTCAGGACAAGCCCAAGGCGGGTGATACAATCTCCGGTATCATTCGTGATAGTATAGGCCCCATGATTTGGGTAAACGTATTGGAGCTGGATTCATCGGACAGTGTTGTAGCTCACACAGTCACTGATTTTGGCGGTCATTTCTCTTTCCGTCTGGTCAACCCTGATGACAGGATGCAGATACCCTTTGTTGGTTATGAGACTGTAGTTATTCCTATTGACACGACCTTCTTTGAGATTAAGATGAAGGAATGGGATGAACTGCCTCAAGTAGAAATGAATACAGATTCAGGTTATCCGTATAAAGGTATACCCATACCTTTACGTGAGGCAGCTAAATCAGTATCCCACTAAACAATGATGACAAAAAACTATTTAACACAAAACGTATTTTCCGTATAAATCAGTTTAAATAACAAGAAACCAAATTAGTAGCATTATGAGAAAAATAATTTCGCTGTTTGCTTGGGCATCAATAATGATGACTCTTTGTGTTCCCGCAAGTGCTCAACATGAGTTTGTCGACCTGGGGTTGAGTGTAAAATGGGCCACATGTAACGTTGGTGCAAATAAGCCCGATGAATCCGGAGATTATTATGCCTGGGGTGAAACAGAAACCAAGGATTATTATTCTTGGGATAATTACAAATGGAGTAATGGTGAATACGGATGGAAAGACTCACGTAATCCAATCCTAACCAAATACTGCACAGACAGTGATTGCGGAAAAGATGGATTCACAGACAATAAAATTACCCTTGAACCCAATGATGATGTTGCTCACGTAAAATGGGGCGGTAGCTGGCGTATGCCAACCAATGATGAGATGGCTGAGTTATATAATAACTGTACATGGTCCTTGTTTACACTGGGGAATGTCCAGGGTTATTTAGTGAGAAGTAAAATGTCCGGCTATACTGACCGCACAATATTTCTCCCGGCGGCCGGTTGTTATACCGATGTGGTGAATATGCGTAATGAGCCGTATGGTTACTATTGGACTAGTACACTTTGCAAGGATAGTCCCTTCCGTTCATATCAGTTGTATTATCATCAAAATGTTGTTGAATCCGAAACATACCTGAATCGCTCTACGGGTCGTTCCGTCCGTCCCGTCTGCCCGTAACCATCGGCGCAGATAAACCACCAGGTCCAAATCCTCATAAACGTCAATGGTCCTGTGGTCACCGTCAAAGTGCCGGTCATCGCTCCATTCCACAATACGCCAGCCCGGAGCCGGAGTAACATCCAGCTCCACGCTGTCCTCATAGTGGGCTGCCTCCACGCATCCCGTCACGGTACCAGCCTCCTCAGGCTCGCAAACAGCCCGGATGTGATATGTGGCATCACTCTCCAGTATGGCCTCAAAGTATCTGGGCGTGTAGCGGTCCAGATAGAAGCGGCGTACCAAAGCTGTTTCATTGTCATCATCATTCCAGTGAACCAGACACAAAAGTATCGTATCCCTGTGTCATAAAGACGTATTCAGAGATTTTTGCCGTTTAGAAGATGAACAACCTGATAAACTGCATTATGAGAAAGTTGTCTTTTCTGTTTTTGGGCGTTGTGATGATGTC
>ONMR01000036.1 GCA_900318995.1 uncultured Prevotellaceae bacterium | reverse complement strand
CAAGTCAAGCGGAACCAAGGAGGTTGAGGTTTATCCCTCGTATGACGGCAACTGGAAGGAAGTCCAGTATGTATTCACCAACTCTGACAGCTACACCAAACTTCAGATACAGTTCTCACACCTGAGTCAGAACGGCAATAACACCTGTCTGGACAATTTCTATCTGGCAGAGGTTGAGGTATCTACCGGTGTGGACCAGATCCGTTTGGATCCCACAGATGGAGCAGTCTATGACCTTAACGGCCGCAAGGTAGGGGGTGTAGTGGACGGCATCATCATCCGTGACGGTAAAAAGTATCTGGTAAGATAAGATTGATAATACTTTAACTCTAAATTTATACAAGAATGAAAAAAACAGTTTCAGTTATCTGCATGGCTCTTGTAGCCGGCGCAATGTTCACATCATGCGGTTCGTCAAATTCTGCAACCAAGGAGAATAAGAATGCCATCGTACTCCAGGAGGGCGATAGGGCAACTCTCACAGTTGATGAGAACTACACAACAATTGTATTCCCGGATGCACTTACATCCGAAGATATGTCTCTCTACGGTACAGACTTCATGGGTTACATCCTTAACTCAAACGGTCCTATCACCACCGACGGCGGCACATGGGATTCATATCGTATCTACTACTATCTGCACAACTCTAAGGAGTGGCTGCATCAGGGCACATTCGCCAATCCTCAGGAGATGCAGGTTGCCAAGATCAAACAGATCCGCATTGCCAACCGTCGTCATCGTCTGAGAGAGTTTGTTGATGAGATGCCTCTAAAGCGTGATTCAAAGGAGATGAAGAACGATCAGGGCTTCCAGGATGAGATTTCATTCGGAAACACCTATTATATCTTTGTTGATATCCTGCTCAGAGACTAAAAGAATTATTTGTCTACCAGCATGAAGGAGAGTATGCCGTTTGCGCATAACTCTTCTCCCACATAAGCGGAGGCCTGTACCTGTAGGAACAGGCCTCTGCAATTTCCTATCGTGGAGCGCACCACCACCTTATCTCCCGGGCGGACGGTCTTTTTGAACCGCACCTTATCCATTCCGGCGTAAAGCGCCATCTTGTACTTAAGCTTGTCCTCAAACAGCAGCACGCTGCCCTGCGCCATAATCTCGCACAGGATCACTCCCGGCACAATGGGATTGCCGGGAAAGTGTCCGTGAGTAAAGTATGGGTCATCAGGGATGGTGTATTCCGATACCACACCGTCGGGGGTAAGTTCCGATCGGTCCACAAGGAGCATAGGGTCCCTGTGGGGCATAATCTGCATAAGCCCTTCCTTATCCATTGTAACGGCGCAGAACTACGGTTGCATTATGACCGCCGAATCCCAGCGAGCATGACATTGCATACTCTGCCTGAACCTTACGGGCGTTGTTAGGGATATAATCCAGGTCACACTCAGGATCGGGCTCCTTATAGCCGATGGTGGGAGGCAGAACGCCGCTCTCCAGTGCTATGGCCGATGCAATCAGCTCTACGGCACCTGTGGCGCCCAGCATATGTCCGTGCATTGACTTGGTGGAGCTTATCATGACCTTGCGTGCCTGATCATCGCCCAGTGCAATCTTGATGGCCTTGGTCTCGCAGGCATCGTTCATATGGGTTCCGGTGCCGTGGGCGTTGATGTACAGCAGGCCGTCGTTCTTGTAACCGGCCTCTGTGAGGGCCTGGCTCAGAGATGCGGCTGTTGTGGTGCCGTCGGGACGTGGAGCGGTGTAGTGGTATGCATCGCAGGTGTTTCCGTATCCGCAAACCTCGGCAATTATGTGTGCTCCGCGCTTAACGGCATGCTCATATTCCTCAAGGATAAGGATTCCGGCACCCTCGGCCATTACGAATCCGCCGCGACGGGCATCGAACGGCAGGCAGGCCTCCTCCGGGTTCTCGGCCGTTGTCAGGGCCTTCATGTTGGCGAATCCCCCTATGGCCAGCTCGTTGACTGCGGCTTCGGTACCACCGGTGATGATTGCATCGGCCATACCGTACTTGATGGCGCGGAAAGCCTCACCAACAGCGTGGGTTGATGTGGCGCAGGCTGATACTACCGGAAGGCAGGGACCCTGTGCGTTGAACTTGATGGCTATGTTGCCGGCACCCAGGTTACCTATCATCTCGGGGATAAACAGGGGCGATACGCGCTTGGCGCCTTCCTCCTTCATAACGATGGTCTGGTCAATGAAAGTCTGCATACCGCCTATGCCAGAGCCTACGTAGCAGCCCAGACGGCCCGGCTCAATGTTATCGCCGGCCTTGAGTCCGCTCTGCTCCATGGCCTGGATAGCGGCACAGATGCCAAACTGGCTGAACCTGTCGCTGCGGCGGACACTGCCCGGATCCATACCCAGCTCAGTGGGCTTGAAATCCTTTACCTGACCGGCCACATGGACCGTAAGTTCACCAAAACGGTCCAGACCCTCTATCTTGCTGATACCGCAACGGCCGTTCTCCAGACTGTCCTTAAACTCACTTATATTCTTACCGATGCATGTTATAACGCCCATGCCGGTAATCACTACTCTTTTTTCTGTCATTATTTCTGTTCTTAATAAAAGTGCCGCAAAGGTACTCCTTAATAATTACTTGTACATGAAACGGCGGATGCTGCCTTTAGGAGTCTTCACAAAAGGCTCAAATTTGAGTTCAAAACCATCTACGTGAGAGTAGGCGGGAATCTCCTGATTCAGCTTGGTGATGTTGCCGGCCATAACTGCGTTCAGGGCATCGTTGTCCATTCCGCTTGCAGCAACCTCATCAACGTTGGGAACGATGAGGGCTGTCAGATGACCCTTGCGGTCAACAATGATTGACTCCTGTACGTAGGGCAGGGCGTTCAGCACCACCTCAATCTCCTCAGGGAAAATGTTCTGGCCGTTGGCAGAGAG
Organism: uncultured Prevotellaceae bacterium; assembly: GCA_900318995.1. Lineage (GTDB taxonomy): Bacteria > Bacteroidota > Bacteroidia > Bacteroidales > Bacteroidaceae > Colenecus. The sequence continues at coordinate 3,011 of ONMR01000036.1, read as the reverse complement.
CAGCATGTTCTTGCATCGGCCGGCCAGGAATACGGTGTAATCCTTATCCATGGTACCCATATCGCCGGTGTGGAACCAGCCGTCGGCATCAATAACCTCGGCAGTAGCCTCCGGGTTCTTGTAGTAACCGGTAAACACGCAGTCACCTTTTATAATAACCTCACCCGGAATGTGCTCGGGGTCATCGGAATCGATGCGGCACTCAATGCCTTCAGGTACAATCTCACCCACAGACTTCATCTTGTAGCTGCCTTTATGGCCGATGGAGATGGTGGGGCAGGCCTCGGTCATACCGTAACCGGTCACAAAGGGAATCTCCAGTTTCTGAGCCATCAGGTCCTCCAGCTCGAATGCCATTGCGGCACCACCGGTTACAAGCAGTTCTATGTTCTCACCGAATCCGGACATGAATATGGTGCGCAGGGCCTTGCAGTAATCCTGGTTGTTCTTGTGGTCGGCCAGTTTCTGACGGCCAGACTTGCTGCTTACAAACTCACCGATGGTGTTCTCAAGCATCTTGACCAGGATAAGCGGAACGGCAAAGAACACGTTGGGCTTTACCTCGGCCAGAGCGGGCTTCAGGTAGGAGGGTACGGGCGGCAGACCAAGCACGTGCAGGTGCATGCCCAGGCAGAGCGGCTCAACGGCATCGTACATCATACCGAATATGTGTGCAAACGGCAGCACGCTCAGGTAGGTCTCTCCCTCACGATAGGGGAAATGGCGCGGAATCAGATAAACGTTAACGCTGAAGTTGCGTACGGTCAGCATCACGCCCTTGGGATTGCCTGTGGAGCCCGATGTGTAGTTGATGGCGCACATCTCATCGGCATCACGGTCATCATAGCCAAAGTCCTCAAGACGGAAACCGGCGGGATGAGCCTGCTGCATGAGTTGCTCGCGGTTCATATATACATTGCTAAAATTGCCGCGGCTGGCCAGCAGTTCACCGGTGTGGACATCGATGGCACCAATCAGATTAGGCATCTGGTCAAAGTCCATCTTTTCCATCAGGCGCTTCTCGGTGTAGAGCAGCACGCTGTCAGAATGGTTTACCAGACTCATGGTATCGGTGGGGGTATATCCGTCAAACAACTGGACACCTACGTAACCGCCTGTCATCACACCCATAAAGGTCTTTATCCAGCCTGCGCAACTCTTGGCGTTGAGTGCAATCTTGGCACCCTTCTCAATGCCTGCAGCCTTCCAGAGAAGCTGATTGGCCTCAATCTGTGCAGCCAACTGACCGTATGTGGCGGAGCTGTGATGGAAATCGTCAAGTGCGGGATCGTTCCAGTGTTTCTTTACTGTTGTCTCAAATCTCTTGATAAATGAAATGTCGTACATTTTTATAACTATTGATTGTTTTACATTGTGCCTTAGCCGGGCAACCCGGCCCCGGGCATATCGGACACAAAAATAACCCTTCGGGCTGTCCCGAAGGGTCTCAGAATGCGTATTTGTGGTAAAACCAACTGCCGCTGTGGCGAAAAATGATACAAAAGGGGACAGTCCCCTTTTGTATCATTTTATAAGGAGTTGGCGATTGTTGATTATGTAGAGGCCGGGTTTGAGGGTGGAGCTGGCCTCCTGAAGTGTGGCGAACGTGCCAAGCTTCTGGCCTGATAATGAGTGAACTGTGTAAGAGCTATCCATCAGGGTGTGGCGAATTCCCGTAGAAGGATTGTACTTGTGTTCCGATATAAGGGTACCTCCGTCATAATCCCACTTGTCCATCTGATCCTGCCCGTAGATAAGGGAGTTGGGGTGAGACTGCGCAAAAGTCAGATTGTAGCTAACCATATCATTCTTACCCAGCAGCAGCCAATCCTCACTTTCGTATCCCGATTCGTCCGGCTCATTGGACATGCCAGTCATGGGGTCGTTCCATGTAACATCAACTGCATACCACTTGCTGTCGTCCATCATCACCTCATTCCACATATGGCTTTCTGCGCTGCCCCAGAGAGAACCCTTGGCATCGCCTACGGCCAGGATACAAGGAATGTCAACGGCATCGCACAAAATCTTGAATGCACGTGAATAACCCTCGCACACAGGACCTTTAGGCCCGGTAGTACCCCTGAGTGCGCTCATCGGACTCCATACTATGGGAGAGAAATTGCCGGTATTGAAGGCCGTACTGTATGAGTTGTGCTTGGTCAGCCAATCGTTGAAGTAGCGGATCTGGTCATAGCGGCTGGTGGTAGGCACATTCTCCAGTATGTCATAGACCAGGTTATCATACTCCAAAGCACCCATCGCAATCTCATCGGGGGTCTGGAAAGACTCAATCCTATAATCAAAGGTTCTGTTCCTGATGAAAATGTAAACCTGATAGATAACCTGCACGTAATCCATGCCCGGGGTGGTGGTGAAATGCCAACTGTAGTTACCCGCCGTAGCCCACAGATAATAGTTTCCTATCCAGAAAGCCTGCGGACAGTCATAGCTCATACTCATAAACATATACGGAGTAAAAGCATTGATCTCGCTATACAGCTTATCCACCTCGTTCAGGAAGGCCTGCTCGGCAAAAGGCTGCTTGGCATTGGCATCCCTGGGGTTGATATCCTGCGGGAAAGTATATTCGACCTTATAGTTGAACTCATGCAGCATGACCACATACGCGCTGTCCCATTCCTCAATGAACCTGGTGCCCTTGGTGTAGTCCGACAGGCAGTTTGATCCGCCCGCAAGAACCTGATTCACCTTATTGACATGATTGTCATAGTAATTGCGCATGTAATCAGGCAAATTATGAATGCGGTCAATCCACCGGTAACCGTTGTCGGCCGCCGAACGCCTTGTACGAATGGCATCCGGGGAATTAGGCTCCTCCCATTGGAGTGATGCCGCAAACTCCCTGACATCAATCTTATGGATGTCACTGTATACAGGCTCAGAAGTTACCTGGGCCGATGAGATTGATGGAACAATCAGTGAGAGAGCAACAAGAGCTCCAATAAGGGAAGGTCTAATAGTCATAACTTTATTTGTTTAATGCATCG
>ONMR01000016.1 GCA_900318995.1 uncultured Prevotellaceae bacterium | reverse complement strand
TGAATGCTGTTTCAACCAGCTTTCGGATATAAGAGTCAAAAAGCGGGCGGAAGTTAAGTGGGAAGTTAATTATTTATCCTTCGTTAACATAACGCTTAACAAATTGATAATTTTGAAAACATGGTTAACATAAAGAAAATCAGCGATAAACAAAATTTACCGCTGATTGTTCTATTAACTTTAAGTTATTTATTTATGAAGTTTGTCTTTTGGCGCTGTGCTGCTTTTTCTGCAGCGTTCACATGTAATAGTATATAAGGTGGACGAAAGTTAAATTCAAAGGTTTACTTTACACTTGGCAGGTGTTGATTCGCGCTGAATACGATTGAGTGCGGTGACAACATAGATGTACTGAGTTGAGCCGTCGCGGAAGGGTAGGTTAAGGAATGAGCGTCGGGTAATGGCTACGATGTTGCGAGGGTCATCCAGGTCGATTTGCTGGCCTTTCTCAAAACGGTATACCACATACTGGATTGCTTTGTCCAGTTCTTTCTTTGCCTTAGGAGCTGTCCAAAACAGTACCGGACCGTCTTTAGTCTCTACGCGCATGAGCTTGCGCACCTTGCCCGGAGTATTTGAAGGCAGATATACGGCCAAAGGCTGAAGTGCCGGTGTGGTGTAGTATTCCGATGCCAGAACTGAACGGTAATCATCGGGATTATCGACTACTGACTTGGCGGGCCAGAAGCAGTTGCCCTGCAAACCTCCAAGTATGCGTTCCAGATTGAGCTTGTGACGCTGCTGGTTGCTTTCGGGATGGTTGGGGTCCTTGCCTGTGACAGTGCGTTCCACATCCTGTCCCAAATACATCAGACAGCCTCCTGCATGGTCAGACCACCATTTCGCCAGAATAGCGTAATCGGCCGCTTTGTAGCCTGTGTTCCAGTAAGTCTGAGGGATGCAGTAGTCCATCCATCCCTTCTCTATCCAGTATAGGACATCGGCATATAGTCCGCTGTAGTTCTCAAAACCGGTTGTTTCGCTGCCCTGAGGGTACTCCGAAGATTTGTTACGGTAAATGCCGAATGGTGATATTCCGAATTTTACCCATGGCTTAATCTCCTTTACGGTGTGGTAGAGCTGTTCAACAAACAGGTTTACATTATCTCTGCGCCAGTCATCCTTATCCTTGAATCCGCGCGGGTCTTTACGGAATGAAGCGTCGTCCTGAAATTTCCGGTTGCCGTCAGGGTAGGGATAAAAGTAGTCGTCTATGTGGAATCCGTCAATATCATAACGCGTTACGATATCTGCTGCCACCTTACATATATAGTCACGGTTCTCCTTAAGAGCCGGGTCAAACAGTGCCAGGTCACCGTATCTTATGATACGCTCGGGATGAACTTTTATCTGGTGGTTGTCAGCAAACTCGGTTGTGGCTGCTGTCTTGGCTCGGAAGGGGTTTATCCAGGCGTGCAGTTCCATGCAACGTGAGTGGCACTGGTCAATCATGAACTGCAGGGGGTCCCAGTCCTCATCAGGTGCTTCGCCCTGGAATCCGGTCAGGAATGCGCTCCAGGGCTCCAGGTCAGACTTATAGAGAGCGTCGGCCTCAACGCGTACCTGAAAGAGTATGGTGTTGATTCCGCAAGATGCCAATGAGTCAAGCTGGCGAGAGAGTTCTGTCTTGAGTTCGGCTGTGGGTATGCCTTCAAACTGATGGTTGACGGCCTGAATCCATGCTCCGCGGAACTCGCGCTTGGGCGCGGCGGCACTGCAAAGCAGCACCACCGACAGAGTCAGGAGCAGGAGAGCCAGTCTTTTCATTGTTTCTTGGGCAGGCTGTTGTACTCTTCAAGTGCCTCGGCTAACAGCTTGAGCGCATCCTTGAGGTCTTCGATATTTAGCACATAAGCCAGACGCACCTGGTCGCGTCCGTACTGCGGGTCGGAGTAGAAGCCGGTTCCGGGGGCCATCATTATGGTCTTGCCGTCACGGCGGAAATCGGTAAGACACCACTTGCAGAACTTCTCGCAATCATCGATAGGCAGTTTTGCCGTGGTGTAGAATGCGCCCATGGGGATGGGCGAATATACTCCAGGTATCTTGTTAAGTCCGTCGATCAGGTATTTGCGGCGGGTAATGAACTCCTCGTATGTGTTGGTCATGTATTCACGCGGGGCCGATATCGATGCCTCGGCTATAACCTGACCGATAAGCGGCGGACAGAGACGTGCCTGGCAGAACTTCATTACGGCGTTGCGTACCTCCTGGTTCTTGGTGGCGATGGCGCCGATGCGGATTCCGCACTCCGAGTAACGCTTTGAAACTGAGTCTATCAGGATTACGTGATCCTCAATGCCCTCAAGGTGGCAGGCTGAGATGTAAGGTGAGCCTGTGTAGATGAACTCGCGGTAAACCTCATCCGAGAAAAGGTATAGGTCATACTTCTTGACCAGGTCTCGCAGTTGGAGCATCTCCTTGCGGGTGTACAGATAACCGGTGGGGTTGTTGGGGTTGCAGATGAGGATGCCCTTGGTGCGCTCGGGGATGAGTTCTTCGAACTTTTCGACCGGGGGCAGTGCGAATCCGTCCTCAATGGTTGACACGATAGGCTTGATTACGGCGCCGGCCGAAACTGCGAATGCCATGTAGTTGGCGTAGGCAGGCTCCGGAACTATAATCTCATCACCGGGGTTAAGGCAGGTCATAAACGCAAACAGAACCGCCTCGGATCCTCCGCTTGTTACGATGATGTCATCGGGGTCAAACTTGATCTGATACTGCTCGTAATAGTCGCACAGCTTCTTGCGCAGGCTCAGGAATCCCTGTGATGGGGTGTATTCCAGCACCTTGCGGTCAATCTTCTTGAGCGTGTCAAGGCCAATCTGCGGAGTGGGCAGGTCGGGCTGACCGATGTTAAGATGATAAACCTTGATGCCTTCGGCCTCAATTTTCTGTGCAATGCCTGACAGTTTGCGGATAGGCGAACTGGGCATTATCTCAGCGCGGTTGGAGATTTTCATTGTACTGAATGTGTTCTGTTTGCTTTATTTAAAGTGCGAAGATACAACAAACCGCGGGCTTAATACCCACGGTTTGCGTACTTTTTTATAAAAGGAGGGGATTAATGAATCCTCTTGCCCAGAATCAGGTTGTCGCCTGATGCATCGACAGTCCAGATCTCAGGCTTGCGTCCGGTGCCACCGTCGTGGTGAACCGAGTAGAGCAGCTGGCCTTCGAATGTCTTGAACAGCATGCCGTGACCGGAGTTGTCGCCTCTGAATGCCTTCTCCTCCTGAATCCACGGGCCCTTGATGCTGCCGCTGGTGGACCATGCTATACCCTGTGCATAGCGGTTCTCTCCCCAACTTGACCAGAGCATACCCAGACGACCTGTTTCGGTGCGGAACATCTGCGGTCCGTCGGTTACCCAACCCGGCATCTTCATACCGAATGTGGCCTCGCCGATTGAGTTCATCTCCTTGGACCATGCGGCCTCGGATGCACGGAAGATTGTGGTGGGCTCTGCAAGACGGTGTGTGAGGTCCTTTGACAGAGGCATGTATGCCATAGTTCCGTCAATGAGCTGTGTCCACTCATGCACGAATACCATATATACGGTGTCATTCTCTTCATAAAGAGTACCGTCAATGATATCCCAGTCAACCGGACCAAGGCAGAATGTGGAGTCCTTGACAAGAGGCAGATACGGTCCGTCAACCTTGTCGGAAACCAGAAGCTGGGTCTGGTTCAGGGGCACGTTGTAACGGCGCGGAACCTGCTCGATGCAAACGCCATGGTTGTTCCAAGTGCCTGCATAGTAGAACTTTCCGTTGAATTTATGGATTTCGGCGGCAGCTACGAAGTTACCCTGCATCCAGGTGCCGGAAAGGTCAATCACGCTGTACGGTCCGGTCCACATCTCAAGGTCGGTGCTCTTGTAGAGAGAACCGCCGGTTCCGGTGAGCCAGTAGGTCTTGGTCTCGGGATCCGGATAAATGAACGGGTCGCTCATGGAGAGCTCCTTAAGGGATACGGTGCGGACCTGGGGTGCCGGACGCTGCATATTCATATTCATTGGCGGGCGCTGAGCCTGTCCCTGCGGACGCGGACGTGCTGTGGCGCCTGCGGGAGGAATCATGCCTCCAAAGTTCCTCTGACCGGGATTGGCAGGGGGAGCCTGCTCTCCACGGGGTACGTTCGGGATGACTGTCTTGGTGGCGCATTCCTGGCATTCATCGCCGGAACAACTGCTTTTGCTCTTGCATGAAATGATCAGCATTGCGCTGATTGCTAAGGCAATAGTAATTCTGATTGTTTTCATTTTGGATGTTTATGGGTTTATTACTTGAATCTTGTCTGATTACAAATATCACAATTATTTTTTTACAATCTGAAACAAATCAAAAAAATAGTTTATTTTTGCGACATAAATAAAAGGACATTCAATAAACACTTATTTATTATGAAAAAGGTATTATCAATTATTCTTGCTGCAACACTGGTTTTCTCAGTTGTAGGTTGTTCATCATGGTCAAAGACAGCTAACGGCGGTCTTATCGGAGGTGGCGCAGGTGCCGCTATCGGTGCAGGTATCGGCGTTCTTCTGGGCGGTGATGCAGAGAGTGCCGCTATTGGTGCTGCCATAGGTGCAGGTGTAGGCGGTGGCGCAGGTGCCATCATCGGAAACCGTATGGATAAGAAGGCTGAGGAGCTTGCAGCTCTTGAGGCAGCCAAGGTTGAGAAGATTGAGGATGTAAACGGTCTTGAGGGTATTAAGGTTACATTTGACAGTGGTATCCTGTTTGGTTTCAATAGCACAAAACTCAGTGATGAATCAAAAGAGACATTGGCCAAGTTTGCCGAGACAATGAAGGATATGGAGATGACAGACATCACCGTATACGGTCATACCGACAACGTTGGTACAGAGCAGGCCAATGAGAAAGTTTCTGCCAAGCGTGCAGAGGCTGTTGCCGATTATCTCAAGAAGTGCGGTATGAGCAAGGATCGCCTCATCACCAGAGGTATGTCATTCACAATGCCGGTAGCCAGCAATGATACCGAGGAGGGTCGTGCACAGAACCGTCGCGTTGAGATCTACATCACAGCTAATGAGGAGATGATCAAGGAGGCTGCTGCCCAGATCTGATCCTGAATAAGTTAAAATGATAAAAGGTGCAGGGCATGTTTATGTCCTGCACTTTTTATTTGCCGACAAATTGGTTTATCTTTGCGCTTAGAATAGGTATAAACCATAAACAATTCCATTATGCTTAAGAGATTATTCATTGCAATCGCACTGTTTTCAGCCGTTGCCTGCGGTTCCCAGAATGGGACCAAATCACCAAAACCTGACAAGAATTTCTATATTTATCTTGCTTTCGGACAATCCAATATGGAGGGTAATGCCCGCATAGAGGATCAGGACCGTGAGGGTATCAGTGATCGTTGGCAGATGATGGCTGCCGTTGATTTTGAAAAGATGGGCCGAAAGAAAGGCGAATGGTATACTGCCGTTCCGCCCCTGTGCCGTGAGAATAACGGTCTTACCCCGGTTGATTATTTCGGCAGGACAATGGTGGATAACCTCCCTGAAAAGGTCAGGGTAGGTGTCGTTATGGTAGCTGTAGGCGGATGTAAGATTGAGGCGTTCATGAAAGACCGCGCCCAGGAGTACGGCGACAATGCCGCAGCATGGATGAAAAACTGGATTGCCCCTTATGACAATAACTGCTACAAGCGTCTGGTGGAGTGCGCCAAGGAGGCTCAGAAGTATGGTGTCATCAAGGGATTCCTGATGCATCAGGGTGAGTCAAACATCAATGAAGAGGATTGGCCGGAGAAGGTTAAATATGTTTATGACTGTCTTATTGAGGATCTGGGGCTGAATGCCAAGGATGTACCTCTGCTGGCAGGTGAGGTGGTCAATGCCGATGTCCAGGGCCGAAGCGCTTCGATGAACGAGATAATAGCCAAGCTGCCCGAAACCCTTCCGAACTCATATGTGATTTCATCGGCAGGCGCCTCTACGGGATTCGATCATCTGCATTTTGATGCAGCCGGCTATCGTGAAATGGGCCGTCGCTATGCTTACAAGATGCTTGAACTTCAGGGGGTTAAAATTAAAAAATGATCTCCTTAAGGTTGAAATTGCAACTAATTTATTGAAAATCAGCTAATTGATGCCTGTGAGAATTGTTAACTTTGTTTTGTTTGCTTTTAAATATTTTAAGTAACAACGTATTTAAAAAGTACCGACCTTTGCGGTCGAAAACAAAGGATAATTCTCATAAGCATTAATTGGTTAGTAATTAGGTTAGTAATTAGGTTCGGACCCGAGAATTTGTGAAAATTGCAAGGCCCACTCCAAGGGGAAAAGGTCCCTGCGGAGGAAATTGAAAAAATTGAGTTCACGCGAGTGAATTCATTTTTTTTTTGCCTATTGGGAAAGCAGTTTGGCGATGGCATCCCGATATGAACGGGATACTGGAATAGGGTTAATGCCTTCCTGATCCAGAATAACAAAAAGGTTGTCACGGTCATTATTGAAGAATTTGACCTTGGCGATGTTGATCAGGTATGACCGGTGACATCGGGTTATCATTCCCTCCAGGTCGTCCTCAATGTTTTTTGCAGTGGTCCTTATCATTGAGTTCCTTACTGTTCCGTCCTGTTCGTAGAAAATCTTCACATAGTTATCCTCGGATACTGCATAAAGGATGTCCATTATTCTGAGCGAAAGCTTGACATTGCCCTTGTTGTCATGAATTGATACTATCAGCGCACCTTTGGGTTTTGACGGACTGCTACCTGACTGGATCTTCAATCCGTGGGCATATCCGTAAAGGTATGCTATGACATATGGTATCACCAGGATCAGTAATATACAGAATATGGCTCTGGGAAACAGGTCCTTGAGAGATACTTCATTCTGCCGTACAAGAAGTGATATTGCTATGTAGATTATGGATACTATCAAAACTTCAGAAAGCGAGAATAATATCAGTCCCCATACTCCCACTCCGTATCGTCGGTTCAGGTCCATCAGAAGTATTTTGCTTGATATCAGGAAAAGAACGGAGAAAGCATACATGGTTATTGTTCCCAACAACTTGTAACTCTCTCTTAGTGTAAACCAGTATGTTGATGAAAACGGAGAGTAAAGCTGAAGGAACAGGACGGAGAAAGCCACAATAAACAACACCGTGGAGAATAGGAATCTCCTGGTAAACATATAATCCGGCAGTTTGTTCATAGGTCCAACTTGTTTGCTCCGCGCGAAGATAAGTTTTTTTCTCATACCTTACAAATCTGTGCGGTGGGGTGAACTGCCGCCGGCCTATTGTCGGCATTTCGCCACATCTCCCCTTCAAAATACCCCAAAAGGCACTATCGTTATTAATATGGTGGTATCATGGGGTATCTTTGCAGCCAATAATATAATAGTAATATTTATGGCAAGACTAATTTACAGAACTCCTGATTGTGACATGAACGCCACAAGCGTCATCAAAATGTATGAAGACAGTTTCCGCCGTCACTGGGACAATGAGGCCCTGGCCGATTTCCGCGGCGAGAGAATCACTTATGCCGAGTTGGCCAAGCGCGTTGCCCGCGTACATATTTTACTTGAAAACGCAGGCATCAAGCGTGGTGATAAAGTAGCCTTGTGCGGCAAGAACACTCTGGCATGGGGTGTCGCATTCTTTGGAGTCTACACATACGGAGCAATACCCGTTCCTATACTGAATGATTTCAAACCAGGTAACGTCCACACTCTGGTCAACCACTCCGAGGCAAAACTGCTCATGGTCGGTGATGTGGTACTGGCTGGTATGGTATTCGATGAGATGCCCGAAATTTTGGGTATGATCCTGCTCAACGACTTGTCGCTTAAGGCCTGCCGTTCAAAGGAACTTGAAAACGCCATGGCTACTCTCGATGAGTGCTTTGACAAGAAATATCCTAACGGATTCACCAAGGATGACATCAAGTATGAGGCCGAGAAGGACACCAATGATCTGGCCGTGCTGAATTATACATCCGGCACAACCGGTGATCCCAAGGGTGTTATGGTTCCTTACCGTGCAATGCTTGTAAACCTTAAGTTCGCATGCGGCGTGCTTCCGCTTACCAAGGGCGAGACAGTGGTTTCAATACTGCCTATGGCTCATATGTTCGGTCTGGCATTCCAGCTCATGTTTGAGCTGCTGCTGGGCGCCAGCATCTGCTATCTGGGCAAGATGCCTTCACCCAAGATCCTGTTCGATGCATTCGCCGAGGAGAAACCCAAGTTGATTATTACCGTACCTCTTGTAATTGAGAAGGTTATCAAGCAGAAGATACAGCCTGTTATGGAAAAGCCCATGATGAAGATCCTGATGGCTATTCCCGGCATTAACCGCATAATAGGCGGTAAGATACGCAATAAGATCATTGACGCATTCGGCGGCGAGATGGATTGCCTCATCGTTGGTGGCGCTGCCCTGAATGCCGATGTTGAGAAGATTCTGCGCAAGATTCACTTCCCGTACACCGTAGGTTACGGCAGCACCGAGTGTGCTCCTCTGATTTCATATGTTGATTGGGAGAAGTACAAGGCCGGTTCATGCGGTATAGCAGTTCCCGGTTGCCCCGTTCAGGTATTCAGCGATGCTCCCGGAAATGTGGGTGAGCTGCTGGTCAAGGGTGACAACGTGATGCTGGGTTACTACAAGAACCCCAATGCCACACGCGATGTCATCGACCCCGAGGGCTGGTTCCATACCGGTGACCTGGGTACTATCGACAAGCAGGGTTACATCTATATCAAGGGCCGCAGCAAGAATATGATCCTGGGTCCGTCGGGCCAGAACATCTATCCCGAGGAGATTGAGGATATGTATATGAACCTCCCTCTGGTATCCGAGGTGCTGGTTGTAGAGCGTGAACGCAAGCTTGTGGCTCTGGTATATCCTGATTATGATGCGGGCAAGTCTGCAGGTCTTAACCAGCAGCAGGTTCTGGCACACCTTGAGGATGACCGCAAGAAGATAAACGAAATGCTTCCCGGCTACTCACAGATTTCCAAACTTGAGATCCGCACCGAGGAGTTTGAGAAGACTCCCAAGCGCAGCATCCGCCGCGGCCTCTACAAGTAATCTGACTGGATTGAAAAAATAGGACCCTCTCAGGGTATTAGGGAGAATGCCCTCCCACAACAAAATATGATACAATTGGGGACAGACCCCTTTTGTACTATTTTGTAAAAATAGCCTCTAGATTATGCTCTGGAGGCTATTTGCATTTTGATTCTAATCTAACTTGGGCTGAAAATGGTACAAAAGGGGTCTGTCCCCAATTGTATCATTTGCTGATTCCCAGGATTTGTTTGATTAGGGGAACTACCGCTGTCTTTAGGGATTTGTCGTTGAGGCGGTGCTCTCCTTCAAAGTGCTGGGCGTTGGGGTAGTGCTTCTTGAACAGGTCGTAGCAGTTTACGGTGGTGTCGTGGTTGCCGAAGAGGCCATAGGTGTTCTCGCGGTCAAAATCAGTGATACCCTTGAACTGTTGGCGCTCCATCATATTGAAATTCTTTACAATCTGTCCGGTAATCTTGAATGTCTTGGCTCCGTCCTTGCGTCCGTTCTGGAAAGGGTAGGTGGTGTTAGCCTTCATAACCTTTGACATGGTGGACATGTTGAAGGATGGGTTCACGCATATCTTCCTGTAGCCGAACATCTGCTGGGCATACATTGCTCCCATTGACGTACCCACAATGATATCGGGCTTCTGTTCCTCTACGAACTGCCTGAGATAGGGCAGGGCTTCGGCGGGATCGACCGGAATATCGGGGGCTACGACCTCGAGCTCGGGGAGCATATGGCGGAGACTCTCTACAGTCCCGCTTGCCCCTGATGACATGAATCCGTGAAAGTATACCAGCTTCATTACTTGCCGGCCTTAAGACCCTTGATTACGGCGTTGGTGAATCCGGCCTCCTCCATGGCGTTAAGACCCTTGATGGTGATACCGCCGGGGGTGGTTACCTTGTCAACCTCCTGCTCGGGATGTGAACCGTGTGCAAGCAGCAGTTCAACAGCACCCTTGATGGTTCCCAGAACAATCTCCTGAGCATCCTTGGGGTAGAATCCCATCTCTACGCCGCCCTCAACGTTGGCGCGGATGTATCGGAATACATATGCTATACCGCATGATGCAAGTGCTGTACCTGCGGTCATCTGCTTCTCCTCAACCTGCTTGGCAAAACCTACCTGGCCAAAGAGTTTCTGTATCAGGTCCAGATTCTTCTTTGTGGCGGTGTTTGAGCAATAGAAGAACACGCCTGCGCCAACCTCAACAGCTATGTTGGGGATAAGGTAAACTACCTGTGCCTTGTCGGAGCCTTTCTCAAATAGCTCTGCAAGTTTGTCCAGGCCAACACCTGCAGCAATTGATATGATAAGCTGCTTCTTGTAATCAAGTGCTTCTTTTACCTCCTCTACGGCCGATGGCAATATCCATGGCTTTACGGCAAACAGGACAATGTCGGCACCCTTGACGGCCTTTGCGTTCTCCTTTGATATTCCGATACCCGGAACATCCTTCCTGAGACCTTCAAGTGTGGCATCACTACGGTCGCAGCAGGTAATATCCTTGGCTGCAAAAACCTTTTTAGCTGCAAATCCTCTGGCAATTGCGCCTCCCATGTTTCCGGCGCCGATAATCGTGATCTTCATATCATTGAAATGTTTGGTTGTGCAAAGGTAGTGTTTTTTTAAATGGTTTGACCGAATCCATCTCTGCCCACACAAAAAAGGCGCCCGCTTGGACGCCTGTTTTTGTGGGTGAAGATGGATTCGAACCACCGAAGTCGAAAGACAGCAGATTTACAGTCTGCCCCATTTGGCCACTCTGGAATTCACCCGGCCTGACCTGTCAAGGCTTTATTTGCTTGAAAGTCGGGAAATATATTTGTCAATATCCTGTGATTCAAAAGATGCAGGATAGCTGGTCTTGACCAGATTGTAAAGCTTAAGGGCCTGTGAGGTCTTACCCATAGACTCATAGATGAGACCTGCCTGGAAATAGAAATTGGGTGAGAGCAGGTTGTTGTTTGCCTGCTTTGCGGCTTTCTCAAAAGTGGCGGCGGCCTTGTCTAACTGGCCGTTTGTAGCATAGCAGTTGGCGAGCGCGCCGACAGCTGCAGGAGCAACCATCTGATCCTTTCCGCTGAACTTGGCCAGGTATTTCTCGGCAATGCTCATGCTGTCAAGCTGAGCGTAGCAGAGACCTGCATAAAGACCTGCCAGCTTTCCGGCCTTGGTACTCTTGTACTGCTCTGACAGGGATATGAAACCTTCAAATCCGTAAGCATCACCGTTTAGGGCGGTCTGGTAATCTCCGTTGACAAAATATGCCTCACCGGGATAAATTGCCTCTGAAGCCCTTAACTGACGCGGCTGAGCTACTTTTGCACTGTAAAGCATGCAGCCTGCAATGATTACTATGATTGCTATGAGAGCACCGAAGATAGTCTTCTTGTTGTTCTCAAAAAACTGTTCTGACTTGCTTAATGCCTCTTCAAGGCCCTTCTGTTCCTGCTTGGGTGCAGGGGTTACTGTTTTCTTTGCCATTTCGTCTTTTTGTTAGCGGGTGCAAAAATAGTCATTTTTTACTTTATGTAAACAATTTGACTTAAAAAAGAGTCGATATCGGGGAAAAGAAAGTAAATTCGCATATCAAACTTGCAATCAACTGAATGATACTGGAACATCTGTTTGTACAGGATTACCGCAATATAGTTCAGGCGGATCTTGAGTTTTCGCCAAAACTGAACTGTTTTGTGGGCAAGAACGGCATGGGTAAGACCAATCTTCTGGATGCGGTCTATTGCCTTTCTTTCTGTCGCAGTTCATTGGGACAGACTGACCAGCTGACTGTAAGGCATGGTGCCGAATGCTACCAGCTTCAAGGTACATACAGACTTCCGTCGGGCGATAAGACCGTCATAGGATGTCTGTCCAGAAAGGGCAACAAGCAGTTCCGCCGTGACGGGAAGGAGTACCAACGTTTTTCGGACCATATAGGATATGTGCCCCTGGTTATGGTATCGCCTCAGGATACGGCACTGATCCTGGACGGCAGCGATGAACGGAGACGTTTTATGGATGTTATCATATCACAGTATGATACTGAATATCTGAAACTCCTGATATCATATAACAAAGCTGTCCAGCAACGGAATGCATTGCTCAAGATGGAGGTGATGCCTGACCGGGAGCTGTTCCTGATATGGGAGGAGGTCATGGCTGACACCGGGTGGAGGATCTATGAAAAAAGGAAGGCTCTGACTGACCGTCTTGTTCCTTATTTCCGGGAAATGTATTCTGTAATAGGTGATTCGTCCGAACAGGTATCGCTGTCTTATACATCTCATGCCGAGCGAGGAGACCTGCTCGGTCAGTTTGAAAGCGGACGTAGTCTTGACCGGAATGCCGGATACTCGCTCCATGGTATTCATAAGGATGAACTGGAAATGAACCTGGACGGTTTTGCAATTCGCCGTGAAGGCTCGCAGGGACAGAACAAAAGCTATCTGGTGGCACTCAAACTGGCTCAGTACCGACTGCTCAAGGAGTCTTGCGGGAAACGTCCAATCCTGCTTCTGGATGATATCTTTGACCGCCTTGACTCAGTCAGGGTGGGGCGTATCATAAAACTTGTATCGGACAACGGAGAGTTCGGTCAGGTCTTTATAACCGATGTGGACCGTAATCACATGGACTATATCATGGATAGCTTGGGGTGTGATTACAGATTGTTTACCGTAGAGAACGGACAGGTACTATGAGAAAGACTGACTCCGAAAAAATAGGAGGCGTGATCATGCAGTATCTCCGTGAGTATGGTCTGGAGACACCGCTGTATGAGCATCGTCTTATCCAGGCATGGGATAAGGTCCTGGGGCCTGCCGTCTCCAGATATACAAAGGAACTCCGTATCTATAATCAGGTGCTTTTTGTGACAGTGTCATCGGCGGCATTGAGGAATGAACTGATGATGCGCCGCACGGAGCTCGTAGCCCGTTTGAACGCACAGGCTGGAGCGCAGGTAATAACCCAGATTGTGCTTCGCTGACAATCCGGCTTACTGCTTGAGGACTTCGATGGCCTTGCTTACTGCGGGGTCTGACAGGTTGATGAATGCGATATAGTCCTGCATATCCATGGCATCATATATGATGTTGCTGTAAAGGACATTGCGCATTTGCTTGCGGGCTGGCGCAGACATGCTGTAGTCTCTTTTTACACCGTTTTTTGAAGCGTACTCATAGAATTTGTTCAGAACGTTGTCTGCATCCAGATACTCTTCAAGGTCGGAGTATGTCTTGAGTTCCGACAATACCTTCCGGTTGCTGTCCACGTACTTGAATGAGAACTTGTTGACCAGACTTTTACGGACAACGGCGGCATAGTAATCCGAGTATCCGGTTGTATCCTGTGCCACAAAAACATCGGGCATAATTCCACCTCCGCCGTATACGGTGCGTCCGCCCTTTGTCTTGTAAACCTCCTCTTCGTTCTGCTTTATGCTGTCAGCGCTGAAAAACTCGCCGTGTTCATATCGCTTGACTATGTCCATGGCGTAGTCCTCGTCAGATTCGCCGTATGGTTTCTGTATGCAGCGGCCTGATGGGGTGTAATAACGTGCTATGGTGATGCGTATGCTTGAGCCGTCGTCAAAATCTATAGGTTCCTGGACAAGGCCTTTACCGAACGAACGGCGGCCGACAATGGTGCCGCGGTCATTATCCTGAATGGCTCCGGTAAATATCTCGGCAGCTGATGCTGATGATTCGTCTATCATTACGGCAAGCGGTATGCCGGTGTAGTGACCGTGTCCGTCGGCGTATTGGCGGGCTATAGGATTGTGCGCGCCTTGTGTATATACAATAAGGTCATTCTTGGGGAGGAATTGGTTTGCCATCTGTATGGCTGCACCCAGGTATCCGCCGCTGTTGCCGCGAAGGTCAACGATGAGTTTCTTCATTCCCTGGCTGCTCAACTCGGCCAGGCTGACCATCATTTCGGCAAAAGTGGTCTCACCGAACTTGTTTATCATTATGTAGCCGATGCCGTTCTCCGGCGAAACCATGTAGGCGGCATCGACACTCTTGACCGGAATGTCACCACGCTCTATGGTAAAGTCCACAAGGTTGGGCTCACCGTTGCGCATAACGCTTATCTTGACGGTGCTGCCTTTGGGGCCCTTAAGGTTCTTGACAATCTCGTTGCTGGGTATTTTCTTTCCTGCAAACAGAGAATCGTTTATAAGGATGATGCGGTCGCCGGCAAGCACTCCGACTTTCTCGGACGGTCCTCCGTGTATGACATTGTTTACCCTTACGGTATCGTCCTGTACGGAGAACTGGATTCCTATACCCGAGAAACTTCCGTGGAGTTCATCGTTACTGACCTGTGTCTCCTCGGCGGGATAGTATGCGGAATGGGGGTCAAGTTCCTCCAGTATCGTGGGCAGGACGCGGTCCATGATTGAGTCCATGTCAACCTCGTCCACATATTTGCGGTCTATAGCTTTGATAAGTGTCTCAACTTTCTGGGAACCGGGAGTGCCTCCGCGTTCAAACTGAGGCTTGTGACGGTTGAATATGCCTATCATGACCTCTATCCCAAGAAAGAAGCCCATGGTAAGTACAAAGATTACTTGTATTATCTTTTTGAGTGTCTTCATTTTTCAGTGTTCAAGTCCAGATATTCAACTTCAATTCCTGCACGTTTGAGCAGGTCCACGCCATCTGTCAGACGGTATTGCTCGGTATATATCACACGTTTTATGCCCGATTGGATAATAAGTTTGGCGCATTCAATGCAGGGGGATGCGGTTACATACAGTGTCGCACCTTCACTGCTGTTTGATGAACGGGCCAGTTTGGTGATGGCATTGGCCTCGGCATGGAGCACGTATGGCTTGGATACGTTGTTGTCGTCCTCGCATATGTTCTCGAATCCGGTAGGGGTGCCATTGTAACCGTCGGATATTATCATATTGTTCTTTACGACGAGAGCACCTACCTTGCGCCGTATGCAGTAGGAGTTTTCCGCCCAGATCAAGGCCATTCTTGCGTAACGGCGGTCTATTGCCGCCTTCTTTGCTTCATCCATTGTCAAATCAGGTTCTCAAGTGCGGGAATATATATCTCTTTCCGGCGAAGGGATATGAGCCCTTCGGCTTCAAGTGCGTTCAGTTCACGTGATACGTTCAGTCTGGTGGCATCCATGACGGTAGCCAGGTCATTCATTTTTATATTCAGCCTTTTGGCTCCGTTCTGTATGTCGGACAGGCCCTGTATGAAACGTATGATGCGTCCTCTCAGTGTCTGGCCGTCGATGCTCCAAATGTAATTGTCAAGCTGCTGGGCTCGGCCGCTGAGTATATTCAGCAGGTTCATCCTGCAGATGTTGTATTTGCCCAGTTCCGTGTATATGTACTGCTTGTCCACCATCAGGAAACTGCATGCTGAGGCTGCGGTATATGTACGCTGGTACAGTCCGGCTCTTCCGAACATTGAGTAAGGTTCAATAAGGGATGGTGAATCTATGCTCTCCATGAAGGTGAAACGGCCGTCCATGCCGCTTCTTGAACTCTCTACAGTTCCGTTGATAAGGAATGCCAGACTGCGGCAGTGGTCTCCCTTTCCGATTATGACGTCACCCTGGGCATACCGTACAAAGTCCAGACGGATCTTTTGCAGCAGACTGTTGAAATCAGTCTGACTCATACCCTGGAACAGGGGAAGACTGAGCAGAGTGTCATACATCGGGAGTTCCATAATGCACGGATTGATTCCTAAAATCACGCAAAGTTACTTTTTTTTCTTTGCTGAGTGTCATTAATCCGAAGGAATCACTATTTTTGTACAAAAGTGGTCCTGTTTTAAGGACATGTTCAAATTGTTTAACAAACCAATAATTGTTTCTAACCTATGATGGATTTATTTAATTCTTTGGAACCATTACAGAAGTTTTTCTGGACTATCGCCTGTTGTGCATCACTGGTGTTTATAATCCAGACTGTCATGACATTTGTAGGGCTGGGCACTGATACCGATGTTGATGCAGGTCCCATGGACGGTTCCGTCGATTCCATGGAAGACGGAGCACTGAGTGGAGTGTTCTCATTCCGTAACCTTGTCAATTTCCTGCTCGGATACGGTTGGGCAGGCGTACTGCTGCATGATTCAATTGAAAAAGGCTGGCTGCTGCAGCTTATTGCCATCGCAGTGGGTCTGGTCTTTGTCCTGGCGTTCGTATTCATGTTCCGCCAGGTAATGAAGCTGTCACATGACGGCAGTTTCAAAATGCAGGAGGCTGTAGGTCTCAAGGCCGATGTCTATCTGCGTATTCCTGCAGCCCGTTCAGGACGCGGCAAGGTTCAGGTAAGCGTCAAGGGTTCGGTCCATGAGATTGACGCCATGACGGATAATGAAACCGAGATAGCCACAGGCGGACAGGTGCAGATTGTTGATGTCCTGGGTGATGACCTGTTGCTGGTAAAGTGATTTTCCCGAATTAATAACAACTTAACACTTATAAAATGAATCCAAGTAACATTTCAATTCTCGTAGTGATAGGAGTTGTCCTCCTTTTCATTCTGTTTGCGACCATTATCAGGAGATACAGACGTTGCCCTTCGGACAAGATTCTGGTAGTTTACGGTAAGACAGGCGGCGGATCGGCCAAATGTATCCACGGCGGCGGTAAGTTTGTATGGCCCGTTATCCAGGACTATGCATATCTGAGCCTGACACCTATTTCAATAGATGCAAATCTGACCAACGCACTGAGCCGTCAGAACATCCGTGTGGATGTGCCTTGCCGTTTTACAGTAGGTATATCGACCGAACCCGACAGTATGAACAACGCCGCCGAGCGTCTGCTGGGCCTCACAGCCGAGGAGATTCAGGAACTGGCACGTGATATCCTGTTCGGTCAGCTGCGTCTGGTCATTGCCACCATGAGTATCGAGGAGATCAACAGCGACCGTGATACATTCCTGGAGAAAATTGCCAAGAACGTTGAGGTTGAGCTCAAGAAGATAGGTCTGCGTCTTATCAACGTGAACGTGACCGATATCAAGGATGAGTCAGGTTATATCCAGGCTCTGGGTAAGGAGGCTGCCGCCAAGGCCATTAACGAGGCTAAGGTTAGTGTGGCTGAGCAGGACCGTAACGGTGAGATAGGTAAGGCTGAGGCCGTTAAGGAAACCCGTATCCGTACATCGCAGGCTAACGCCGTAGCCGTTCAGGGTGAGAACAACGCCAAGGTTGAGATTGCAAATTCTGATGCATTCCGCCGTGAGAAGGAGGCCGAGGCCAACCGTCTGGCTGTAACAGCCGAGAAGGTTCAGCAGGCCAAGGCTCTGCAGGATGCTTATATCGCTGAGCGTGACGCCGAAAACGCCCGTGCCGAACGTGAGCGTTCAACCCAGCAGGCCAACATCCTGGTAGCCCAGCAGGTTGAGAAGGACCGTATAATCATAGCCGCTGAGGCTGAGGCTGAGAAACTCCGCGTAAGCGCCAAGGGTGAGGCCGATGCCATATTCGCCCGCATGGAGGCCGAGGCTAAGGGTTACTATGAGATACTGACCAAGCAGGCTGCCGGTTATGACAAGATGGTACAGGCAGCAGGCGGTGATGCCGCAAAGGCATTCATGCTGCTCATGTCCGAGAAGATGCCGGAGCTGGTAAAGACTCAGGTGGAGGCTATCAAGGGTATCAAGTTCGACAACGTAACCGTTTGGGATTCAGGCAACGGCGCCGACGGAAAGGGATCGACCGCAAACTTCCTGAGCGGACTCATGAAGTCTGTTCCTCCTATGTCGGACCTCTTTAACATGGCAGGTTTGAGCCTTCCGGATTATCTTGCCAAGAAAAAGGAGGATGCACCGATGACCCAGGCTGAAGAAGTAAAAGACAACAAGAAAAAATAATATCTTATGAATTTATACAAATCCGTTATTGTTGCAGTTGCAGCTTTGACTGCAATGCCAGTAATGGCACAGAAGTCAATACCTCTGGTTTATGACCAGGAGTTTACCGGTGCCAAGTATCCGGCTCCTGTATTCCCTGCAGTTGACGAAGCAAAGTCTCTTGAGACTCTGCCTAACCCGTTTGAGTTCTCAAACGGCAAGAAAAAGGTCAAGAAATTCAAGGACTGGGAGAAACGTCGTGCCGAGATTATCCGTGAACTCTATCATTATGAGGTGGGAGAGAAGCCTATGGTTGACAAGAAGGATATCGAGGCTAAACTGGAGGACAATACCCTTACTGTAATTGTTCATCGCAACGGTGAGACTCTGACCATTACCTCAAAGATAACGTATCCCGAGGGTGACGGTCCGTTCCCTCTGATGATAGGAATGTCAGGTATAAGCCTGCCGCGTAACTTCTTCCCGGAGCGCAAGATAGCCACCATGAACTTCAACATGGGTCAGGTTATGGCACACCAGCAGAGACGTGGCAGCGAACCCATCAACAAGATTTATCCCGAACTCGTGGAGAATGGCGCATATGCAATGTGGCCGTGGGGCGTAAGCCGTATCATTGACGGTCTGGAGATTGTAGGTGCAGCAAGCAAGATTGATATGAAGCATATCGGCGTAACCGGTTGCTCATATGCAGGCAAGATGGCTCTCTGGTCAGGTGCATTCGATGAGCGCATCGCTCTTACCATCGCACAGGAGCCCGGTGGCGGCGGTGCTGCAGCATGGCGTGTTTCAGAGACTCTGGGTCATGTGGAGACTCTTGGTAACACGGATCCCCACTGGTTCAAGGAGTCAATGTGGGACTGGAAGGATGAGAATGTATCAAAGCTTCCCATGGATCATCACGAGCTTTGCGCACTGGTTTGCCCGCGTGCCCTGCTGGTACTTGGCAACACGGATTATGAGTGGCTTGCCGATGAGGCTGGCTACGTATCTAGCGTAGCTGCACGTGAGGTTTGGAAAAAGTTCGGTATCGAAGACCGCATGGGATTCTCAATCCAGGGCAAGCACGGTCACTGCCAGCTGCCGCAGAGCCAGTATCCCGAGGTTGAGGCGTTCATTGACAAGTTCCTGCTGGGCAAGGAGGATGCCAACACCATCATCATGCATGTTGACGAGACCCTGAAAGACAAGGAGGTTCAGAAGTGGATCCCCTGGGCGAATACAGGTTTTAAATGATTATAAAAGGCCCGGAAAAATCCGGGCCTTTTTTGATTATTGTTTCACTTCAATGCCACTGAAACGGGTGGGGTATGATCCGAAGTTCAGACTGAAACTGAGATTATCCCCTTGAATCTCTCCTCCGAATCCGGTTACCTTATAGCGCGACATCGGTCCGCCCATTGAGATGGGGTCCTCTTCATCGCACGTTAACACTGTCTTACCATCTTTGCTGCTTGTTGTGACGTCTGGAATTGTCACGTCTATAGTCACAGGCATCTGTGGTACGAATTTTATCTTTTTTAGGGTGATTGAAACCGTCTTTCCGTCCTGGCTGGGATCATAGATGACCAGAATGTCTGGATTATCATAATCCTGTTCCTGATAGGTGACAGTGACTGTACCAATGTAATCAGTCTTAACCGGGACCATTGTCTCTTTTGTGTCATTTGTGTCATCATTCTTCTGGCATGAAATTGCTGCTATCTGCAATACGGAAAAGAGAATTGTTCTTGCTTTCATTTTTTTTCTTAAAGGTTTATTGTTACACTTAACTTGATGCTTCTGGGCTTGGAGAGGGCGAAAAATTCGTTGCCTACAGATTTGAAATAGAATACAGGATGCTGATTGCCGGTCAGATTGTCACCGCGAAGGCCGAGTCGTATTCTATCCGTTGTCCACGAGATACCGCCGCCTATGGTAAGATGCGCAGGTTCCCTGAGTGTGCTGGACTCATTCCAGCTTATCGGACCGCAGCCGCGCATATCAGCATGAAGAACGACTGAATTGGCGGAGACCGGTATCCGCCAATCAGCTCCAGCGTAGAATGTGCTTTTTGGTATGAATGGCACACTGTTGCCTGAATAGTCATTGTTGCCGTCAACATACCGGACAAAACGGGCATCGCACAGACTGTATGAGAACTGTGTACTGAAATGCTCCCCATATATTGAAAGTTGAGCTTCAGTCCCTATGCTGCGTGACCGGCCGGCATTGGTCATCATGCGTCCCGTGGATTTTCCTGGAGGAAAAACCGTTAGCTGTTGGTTGTATCCGTCCATATAATATGCATTGACCTGGGCCTGAATGTGCTGACGGTTTATGAACCGTATGCCGAGTTCATAGTTCCAGGCCTCTTCCGGATCATATACCGTATGCTCTGCTCCTACCGATGGCATTGGATTGTCAAGATATACGCCCAGGTCGGCCATGAGCCCATTCATCATATGTCCCTGTATTATGTCTGAGAAAATCTGGGTATTGAAGCCTCCGGCGCGAAAACCTTCCGATATGGTCAGGTATACGGCTAACATATTGTCATCGTTGCCTGTAGGGACTGAGTACATGGCCGATATCTTTGGCAAAATCTCAATACTGCACCGGTCGGTGCTACCCTCGTAAGACTCACTGAAAGGCTTGAATGAACTCATGTTGGGAACAAACCGGTAGTGTATCAGAGCATGGCTGTCATATCGCATCCACGCTCCTTCATAATCAAATCTCAGCCCGGCAGTCAGCAGCCAGCGTCCTAAACTGAAAATCGATTCATGATATAGAGCCGTGTTCCAAGACAGTATCTCAAAATCCGAGGTTACCGGGAACTCTGTTTCCTCAAATTCCAAATATCCCATGTCATCCGGAATGTTTGAGTTGGCATTGTTAAGTATGAGCCGGTTGATCCCATCCTGTCTGAATTCAACAGGGGCAGACATGTCATTTGCCTTGAAATAGCAGAATGCACCGGTCTTGGGCTTCCAGTGATCATACTCTCTGACAGGGCGAAACGAGAATTCAAAAGTGGATGTCACCATGCGCTGTTTCTGCTCTAAGGTAAAGACAGATTGTGGCGTGTAGTCCTGATCCATACGCATACGGTCGGCAAGCAGTTGCAATGATGCCGATGTCTGAGTGGTTATCCTATTGTGATTTTTGCGGACTTTGAACCCTTCCAGAAGTGAAAACCTGCGGTAACTGCTTTCGTCATTATAGTTTACCGGAAGGATGCTGTCGTTGCGATAACTTCCGTAAGCAAAGCCTCCCTCGTTGGAGAAACTGGCCCTGACAATGTTTTCAAGGTAACGGCCGATGGTGCAATCCTCCCATTTCCAGTTGAGTCCGCCGCCTGTGTAGGGGTCACACAGACTTTTCCTGCACTCATTCATGAAATATCCGTCTGTATGCCTGAAGGTGGCGTTTATAAGATGATTGCCTGCCGGTATAGTGATGCCTGTTCTGATGGAATTGGCGGTCCCGTACTCCGCCGATACCCTGATCCCGTCCAGGTCGGCTGATGACAAGGTCTGGATGGACAATGCTCCGGCCATTGCATTCCGGCCATACAGCATAGCCTGGGGACCTCGGAGCAGGGTGACAGACCTTATTCCCTCCCAGTCAAAGTCATACATGTTTTTGTCGGCAACCGGAAAATCATCAATGTACATACCCAGTGCAGGATTCTCCATTCTGGATCCGAATCCTCTAAGGTATATGGTCGATGTAAGCGATGCCCCATAATCGGGTATATGTAATCCTGGTACTATGCCGCTTAGTGATTTTTGGTTTGTTATTCCGTGACTGTTCAGCTGGTATTCGTTGATTGTGATACTCGGCGAAGCGGTTTTTTCCAATGAGATACCCTGGCGGTGTTCGGTCACATCGACAGTAGGCATGGTATAAGCCGTATCATAATCAACCTGAAAGACTGATATTATGTAAAGTATAAGAGGTATTTTCATAATCAGGCTGCAAATGTCGGTTTATTTCGCCTGATTATTTAGGATGCGGAAGTATTGAATCAGGATTTTCAGTGCTTGTTGACGATGCTACTTCTGTATTCCGACGGGGTTGTTCCGCAATGACGTTTGAAAAAACGTGCAAAGTATGACTGGTCATCCAATCCTACGGCAACGGCTATGTCAATGATAGGCATTTCGGTATCCTTAAGCAGGCTTTTGGCCCTGCTTATCCGTGCCTGATCTATCCAAGAACTTACGCTATTGCCGCTTTCCCGTCTGACAACCCTGTTCAGCCAATTGAGCGATACTCCGCACTCATTGGCATAATCATCAGCAAATCTGATGGGGCGGCTGTCGTCCTGAATCGCTTTCAGGAAACCTGTCACAAGCGGATTGGCAATACCTTCATCTGACACTCCGACCATTGTGAGCAGAAGGTCAAGCTCTTTTGAGACAAGAGTTTCCCTTTTGCTTCTGTATGCCCGGGTCATCATCTTGAGTAACTCGTTTACAAATATTGCTTCATCAAACCAGAATACTTTCAGATAGGGTTTCCTGAGTGTAATTACACTATTAACATCCGGAAGTATTGACAGGGAGAAACTCCCGATGTAGCCTTTGGCCTCATTGATATCGGTAAAGGAGTAACCCTTGTTCTGGGGAATAAGCAGGATCTGCCCGGGAAAGCAGTTGAAACAGTTGCCGTCGGACTGTACGGTCAGCTCTCCTCCAGTCAGGTAGATGAAACTGAATACAGAAGTGCTGGTGACCGATGGCTGATTTGACTTCCTTTCGGCCGTAAATCTCACTTGGCGGATGGAAAACATATTACAGAAGTTGTCATTATTGATATTCCGATACAAAAATACAAAAAAAACAAGAATATCGCTTGCGATATAAAATACAATACTTAAATTTGCATCGTGAACGATATAAATATAAAAGGATATGACTAAGATTTATGATTTTAAAGCAATTACCGGAAAGGGTAAGGAAGTGGATCTTGGACAGTATCAGGGTAAGGTCCTGATGGTGGTCAATACAGCTTCCAAGTGTGGTTTTACGCCCCAATATGATGGTCTGGAGGCTCTTTATCAGAAATATAAGGGTCAGGGTCTGGATATAGTGGGTTTCCCGTGTGACCAGTTCGCGCATCAGGAGCCGGGCTCTAATGAGGAGATTGAAGAGTTTTGCCGTGTCAACCATGGAGTAACATTCCTGCTTATGGCCAAGACCGATGTTAACGGAGCCGATGCGCATCCCGTTTTTGAGTATCTCAAGACCCAGGCTCCCTCCGAGGAGTACAAAGGCCTCAAGGCCAAGGCTGCGGAAAAACTGTTCAAGAGCATCAGCAAGAGTGTTGAAAAGGATAATGACATAAAATGGAATTTCACCAAATTCCTGATCAACCGTGACGGTACGGAGATAAAGCGTTATGCTCCTACAACCACTCCTGAAGAGATGGAGGCCGACATAAAGGCTTTTCTGGGATGAAAGAGGAATTCAAACTGGAAAACCAGCTCTGTTTCAGGCTCTATACCGCATCGAGACTGATAACACAGGCATACCATCCGTTGTTGTCGGCACATAGGATTACTTATCCCCAGTATCTTGTACTGTTGGTGTTGTGGGAAAAAGATGCCCAGCCTGTCAATGACATAGCCAAGCGTCTGTTCCTTGAAACAAATACCGTAACACCGCTTTTGCAGCGGATGGAGAAAGAGGGTATAATCAGTCGCAGCAGGGGCAGGGAGGATGCCCGGCAGATTATAGTTTCGCTGACTCCCAAAGGCGAACAACTCCAGACAGACCTGTCGGATGTTCCTTTTGAGGTAGGTAAGTCTGTCATGTGTGACAGCATCAATCCGCAAACTGTTCCTGACCTGTACAGGATGTTGGATGAAATGATTGATAAATTGAAATAACAAAAACCTAATTATTATAAGAATGAAGAAGTATATTATCACTATTGCGGTTTTGATGGTTACAATCGTGTCGGCCGCTTACGGACAGAATGAGAGTATCTACTCATACAAGGTTAAGGATGCCAATGGTACAGAGGTAAGTCTGGAAGGTTACAAAGGCAAGGTTCTGCTGATTGTGAATACGGCCACCCGCTGCGGATTCACTCCCCAGTATACACAACTGGAAGAGATGTATGAGAAGTATTCCGGGAAGGGGTTTGAGATTCTGGATTTCCCATGCAACCAGTTCGGTCAGCAGGCTCCCGGAACCATACAGGAAATTCAGGAGTTCTGCACCCTCAATTATAAGGTTAAGTTCAAGCAGTTTGACAAGATTGAGGTTAACGGCGAAAACGCCATACCTCTTTACAACTACCTCAAGTCCAAAAAGGGTAACGCAGATAATCCCAATATTCGCTGGAACTTTACCAAGTTCCTGATTTCAAAGGACGGAGAGGTGCTTCAGCGCTTCGAACCCGGAGATTCGATGGACAAGGTTGATGCGGCAGTAGCCGAACTGCTCAAATAAGCTTAGCCCGATAACCGGTTGATAGTCCATTCCTGCAGATGCATGAGTGGATTGTTTTTTTAGTCCAAGAATCAGGATGGCGTTAGTTTTGAAGTGAATAATTTATACCTTTGCCGACCAAAATCCATTTGGGGTTATAGTTGTAATCAATTATTAATAATGTGTAGAATATGTTGAGGAGAAGTTTTAATGCTGTTTTGACAGCATTTTTTACAATTGTATTTTCCATTACAAACGGACTTTACGGACATGTAAGTGCTAATCAGTATGTTGAGGGCAAGGATATAATTATTCCGACTTCCGATTCGGTCGGATTTGAGACTGAGGAGATTGAGGTTACGGCATCGATGATCAGAACTCCGTTGCCCAAGGCTTCACGCATAATAGGAATAATGACTCAGGAACAGATTAGTGAATATCCTGTACAGTCTGTCAATGACATACTCAAATATGCGGTAGGAGTGGATGTCCGTCAGCGTGGTCCTATGGGAGCTCAGACTGATATAGGCATTCGTGGCGGAAATTTTGAGCAGGTGGCCATACTTTTGGACGGTATTAACATATGTGATCCTCAGACGGGTCATAACTCTTTTGATTTTCCTGTAGACATGAGTGATATTGATCATATCGAGCTCCTTGAAGGCCCTGCCGGCAGGGCATATGGTTCATCATCACTTATGGGTGCCATAAATATCGTGACCAAGACGGCTACCGTAACATCCGGTCATGCGCATGCCGAAGCCGGAAGTTGGGGCTATGCCGCAAGTGGTGCAAGTGCAGCGGCTGTCGGTGACGGATGGAATAATATGCTGTCAGTAAACTATGGATGCAGTGACGGCTACAGCCGCAGCAAGGCAGGACACCTCAATGCCGATATGGAGTATAAGAAAGCTTTCTACAAAGGCAGTTATTCGGATGATGATATCAAGGTGAACTGGCATGCCGGTGCCAGCGTAAAGGATTGGGGCAGCAATACATTCTATTCGGCCAAGTTTGACGAGCAGTTTGAGCATACCTTTAAGACCTATACCGCAATCCAGGCAGAAAACCGTATCGGCCGTGTACATATTCATCCCAGTGCATGGTGGAATCACAACGAGGACCGTTTTGAGCTTATCCGTGGCAATGAGGCTACCGTACCTTTCAATTACCACCGCTCGGATGTAGCAGGCGTAGGGTTCAACAGCTGGTTTGACTGGAAACTCGGTCGGACTGCCGTGGGCGCCGAACTGAAGAATGAGAATCTGGTAAGCGGCAATCTTGGGGAGCCGTTGACGGAATCTAAACATATCAAGGGCACTGAATGTGACTATACAAAGGGGCTGAACCGTACCAATTTGAGCTTTATTCTGGAGCATAACCTCAACCTGAAATGGTTTTCAATGAGCGCTGGTGTAGTGGGTGTCCGTAATTCATGGAACGGTATGGACCTGCGTTTTTATCCCGGTGTGGATATGAGTGCAAGATTGGGTGATAACCTTAAACTGTTTGCAACTTATAACACCTCCCTGCGCCTGCCTTCAGTAACGGAACTCTATTACAGCGTAGGTGGTTACAAGGCTGACAGCCATCTCAAACCAGAGGAACTGAAAGCTTTTGACTTAGGCTTGAAGTATGCTGATCCACGCGGTATTCAGGCATCGGCATCGGTCTATTACAACCGTTGCTCAAATATGATTGACTGGATTATGGATATTTCACAGCCGGAAGAAGACCGTCATTGGGAATCGGTGAATTTTACGGAGATCAACTCTTTCGGTGCTGAATTTACTGCAAACATCAGCCTTGAAACACTGTTCCCCGGCCAACGTCTCTTTAAATCCATAGATGTGGCATACAATTATATAGACCAGGAAAAGGTGGATGTTCCGAATATTCAGAGTCGCACAACTCTTGAATACCTCAAGCACAAGGCTGTTGCCGGGATACATTTCAATCTGCCGCTCAATATGGAGTTGGGTGTGAACTTCCGTTATCAGGACCGAACAGGATCGTTTACCGATACTGACAGTCAAGTCCGTGATTACGAGCCTTACTCCGTGGCCGACGCCCGTCTGCAGTGGAGAAATGGACGGTATGAACTCTTTCTTGAAGGAAATAATCTTACCGGCAAGCAGTACTTTGATTATGGGTGCGTACCTCAACCGGGTTTCTGGACAATAGCCGGTATATCGGTTGATTTCTGAATCGGAAGCGCAATGGAGAGATTCTCCTTTGCGCTTTTCATTTCATAAAATGTCGGTTATTATTTGTATATTCGCCATCATTTTAAGGCGAATCAAATACTCATTATATGGACAAGAAGATTGAAATGAACCCTAACCTGCTGGTACGCTTTCTGGGCAAGCCCGCAGCCGAATTTACCTGTGCGGATATAGTCCGCTACTGCCGTGAGAATGCGGTGCAGTTCATTAACCTGCACTACTGCGGATGGGACGGCAAGCTCAAGACCCTTAACTTTGTAATAAACAGCGCCGAGCATCTGGAGAACATCCTGCAGGCCGGTGAGCGTGTGGACGGCTCCAGCCTGTTCCCCTTCATCGAAGCAGGCAAGAGTGACCTCTACGTGCTGCCGCGTTACAAGACCGCATTCGTGAACCCGTTTGCCGAGGTTCCCACGGTTGATTTGCTCTGCTCATATTTTGACCGCGAGGGCAACCAGTTTGAGAGCAGCCCCCAGTACATACTGCACAAGGCTCACAATGAGTTCAAGGCTGTGACCGGCCTGGAGATGCAGGCCATGGGCGAGCTGGAGTACTACGTCATCTCCGAGGCCGAGGACCTCTACCTGACACCTGATCAGCGCGGCTATCACGAGAGCGCTCCGTTCTGCAAGTTCCAGGACCTGCGCACCGAGGCCATGAAGCTTATTGCCCAGTGCGGCGGTCTTATCAAATACGGTCACAGCGAGGTGGGTAACTTTACCCAGGACGGCAAGATTTATGAGCAGAACGAGATTGAGTTCCTGCCTACCGATATAGAGGATGCCGCCGACCAGTTGGTGGTGGCCAAGTGGGTGATGCGTCAGCTGGCTTACCAGTACGGCGTAACCCTGACCTTTGCTCCCAAGATTACCGTAGGTAAGGCCGGATCGGGCATGCACGTACACTGCAAGTTTACACGCAACGGAGAGTCTGTAATGACCCGTGACGGAGAGCTGACCGATGAGTGCCGCAAGGCTATTGCCGGTTACATGGTGGCCGGAACGTCACTGCCTGCATTCGGTAACCCGCATCCGCTGTCATTCATGCGTCTGGTTCCTCATCAGGAGGCTCCCACATCACTCTGCTGGTCATTCTCCAACCGCAGTGCTCTGGTGCGCGTTCCGCTGGGCTGGCTCAAGCGTATGGATATGGCTGCCAAGTGTAATCCGCTTGAGAAGGCGCAGGATAAGGATTTCAGCTACAAGCAGACATTCGAGTGGCGTGCCAGCGACGGTTTTGCCGATACTTATCTGCTCATGGCTGCACTCTGCTGCGCCGCCCGTCACGGATTTGAGATGCCCGATGCCCTGGCAGTGGCAGACAAGACATACGTGGGTCTGGGCGTGAACATTCACGATGAGAAGAACCGTGCCGTACAGGAGGCTTTGGAGCAGCTGCCCGGCTGCTGCGTTGAGGCTGCAAAGGAACTTGAGAAAGACCGCGCCATCTATACATCACGCGGTGTGTTCTCGGACAACATTGTGGATTACCTTATCAGGTTCCTTACTGATTTCCATGACGAGACCCTGCGCAGTCAGCTGGACTCAAAGGGACTGCTCAAACTGGTTGAGGAGAGCATAGACAAAGGCTGATGTTAAGGGCGCAGCAGTGGAACAGCCAGATCTGGCTCAGCGGGTGGTGGAAAGCATCGTTATCCCGCGGCGGTGATGCCAAGCGGGCGTTGCTGGCCAAGGTGTTCACGCACAATCTGGACATTTTCCGTGATGGCGCCTACCGCACAGAGACAGACCGCGTAGTCACACTGCCCGTCAGCGGAGCGTTCGTAGAAGACTCTGAGATGTTCTCCGCGCCTATCGAAATCAAAAATGATACAAAAGGGGTCAGGCCCCAATTGTATCATTTTCAGGTTTTGAATCAGGATTGCATTCTGGTTACGCGGGATCTGGTGGAGCAGGGGTACAATCCGGCTCTGCTCAATATGGCCAGCCTGTATCATCCCGGAGGCGGGGTGCTGCAGGGCTCCAGTGCCCAGGAGGAGGACCTTTGCCGTCGCAGCACGCTGGCAATATCGCTATACCAGTTCTCTCTGCCGGGTGGCCGATACGGTGATCTGGCCGATATGGTGGGCGTGAAACGGCGTGCAGAGCGGTATCCGATGGACAATACCTACGGCGGTATCTACAGTCCGGGAATCACGTTCTTCAGAGGTACCCGTGATGAGGGCTATGTATTGCTGGACAATCCTTTCCGGGCTGCGGTGATATCGGTAGCTTCATTAAATTACAACCCCAAGCACGGGCACAACTCATTGGATGCCAACGGCAATATCCCGGAGGCCGATAAGCCCGTGCTGAAAGAGAAGATACGCACCATACTGCGCATCGGCATACTCAAAGGGCATGACAGTCTGGTGCTGGGCGCATTGGGTTGCGGGGCGTTCTGCACTCCGCCTGCCCAGATGGCGCGTCTGTTCCATCAGGTTCTGGACGAGGAGGAGTTTGTGGACCGTTTCAGAAAGATTGTATTTGCAATCATTGATTCACCGTCAAGCAACAATTTCAAGCCGTTCCTCAAGGAATTCAGTAGATAAAGGACTATGTTGTTTCAAAAAGAAATTCAGACTCTGCAGTTCCTGCCGGTTAAGGGAATAATCAATGCGCGTGACCTGGGCGGTTATGTTACTGCCGATGGCCGCACCGTGCGCTCCGGCAGGCTGATCCGTGCCGCTTCTCTGGCCGATGCCACCGCTGCCGACCTTAAGTACTTGCAGCAGATTCCGGTTACCAGGGTCATTGATTTCAGACAGGATTTTGAACTCCAGGGACGTGAGGACCGGATAATCGATGGCGCTGAGTATGTGCGCATTCCCATAAACAGCAACGGCAATGCGATGGATGACGAGGAGGCCTTGGGGATAAAGAAACAAAAGCAGTTCAATGTAAGGAAACTGATAATGATTGCTGCCTTCAACAAGAAGGCACAGCAGGTGGCCCGTGACCTCTATCCCAATATGGTCACTCTGGAATCCTGTCAGAAACGGTTTGCCAGATTCCTGCGAATACTCATTGAAAAATCCGATGGCGGAGCCACCTTCTTTCACTGCACGCAGGGCAAGGATCGCACCGGTATGGCATCGGCCTACATTCTGGCTGCCCTTGGGGTGGACAGGGAGACGATAATCGCCGATTTTGACGCAACGAATGCAGTCTACGCTAAGGATGTAAGGCGTTTGTCACGCCGCGTCCGTTTCATGGGCGGCCGCGAGGATGAGCTGAGTGTGGTCCAGGCGTTCATCGGCGCCAATACCGGTAATTTTGTCAAGACACTGGACCTGATAGATGCTCAGTACGGATCAATGCAAAACTACCTGAAAGGTCCGCTTGGCCTCTCAGACACTGACATCGCCATACTCAGAGAAAGGTATTTGATGTAAATGTAATTATGGACTACGAGAAGATAAATCTTGAAGAGTATGTAAAGACCGGTGAGGGCGGTCAGGGCGTGGCTTATACCCACAAGACCGAAAAGCGCCTTGCCAAGTTATACAATCCCGGTTTTGAGGCCGATGTAGCCGTGGAGGAGTTTGGTGCAGCGCAGGCGATGTATGATCTGGGAGTCCCCACGCCCCGTCCCTACAGGCTGGTAACCGATGGCGAGAGGGTAGGTGCCGAGTATGAGCTGATTGAAGGCAAGCGCTCGTTTGCGCGTATCATATCGCAGGAGCCCGACAGGATGGAAGAGGTGAGCCTAACCTTTGCCCGCGTGGCCCGCGAGCTTCATGCCGTCAAGGCCGATACCACCAGGCTGCCCTCCATGAAAAAGAGAATGCAGGATTTCTATCACAAGGATGGTGTTGTGCCAGTATTTCTAAGAGACAAGGTGCTGCCTATTCTGGATACCATACCTGATACTCCCTATTGTCTGCATGGCGACATGCAGATAGGTAATATAATTACCGACGGGCACCGTAACCTGTGGATTGATATAGGCCAGTCAGCATACGGTGCTCCCGAATGGGATATTAGCCTGTGCTGGCGTATCAGTCAGATTGCAGATCCGGTGCGCACAGACCAGCTGTTCCATCTTTCACCTGAGCAGATGCAGCAGCACTGGAATATCTTTGGTCCGGCCTATTATGGAATCGCTCCAAAGGAGATTGGAACGATAATACGCAAACTCCTGCCTTTTGCCGCCATCAAATCGGCCTACATGTACTACCTGGCATTTCATCAGCCAATGGCCGATGATATTGCTCACCGCTTGTCGGACTCAATGCTCATTTAATCTGACGCAAAGGGGTCACTTTGGATGAACCGGGCGGATGACGCGGCCAACGGAACGGACCAGAGCGGAGACATTTATCTCATTTGATTTAAAGTACAGTTGCCAGGCCATTTCGGAACTTGAAGGGCCAAGTGAAGCGGACCAATAGTATGCGGATGTGTCGGAGTACAGTAAACGGGTATCGAGTCTCATTCCTGTAATGGGCAGAAAGATGGATCTGCCGTTAGTACCGGTAACCCTATAACCCGAAACACCATTCAATGTGGTCCATTCCCACTTGCATTTGTCAACCAGTTCCTGAAATTCATCTTTGGTAGGCATTCGCCAGCCGCCGCCCCATAGCCTGTGGGCAGCATCATCATACTGATCCAGTACTGTTCTGCTGTTCTTATTGTATTTCCTGAATTCGCGGTCAAAATAATTGCTCTCATAGGTCTTCTTGGTCTGGATCTCTCCCCAGGCATAGTAGCTACCGCATTCATAGGGCTCACCCGCGCCGATGTTGCATGTGGCCCACTTGACACTGAGCCCCAGATCTACAGCCTTCCTGGCCGGGCTTTTTGCCGTTATGATGATGGAGTCCCTGCTTTTGATTGAGTACTCTCCTTTATTGATGAAGGTCTCAACGTGGCTTGTTGATTTGCGTGTCTGACCGATGGCACCATCGGCCAGAATATGATAGTAGGTGTCATCCTGCCCCATATACTGATAAACACTTCCGTCAGTATCATCCACAACCACATCCATAGTACCGAAGAACGGATCCGGCTGGTTGTATTCGGGAGAGTATATGCAAAAGTCCTGGTTCGGCACAAAAGCCGTCTTGTGCCATTCAAGCACCTTGTCAGGATACAGGTCGGCCAGCATATAATACTCGTTCTTATACTCAGCCCAGGTGACCAGTTCCTGACCGGGACTCGCTTTCCAATACTTACAGTCAAATGGGCATTTCTCCATGTATATCTCCGTGCGGGGTGATTCGGACATCAGCCTTAGAGTGAAATCACCGATCCTGCCTCCTGCCCATCGGGACGCGGGGGTGAGCCAATATACGAAATCAAACTTGGACCAATTGGTGAAACTGGTACGGTAACGGTAAGTATGGTGTACCGTATTGACGCCTTCGTTAAAGGATGCAGTAAAGAAATAACCGTAAGCAAAGTAAGCAAAACTGTCCAGCTTTTCACTATAAACCATATTGCCGCCGTCAAAGAATAACCCATCTTCCTCACTATAGTTGATAATAGTTTCACCTTTATAGTGGATGGTGTCGCCGTAACCTTTCCATTCATTGAGGTCCAACGGTTTGAAATTCTGCACCTTGCGATAGTCTTTCTGTACCACCATATTGCTGTGGGGCAGGGAGTTGCCGTTCATGCTTACAGAGAAATCCTTAATGAAAGGATGTACTCCGTCATGATTGAAGGGTTCCGGGTTCCAGTCGCCGGGAGGAGCGGCCTCAAACGCCATCGTTATGGTCTTTGGTGCCTTGGGGTTGAAGAACTCGTAGTAAACATCTACCGTGGCGTAATCGTCATTGCCTATTGTAATGGTCAGAATCTCCTTCAGGATGGAGATGTCGGTCTCCTTGACGGGCACAAGCGTGCTGCCGTTCACATAGAATGCACCGTCATTTGCTTTAAGTTCAAGGACCATGAGTAAGGCAATCAGTATGAGAATCAGATGTTTAGGGCTCTTTTTCTTCATATTGAATATTTGATTGGAACAAAGGGATAAGACATATACAGCAAATATATGACTATGTTTTGCAGTTGACAAGAAAACTTAAGGTTTTTATGTTCTTTTAATCAGTCTCCTCAAGCTCAAACAGGGCCTCGATGGTGACGCCGAACACGCGGGCCATCTTGAGTGCAAGCACGGTTGAGGGATTGAACTTGCCCTGCTCTATGGCCACGATAGTCTGGCGGGTCACACCGGTCTTATCGGCCAGCTCCTGCTGCGTCATGCGCATGCGGGCGCGCTCCACTCTAAGGTTATTCTTCATCGCTCAACTCCCTGTTTTGTTTCCACAAAGATAGCTTGAAAAACAGTACATAGTATCCTATGAATGCGGTCACTCCCGTGCAATAGCTTATTATCCTGCTACACATAGCTAAGGAAGTAGGTGAAAGAAATCTGGCCAGAAATATAAATACTATGGTTTTTATGAATACCAACACGATGAAAAAGATTACTATCCTTGCCAATATCTGATGCCGTGTCTCCACAATTC
Source organism: uncultured Prevotellaceae bacterium (assembly GCA_900318995.1). Classification (GTDB taxonomy): domain Bacteria; phylum Bacteroidota; class Bacteroidia; order Bacteroidales; family Bacteroidaceae; genus Colenecus. The sequence goes on along the minus strand of ONMR01000016.1, from coordinate 9,210 downwards.
TTTCATCCTCCAGTTTTTCCTGTGACAGAGCCATGAATACAAATGATACCGGAATCAATAAGAAAATAACAACAACTGCCCATCCGTGACCAACGGGGGAATATTCAATGGGCGTACCAACTCTAATCATCGGGAAGAGGTCAAAGATTATTGCCTCCCAAAAAACCATACAAATTACGACACTGATAGCAAAAATTGCAAATCCAATCTTCTGCCACTTGTGGTCAAGCAAATGATACTTTTTCATAATTACGATACTTTAATAGGTTATTGATGCTGCAAATGTAAATAATAGATTACATTGCGACAACAAAACAAGACATAAAGTTTGTTAAAGCGGACATTTGGTACAAAAGGGGACAGTCCCCTTTTGTATCATTCGCACTTGATTACATCTGCTGGATTCTGGCGGGCGGTCGTTAGAACGCGGTTCAGCACGGTGGCAATGATCACCGTTGCCGTAAAGGCAAACACACAAGCGTATATCCACCAACTGATATCAGCCTTGCACAGGAAATGCTGCTGCCATCGGTCTATTATTATATATCCGATAATGAATGCCAGGGCCGATGCCAGGGCAAGGATTATACCATAGTCACGGGCAAATATGGACAGTATGTCACGGACCTTTGCTCCATGTACCTTGCGCAGTGCAATCTCGCGTTTCTTCTCCTGGCAGGTCAATGCTACTGTGGAGTATATGCCGGCCAGCGATATGAGCATGCAGAGTATCCCCAAAATCTCTATTATCAGAGATAGATGGCGGTCTTTGGTGAGATTCTCATAGAAAAAATCCTCGGAATAATTGAGTTCGTATGAAAGTCCGGTGGGCTCCATTATTTCATTGATCCTGTTGCTGAGCTCTTTCCTTTTTCCAGGTTGGTATGTGATGCTGACATGGGTTTCGGACCATTGGCCTCCCATCTGCCCCAACAGTTTGCGGTTATTTGGGGCACATAGGATATAACTCTCCGGTTCCTTGTTGAAATCAGTCAGATACAGGTCACTGACTACGGCTACTACCTGGAATATGTTTGTTACTTCGGCATATTCTCCTTCTGTGATTGTAGGATGTCCGTCCACCCACTCTAATCTTGATAGTGTCCGATACCCTCTTCTGATAGTCAGGGTGGGCCCTTGGGTTATATCCCCAAGTCCCAGTTCACGCTGGAGATTCCTGGTAATTACAAGCTCATCGTCCCTGAGAGGCCTGTCGGTCGGTATTGCTCCGTCAATCACATTCAGGGAGAACAGTTTAAGCAGGGAGGTGTCTATAATGCCAGCTATGTTGGTCCTTATGTTGTCATCGCCGTTAATCCAGGTCCCACGGTGTTTCCAGATCATATCGACTGACTCATAGATATAATCAAATCCACCCATATCGGTGTAAACGCCCTCTACAAACGGCAGACTGTTCAATTGGGATGTGATACCGAACTGTCCGTCTATGCGGTTAATGAAGGCCGATGGGCTCTCGATATCCGGCATGCGTTCATCTGTGGGCGAATAACTCATGCGCACTTGAAAACCATTCATATCATTATGATCGGGATTGCTTATGTTAAGAACCGCCATATCGTTTATCCTGATTCCCCAGTTGTTGTTTCTAAGGAACCTGAACTGATGGAGCATGCAGATAATGACAAACAGAAACAGAATACTGACAAACAACTGGATTCCTATGCTTATGTTACGGAACCTCTTGCCGGTTTTACGGATGATGGAACTCTGAATTGTCCTTTTCCTGACTATACCCAGCGATATAATGCTTATTAATACGGAAACGGCAAATGCAATGATTATGACCGATAAACCGCCCCAAAGCACATAGCCTCCAGTCATGTCGGCATCAGCCATATCACGGAACCTGTCCTTAAGCAGGATAATTGCAAGATATCCCAGAAGTGATGCTGTACCCAGTATGATACCGGACTCTGTTGCCATCATCTTTAGTATCGAACTGCCGTTTGCACCATGAACTACTCTGAGCGCCATCTCATGTTCCCTGTTTCTTATCCTGTTAAGGCTGAACAGCAGGAAATTCACCAGGCTGCATAGAGTGAGCAGGAGGCTGGCCCAGGCAAACAGTCTGGCATGCTTGTATCCAATATACATCTGGCCGGCCGCTTCCTGTTTGTGGACATCACTTATTGGCAGCAATTCATATTTGGGAGCGTCAAGATAATATCGGCTCCCATCTATTACCTTGCTTAATGAGTCCGAAAGCCATTTGGTATCAGTGCCTTTGTGAATCTTGAAGAATCCATTGGGGTATCTGTCCTCATGTGAATAGACAACTGGGGCCATCGGAATTGCAAACGGAGCGTTTTCATCCTGGTCCGGCATTACGGCGATCACCCCTGGTGTGATATCTGGAAAGATATGCATGCACAGTATGTCAAAACTCAGGCATGATGGTCCTTGGAAAGGTGCTATGACCGCACATACGGTTTTTCCATAGCACTCTTTTCCTATTGCGTTACCATCGGGAAACAGCCTTTTTGAATAGTCTTGGGACAGGGCTACGTAGTTGGTGTCTTGCCGGAACATCGGGTTTCCTTGGAGCAGACTGAAATCAAAGAAACTGAAAAATGCGGTATCGGCAATCAGTTCCTTAACATCGCCATGATTCCTGTAATTCCATTTGGTGTATGATTCAACCTGACTGAATTCAAGTAACGGGGATAATAATTCCGGACTGAATTTTTCTATGGAAGTGTTACTTGAGTAGGGAGAGTGTTCAAGCAAAGTGAAAATCCGGTCCGAATCTTTGTGAAAGTTGTCAAATGACTCTTCAAAATGAATCCACAGCGCGGAAAAACTGAGGCAAACAAGTCCGGCTGCCATACCGATGCAGCAAACGGCGTTCTGCAATGCGTATTTCCTGATGTTACGCAGGGCAATGGTTATGTAATGTCTGAACATAGGACTATATGTTTTCCATAAAAATAGCATCACCGCGCACCACGCTCCAAGAAAAAAATGCAAAAACGTGCTTTTTTGCCCAAAAGTGTCTAATTTTTGGACAGTGACGCAAAGGGGGCGTTTGCGTCACTTTACGCTGCGGATCTCTTTGCCGAACGGGAAGATTGATCCGAGGGCGATCTTGAAGTGCATCTGGCCGAACGGGAAGCCGATGATGGTGATGGTGAACAGCAGTGCCAGAACAAAATGGAAGGCTGCAATCTCCCACCAGCCGGTCAGAATCCACAGAACGTTGAATCCGGTGCTTAGGCATCCTGGCTGGCCGGGCTTATCGGCCATCTCACGACCAAACGGCCACAGGCAGAATGTTCCTATTTTGATTATCTGAACTCCGAACGGGATGCCTATTATGGTTATACAATAGAGGAATCCTATCAGATAATAGACCAAAGCGGTTGCAAAGCCGCCCAGAATAACCCAAAGGAAATTGCCCAATGTCTTCATAATTGCAAGGTTTTAATTAATATCACAAATGTAGCAATTTTGCGGTATAAATGACGCAAAACGAAACGACCCCTTTGCGTCACTTTTACTAATTTTGCGGCATGGAAAGAACACTTGTAATACTTAAGCCCTGCACTGTGCAGCGCGGGCTCATCGGTGAGGTAATATCACGGTTTGAAAAACGCGGTCTCAAGCTTGTGGCCATGAAGATGCAGCAGCTTGATGCCGATATCCTGCGCCGTCATTATGCGCATATGGTGGAGAAACCATTTTATCCAATAATAGAGAAGTCCATGATGGCTGCACCCGTGGTTCTGTGCTGCTGGGAGGGTATTGACGCCGTAAGCGTGGTACGCGAGATGGCCGGCGCCACCAATGGCCGAAAGGCACTGCCCGGCACTGTGCGCGGTGACCTTTGCGTCAGTCATCAGGAGAACATCATACACGCATCGGACTCATTGGAGACAGCTCAGACGGAGTTGGAGCGTTTCTTCAGTCCCAGTGACTACTGCGACTACCCGTCACCCCTGCTGGACTACCTCTACGCCCAGGACGAACTCTAAAATGATACAATTGGGGACAGACCCCTTTTGTACTATTTTTCCAAAATGATACAAAAGGGGTCTGTCCCCAATTGTATCATTTTCGCTGGTCGGTGATTTTTATGCCGGGGTAATTGTCGGGATTGAACGTGACTTTGTCCTCGGTCACGCCAAAGATAAAGTGGTGCATGGTGCAGTTTATGCCCATGATCTTGGTGCTCATGCTGATAGGCTCGTAGGTTTCTTTCCTTACCTCCAGGCTGATGGTCTTGGGGGAATCATCGTCCTTGTTTGATTTCTTTCTTTTACAGACAAGTTCCCATTTGACTGAATTCTGGCTCTTGATTGTAATATCGTAACCCTCGGGTATATCATCAAACATCCCTGCGTCCATTCCCGGATTGTCCGATGCATTGGCATTGCCCGGACGGATATTGGTCAATAACACCTCACTGCTGCCGGGAACATACGTCCATTGGAGTGTGTCGTCTATAAAGGTAATGGTGTTTACCTTTGACGACTCAATTTCCAGACGGGTCTTTTTACCTAATGAATAGGTCTTGGTAGTTACAGTGCCTACTATTGGTATCTTTACATCAACAGACATGGCAATTCCATCGGCCTTACGGTCAGATAACCGCTGGTTCATTCTGTTTACGATCTCGGCTCCGGTCTGGGCAAAGGTTATGGTGGCCGATAAAAAAGCAATGGCAAAACAAAGGAATCTTCTCATGAAAAAATCAGATTGAAAGTACTGAGAGCACGTTGATAAGTTCCTCGCCGATAGGTTTGTCCTTCTTGACGGCCTGGGCGATAGGAATGTTGACCATCTTGTCGTTGATGACGCCTATCATGATGTTGCGCTGCCCCTCCTTGAGGGCCTCGATTGCAGCTACACCCATGCGGCTGGCCAGGATGCGGTCCAGTGCGCTGGGGCGTCCGCCGCGCTGTACGTAACCCAGTATGGATACGCGCACATCAAACTGCGGATACTCGTTGTGCATACGCTCAGCGTAGTGCATGGCGCCTCCATCGGCCTCCGATACAATAACGATCGAGCTGCGTTTGGACTTGCGGATACCACGCTCGATGTAGGCGGCCAGCTGGTCGATATCGGTAAACTTCTCGGGGATGATGGCGGCCTCGGCTCCGGCGGCGATGGCGCTGTTCATGGCCAGGAAACCGGCATCGCGCCCCATCACCTCTATAAAGAATATGCGGTTATGCGAGTTTGCGGTATCGTGAATCTTATCCACGCACTCCACAATGGTGTTGAGCGCCGTATCGTAGCCGATGGTGTTATCGGTCCCGTACAGGTCATTATCGATGGTGCCGGGCAGGCCTATTACCGGGATGTCGTATTCGGCCGACAACTCCTGTGCGCCGGACAGCGATCCGTTACCACCTATTACTATAAGGGCGTCAATTTTGTGCTTCTTTATGGTCTGGTACGCCTGGGCGCGGCCCTCGGCCGTAAGGAACCTCTTGCTGCGGGCTGTGCGCAGGATTGTGCCGCCCTCAAAGATTATGCCCGATACGCTCTCGGTGGTGAACTCCTTGACCTCGCCGTCAATCAGGCCCTCCCAGCCGCGATAGATACCGTAAACCTTCCAGCCTGCAAATATTGCCGAACGCGTGACCGCACGGATTGCAGCATTCATACCAGGGGCATCACCGCCCGATGTCAGCACACCTATACTCTTGATCTTAGCCATATCTCCCAATTTTGCAGCAAAGTTAGCAAAATGATACAATTGGGGACAGACCCCTTTTGTACTATTTTGGCGAAATGATACAAAAGGGGTCTGTCCCCAATTGTATTGTCCCCAATTGTATCATTTTTCAAAAAAAAACTGCAAAATGTTTGGAGGTAATTACAAAATGTAGTTTATTTGCAGCAGAGATTAGTTTGAAATTTTATAAAACCAGCTATATGAAAAAACTGACAGATAGGGAAATTGCAATCATGAACGTGCTCTGGGACGGTGGAGCAATGTCAATGAGGGATATTCTGGAGCGCCTGCCCGAGCCGCAGCCGCACTTCAATACGGTGGCAACTTTTGTGCGCCGTCTGGAGAGCAGCGGCATGATTACACATAAGGAACTGGGTGCCAGATTCTTTTTGTATGAGCCGGCAGTGAGCCGCGAGAAATACGCCGAGATGGTCAATAAGGAGAGCGTCAATAAGTTTTTCGGCGGATCCTACATGGAGTTCATCTCCTGTCTGGTAGAGCAGCAGGAGGTGAGCGTTGATGAGCTCAAGGAATTGATCAAAATGGTAGAAAAGAAGAAGTAATATGGGTAGCATAGTCCTTTATATAATAGAGTGGGCGTTTGCCCTGCTAGTGCTGCTGGCCATCTACAAGGCAGCCTTCAGCGGAACCACTCTGCACCGATTCAACCGGTTTTACCTGCTGGGAGCCACATTGCTCTCGGCCCTTCTCCCCCTTGTTCACGTGACTATCACTGACAGCACCCCGGCAGCCGGCCTCTCAATTGAGGAGACGGAATTTGCCCGGGAGCTGTCAGGGACATTCACGTTTGCCCCTGAGCCCCAGACTATGTGGGCCGATGCCCCCGACCTGGCAACCTCATTGCCTGGACCCGAACGCAAGACCAGCCTCTGGGCGGTATTCCTCATCGGCACATATTCAATCTATGTGCTTACCCTAATAATAGGCTGGAGCCGCGGAATAATCCGTGCCCGCAGGTTCCTGCATGGCAAGCCCCGCCGCCGTCTGAGCCGGACCGTCTGGCTGGTCACGCACAGCGAGCAGTACGGCCCGTTCAGCTGGATGAACTACATAGTGATATCGGACTCCGAGAACGGATTCGCCCGTCGCGCCAGCCTGCGTCACGAATACTCGCACGTAAAACTCTTACACTCAATAGACCTTGTTGTATTGCTGGCCTGCACCATAGTAAACCCCGTGTGCTGGCTGGTACTCCAGGAGATAAAGATAGTCCACGAATATGAGGCCGATGACGAAGTGATCAACCGTTACGGCATTCAGGAGCAGGACTATCAGAGACTTTTACTGATAAAAGCTGTCGGCGCAGAGGCCTATGCGCTTGCCAGCTCCTTTAACCTTAACATTAAAAAGCGAATCATTATGATGAACAAGAACAAAACCCGGAGGAGACGCCTCATGTGGCTCTTGCTCCTGATTCCCCTGCTGGGAATGACATCTGTCCTGTTTGCGCGTACAGAGAAGGCCGTAAATCTGGATGATAAATTACGTTTCAGTTCCGCTGATGCTGAAATGTCTGTCAGGTTACCTGAACCTGCAAGTAAATTCGTCGCCATGCCGTTTCCCCAGATATTAAGGGTCATCGGAGATGATGAAGTGATAAGTGATGAGGATAGGAAAGATGGGGAAATGATCATACGCCGAAGGAACCTCATGACTATACAGATCAACAGAAATAATGAGATATATGTAAAGAGCGGAATAATGGCAAGAATAGTTACAGTTGATGAGCTCAAGGACCTTGCCAGGCAGTTCATTCAGAATCCGGATAATGACTCCAGGCTCCCTGTTATAGAAGATTATGAAATCGAAGGTTATGGAATTGTTAAGACCACTGTGAAGCATGTATTCTCATTACAGTATGACCGTGGCGCATCATCTGCCGTATGTAATGATGTAAGGTATGAGTTGTATAAAGCATATAATGAACTGCGCGATGAACTGTGTTTGAGCAGATTCGGAAAGAATTATGACCAATGCTCTGACGGTCAGCAGCAGTTTGCCCGTGGCATGTATGCGAATAAAATAAGTGAGGCTTACCCCAGATCATACGATGCTGAAGGTAACCTTATTCAAACTCAAGTCAGGTCGGCTGCCGCCAATCCCGAACAGGCAAAGAGCAACAAAGTCAATAAGGATTTGCGTATCAGGGTTAAGGGCGACCCTGCCTGGTTATACGTATCAACGGTATTGTTTGATAATGAGAACGGCCAGGATCGTTTCAGGAGTGAGACCACTCCAATACAAATCAGTCTGGAGGGCCTTGATGATTATATAGACCAGGCAATATCAGATGGGATGAAAATCCGAAAAGTCCGTCTTTCAATGCATCCTGATGTTCCCATGGGACCAATCATTGACCTGAAAGAAACAATCCGCAACAGGATGCTGCTGAACCTTGTCATGGAAAGCTACAAAGAATCTGCGGAGGCTGTTCCTGGCGGCCTGTCCAATTTGCCTGCAGCAAGTACCGGTACGTATGATTGGAATGAGTTTGAAATAATAATCCGGTCTCAAGGTATAAGTGCTCAGAAATTAAAATTGCATCATGATGTGAATGGTAATGATGAGTGTTTGGTTGCTATTGGACCGCGTAGCCTGGGGCTTGACGAGTTTGACGAGCTAGAAGATTTTCTGGATTTTCAGGACATAGTCAAGGAAGACATACAGAAAGTGACTGTTGTGGTTTTGCCCGATACACCCGATGAAACCTTGAATGGGGTGAAAACAGTCCTCAGAAAGAAGCAGTTACTCAATGTTCAATATCAGAACCGTAATAATGTAAGGTTCTTGGATTTACCCTCAACGACAATCGCAGATCCCAATGGTATAGCTATAGAACCCATAAATCTTTCTTCGTCTGAGCAGTATGTGGTATATACGTTTCACGTAAGTGATATCTCAGAACTAGAATCTGTGAAGAATCTGAAATCGGGTGTAAAGGATATATTCAAAGGCAAAAGAAATACTTTTGCTATTCAGTATTCGGAGGATAACCTTAAGAAAGTGAAGGAAATCATCGCAAAGTATCCCGACAAGAAGGTAAACTGGATGTTATAAGTACAAATGGGGCCTGACCCCAGTTGCATGAAAAAGAGGGCGGACATCAAAATCCGCCCTCTTTTTTACTTATATCACTTTATTTTACATTATAAATCAGTTCCAGTCCTTGTTTCCTATAGAATTGAAATTTTCTGTCACGCACGGGTCAAAGTTCAAACTTTGGGTCGATAACAGTAAATGCGCCCTGATACCTACCCGCGGCCTCCCAAGTACGATTACACCTTTTTTCAGTCTTCTCAGGAGTCTCAGATTTTTGTTCTGTTTCTTTTTTCATAATCATATTGTTTTTAAGTATTAGTAATTACATAGTCTTATATGGATTGCAAACCTATCCTATAAAACCTATGTTCATCGGCAAAGATAGTCATTAATCTTGTTGATTATCAACAAAAGGCAAATAATTCTCAAATATTCTGTATGTTTAT
>ONMR01000015.1 GCA_900318995.1 uncultured Prevotellaceae bacterium | reverse complement strand
ATCGAACATACCCAGCTCAAAGCGGCCCTTAAGCACGCGGCGCAGGGCTACGTCAATATCGGCCTCGTTAATCTTACCGTCCTCAAGACCCTTGGTGAGTGACATGAATGCCTTACCGCACTCCAGGTCAGTACCTGACAGGACAGCATCGACCGATGCGGTCTCTGCATCCGGGTGTGTGCCGTGCTGGTTGCGGTTGTAGAAGTTGTTGATGGCATCGCAGTCAGTCAGCACGATTGCCTTGTAACCCCACTTTTCACGCAGGATATTGGTGAGCAGACGGTCGCTTGCGCAGCAGGGCTCACCCTCGTAGCGGTTGTATGCACACATAACTTCCTGTACATTACCCTCCTGAACCAGAGCCTTGAAGGCGGGCAGGTAGGTCTCCCACAGGTCACGCATTGAAACAACTGCATCATAACGGTGACGCTGGCTCTCGGGGCCGCTGTGCACTGCATAGTGCTTGGCGCAGGCATGGGTCTTGTAGTATTTCTTGTCATTGCCCTGCATACCCTTTACGTTGGCAACACCCAGAACGCTCATATGGTAAGGATCCTCACCGTAAGCCTCCTGACCGCGGCCCCAGCGGGGATCACGGAAGATGTTTACGTTGGGGCACCAGAATGTAAGCTCCGGATTGCCGGGAACGTAGTTGGCACCCATCTGTACATTGAAGATGTCATGGTTGGAACGGTTCCAGTTGGCGCGGGCCTCATCGGACACTGCACTGAAAACGTCATAAACCAGTTGCTCGTTGAACGATGCGCCCATACCGATAGGCTGCGGGAATACGGTATAACCGCCCTGACGCACGCCGTGGCAGGCCTCTGACCACCAGTTGTAAGAAGGGATACCCAGACGGTCCACAGAGATGGACTTGTTCATGATAAGTCCCACCTTCTCCTCGGGGGTAAGCAGGGACATAAGGTTGTCTACTCGTTTGTCAACCTTAAGTTTAGGATTCTGGAAAGGATACTCATACTTTCCACCGCCGCATGACAGCATCAGCGCTGCTGCAGCCAAGGCAATAATACCTGAAATCTTTTTCATAAGCGATAATATGATAGTTAGTGTAATTTATTCAATTATTACCGTACGGTAGATATATCCGATTGAGTCATCCAAATATTCAACTTCAGCCCGTATCTCATTCCTACCGGGAACCAAAGTAACTTCGTTTCCTTCAAATTCTGTTCCGTTGACACTCCATTTGACGGATTTGACATGAGAGAACCCTAATGTCAGAGACATCCTGTTCTTTCCGGCAACACAGTTTTCCGGTACGATAATGACAGGATCCGGCGTAACGCCGCAGACAATTCCTTCAACATCAGGAAGGATATCATGGTCTCCTACCATCGGAATCCACTCGCCGTCATCGTCCGTGTAGAATAGCTTGAAGTAATCCGTCAATGCCGGATCCACCAGAAGGACATCCTTGTCAGTCTGATTCGTATAGAAATGACCGTTACTTGCCGGAAATTCTATAGATGTATGCCATCCCTCCTGTCTGACATTTCCGTCCTTGTCCATAAGACATACCTTGAATTCACGTGTCACGTCACGGTCCACTTCATTAACGAACCATCCGAGATAGAACTCAACCTCCGCTCCTGATCTCATATCGGTCGGAGTAATCGGCTCGATTCCGTAAAAACCATTAAATGCAACGCATGATATTGAGGATTTTGTATCCAGGATGACATTGGCCGTATCCGGAGCTATACCTATGATAGCAGCCTGTAGGTCCGAAAAACGGAAACCGCCATACGTGTTGGGCACTATAAGGTCCAGTGTATAATAGCCATTGACATTATTGTTACCCCATCCCCAATTGATATGGACCATACTGCCTCCCGTATCATACCCGTCACATACAAAAGCGTGTCCTCCGTTTTCGCCATTTCCACTGTAATAAACAACGCGGTCATTGTCGATCTCATTCCTCAAGATAGAGAACCAACTGTCAAGAGTATATGATGACCTTGTTATGTAAGATACAGATTGTGAGTATGACATATTGTTCTTGAGAACTGCAGGTACAAGCCCTGATTGTGTACCGGATCCTGAATATCTGAATGACATCTCAGTAGCGACGCCACAGTCATACATGAGACGTGCCACTTGGTATTTCTGATCGGATGTCATATATGAGGTATTACCCTGTATCATATTCTCATCCGACATCAGATCCCAGTCATAATAGTGTTCATCTATTGAAAATGCCGGAATATAGGTACCTATACTGGAAGTATAACCGCCTATAACACCTTTTCCGTGAGCCGGCCATTTGTTATACTGCATTATGATGGACATGGCTGTTGCCACACAACCGGTAACGGAACGCTGGTTATCACCGGTTACAATGGGACACATGCTATTGTATGGCTCATTCTGATTCCATTTGGCGGTAATCAACTCCTTCTTATCCGATTCCGGTGCACCGGAGGTTATCTGTGCCCATGCGGCCTTGACTGAAGCGGAGGCAACGATATCCGAATTGCGTACGATATCCACATATTCGGCCACACCATCCATCCACCATTTGAGATTGTCGGGCATGTCGGTACTGCTGAACGATCCCTCAATGGAATAACCTATCACAGGATTGACGCGGTCATCACCGGCTATGATGATCCAACCTCCGTCGGGATTGTTGAATATGTAATATTCGGGCATATCGGCCTGACCGTTACGTCCAGCCGTTCTGCGGGGTGCGATGTTTTCACGCACAGGATTGCCAGCCATACCTAAGAATCCACGTGCAGACTGTGCGGCACGCTCTGGGGTAACCAGTTCAGCTCTGACGGACTGAGTCAATGCCAGAGCAGCAATCAATAACGATAATATCTTTTTCATAATGCCAGAACCAAACCTGTTTTGCCGGAGCTGTCAACCAGCCAGGCAGTATTATCTTGAACTTTAACACACTCCATCTCCATAGTGGATCCCTGTCTGACGGTCTTACCTGCAGCATTGAAAGCTACTGTGTACATATGACCTGCAACCGGATTCTTTATGCAATCATAAAGGAAAGCCCAATGAACCTCACCATTATGGAGATCCGCAACCTGCATACTGCGTCCCGAACTATAGTATCTTATCGAATACTGGAGATCCGTATCGGATCCGTTCATGAAACAAACCGCCGTGTCGGGATCTGATATGTCATACCATCCGTAAACGTCTGCACGGGTAATGGCCAAGTCATCAGAAGGATCCTTGAAGAAAGAATCAAACTGGCTCTCGTCGTAAACCATTATGATTATCTCAGAACCGCTGCGGACCGGGAATCCTATAAGGTTGCCCTTTACGCCCTCTGAAAGAGAGACGCTGATGCCGGGGCAGACTACACTGATGCTGGTGTTGTTTTGAACGAATACAGCCCTGTCCTTTTCAAAAGGCTCCTTCAGGGTCACATCCTTGAACTCCATCCTGCGGTATTCCCAATCATCAAGATTATCCCGGATGCCACTGAATGTACCAGTTGTGCAGGGAAGCTCGTCCGCTTTTCCGATGGTGGCATAATTTGTATAGAAATATGAAATATGGAACTCATCGTCACTGGGTTTGTCCATATATCCCATTATCGGACCGACTATGGTATTTCCCTCCTTCAGCGGTGAATCCAGGTATGTCCAGACATGTATTGCTTTGGTCTTATCCTCAAGAATCACGCCGAAGACATCCTGGTTGGAACGGTCAACCGCAGTGACTGTCACACTCTTAAGGTAGGCTACAAAGAAATTGTCATCATTAGCATCCGGCTCCACCTGATTAAGTTCGGAAAGGGTCATGTATTGATAATCTGCCGGGAACGGGGGCAGGTCATTTGTTGTCCATTGTAAGATATTGACTCCGTCCAGATCCAGTATATTGGCCTCCGGAGTCTTCTCATCAATCTGTATGTCCATCCTTATCACGCGCCCGGGATACTCGTGACAATAATTATTGAACGTGAAAGCGATAGTCCGGCCCGATGACAGGGTAACCTTATATACCGGAGTCACATCCTGAGGTATGTAAATGAAAACAAACGAGTTGTCATCGTTCGGTGAGCGCAGCGGGGTGATAGGCTGTTTGTTTCCGGTTGCCGTCAGGACACCGGTCAGGATATTCAACTTACCTTCAGTCATAAATCCGGATGCAGTCACAGATGTTATCCTCTCTCCAGTACGGTTGTCAAAAGAGAGTGCCATGGCAGTCATGGCATGCTGAAGCCTCATCGTAACCGCCGATTCACTGGGATTACCTGATGCCACTGCTGTCATCAGATTACCTTTCAGCAGCTTTTCTGCAGTACTCTGGTCCACTGGAGCCTGTATTGAAACAATCTCCTGTCCTGAAAAGGATGCATCATAAGGAGAGTAGGCAAAAAACCTTGAAGATGCCGACTGGTCATAGCCCCATTTAATTTCCTTATCCGGAACTATTGAACCGTTTGATGAAACAGTCAGAGGAACATTGTCTGCTTTGACAGGATCACTTACAGTGAGTCCCAGCTTGAACCCCACCTTCAGATTGAGCCTTCCGTTCACTCCATACACCTTTACGGATATCGGTGATCCGTATTCAGGCTTTTCATCCTTGCAGCCGGTAAGTATCAACAGGCACGTTACGGCAACGAGGAAAAATGATTTTGTCTTCATAAAAAAAAGTGAATTGCACATTTCTTATGCAAAGGTAACTTAAAAAAACGGCTAATCCGCATTATTCGGCTAACAATCCAACAATAAATACGTCAGCATTACGGAAAAACGACAAAAGATAAAATAATGTTAATGTCCGCTCAAGTCCATTGCAGTTCCAAAACAACCATATACCTTTGCGGTGTACTAATAAACTAAGACACTAAACAATAGCCTAAACTTCTTTCAAATCATGCTCATAGACCTTAAAGATATCAATAAGACTTACATGGGTGCTCAACCACTCCACGTACTCAAAGGCATTAACCTTGGGATAGAGCGCGGTGAGTTTGTATCCATCATGGGAGCATCGGGCTCCGGTAAGTCAACTCTCCTTAATATATTGGGAATACTTGACAACTATGATACCGGTGAATACCGTTTGGACGGCAAACTGATCAGGAATCTTTCCGAGCGTCAGGCTGCCGATTACCGCAACCGTATGATTGGATTCATATTCCAGTCATTCAATCTCATCTCCTTCAAGACTGCCGTTGAGAATGTGGAGTTGCCTCTGTTCTATCAGGGCGTAGGACGCCGTCAGCGTCATCAGATGGCCATGGAGTATCTGGACCGTCTGGGCCTGAAAGACTGGGCAACCCACTACCCCAACGAAATGTCGGGTGGCCAGAAGCAGCGTGTAGCCATTGCCCGCGCACTTATCACCAGACCACAGATCATTCTGGCCGATGAGCCCACCGGAGCCCTTGACTCCAAGACATCGGTCGAGGTAATGGAACTTTTGAGCCGCCTTAACCATGAGGAGGGCATCACCATCGTAGTGGTAACACATGAGAGCGGAGTAGCCAACTGTACCAATAAGATTGTCCACATCAAGGACGGTATCATTGGGCAGATTGAGGACAACCTGCAGCACAACGCATCGGCATTCGGTACAACCACTATAATGAAGTAAAACATGCAGGACCTGTTAACCGAAATATGGGAGAGCGTACGCCGCAACAAGCTGCGCACCAGCCTGACCGGATTCTCCGTAGCATGGGGCATCTTTATGATAATCGTGCTGCTGGGAGCCGGGAACGGACTGATGAACTCCTTCAACCAGGACAGCGAAGGGTTTGCCACCAACACCATGGAGATCTATCCCAACGTAACTTCGCAGCCCTATAACGGATACAAGACCGGCCGATATATGACTCTCACCGAGCAGGATATGACATTTCTGGCCCGTCAGTTCCCCGAGATTATTGACCAGGTAACCACATCGGTCTCCAAAAGCGGATTCGCAGTGACATACAAGAAGAAGCACTTCAGCGATATGTACCTGAACGGCACATTCCCCGCTCAGGCCGACATGAACCACATACAGATACTGACAGGCAGGTTCATCAATAACCTGGATATAGCCCAGAAACGTAAAGTTATGGTCATAACGCATTTGCTGGCCAAGAACCTGCTGGAAGGCGGTACCGACTACCAGACCCTGATTGGAAAAAAGATTAAGGTAGGCAATCTGGTATTCACCATAATAGGCGTGCGTCATGCCTATGAGAACCGCAATGACCGCGAACTCTATATACCCTACACCACAGCAAGGTCTATATTCGGAATGACCAATGACCTGGACCTGATAGCCTTTACGTTCAACGGACTTGAGACTGAGGCTGAGAACGAGGCATTCGAACTCCGACTCAAAAAGATACTCAACACCCGCCACAGTGCAGCCCCCGAAGACGAGAGCGCCTATTATATCTGGAACCAGTTTACCCAAAACATGCAGATGAACAAGGGCCGCAAGATACTCAACACCGGACTTTGGATAGTAGGTCTGTTTACACTGCTGGGCGGTGTGGTAGGTGTAAGCAACATCATGCTCATAACCGTAAAGGAGCGTACCCATGAGTTTGGCATCCGCAAGGCCATAGGCGCAGGTCCCTGGAACATCACCAAACTTATAATAGCCGAGAGTGTGGCAATAACCGCATTCTTTGGATACATCGGAATGGTGCTGGGCATGATAGCGTGCATCATCATGGACCAGACCATCGGACAGGAATCAATGGATATGTTCGGACAGAGCATCCGCCTTCTGATCAACCCCACAGTGGGATTGAGCGAGGCAATAAAATCAACCGTACTTCTCGTCATCGCAGGCACGATAGCAGGTCTTTTCCCTGCAGTCAAGGCTGCGCGCGTAAGACCCATTGAAGCACTTAGAGCAGACTGAACAAAAAAAACAAAGCCAACGCCAAAGCCAACGTTTAACAATATGAGATTCGATATAGATTCATTCCGTGAAACGGCCGATTCACTGACACGTAACCGCCGCCGTACCATACTGACCGGATTCGGAGTATTCTGGGGCCTCTTTATGCTGCTCTTCATGATAGGCGGAGGACAGGGTCTGAAAGGCCTGCTCCAGGAGAATTTCGGAGGATTTGCCAGCAACACCATAGTCCTGATATCGTCCAATACGTCAAAGCCCTATAAAGGACTTCCGGAGGGCAGGTACTGGAACTTTACCCGCACAGACATAGACCGCCTCAAGCAGATGATTCCCGAACTTGACGTAGTATCGCCCATGATAAGCGGATGGGGCAATACGGTAGAATACGGAGAATACTCCACATCGGCCGCCATTAAGGGTATCAGCGCAGACTACTGCAAGATAGAACAACCCAAGTTGCGTTACGGACGTTATATTAACCAGACCGATATCAATATGCAACGTAAGGTATGCGTCATAGGCAGACGTATCTACCAACAGCTGTTTCCCGACGGCGGTGACCCCTGCGGCAAATACATAAAGTCTGGAGATATCTACTTCCAGGTTGTGGGTGTGGACATGTCGTCAAGCAACATAAGCATCAACAGCAACTCCAGCTTCTCGCTCATGATTCCCGAAACCCTTGCCGCAACCATCTATAACCGCGGCAACATTGTTGACATAATATGTCTGACCGCAAAGGGAGGTATCCACACCAGCGTACTGGAGCCCCGCATACGCTCCATCATAGCCCGTCAGCACTCATTTGACCCCGACGACCTTGAGGCTATGCAGATTCTCAACACCGAGGAGATATTCATGATAGTGGACAACCTGTTCCGCGGACTCAACTTCCTTATATGGCTGGTCGGCCTGGGTACCCTGCTGGCAGGTTGCATAGGAGTAAGCAACATCATGATGGTAACCGTTAAGGAGCGTACCATCGAGATAGGCATTCGCCGTGCCATAGGTGCCATGCCCGGTGAGATTCTGACACAGATCATAACCGAGAGCGTGGCACTTACGCTGGCCGCCGGAAGTGCCGGAATCGTATTCGCGGTATTCCTGCTCAATATATTCGAGAAGGTTTCGACCGATGCCACATTCCAGATATCATTCAACACCGCCATACTGGCAGCAGCGCTGCTGGCCATGTTGGGAGCTCTTGCCGGACTGGCACCTGCACTCCGTGCAATGGCAGTCAAACCGGTCGATGCAATGCGTGACGAATAACAATAATTGAAATAGAAAAAATAAAACAGATATGAAAAAAGTAATCAAGTACATCGTAGTAGCACTCATAGCAGTAGCATTCATAGGAACATTCGTATTCCTTTACAAGAAATCCCAACCTGAGGAGATCCGTTACCAGGAACTCCCTGCCATAAAGCAGGATGTGGCACGCAGTACTGTGCTTACCGGCAAGATTGTTCCCCGCAACGAGGTCAACATCAAGCCCCAGATAAACGGTATCATTGCCGAGATATTCAAGGAGGCCGGCCAGACGGTACAGCAGGGCGAGGTCATAGCACGCCTTACCGTCATCCCCGACATGAACTCCCTCTCCGCTGCACAGAGCCGCGTGCGCTTATCGGAAATAAACCTCAAACAGGCACAGACCAACTTTGACCGCGAAAAGGCACTCTTTGACAAGGACCTTATAAGTGCCGAGGAGTATGAAAAGGCCGGGCAGGCACTGAGCCAGGCCAAGGAGGAATACGCAGCATCACAGGAGTCACTCGAGGTAATACGTGACGGCGTATCATCCAAGAACGCCACATCAAGCTCAACTCTCATCCGCTCAACCATCACCGGTCTGATTCTGGACATCCCCGTAAAGGTTGGTAACTCAGTGATTCAGGCCAACACCCTGAACGACGGCACCACCGTTGCCACCGTTGCCAACATGAACGACCTGATATTTGAGGGCCAGATTGATGAGACCGAGGTAGGTTCACTCTATGAGGGAATGCCCCTGACCATCACCATCGGCGCCCTTAAGGATTACACCTTCGATGCCGACCTGGAGTACATATCGCCCAAGGCTGTCGAGAACAACGGAGCCAACCAGTTTAAAGTTAAGGCTGCTGTAAAGGTAGACTCGGAGCACGTAATCCGCTCGGGCTACAGCGCCAACGCCCAGATTGACCTGGAGAAGGCAACCGATGTACTGACCGTACCCGAGAGCGCACTTGAGTTCGTTAAGGAAGAGTCATACGTTTACAAGAAGGCCCAGGACGGCACCTACACAAAGACCAAAGTTACCACCGGACTTAGTGACGGCGTCAACATAGAGATCAAGGAGGGTCTGAATGAAGGCGATACCGTTCGCGGCCCACGCATCATAGAAGATGAGACCTCTCAGGAGACAACTGAGACAACTGAGACTGAAACAGAAGAGACAACCCAAGAATAAGCCATTATGAAAGCAATAACAATTACTCTGGCAGCACTTGCACTTGCAGGATCGGTCCGCGCCCAGCAGGGCTGGACACTTGACCAGTGCATTGACTACGCCATAGATAACAATATACAGATACGTCAGAGCGATATTGCCGCCCAGAGCCGTGATGTTGACTTGAACTCAGCACGCAGCAACCGACTGCCCGGTTTATCAGCCAACGCATCACAGAGCTGGTCATTCGGCCGAAGCCTGACCATCGACAACACCTACGCCAATACCAACACCGCCAGCACATCGTTCAGCATAGGTACCGATGTAACCCTGTTTGCCGGCGGACGTATATCGGGCAATATCCAGATGGCCGAACTTGGCCTGGAGGCTGCCAAGGCAGACCTGGAGCGTATAAGGGACGATGTCCGCGTACAGGTGGCACAGGCTTTCATACAGATTGTCTACAACCGCAGCATACTGGATGTGGCCCGCAACCAGGTGACCATAGACTCCATGCAGGTAGAGCGCCTGACCGCTTTGGCCGCCATAGGAAAGGCCAGCAGCGCCGAGGTATCATCACAGAAAGCCACAATGGCGCAGAGCCGGTTGTCAGTTACCCAGGCGCAGAACAACCTGAACATGAGTATCCTTACCCTGACTCAACTGCTGGACCTGCCCTCACCCGAAGGCTTTGACGTGATCCAGCCCGATGCCGATGCCCTTGAGTTCCGCATCCCCGATAGCCCCGAGGATATCTACGCCCAGGCGCTCCAAATCAAACCCGCCATCAGGACCGAAGAGTTACGTCTGGAGCAGGCCAATAAGAACATTGATGTAGCCAAGGGCGGATACATGCCCACCCTGAGCCTGAGCGCAGGCGCCGGAACCGGCTACTACACCAGCTCCAACCGTTCGGCCGATAACTTTGGCAGTCAGATGAAGAACAACTTCGGCCCGCATGCAGGACTGAACCTGAGCATCCCCATATTCTCACGTAACAGCAACCGCAACAACGTCCGCAGCGCTCAGCTGAGCATGATGAATCAGGAGATGCAGCTGGATAACGCAAAGAAACAGCTTTACAAGGAAATCCAGCAGGCATACTATAATGCCGTCTCCTCCAGGAGCCGTTATGAGAGCAGCCGGGAGGCAGAGGCCAGCGCGCTGGAATCATTTGACCTTGTACAGGCCAAATATGAAGGCGGCAAGGCCGGCATAACCGAGTTCAACGAATCCAAGAACCGCCTGGTGACAGCACAGGCCGATGTGCTCAAGTACCGTTACGAGTACCTGTTCAACACAGCCCTGCTGGAATTCTACCGCAACAGCACATTTGAGCTGTAACAACAATTCTCCGATCCCAAATTAATTTGAGATAATAAGACAATAGTTTAGTAATTCGGGGATGGCGCCGCCTGCGGAAGGTAGCGCCATCTGTCATTCTGAATAAAGAGGCAGTCCGGAATTGTTTTTTTGCCAAACGATGATTAACTTTGACTTTCGTAAAACAATTACCGTTTAATACGTATTCACATCAAAATGAAACAGTATATCGGACAAAACAGGGAGAGGTTCTTTCAGGAACTGTTCTCCATTCTGAGAATACCTTCCATCAGTGCCAAGCCTGAGCATAGACCTGACATGGAACGTTGCGCAGGACGTCTGGCGGAATTACTGCTCGAATCCGGGGCAGACAGGGCACAGGTAATGCCGACTGCCGGTAACCCTGTCGTTTACGGCGAGAAGATAATGGACCCGACATTCAAGACCGTACTGGTGTATGGGCACTATGATGTCCAACCCCCGGAACCTCTGGAAAAATGGAATACAGACCCGTTTGAACCTGTTATTCATGACGATGCCATATGGTGTCGCGGTGCAAATGACGACAAAGGACAGCTGTTTATGCACATCAAGGCTTTTGAGTTTCTGGTAAGGACCCGTCAGCTCAACCATAATGTAAAGTTTATCTTTGAGGGAGAAGAGGAGATCGGCAGTCCTTCGCTGCCGGCATTCATTAGAGAGAACAAGGAGCTCCTCGCCGCTGATATCTGTCTGGTTTCGGACACCACGATGATATCGGACAAGGTACCCTCAATCAACTGCGGAATGCGCGGTCTGGCATATCTTGAAGTCAAGGTAACAGGACCCAACAAGGATTTGCACTCCGGCCATTACGGAGGCGCCGTGGCCAACCCCATCAACGTACTCTGCGATATGATTTCATCGCTTATTGACAAAGATGGCCGAATCACGGTTCCCGGATTCTATGACAAGGTTGTGGAACTAACTCCCGATGAGCGCATGATGCTGGCCCGCGCCCCCTTTGACATAGACGAATACAAACAGTTCCTTGACATAAATGAGGTCAAGGGTGAAAAAGGATACACTACACTAGAGCGCACCGGCATACGTCCGTCACTCGACGTATGCGGAATCTGGGGCGGCTATACGGGTCAGGGAGCCAAGACAGTGCTGCCCAGTGAGGCACACGCCAAAATCTCCATGCGCCTTGTACCCAATCAGACCAGCGCTGAGATTTCCAAGTTGTTTATGGACCATTTCCTGAACATTGCTCCACCCTACGTAAAGGTTGAGGTCACACCGTTTGAGAGCGGCGACGGATTCCTTATACCCATTTCATCCGATGCATACAAGGCCGCCTCACGTGCCATGCAGAAGGTATACGGTATAGAGCCCGTTCCCAGCCGGGGTGGAGGCAGCATCCCAATCCTTGCAGAGTTCCAGAAAGTGCTCGGACTGGATCCGCTGCTGATGGGATTCGGCTTGGAACGTGACACCATCCACAGTCCCAATGAGAGTTATCTGCTCCGTCAGTTCTTTGCCGGCATGGAAAGCATTGCATTATTCTACCGCTATTATTGAATGTAAGTCTATAAAGAAACGCCTTAAGCGGTATGCGCTTAAGGCGTTTCTTATATTTCCAGGGCTTACACCAACTTATTTCCTGATAATCTTGAATGTAAGGTTTTCTGATTTGATGACATATACTCCTGCGGGCTGTTCGGCAATACTGAATGACACCTCTCCTTCCGAATCTGTCCTGGCGTTTATGAGAGTCTTTCCGTCGGTTCCGGTCAACGAAACCGTAACACCGGCTTTTGCTCCGCTTATGCTCACCACATAATCGTCAAGTTCAAGCACCGGAACCTTACTCTCTTCGGTAATGGCATTAACACCTGCCGATTGGTCTTGGAACGTGATTTTGGACACCGAAAGCAGAGGATACTGCATTTCGGCATTCTCAGTCGTAATTACCAAGTCATTGTCAGTATAGGTAATGACAGGCTTGACACTGAAACCGTAGCTTACCGTCTGTCCGTCTTTCTGATGAATTGTGACTGTATTCTGGGCAAATAGAACTGCCGGAGAAAAAGCAGATAACAGCAACACTGAAAAGAATAGTTTCTTCATTAGTCCTAATATTATTTTATCGCAAAAATATGCCATTTTAAGACAAAAACCCAAATTGTCCGGCTTTCAAATGCAGAGATTAATATGTTAAAATATATCAATGGACAGACTGGAGTGTTTCTGACGTTTCCAATTTACCTTCTACATATGTATCATGCCGCACATAGCCGACGCCCTTGCTGTACCATGTGACATTGGTTACACTGCGATTGTGTCCGGGACCTGATTCGGTCTTTTGTTCTGAAATAACGACACAATCAAACCTGCCTGCAGGAACAACAATGGTTTCATTCCTCAACACCTTGCGTTCACTTATCAATAAAGAATATTTAAGCGGTCCCACTTTGACCATGGCCGAAACGGCTGGCAGAGTATCTCCGGGCTGCATATTCGCCGGAAGAGTCGACAGTACGCCTGATCCGGTGGCCTGCAGCCCTGTCCTTGCCCTTATGTATGAAACCATTACATCCGCCACATCCATGCTGACATTACCCGATGCCTTTTCCACAACGGCAGTCTCATTAATAGCTGATCGGTATAATGGTTTCCCGTTTCTCCCTGTAAACACAGATTCGGACGTATACCGGATGTAAGCACCATTATCTGTAAGGCTGTTTATCCGGACCACGTGTCTCCAGCGGAATCTGCCGTCGGCCGCATCTTTGCGGACATACTCAAGTATGACATCCTGACGCCCGGGAAAATATCCCTGAGCCAATATTCCGCCCCGGCACAATAAAAAAAAGCCCAGAAGACAGAACTCCCTGATAATCCTGTTAAAAGCCATATCGGCCACAAAAATAAGACAAAAAGTTAATTATTATAAAATAATGAGTACATTTGCACAAAACCAAACAATCCTTACATATGAAAAAATCCTTTTTTCTTTTTGCGATAGCCGCATTATTCTGCGCTGCCCCCGCCAACGCACAACTACTCAACCGCATTGCCGACAAAGCTGTAAAGGCTGCAGAGCGTGGCGTCACGAAAGCCGTTGAGAAATCAGTAGAGAAAACCACTGAGAAAGCTACCGAGAAAGTTCTGAATTCTGCAGAGAAAGCTGTTGAGAAAGAGGTCGACAAGGCTGCAAACGCCGCTGCCGATGCCGCAGCCAACGCCACCAAGGCTTATACAGACGCTATCGTTACCTCAGCCAATGAGGTCAACGACGCCGCAAATGAGTTGAACCGCGTTACCGACTCTATCAATCAGGCCAACGGCCGTGTAGGCAATGGCCGTATTGATGAATCCGCCGGACTGGCCGGTCTTATGGGTTCATACATGACACTTATGGGAATAGGTACTCCTCAATATGAAGACAAGGGCGATGAGGTTCTCCTGACCTGGGATTACTCTCAGTTCAAGCTGGAGTGGCTTGCCAAATTCAAGAAAGATGAATGTTCGGAATCCAGGATCATGTATCACTTCCAGACTCCGGAGCTGGCCACACAGTTCTACCGCGACCACCTGAACGACCTGGATGAGGAAGACCGCAAATACCTTTCCGTTGACGGCAAGACCGTGACAATGAACAACACCACAGAGTATAAGGGCAAGGACAAGGTTGAAATCAAAGCCGAAATGCAGCAGATTGTACTCTCCATGGGAGGTAAACTGGAATAATCACTAACAACTATTCAAGAAGGAAATGAAGAAGATTCTGTTTTTAAGTTTTATGACAGCAGCCGCATTCGGACTGTTTTCATGTGACGCAATCGAGGACGCCATTGACGAAGTGCAAAAGACTGTTGAAGATTATAATAATGATCAGGATCCGGAATTCAAGGACAACGGTCTTACAGTGACCCTGTCATACAGACAATCAGGTCTTGGCTTCTATTATGAGGCCAAATTCAAGGCAGAGTCAGACTCTGCTCTTTTTGATACGGTTTGCACGTCATTCATACTCAAGGAAACCTTCGCTTTGAAAGCAGCGGCAGAAATCGCATACCGCGAGATGATTGAGAACAACCAGAATAACGACTCTGCCAATGTAGTCATCATTACCTATGACGACAACAAGGTAATCACAACCGACTTGACAGCCACGCATAAGGACCTTCCAAAGGATGTGGTGGTTTTGGAACTGAAATCCAATGAGGCCGCCTACTACAAGGCTAAAGAGGCTATAAATCAGAACAACAACGATTAATCACTGACCTTTCACAAAAAAGCGACGCATTCGGATCGTTTCCGAATGCGTCGTTTCTTATTTGCGGATCAGCACGCAGGCACCGCCTCCAGGTGCCAGGTCAAGTCTGATCGATGATTTGCGGTTAACCTTTACAGGCTTAGATACATTGAGAGTCTCGCGGTTGGTGCGGTAGTGGGTATCTTCGGCGTCTGTTGTAATGGCTGCCGTATATTTACCCTTGCCCAGGAAACTGAGGGGTATGTCCAGAGTACGTGCATCCTCATTGGTTGCAGCGCCGATAAGCCAGTCGCCGTCTTTGTTCTGGCGGGCCATCACTATGAACTCGCCTATCTCGCCGGCCAGAGTGATGCTCTCCTGCCAAGGTTGCTTCTCGGCGCTCAGGAACTCCAGAAGCGTAGGATATTTCTGATAGTACTCGGGGATATCGGGAATTACCGTTGCACCGGACCAGGTAATAAGGGTGCGTGCAATCTCACCTGTTACGGTTGTGGGCACCTCCTGATTGTTGTCCTTGCGGGTGGTTCGGCCCTGATGCAGTTCCAGGAAACCGTTGTTCTGGTCAATCGGACCAGCCACCATATTGACAAAGGCCGATGTCACAAAAGTCTTGGGTTGGAATATCTGGCGACCGTCCAGCTGTGCCTTGCAGTATTCGCGTGTAACGGCATTGGGCCAGGTGCGCATCTGGCCGAAGGGATGCACGGGGTAATCATGATAATCAACCATCAGGTGATGCTTGGCACACAGGGCGGTTATCTCCTGCGTCTTGCGGTTTTTCTCCTGCGGATTACCGTTCATAAAGCCGTATTTTACGCCGCTTGCACCCCACTCCTCATACTGGGCCAGGGTCTCCTCTATGGGATAATTGGTACCGGCCACATCGTTCAGGTAGAGCCATACACCCACTCCCCTGTCCTTTCCGTATTTTATGATACGCTGAACATCGCGTGCCTTATCGCCCTTGGTAGGATCGGAGTCCTTCTCAAACTCGGGGCCGTACCAGTTGGCATCGAGCACCAGACCCTGGAATCCCTGCTCTGCTGCAAAGTCAATCATTTTTACCCAAGACTCATAATTCATGCCGTAGCGGTAGCCCTCCCAGACTGCGCCGTCAATGCGCCAGTCCCAGAGATATACGCCGGGGCGCACCCAGCTGAAATCACCCTCCGGCTCGGGGTTGAGCAGTTCCAGCAGGTGTGAATCCACCAGGTCACCGGGAGTCTTGCCCACCATCAGCACACGCCAGGCACCTGTGAATTCATCATCAACAGCAGGCGGCAGCACACTCTTTTCAGGAATAATGCTCATTTTGGTTGAGCCGCTCTCCGAACGCAGCCTCATAGGCCATCCTTCAGCACTCAAGTCTGCCTCATGCAAGCCCATATACAAGTCATCGGCCGCCTTGATAATCATTATCGGCAGGCGTTCTCCATTAGCATCGGACAACTTTTCAGGACCTATATTATGACGTTCACCATTATAGTACCAAGCGGTATAATCACCCGCAAAAGAGAAATCAGTGTGCTCATATAGATCAGACACCTCATTTTTCATGGCTCTGACCGGCTTCATCCTGAATGCCACACCGTCATTATATACACGCACTTCCATAGTGAATATACCTGCGGGCGATGATGCTGTAGAAATCTGAAATGTACGGGAGTTATAAACATCCTTAACCTCCGAACGCTTTCCCCACAGCGGTTTCCAAACAACCAATATTGGTCCCGTCTCCTCCGATAAAGCCATAAGGGATGCAACATCACACGCATTGTCAGCACTATGCGTATAACCCACCTGAGACCAGTCAATAACATCCTTTCCTGCTATAGAAACCTTATATGTAAGTTTAAAAAGCGGAGAACTCTTAAGGCTGAAACATATCTTCTTGTCAGGTGATTTCACCTCAAAAACATCAGACTGTGCACTGATCCGGCAAAGGAATGAAACAGCAAACACTGAAAGCAAAAGGATTCTTTTCATATAATCGGTTTTGGTTATTATGCCTCAAAGATAACAAAAAACATACAAAAGGAGGCGGGCCCCTGAACTCTTTGTCCATGAGACCATTCAAATATCATCCGGACGCAAAGTAGAACGGCCTCTTTGCGGCGTTTTGCGGCGTTATCTGATGAAATTGGTCCTGACGATGGGCTCTTTCTCGGGATGTCCGTCCTGGGCCACGTTCAGTTTTCTGATCATCCAGGCCATGTTGCGGCCCAGCGTGCGCATTGTCTGCATACCCTCCTCGTCCAGCTTTACCTGTCCGGGAGTCTGGCCGTAAGCCATGTTCCAGTACTGCGAACTGACCACTGGCATATTGGTAATAGTAAAGTACTTGTTAAGCCGGTCAAAAGCTGCCGATGCGCCACCACGGCGGCAAACCACCACACTGGCAGCGGGCTTATACTGCAACTGCTGGCTCAGTGTATAGAATACACGGTCCAGCAAAGCACAGAGCGAACCGTTAGGACCGCCATAATAAACAGGCGAACCAACCACAAGCCCGTCTATGCCGTCCTGCACAGTCCTCCAGATCTTATAGTACAGATCATCATTGTATGTGCAGCGGCCAGTCTTGCCACAATATCCACATGCTATACAACCATGAATAGCATCTTTGCCTATGCTGACAATCTCGGTCTCAATACCCTCGGCGTTGAGTGCTTTTGCTACCTCGCTGAGTGCCTGGAACGTGTTGCCATGCTCCTTAGGGCTTCCGTTTATCAATAATACCTTCATGTTGTAAAGATACAAAATAGTACAAATGGGAGCCGGCCTATTTTGCACTTAAAAAATGTTAAGTGCCTGGTACGCGTAAATAAAAAAGGTGTCTTATCAGTAAATTTGCGTTTTTAAGACACAACCTTATACTATATGAGCAAGACTACCAAATGGGTACTGGTATCAGTCATCGTAATAGGACTGGTCATTTTAGGCATATA
This sequence comes from uncultured Prevotellaceae bacterium, assembly GCA_900318995.1. GTDB lineage: Bacteria > Bacteroidota > Bacteroidia > Bacteroidales > Bacteroidaceae > Colenecus. The sequence continues at coordinate 48,028 of ONMR01000015.1, read as the reverse complement.
CCGTTTTAAACCGAAAACCAACAAAGACATTCCGGCGGGCCCGGGCCCGATGCCCGCAGCAGGTGCGCCGATAGGACGCGGCGGCCAGACTTTATTAGTACGTCACGTGGTTATGCAGCCCACCGAGCTTGTGGACGGCATCAACATAAGCGGAAGCCTCATCCCCAATGAGGAGGTGAACCTCTCATTTGAGACATCGGGAAAGATTACCGATATTTTCTTTGAGGAGGGCACCAAGGTCCGCAAAGGTCAGGTCCTGGCCAAGATCAACGACGCTCCCCTGCAGGCCCAGCTCAAGAAGCTTGAGGCCCAGTATCAGTCAACCGAGGACCGCCTGGCCCGCCAGAAAGCCCTCTATGAGAAGGAGGCTGTAAGTAAGGAGGCATATCAGGAGGCCGAGGCAAACTTCAACAAGCTCCAGGCCGATATAGAGGAGTGCCGCGCCAAGCTGGACCAGACCGAGCTCAAGGCCCCGTTTGACGGAATAATAGGTCTGCGTCAGGTCAGTGTAGGAGCCTACGCATCGCCCAACACCAATGTGGCCACGCTCACCAACACTGAGAAACTCAAGGTTGAGTTTGCCATCCCCGAGCGTTATGCCGGAGTGCTTCAGAACGGAGCCAAACTGACATTCACGGTCGAAGGCAGCGACGATATCCACAACGCCCAGGTCTATGCCACCAACTCAAAGGTGGATCAGGGCACCCGCACCTATCTGGTCCGCGCCATTTACGACAACAAGGACGGCAAGCTGGTGCCCGGCCGATACGTAAGTGTAAGCCTGAATACCCGCACATTCCCAAACGCCCTGGCAGTACCCAGCGAGGCAGTCATCTCCGAGATGGGCATAGACAAGGTATTCCTCTACAAAGGCGGCAAGGCCATCCCGCAGGAAATAACCAAAGGCCTCAGGACTGATGCCATGGTACAGGTGCTGAGCGGCCTCAGCGTAGGCGACACCGTAATTACCAGCGGCACCATGCAGCTGCGTACCGGTATGAGGGTTGAACTCAAATAACCTGCCGCACCCATGAACATATCTGAACTTAGCATACGCCGCCCGGTGCTGGCCACAGTGCTGGTGCTCATAATAATCCTGTTCGGCGTGGTAGGATACACCAGTCTGGGTGTACGCGAATACCCGTCGGTGGACAACCCCATAATATCGGTATCGGCCTCCTACCCCGGAGCCAACGCCGAAGTCATTGAGAATCAGATAACAGAGCCGCTGGAGCAGCAGATAAACGGTATCCCCGGCATACGCTCGCTGTCATCAGTCAGCCAATACGGCAACAGCCGCATCACCGTAGAGTTTGAGCTCTCGGTCGATCTTGAGACCGCCGCCAACGACGTACGTGACAAGGTATCTCGCGCCCAGCGAATGCTCCCTCGCGACTGCGATCCTCCCACCGTATCCAAGGCCGATGCCGACGCAATGCCCATCCTTATGGTGGCCCTGCACTCCGACAAGCGCTCGCTGCTGGAACTCAGCGAGATTGCCGACCTTGTGGTAAAGGAGCAGCTTCAGACCATCCAAGACGTAAGCTCCGTGATGATCTGGGGTGAAAAGCGTTACTGCATGCGCCTGTGGCTGGATCCTGTCAAGATGTCGGGTTACGGCATCACCCCCATGGACGTAAAGAACGCCCTTGACAAGGAGAACGTGGAACTGCCGTCAGGAACAATTGAGGGTAATACCACTGAGCTTGAAATCCGCACCCTTGGCCAGATGCACACTACCGAGGAGTTCAACAACCTGGTAATAAAGCATGACGGCACCAAGGTCATAAGATTCAGCGACGTAGGCCAGGCCGAGCTGAGCCCGCGTGACATAAAGAGCTACATGAAGATGAACGGCATCCCCATGGTAGGTGTGGCAGTAACGCCCCAGCCCGGTGCCAACCACATCAACATTGCCAATGCCGTCTATGACCGCATGAAACTTATGGAGAAGGATCTGCCCGAGGACGTAGGTTATGAGTACGGTTTTGATAACACCCGCTTTATCCGCGCATCTATCAATGAGGTTAAGAACACCCTGTACGAGGCATTCATACTGGTTATATTCATCATATTCCTGTTCCTGCGTGACTGGCGTGTAACCCTTATCCCGGTTCTGGTCATCCCGGTATCAATCATCGGCTCATTCTTTGTAATGTACCTGTTGGGATTCAGTATCAACGTGCTCTCGATGCTTGCGGTGGTACTGTCGGTAGGACTTGTGGTCGATGACGCCATAGTGATGACCGAGAACATCTACAACCGCATAGAGAAAGGAATGACCCCGTTGCAGGCCGGTATTGACGGTTCGCGCGAGATCCTGTTCGCCATCATATCAACCTCTATCACACTACTCTGCGTGTTCGTGCCGATAGTGTTCATGCAGGGTCAGACTGGCCGGTTGTTCCGTGAGTTCGCGTTCGTGATTGCGGGCGCCGTGGTGATATCCACGTTCGCCGCACTTACATTCACTCCCATGCTCTCCACCAAGATCCTGGTGCGCAGGGAAAAGAAAAACGCATTCTACGCATGGTCCGAGCCGTTCTTTGAGGGCCTTAACAAGTACTACAGCAAGAGTCTGGAGTTTGTACTGCGCAACCGCTGGATAACCCTTGCCACAATGGTGCTGGCACTGGGCGCAGCAGTCTGGATGTGGACCAAGACCCCGTCCGAGATGGCGCCTATGGAGGACCGATCACAGGTAACCGTACGCACCCAGGGTCCCGAGGGCGTAACCTACGAGTACATGCGTGACTATACCGAGCGCATAAACGACGTGGTGGATTCACTCATGCCCGATGCCAAATTCGTGACCGCCCGAGTATCATCGGGAGGCGGCAACATACAGATTACACTTAAGGACATAAACGAGCGCAGCTACTCGCAGATGGAGGTGTTTGAGAAGCTGAGCGCCGCCGTACGCCGCGAGAACGATGCCCGCGCCTTCGTGCAGCAACAGTCATCATTTGCAGGCGGTCGAGGCGGTATGCCGGTACGTTACGTACTGCAGGCCACCAACATAGAGAAACTTCAGGATGTGTTGCCCACCTTCCTGGCCCGCGTAAACGAAAACCCCGCCTTCCAGATGGCCGATGCCGACCTCAAGTTCTCCAAGCCCGAGGTCCGGATATCAATCAACCGCGAGAAAGCCAACCTTCTGGGCGTAAGTACCCGCGACATTGCACAGACCCTGCAGTGGGGGCTGAGCGGACAGCGTATGGGTTACCTCTATATGAACGGAAAGCAGTATGATATTATTGGTGAGATAAACCGCCAGCAACGCAACACCACACAGGCACTAAAGTCAATCTATATGCGCAGCGGAAGCGGCGACATGATACAGATGGAGAACCTGGTGGACCTTAAGGAGGACATTGCCCCGCCCCGTCTGTACCGCTACAACCGATTTGTATCAGCCACCGTATCGGCCGGCCTGGGTAAGGGATATACCCTTGGACAGGCACTCGATGAGATGGACAAGATAGCCAAGGAGACTCTGGATGATACCTTCCGTACCGCACTTACCGGCGAGTCCAAGGATTTCCGCGAGAGCTCCAACAGCCTGCTGTTTGCGTTCGGACTGGCACTGCTGCTTATCTACCTGATCCTGGCTGCCCAGTTTGAGAGTTTCAAGGATCCTCTCATAGTTATGATTACTGTGCCTCTGGCTGTGTTCGGCGCGCTTGTATTCCTGCGCGGCGGCGGTCAGACCATGAACATTTTCAGTGAGATTGGTATTATAATGCTGATAGGCCTTGTGGCCAAGAACGGTATCCTGATTGTGGAGTTTGCCAACCAGAAGCAGGAGGCCGGAATTGACAAGTTCATAGCCATTCGCGATGCATCCATACAGCGTCTGCGTCCTAATGGGTACAGCGGTAGTTGGCGGTATGCTCATATCGACCTTCTTCACCATGTACATTGTACCCTCCATCTACAGTTACATATCAACTGACCGTAAAACCCGCAAGAAAAAGGAATGAAACCATACAGAATAACATTGGCTATGGCTGCCATAACCCTTTGCACGGGTTCATCGGCACAGATAATGACTCTCAAGGATTGCCTTGAGGAGGGTATCCGGGAGAGCTATCAGATAAAACTGGTCAACATCTCCGAGGAGAAAGCCGCCAATAACGATACCTGGGCTTATGCCGGCGGAATGCCCACCGTAAGCATCCAGGGCAGTTACTCCGGATCAATTGCCAGCAATGACGCCACCCTTAAGTCCGATGGCTCCACCGTATCCAACCGTAACGTGCTGGACCAGACGCTGAACGCACAGGTCCGTGCCGATTGGACCGTATTTGAGGGTTTCAGCATCCAGGCCACCCGTGACCGCATGCAGGAACTCCACAACCAAGGCACCATACAGACCCGCATAAGCATTGAGGATTATATTGCAAGCCTTACCACCGAGTATTACAACCTTGTGCGTCAGACACTGCACCTTAAGAATCTGGAATATGCCACCGCTCTGAGTAAGGAGCGTCTGCGCATTACCAGCGAGCGTTACGATATGGGCGGCAACTCCCGCCTGGACATGCAGCAGGCTCAGGTCTATTTCAACTCTGACAGCGCCAAAAGCCTTAAGCAGCACGAGTCACTGGCATCGGCCAACATCCGTATAAACCGTCTTATGTCCAACCAGGACCTCAAGACCGTTCACGTGGCAGCCGATACCGCCATCACCCTGCTTACAGGGCTTGACTTCCAGTCTCTTTATGATGACATGATGAAGGTTAATGCATCGCTGCTGCGTGCCGAGAGCAACCGTTCAGTTGCCAGGATGGACCGCAAGACTGTTCAGTCACGCAACTACCCCTACCTGCGTCTTAACGCATCATACGGCATAACCCAAAACCTTTACGGCAACAGCACTTACACCGACCGCCTTAACTGGGGCCCCAGCTTTGGCGCCACAATAGGCATGAACCTTATAAACGGCAAGCAGCGCACACAGGAACGTAACGCCCTGCTGGACGAGATGAATGCCGACATTACCGTAGATCAACTGGAGCTTCAGCTGCGTGCCAACCTGGAAGATTTCTGGCAGGCTTACCAGAACAACCTGATGCTTCTGGAGCTGCAGGAGCAGAATCTGAAGGCCGCGCAGGAGACAATGGACATTGCACAGGAGCGTTACCTGCTGGGCAACCTATCCGGACTCGAGATGCGTGAGGCTCAGAAATCCCTCCTGGATGCCGAAGAGAGCCTGCTCCAGGTCCAGTACGACACCAAGGTCTGCGAAATCTCCCTCCTCCAGATTTCCGGCCGCATCATGCAATACCTGGAGTAAATTGAGAATTGAGAATTAAGTACCCATTTGCAGTAATAGTAACGGCGGAACGCCGTTACCCGGCCTGAAAGGCAGGCAAGCGAATGGAATGAGCGCGTTTGCGGAGCAAACTAAAAAAATGGAAGGGACCTCCGTCCCGGAGGTCCGGCTTCACTCGCAGTGCAAACTGATAACGCTTACAACAAAAAGAAGGGTGCAATTTATTTATTGCACCCTTCTTTTTGTTCTGGAAATAATTACTTAGCAGCTGCGAGTGAAGCCTTACGGAATTCCTTCATCAGTTTCTCGAGTTCCAGAGAAGCCTTGCGGGCACGTGTGCCAGCAGCCTTGTTACCCTTTTCTACCTGTGCGCATGCGTCCTTTGCAAATGCTGCATAAAGCTCAGCAGCCTCTTTCAAAATTTTCTCCATAGTTGTTTGTTATTGAAATGATTGATTATAAAATCCATACTGACGCAAAAATAATACTAATTCCATTAGTTGCAAAGATTAGGTCCTCTTTTTTTAAAAAAAATGAAAAAAAATAATCCATTTGGAAAAAAAGCAATAAAAACGGCCCGTCAATGCACTACAAAACGATATTCCATGTTAATTCGGTTGTCGTTTCCCAATAATACCCGCAAGCGTTTCATGTTGTCGGCAAAAAACACTAAATTTGTACCATATATATAGGTAAAACTATGAAAAAACTATTTCTGACTTTACTTGGATTGCTGGTAACCGCCCTCTCTTTTGCCAGAGGTGTCAATGAACTGGACCCCAAATATGCCAAGGGTGCAGTGCCCCAAGATGAAAACGGAAGGGTCTATTTTGAGTATACCGCGCCCATACCTGCCGGTATGGATGCAGACAGATGCTATGAAATGCTGCTTAACTGGGCTAAAGGCCGTTTTGCCCAGCCTTATGCGCAAGCCGGAAGGATTCTTAATGAAGATGCCGCAACCCGTCGTTGCATTTTCCACGTGGATCAGGTGATAGTATTCAAGAGTACTGCTTTCGTTGCCGATGAGTCCAAAATCTCATACAACTTCTCCATTGTGGTAAAGGACAATTCTTTCACTCTCAAGATGACCGACATCAAGTACCGTTATGAGGAGGGACGTGAAGGCGGCGGCAAGTTATTCCCCGCCGAAGACTGGATTACTGACAAGGAGGCATTCAACAAGAGAGGAACCAAATTCCTTAAGAGTACCGGAAAATTCCGGATCAAGACCATTGACCTCAAGGATATCCTTTTCCAGAAGGCCACCGACACCCTAAACGGAAACATCTGATACAAAATGCCATCAAACAACGAGCTCTACAACATACTTGGAGTGGAACCTTCGGCATCGGATGCCCAGATCCGTTCCGCATATGAAAGGATGATAGCCGAGAACCCTGAGGGTTCGCCCATGCATGAGCGTATAGTTCAGGCATATACTGTGCTGTCCGATATTGAGAGCAGGGCATTGTATGACGTCAAGGGAAAACTGAACAAAAGAGGAAAACGTATCCGCAGGACTGAACAGACAGACCGCAAACAGAAAGCCAGATTCACCCTGAATACCCTGTTTCTTGCAGGAGCTGCTGTAACTACGGTATTATTTATCTTACACTGGAGCGGTTCTATCGGCACCGGCCCTTTCTATTGGGCATGCAGTATCTCTATGCTCATTAAGATTTCAGAATTCATACTTAGACTTATTCCATGATCGCTCTCAGTCTGAAAAAGGCCGGAATCTCAGGGTTGGCAGCTGCTGTCATCCTGCTGTTTTCCCAAATTTCCGTTCAGGCTCAAAGCACCCTGTCGCAGAATCAGGACGGATTCAACGGTGAAAAGATGGATGGTTTTATGAATATGGACCCCGAAAAGGACTCCACTGTCGTAGAACGTACCGTATCAAAGGATTATTACCAGTGGACCATAAACACCTATACAGGACTGATAGAAATCATAGAGCCTGACACACTGCATCACTCATTCCATAATGTTCATCTGACAGAGGGCATGCATGGCACATACAGCCATCTGGGAAACATGGGTGCTCCGCGAATATCACGTCTCTATTTTGAACGTGAGCAGCCCCAGGATTTTATTTTTGATGCACCGTATGATTTCTGGATAAAGAACCCCGATCAGTTCCGCTTTACTGATGCCAAGTCTCCGCATGTCAGCATAGACTACTACAAAGGTGGAAACAGACGTACCGGTGAAGAACACCTCAAGGGTTATTTTGCTGCCAATTTCAACAAGAAGACGGGAATAGGTTTTGATTTGGATTACCTGCTGGGGCGAGGCCGTTTTGAAAACCAGTCCACCTCCATGTTTGATGCCAGGGTCTACACCTACTACCGCGGCGACATCTACCAAATGTATGTAACCGTCAACAGGGACAACATGAAGGTGACCGAGAACGGTGGAATTCAGGATCCCAGATACGTAACGAATCCCGAAGCCATGGCCGAGGGACGCAAGAGCTATTCGCCCGAGGATATCCCTTTCCGTCTGCGCTATAACTGGAATAACATTAAACGCAATCAGGCTCTGTTCAATCAGGAGCTATCCATAAGCGTCACCACATCCCACACTGACAGTATCGGCGATACCGTCTATACCTTTACGGATAAGAAAGAATATGGAAAACTGGCCCATACATTAGAGATAGGCAATCTTAACAGGAGGTATATATTCTATCAGACCTGGCCCGGTTTTTACACCCGTTCGTTTCTCAAGAACGATTCGGTTGACATAATGCGCAACTTCTATCTGACCAACACCCTGTCACTATCGCTTCTGGAAGGTTCCACAAAGTGGGCGTTTGCAGGATTTTCGGCCTTTGCACGCTATGAATACAAGAACTACCATATGCCCGATACACTGGCTACAGGCAGTGAATATATGCGGCGATACAGTGAAGGCAAGTTCACACTGGGAGCTCATCTGGAGAAATCCCAAGGTGATAATCTCACATTCAGCGCCGATTTTGAGAGCATTGTACTTGGAGCAAGTCTCGGAGACTTCAGATTGTCCGGTCAGACGGACCTGAAATACCGGTTGTTAGGCAAGGATGCCGGTTTAGGTGCATATGCTGAGATATCGGCTTCGGATGCCCCGTTCTACTATGCATCCCAGCACTCCACATTTGCATGGTGGGACTCTGATTTCAAGAAAGAGTTCCGCACCCGTTTCGGAGGTTATGTGGATATTGGGCAAACCGGTACGAGATTACAGCTGGACGTAGAGAATGTGGCCAACTACGTATATCTCAAGAACGATGCCGGAGCATATATCAATGCCGATAACGTAACTCAACCTTCCTATTCAATATCTGCGGCACAGCATAACGGATCGATCCAGATACTGAGCGCTTCACTGCAGCAGAACTTCATACTTGGGCCGCTGCATTGGGACAACAACATCACGTATCAGTTGTCGGGAAACAAAAAAATAATCCCCCTACCTGACCTTAACGTGTTCTCTGACCTCTATCTCAAGTTTATCTACTATAAGAGACTGAATCTTGAAATAGGTGCCAATGCTCTGTATTTCACGCGGTACAATGCACCCGGTTACTGTCCGGCAGTCGGTGCATTCCATATTCAGAATGACGGCTGCATACAAGAGGTGGGAGGTTACCCTCTGTTGACCGGTTATGTTAACTGCAGCCTGCGCGGAGTACGTTTCTACATCATGTATTACCATGCCAATGACGGGCAGATGAGTAACCGTGATTCGTTCATGCTACCTGGTTATCCGGCAATCCCCGGAATGGTCAAATTCGGGTTAAGCTGGACTTTCTTTGATTGATTCAAAAGTTCTTTCCAAATATGATCAGATGGGGATTCATAGGATGCGGTGAAGTTACCGAAAAGAAAAGCGGTCCTGCATTCGCAAAAGCAGAAGGATCGGCCATAGAAGCCGTAATGAGCCGTGACAAGAATAAGGCACGTTCTTATGCAGAGAGACATAACATCCGTAAATGGTACACAGACGCCATGGACGTTATTGACGACCCCGATGTGGATGCTCTCTATATCGCCACTCCACCTTCATCACATGCCACATACGCTGTCATGGCAATGAAAGCCGGAAAGCCGGTCTATATAGAAAAACCTATGGCTCAGAGCTATGAGGAATGTATGCGCATCAACCGTGTATCCAGAGAGACCGGAGTACCCTGTTTTGTCGCCTACTACCGCCGATATCTTCCGTATTTCCTGAAAGTCAAGGAACTCATACCCGCCATCGGCAAGCTGATAAATGTCCAGATACGTTTTGCCCAGCCCCCAAAAGAGTTGGATTACAACAGCACCAACCTGCCCTGGCGTGTCATTCCGGATATTTCGGGAGGTGGCTATTTCTATGACCTGGCTCCTCATCAGATTGATATGGTTCAGGAACTGTGCGGTTGCATAATTGACGCCTACGGTCTATGCAGCAACCGAGCCGGTCTGTATCAGGCCGAAGATACGGTAAGTGCCTGCTTTAAGTTTGAGAACGGGCTTGTAGGCTCCGGATCATGGTGTTTCGTGGCCGATGAATCCGCCAAGGAGGACCGTATAGAACTGATTGGTGACAAGGGAATGATCTGTTTCTCGATATTCACCTTCCAACCCATTGCCCTGCATGACAGCGATGGACGTCATGAGTTTGACATTCCCAATCCGGAGCATGTTCAGTTCCCGCTGGTTCAGGCTGTTGTGGATCATCTTAACGGCAAGGGAGTCTGCACCTGTGACGGCATAAGTGCCACCCCAACCAACTGGGTGATGGACCGTATCCTGGGCAAGTTCTGAAAAAACTCCGGCCGGTCATCAAGACCGGCCGGAATCAATAAAATCATCTCAAAATCAAACTGACTGTTTAAAAATTCCAGCCAAAGGTCAACTGAATCTTATCTGACTTATAATTGTATTTTACATCAACATCCTCGGCATATTCATTTACGTTGACTATACTGCCTTTGAGTCCGTTAACATATGCCAGGTCTATGTAGAACTGAGTGCCGTCCCTGTCCGGTGTCGAGCAGTATCCCAATCCGAAGGTTACGTAACGTGTCTTACCCGGACGGTCAATCTGGAAATCTGTACGTCCCACTTCAGCCAGATTTCCTGAAGAATCATTCTTCCAACCGTTGAAATCAGAGTCATACAGATAAGGGTATGATCCGTCATTGAACATCGATTCCTTATATCCGAAACCGCTCCTTATTGAGAAGTTACTGACATTCAGCTCAAAACCTGTTTTAAGAACTGAAAAGTCCTTATAGTCGACCGCTCCCTGATTAACCATTTTGGTATTTCCTATAGAAAGCGATGATCGGCTGGCAAAATGTTTCTCGTACTCGGCACCCAATGCTACGTTTACAACACTGCCGCCGAATGTCAGACCTGCGCTAAGGTCTATTGACCAAGGTGATGAATACTTGTACTCGACATCGTTATTGAACTTGTCGCCATCCTTGCCTTCACCCATAACGGCATAGAGATAATCGGAATACTCAAGTCTTTCGTGGAAATAGGTAGGAGTCTTTATCGCTGCGCCAAGGCGAAGAGCCTGTACGGGGCGGATAATCGTACCGAAAGCCATGTTCCATCCGGCACCATCGGATCTGTTCATCTTGTCCACGCAGGTATAATCCAGCCCATTGGGAAAATCAGGATGATTACCAGGAGCATAGTAATCATAGAAATAGCCCTCCGAATTGGTCACGGCAGAAAGGATTCCGAATGTATAACCAAAGTAGACCTTGTCCGACAGATTATATGATATGTTGAAATCAAAAGAGTTTACCTTGTTGCGCTGATGGTCCTTGTATTCACGCCAAACCTCATATCCGTCAGCATCATCAAAAGAATCAATATAATCCAGATTGCGGTCAATATTCTGAAGCTTACGGTAGGACATACCGAAATTGAAATAGTTGTCACCTGACTCACTGCCTGAGAATATGGCCGAGAAATTATCAAATGCCACATTTACATCAGACTTGGTATTTCTTGAGTAATATGACCTGCCATTATTAAAGATTGGCTTACTTGCGGTTGCCGAGGGATCGGTACTTACTGACGTTCCGAATGATGACAGGGACAAATTGATATCACTCTTGCGATACGTACCTATACCGGCAGGATTATGGCTGATAACGGAAGGATCACTGCCTAAGGCACTCATTGCTCCGCCCATTCCGATGTAACGGGCAGTACCGTTCAGTTCCTCTTCATACAGCTTGGCTGCGTCAAATGATGTCTGAGCACCTATTAATGTACAGATAGACAGGGCTATTGCTGTTATTGTGTATTTTGCGGTTTTCATATCTTAAGTATTTACAGGTTTCTGACTGAGTTTTAATATTCTCTTTCACATCACTGAATATGAGTTCTTATCTTCTGGATGAGCTGCCTGAAACGGCACGTGAACCACTGCTGCCCGAACTGAAACTGGAGCTGGAGCTGCCACCTGAACTGAAACTGGGACTGCTGGAACTGCTGCTTACCGAGCGGCTGGAACTGCTGGAACTGCTGCTTACCGAGCGGCTGGAGCTGCTGGAACTGCTGCTTACCGAGCGGCTGGAGCTGCTGGAACTGCTGCCTACCGAGCGGCTGGAGCTGCTGGAGCTGCTGCCTACCGAACGGCTGGAGCTGCTGGAGCTGCTGGAGCTGCTGCCTACTGAGCGGCTGGAGCTGGTTGAGCTGCTGCCTACCGAGCGGCTGGTGCTGCTTGAGCTGCTGCCTACCGAGCGGCTGGTGCTGGTACTGCTGGGACGGTCATAGGTTGTACCCGATTGAGTTGACCTTGAAGCAGAACTGCTACTTACAGAGCGTGAAGAACTTGTAGAGCTTGAACGGCTAGAGGTAGCAGGAGCCACACTTCTTACAGTTGATGATGAAGTTGTAGAGCGGCTGGAGCTGCTGCTGACCGAACGGCTGGAGCTGCTGGGGGTGCTGCTGACCGAACGGCTGGAGCTGCTGCCACTGACCGAACGGCTGGAGCTTGATCCGGCTACGCTGCGGCTGGAGCTTGATCCGGCTACGCTACGGCTGGAACTTGAATTACTGTTCCCGACGCTACGGCTGGATGCCGATGCTGATACGCTACGGCTGGATGACGAACCTGCAACGCTTCTGTCCGGAGTTGCGTTTGTAGTTACAGACCTGGAAGCTACCCCCGAAGCTGAACTGACGCTGCGGTTGTTGCTTGAACCGAATGCTGCTGTCCTACCGGATACCGTACGGCTGAGATTCCTGTCCCATCCGCCTCCGTTGACACTACGGTTAGGAGTATAGTAAGTAGTCCTGTCATTCACCACGACCGGGCCTGAGTAGTAATAAACCGGTCCATAGTGATAGTAGGGATCATAATACCACGAAGTGTAATGCCAACCGCCATAGTACCAGGGGTCATAATACCAGGGATCATAGTACCAGGGGTCATAGTACCAGGGGTCATAATAATATGTGTGAGAATAGTACCAGTAGCGGTCATCAAAGTAGCGGTCCCAGTACACTATATCCCAAAGCAGGTCATCATACAGCGAGTGGTAAAAACGACCGTAATGACGGAAACGGTAAAGACGGCGTGTCAGGTAATAATCCTCAACGGCATCATTGTATCCTTCGGCGTACGAACCGTCATCGTCATAAACATATCTCTTCTCACCACTTTCGGGATCAATCACATAGATTGTGTCATGAATGTAGACGGTAGGCACATCGTCCAATATAGAACCATCCTCATATTGTATCTGGCTGGTTCCGTAAGTATAACGGCGGTTATACTCATCGGGATCACGGTCTACTATGATCTGAGGAGTAGTCTTGACTACAGGAGCAGCCTGCTGATATGTAACTTCCGGTTCAGTATAAGAAGGTGTACGGGTCACCACAGCTGAACCCTGTGTTGACTGACTTGATGACTTTCCGCTGTTCTTGCCCGAAGAGTACAAGTCATTTCTCTGCGCACCGGCTGTCATTGTGACTGCCATCAATGCCATAAACAATACTGACTTTTTCATAACCGTATCTTTTTGTGGTTTCTTTCCAATGCAAAAATAATACGGTAATAATACCCGGAACGCGGAAATTCCCTACATATTCAGGGGAAAATCCCTAAAAAGAACAATTGGGAACAGGCCCTTTTGTACTATTTTATGCGGATTGAGTTGAAATCGGCTTCAGTGCCTCTGAAAACGTTGAAATCAGTGTATTCCTTAATACCGTCGATATTGGCATGGTCTGTAAACTGCCAGATACGCCACTGTTTGTCGGTAACCGGCCGTACCACATAATAGTGAGCCACCCATAAAGGATAAGAGTCGAATTCGGCACTGTTGAGATGACGACGGTGGAATTTGGCCGATGCATATATCATTGGCTTTACGCCATAATGTGATTCCAATTCTTTTATGAATATGATCAGGTCCTGACGAAGGTCAGCCGATGAGCGTCCTGTACGCTCAACGTCAATCACCGGCACAAAATCACCCTTCTGGAGTTTCACGGTATTGATAAAATGCTGTGCCTGACTGCGAGGAGATGTTCCAGGGTCATAAAAGTGATAGACTCCGCACACCAATCCGGCATTTCGGGCATTTGTTATATTGACCTGATAATCCGGATCTGTAAATGTATCGCTCTCTGTCGCCTTCATTATTACGAACCTGATGGGATAACCGCTCTCGGCCGATGACTCCGCCACCCTTGCCCAATCTATCTTACCCTGATGATGCGATACATCTATTCCATAGCACAGGAACCCCGAAGGCAGGCATACTCCGTATTCCTTTGTACCACGACACGGCTTAAGACGGAATACGTATGGTCTGAGAAAGACATAATATGCTGCAATGGACAGGATTACCAGTATAGCTGCCGTTATAAGCCAGTGTAACCAGTCCGGAATAATATAAGAGGGCTTCCGTCCTTTCTTTATAGGAACGGAAACCCTCTTTTTTTTATTTTTGTTATGTTTGCCTTTTACGGCAGGCATAATCTGTCTTTTATTTACCCTGATGCTCCAGCTTCAGAGTCTTGGTGGGCTGGTCGCATACCTCGGTGGGACCGAAATACTGGATTGGGCCGGGATATACGAAACTGGTCTCGCGTGCCCACTCGGCACGATGCTTGATGAACTCCTTGAAGGGAGCGCCGTCCAGCTCTACCAGAGCCTTGCGGATAACCGGTTTCATCTCACCGTTACGCTTCTCCATGTTCATCATCATGGTGATAGGTATACCACCGGCAATCCACTGGTCGGCAGGAGCCACGGTGTTCTTGATTGATGACATGTAACCGGTCTTGCCGGCAGCGATCAGCATTGATGCGTTGTAACCAAGGCTGTAGCAGTAGTCAGCGTCAAAGTTTGACGGAGCTGCGCAACGGCCCTCGTAACCGCAGAAATGGTGCTGGGTTGCATACTTGCCAAGGAACTTGCCTTCCTTCTTCCACTCGTCCAGCTTAACGCCAACCATATCGGCCAGCAGCTGCTCAGTCTCAATGAGCGATACCTGTACGTTTCCGTGCGGGTCACGCTCCAGAGCCAACTGACGGCTTACGCTCTCGGGCAGGCTCTTGAATATGGTTGCATTCTCCTTGGAGAGTTTGCTTACTATGTACTGGATCTTCTTATCGGCCTGAATCATGTCGAACTCAGCCTGGTTGGCAGCCAGAACGTCATTGAGCTCGGCGATAAGCTTCTTGATGGCAGGGATGAACTCGATCAGACCCTCGGGAACCAGAACGGTACCAAAGTTCATGCCGCGTGCGGCACGGTCAGCAACAACCTGAGCGATATATGTTACGATGTCATCAAGAGTCTGGTTCTTAGCCTCAACCTCCTCACCGATAAGGGTGATGTTAGGCTGGGTCTGCAGGGCGCACTCCAGCGTTACGTGGCTGGCTGAACGGCCCATCAGCTTGATAAAGTGCCAGTACTTGCGGGCTGAGTTGCAGTCACGCTCAATGTTACCGATAATCTCCGAGTAAACCTTGGTAGCGGTGTCAAAGCCGAATGAGGTCTCAATCTCAGAGTTCTTAAGGTCACCGTCAATGGTCTTGGGGCAACCGATAACCTGAACACCTGCGCCGATAGCCTTGTAATACTCGGCCAGAACACAAGCGTTAGTATTGGAATCATCACCGCCGATAATAACCAAAGCCTTGATATCGAGAGCCTTCAGGATCTCCAGACCCTTATCGAACTGGTCCTTCTTTTCCAGTTTGGTACGGCCTGAACCGATGATATCGAAACCGCCGGTATTGCGGTACTCGTCGATGATATCGGCAGTAAGCTCCATATAGTTGTGGTCAACCAGACCGCCGGGGCCCAGGATGAATCCGTACAGCTTGTTGGCGGGGTTAAGCTTCTTGAGTCCGTCAAACAGACCGGCAATGACGTTGTGACCGCCGGGAGCCTGACCACCGGACAGGATAACGCCTGCGTTGATAGATTTCTTGGCGGGAGCACCCTCGGCCGGCTCAAACTTGAGGTACGGCATTCCGTAAGTGTTAGGGAAGAGTTTCTTGACTTCTTCCTGGTCTGCAACTGACTGTGTGGGAGCACCCTCGACAGCCTTCAAAGCACCGCGGAGAGCCTGGGGAAGTTTAGGCTGATAGGCGGCGCGTGCAATCTGTAATGCGCTTTTTGTACTCATCTGAATAGTATATGTTCTTTAATTACCTCTTTTAAATATTAAGGGTGCGCAAATTTCGTCAAAAATGCGCACCCTTGCAAATATTTGGTTGTTATTTAGAAGCGGTATATTATTGACAGGTTGAGATCTGCCAGCAGGCCTGCGCCCCAAAGCCACTCCCACTGGTTGTCATCCTCGGAGAACTTGAAATCCCTTTTTATGAAAGTATTCATATCCACACCCCAGTGTGAGTTCTGCCTGAACCAACACTGGAATCCCAATCCGGCACCTCCGCCAAGCGCCATGAAAGTCTCACCGTTCTCAGTACCGGCCTTTTTCCATCTGTCTTCAATTGTCTTTGATACGGAGTTGGGATCCTGCCCTGCTGCTGCGGCCTCATCCTTTCTCTTCTGTATTATGGCATCCTCCTCGGCATATGAAAGCTTGGACCTGGAGACCACGAAAGTCTCACGGAACAGGCCGACATCAACTCTTGCTACAGCATAGAAACCTCGTGCCGGCTTACGTCCGAAATAGAACCTGCCCTCAGGACATACCATCATGCCTACGTATTTGCGGTCCCACTTGACCTCATGTTTCCCGTCTTCCATGTTTACATCGGCATACCACTTTGAAGGATGGTCAGACCAATCCAAATCATATGTCTTTCCGTCCAATTTTATGGTAGCAGGCACCTCGTCGTCTTCATTCAGTGCCCTTACGAATGTGCTTCGGTTAACAAAATGAGCCTGAACCGAGACACCGTATGAAAACCTTGTATCTGTGTAATGCTCCCATGCCAGCTGAGGAGACAGATAACCCACTGAGACCAGGTCAAGCTTGAAAGAGTTATTGAATTTGTCAAAACCGGCAGTTTCAATCGGTTTGATGGCCTGCAGCGTACATGCGGCACATGCCATGAATAACACTGTAAGAATTGTCTTTTTCATATCATACAAGTTTGATTCACACCGCTAAGGTATTAATTACGGCTTGATTTTACAAATTTTAATAGATTCTTGTTACCTTTGTGCCACGATTTTTTACCTATCCAAAAGTAAGAGAGATGCATTATTGCTTTATCGTCAACAATGAGCCCAGCAAGGCCGGGAATGCTCAGATGATAGAAGAGCAGCTGAATAAGCTGGAAACAAAACCGGATTTTGAAATTTACAAGACCACTGCCGAAAGGACAGCCACACAGTTTGTAAGGGATTTTTGCAAGAAAAATCCCAGCCTTGAAACATGCTTCGTGGCTTGCGGAGGAGACGGCACCATAAACGAGGTGGCCAGCGGAATGGTTGGCGCCGGGAACAAGCATCTGGCGGTTTGGGCTTGCGGAAGCGGCAATGATTTCATCAAATACTATAAGGACAAGGATTTCAGGAGTGTAAGCAGTCTGATTGAAGGCACTCCGCACAAGATAGACATACTCAAGGTCAACGATGACCGGTACTCTATAAACGTCTGCAATTTCGGGTTTGACGCAATAGTCGCCGCCACAGGCGCCCGACTGAGCCGCAAAGGATGGAAGAACGCATATCGCTGGGGTATCGTGAAGGCTATTTTCTGCGGAAGGTTCAACAATATTACAGTCCGGGCCGACGGAGAACTCCTAAATGAAGGGAAGCGCATGCTATTGTGTACTCTGGGCAACAACTGTTATGTAGGAGGCGAATTCTTCTGCTCACCCCGCTCCAGGAATGACGATGGTCTGATAGAGGTAGGCTACTGCAAGACAGTCAGTCTCATAACATTTCTGAGTCTGATCAAGGTATACGCTTTGGGCCGGCATCTTGACGATCCCAAAACCGCCAGGCATTTCATTTACAGGCAGTCCACAAGCATAGATGTCCACTCTGACAGGCAGACAGAAATCTGCCTTGACGGCGAGATGCTCCCGGGGCACGATTTCCACATTGAAGTTATACCCCAGGCCATAAGTTTTATCATCCCGGCGTGATTAATTGAGAATTGAAAATTGAGAATTGAGAATTAATTCTTATTTTCGCGTAAACAATAAAGCGCAATCACTATGGCAAGTCGCAGAAATCTCAAAAAGGACATCAATTACATTATTGGTGACATCTTTACCGAGTGTCTTATATACAAGGAACTGGTTCCCGGAACCGATAAGGAGGCCGCTGACGCCCTTATCGTTGACCTGCTCCGCATTGACAATGATTTCAACGCCCGCATCAGCCACACTGAGCCGGGCAATGCCAAGGAGTACTACCGCACTCTTGTCAAGGACTTCCAGAATCAGATAAAAGAAGTTATTGACAAGCTGACCAAACTTAAGAAGTAATAACCTTCCTGGTATATGTTCCGGTACGTGCGTGCCCTTTTGGCGGCACTGACCGTCATGTTGCTGTCAGTTTCCGGACTGAGGGCACAGACCAGTGATGCCGTTATCCGTACCAAGGTCAATAACTATTTCGAGCAGTATCAGGCCGACTGCGACCTGAAGACACTCAAGGTGGACCGGACCGCAATAAACCGTAACAGCCGCCGTCTTGACATCTACCTTAACCAGAATTTCAGTTACCAGAGGTTCCGGCATTCACTGATTGACTCCATCTATGAGAATCTGCACAAATCATTGCCGCAGGATATACGCCGTTACAACCTGGTTATCCATACCGCAGACCGCACGATTGAGCAGCTCATCCCAAACTGGGCCAGGAAAGTAATCAGGCAGGATGACCTGTGGAACGATACATTCTATAACGGTCGTCCGTGGGTGTCAAATGACAGCCGCCCGTACACCGCATCACAAGGCCTGGGCAACATTCACATGGCAGTAACTCCCAGCCACGGACTGTATTATGACAATGAAGACATGATGTGGGAGTGGCAGCGTCCGCCGCTGTATTGTTCACGAGAGGATCTGCTGACACAATCCATAGCATACCCTTACCTGATCCCGATGCTCGAGAATGCCGGTGCCGTGGTCTATACTGCCCGTGAACGTGACTGGCAGACTAACAGTGTAACAGTCAAGTCAGGGGCCGATAATTACCGTGAAGACGGGAAATGGCACACGTCTTACGGAGGCGGTTACCTGGAGGATTCCCTGCGCATATGCCCTGACAGCCTCAAACTGCCTACACGCACTGCACAGGCCGGCGACGGTCCGGGAATCGTGATGTCATCGGCCATGTGGATTCCCGATATTCCGGAGGATGGCGACTACGCCGTATATGTAACCTACCAGACAGACTCCACCAGCATTGATGACGCCCGCTATATAGTATTCCACAGCGGAGGCACCACCACATTCCATGTAAACCAGCAGATGGGCGGCGGTACATGGGTATATCTCGGTACTTTCAATTTCCGTGAAGGCCGCAGCCCGCGTGGGATGGTTACATTGGACAACAGCAGCCGCATGCAAGGTACCGTCAATGCCGATGCGGTAAGATTCGGTGGAGGAACGGCTACTGAAATACGTGAAGGACTCGAGATAGAAGCCCCCCGTTACAATATGGGATCCAAATACTACACAAGGTTCGCGGGGGCGCCGGACAGCATATTCAACAAGTATAACGGTACCGATGATTACCGTGAAGATATCTGGACCCGCCCGTATATGGTCAACTGGTTATCGGGAGGTTCGTTGTTCAACAAAGCCAATTCCGGAGCCGGCGTTCCCCTGGAATTGTACTTTGCGCTGCATACTGACGCAGGATACACCTATGGGGACAGCCTGGTCGGCACGCTGGGAATCTGCACCACCAATTTTAACGACAGGCTCCTGGGAGAAGGCCATTCACGTTATCTGAGCAGAGACCTTACCGATATGGTTCTGACCGGGCTGATTGAAGATATGAATGCCGGTCTGCGCCGCGAATGGGTCTATCGCGGGATATGGGACAAAAACTATTGCGAAAGCCGTGAGCCGCAGATACTGTCCATGCTGCTTGAACTCCTGTCACACCAGAATTACTGGGATGTGAAACTGGCTCTCAACCCCAATTTCAGATTCATGGCAGCACGGTCCATATACAAATCCATACTAAAATATGAGAGTTTCCTGCATGGCCGCAGCTATGTGGTCCAGCCGCTTCCGATAGCAGATTTCAGGATTGAGGTATCCGGCAATTCAACCCTGAACCTGTCTTGGCAACATGCTGTTGACCCCCTTGAACCCACGGCCTTTCCCCGGGGCTATATAGTGTATACAGCAGTTGATGACGGAGGATTCGACAACGGCACATTCACCCAAATCAACAGATATACCTTTACGCCCCAAAAAGACCGTATCTACCGGTTCCGCGTAACCGCTGTAAATGAAGGCGGAGAGAGCATGCCGTCCGAGACGCTGGCAGCCTCAATAGCCTCGGAAAACAAAGGTACCGTACTGATCATCAACGGATTCCAACGTCTTAGTGCACCTCAGACCGTTGAGACAGACTCTACTTTGGGATTTGACATACTATCCGACCCTGGTGTACAGTACATGCGCTCACCCATACTGTGCGGTGCGCAGCAGATTTTCCTCAAGGACAGCATTGACTCTCCCGAAGAGGTATCATTAGGCACAAGCGATGAAAGTCTGAACGGCACACTTCTGGCAGGCAACACCTTTGACTACCCTGAGCTGCACGGACATTCCATTCTGGAAGCCGGGTGGTCGTTCGTTTCGTGCAGCCGAGATGCGGTCCAGGATGGTATGGTTAACCTTACAAAATACCGCGTGGTTGACCTGATTCTGGGACTGCAGAAACGTTCGCTCCAGGATACGCTGTTTTATAAAGACTACTCCACATTCCCGCCAGACTTACAGAATAGAATCTCCGCATATCTGCATAGTGGCGGAAAACTGTTTACGAGCGGATCATATGTGGGTGCGGATATGATATCCAGCCTGGACGATGAACAGTTCACAGCCAATGTGCTTCATTACAGATGGGAGGGGCCTCTGCCATCGGCAACTGATGATGCCGTAAAAGGGCTCAGGAGCAAGCCTGAAATCAGGCGCCAAGCCACAAAAGACGCATACGGAGTAACCAGACCCGATGTCATATCCCCAGTCGGTAAAGCAACCCGGCAACTCACCTATACCCAAAGTGGCCTGACGGCAGGAGTAGGTTTTAAAGGTGACAACGGAAGCAGTTGCCTGACAATTGGCTTTCCGTTTGAGAGCATAACATCCCAACGTGAGCGCGACAAACTGATGCGTTCCGTATTAAGGTATCTGACAGACAACTAAAATACTATCATCATGTACACTATCCAGGCAAACGAATCAGGAACACGGAGCATCAACGTATCGGATGAGAATCTCCGTACAATACGCAGTTTTTCACTGTTCCAACTACTTATAGACAGCAGTGGCATAGTGACCGAGCAGTCATTGGACAAGCTCAAGTTGAACATACGTTCGCTGCTCACTACTCCGCAGGGGTCAGACAAAGCCCTGCTGGACCTCTGCATTGACGTGATCTATCACCGCGACATGAAGGCTTTCGGCCTCAAGAACCTGATAGCCTTGTATGAAGATTGGAACAAATCAAATCCCGAACCGCAACCTGACCAACAATAATGCCTCAGTGGCTGCCTACAACAAAAAAGGAGTGCGAACGGCTGGGATGGAACCAGCCGGACGTCATACTTTTCAGCGGTGACGCTTACGTGGACCACCCTTCGTTCGGCACAGCCGTCATAGGTCGTGTCCTTGAAGCTCACGGCTACAAGGTGGCTATCATTCCACAGCCTAACTGGCAGGACGATTTGCGTGACTTCAGGAAATTGGGGGCGCCAAGACTCTTCTTTGGCGTATCGGCCGGCGCAATGGATTCAATGGTCAACCGTTACACAGCCGGAAAGCGTCTGCGCTCGGAGGATGCCTATACACCTGACGGCCGCCACACCGGAAGGCCTGAATACCCAACGATTGTATACACCAAGGCCCTGAAGAAACTATTTCCAGATGTACCCGTGGTATTGGGAGGTATTGAGGCCTCCCTGCGCCGCTTCACCCACTATGACTACTGGCAGGACAAATTGTTGCCCAACATCCTTGAGATGAGCGGTGCCGATTACCTGACTTACGGCATGGGTGAAAAAGTAACGGTCCACTTGGCCGATGCCATAAGCCAGGGAAGGATCAATGATTTGCATACACTTCCGCAAACCGCCTTTCTGTGCCGTGATGTGCCCGGCGGAATAACCGATCAAGACAAAGTCCTGGCTCCACACGAGCAGTGTCTTGCCGACAAGCGTGCCCAGGCCGCCAATTTCCGCATAATTGAGGAGGAGTCCAACATGATAGAGGCCCATCGCATCATCCAGAAAACCGGAAACCGTTATATAGTGGTCAACCCTCCGTATCCGCCTCTTACCACACAGGAACTGGACGCCATA
Organism: uncultured Prevotellaceae bacterium; assembly: GCA_900318995.1. Taxonomy (GTDB): domain Bacteria; phylum Bacteroidota; class Bacteroidia; order Bacteroidales; family Bacteroidaceae; genus Colenecus. The sequence continues at coordinate 25,748 of ONMR01000015.1, read as the reverse complement.
TATGACCTGCCTTACACCCGTCTGCCCCACCCGCGCTACAACGGCAAACGCATCCCGGCTTATGACATGATACGCCATTCGGTAACAATACACCGCGGCTGTTACGGAGGATGTTCATTCTGCACCATTTCGGCCCATCAGGGCAAACAGATTGTGAGCCGCAGCAAGGAGAGTGTCCTCAAGGAGCTTCGCAAGATAACAGAGATGGAGGATTTCAAGGGTTATGTATCGGACCTGGGAGGTCCGTCTGCCAACATGTACGGAACCGGAGGACGGGACAGGAACAAATGCCTGCACTGTAAACGCCCCACCTGCCTTACGCCCAAGGTCTGTCCCAATCTCAGTACAGACCTGACCGCCCTTACAGACCTTTACCGTGCTGCCGACAAGGTGCCGGGAATAAAAAAGACCTGCATAGGCAGCGGCATCCGATATGACATACTGCAGTACCGTGATCCTGATACAAGAGCCGACAGGTCCCACATGGATTACACCCGTGAACTGATAAGCCGACATGTAAGCGGACGTCTCAAGGTAGCCCCCGAGCACACATCGGATTCCGTCCTGGAACTGATGCGCAAGCCATCGTTCACACATTTTGAGCAATTCAAGAAGACATTTGACAAAGTAAACCAGGAATGCGGTCTCAGGCAGCAGCTTATACCCTACTTCATCAGCAGCCATCCCGGTTGCTCCGAAGAGGATATGGCGCTGTTGGCCATAATAACCAAACGACTCAACTTCAAGCTGGAGCAGATTCAGGACTTTACGCCCACCCCAATGACCCTGAGCACGGAGATATTCTACACCGGAATCAATCCCTACACCATGCAACCGGTCTATACCGCACGGACAGACCGCGAGAAACAGGCTCAGCGCCAGTTCTTTTTCTGGTACGACCCTGCCCAGCACCAACGACTCATAGCCGAGCTCAAACGCATCGGCCGTCAGGACCTGATACCTTTGCTGTTCAATCAGACCCGCAGATGATAAAAAGACGTTCCGGAACCCATCATGGATTCCGGAACGCTTTCTGTATGGTCCGGGTATGTTACTTTACAAAACGGACTTGACCGTCAATAACATACAGACCGCTCTTTCCAGTACTCTCCGCAGGCTGTCCCTTGATATTGTATATCCGACTGTCACTGTTTTCTGCCTCCGGATGCACCACACCTGTAGGCACGGTCAGATTCAGCACGAACGGATTGTCCGGATTACCTTTCTCATTAAGACCTATCTGGACAGTCTCTGTTATCTCATAGCGGTTACCTGTCGATGCGTCAATGGCGGCAAAGCTAAGGGTTTCACCCTGATTACCGTAAACCGTCATGTAGACAATATCATCTATAACGGCTCCCACACCACGGCACTCGGTACTGTCGAACGCCGCTATGTACCATCCGTTCAGGTCTGCCTCCGAGTCTCCGTCCATAAGAACTGCCATTACAGGCATGAGGTCTGCATAGCGATGCTGATTGACTCTCCACGGGCCGCATTCAGTCTTGGATTGACCAGAATAGAGAGCCTGTGCATTGACTGTAGGTATCGTGTTATAAACGAAAGCCTTACTGCTCATGGATCGGTACATGTAACCGTTACCGGGAGTAAGTACCTTCAGCTCGCCGTGCCATTCGCCGTTCTGATACAGGGCGAATCCGCCGGTCAGGCTGGTAATGAGGTCACCCTCATCAACATCAAGATACTTTAAAGCATCGTCAAGTGTCATTACGGCATCAATAGGATAGCCCAACCAATTCCAGCCCCGGCTCAGTGCTATCGGAGTGAGTGACGGGTTGTACTGGCTTCCCTGGAACATCCTCACGGCAGGAGCGTCAGCCTTGACCTTGAACGATACTGTGGCATCGGCTACAGTAATGCCGCTCTCAAACTGGCCGTTCTCGCTGGTGATATCGGCATCGCTGGTACGTATCAACTGTGCCACTCCATCCAGCTGAGTTGCCTCAAGCGGTGCAGAAAGATCTGTCGATACCCAGTTCCATCCCTCCTCAATAGTCATCCTGACGCTTGAATTGCGTACGGAATATGAGTACTCGGCTATCAAACTCTCCGACCCGTTCACACCCACAGCCATTGCCTTGATGGTTGTAGCGTCGGTTATGGCTATCGGGCCCTGATACAGGATAGGATTGTCCGATTCGCATGGACATGATCCGTCAAGAGTGTAGTAGATCACAGCATCCTGTGTCTCGCATGACAGGGTCACGGTCTGGCCCGAATAGAGAGCCGTACCGCTTATCCTTGATGCCACAGGAGCCTTGACTTCCTCGAGAGACTTGGAATCAACCACGCTTACTATCGTAGAGGCCTTGACATCCTCGGATGCGATGCTGTACTGAAGGGCTGTGGTTCCGAACAAAGCTCCGCTCACCTCAACCTGAGCCTGACCGTCGGCATCCAGCACAACCTCAATAACATCATCGGTACCGTTCTGGCCAAGACCGGCTATCATAGCCTGTGCCGACCTGACTGTAACTCTCTTGCCGGCTGCGGCGGATGTAGGCAGGGCGCCGATATTAAGGATTGCCTTCTGACCGTATCCCACCCATGCCACCGAATCAACGCCTATGGATGTTATTCTCTTCTCAATATCCAGTTTCTGCTCAAAGGTTCCTGCCATGGTAATGCCCGAATAGCTCTCGACATCCCTGTTTATTATCAGATAAACCTCATCAAACAGATCCAGGCTGTCAATGTCAACCGATACGCGGCTTGCATATGAAATGCCGCTGCCTTTTACAGACTCCTCAATATCCGGATACGAGATACCTGCTATATCACGGAACATTGAAACGGTATCCCTTATCACCTTGATATATATATTGTCTGATGTCAGCGTCTCGGGGTTCATGTACTTGGAGAATGTAACCTCTACGCCTCCGGGATTACCCTGTGAGGGTTCAAAGGCACGCACCTTGACAACCTCGGGCTGTGCGTTCTGTACCATGCCTATATTGACATCCATCTGCGGAGGAGGTACCGGCAGCCAATCTGTAGTTACTGTCTGGTAGCCCTCTTTCTCAAACTTAACCTGCCACAGGCCCTGAGGAACATCCCACTGGTACATACCCTGCTCATCGGTATAGAGAGGATTCTCCTGACCGTACATGGTTGCATCCCAAAGGACAGTCTCCTGATGCAGGTCACCATACATATCCTCATAGGTATGCTGATAGTATGCGGTTGCGGTCACTCCCTCGATGCGGTTGCTGGAGACTCCCTCATATACATAACCCGACGGGTCGATGATAGGCTCCACTATCGGATACGGCAGAGAGAAATCCCACTTGTCCTCTATCACCTCAAGGTCTGCATAATTACAGTTCACATAGCTGTTACGGTCACGCTTGGCCTTGCGTATATGGTTGCGTGACAGAGCCTTGTTCTCCCTGTACAGAAGTGTTGCGGTCTTGGACAGATAGTCTCCCACCGCACCCTGTATGACACTGATTACAGGTTTGCCGTCATTATTCTGGCTGACCGATGTAATAACAGCCGCTGCCAGCGATGCCATACGGCAGGCTGCAATGTAACGCTGACCGTGCTTGTCTCTCAAACCCTCCGATATCCATGACAATGCACGGGCCTCTGGATCATCCCAACCGTCACACGGCAGTATGCGGTCTATGAACACCTGCCAGTCATTGACATCGGTTATGGCGTAATGACCGTATGATATAAGTCTGTTGATATCACGTACAATGCTTATATATCCGGTCACCTCATTCAGTGCGGTAACCAGCTCATAGCGGTTCTTCTTTAGCTTGGCCACATCGGCATTGAGTGCGTCAATCTTGGCGTTCACGGTTGCCGATTCTTCAGGATGTGCATCCTTGTATGCAAGCAGGGTTCCTGTCAGCTCACGTGCAGTATTCAGACTGTTGTCTATGTCCGCCAGCTGATGACGGATAGGCTCTGCAGTCGTATTGATGAAACCGTTAACCAGTCTGGCAGCTGTCTCCAGGTTCCGGATCTCGGCCTTGATGGAGTCTACAAGCTCGGTTGCAATGCGTCCCTGATGACCGATGGCAACCCTATTGGATACCGGATTCCCGTTATCCTGGGCCGGAGCCTTGACATCAACGCCCCAGGCCAGGTCACAGGTCTGGTCAAACACCACGAACGATCCGTCCTCACTGTAATAGACCTGAACGGGTTCTCCATTCGGCTGGTCTGTCGACCATTCAATGGTATCGGCCGTATAAGTGACAGTCTCAATGCCTTGGGCGGGAACCTGGTAGAACTGGTAATTGTTACAGTTCCAATCTGCAAAGTCAACCGTCACTGTCTGTGGCTGCTGAGACTGCTGATCGGTATCATACTCAACAGTGACCACAGTCTCCTCCTGTGCGCACTCCTCTACCTGATCAAAGCCTACGGTTATCTGTACATCAGCTATCGTCTCGGGTATCTGCTCCGGAATGTCCGGTGTAACCACATAACTGTTGTCCGTTTCAGGGAAGTTCTGGTATGATTCGGCATAATCCTGCTGCTCAGTTACGGCAGCGGTTATCTGCTCCGTAATCTGCTCAAACTCACTGTAGTCAATATCTGTGGAGATATCGGCATCGACCGTTACCCTGACGCCTATAGGCATTGACTGGGTGTCAAAGCGCCCAACGCCAACCCAACGGTCCAGTGTGGGTATGTAGCGTGCCGGCAGTTCAATCCACTCATGCTTGTTGGTGAATACGCGGATTACGCAGCTGTTAACCACCTCGGGATCATTGTTTGTCAGGTCTGCGGTGAATACGAAATCTGTACCTCCGGCAAACATGTAACTGGGAGAGCTGGCCTTGATGTGTTCCAGGTCAAAGCCTACCCATATGGTACGGTTCACACCGATAAGGTTGTTGTAGAATGACATCTCAACGGTCTTGGCCTGGATGCTTCGCTCATTGTACTCTACAAAACGGGTCTCGGTCTGTGCCGTGAATCCGGACGGTGCCGTAACCTCGGCCCAGATCTCATGGATTGACATGTTATGGCACTGACCCAGGTCAGCCTGAAGTGACCAGTAGCCGTCGGCCAACGCCTTGGTGGTACCTATCACTTTCTGGCCGTCATAAACCACTACCTGTGACTGCCCAGCCGCATTACCATCGACACTTATTGTAGGCAATGATATGAGCGGCGCACTCCAGATTGTCATGTCTGTGACCGTGTAGGCTGCACTTCCGATAGGCTGAAGTATAGTCTTGCCCTTAAGGTTGAACCTGACGAATGCACTCGGCATGAAATTACCGCGCTCCGAAGGCACGATGCAGAACTTTACCCTGTCAGTCCAGTTCTCACCCAACGGAATGGTGACCGTATTGTCACGGTATTCATAAGGAGTGAGTGAGTTGCCCAGAATGGCGGAGTTCTCAACCATGCTGCAACTTTCCGGCAGACGTATCAGCATCTCCACATCAGTAACGTCCTTTTTCCACGCATCCAGGAAATCAACCTTTCCGCTAAGGGTCAGATAGTTTCCGGCTATCACGTTGGCCTTGTTGACGGAGAATGAAGTGTTCCTGCCTGTATAGTAGTACTTGGACTCATCAAACAGAGGCACCACTACATTACGGAGTGAGACCAGGTTACCGCTCCTGACGGTGACGTTGTTGCGCAGATAGTCAACCCCTTCGGTCATTCCGGCCTCAGAGAGGTTCTCCAGAGAGAAGATTGAATTGAAATATGCGCTCTGTCCCATCGTGATGAGCGTATAATCACCGTCGGCCAGACCTGTTATGGAGAGATTGTTTCCGCTGTAGAGCGAATTGCTTACAAGCAGTCCCTTGCTGTCATAGAGAATTCCGTTGACAGCCGTGTTGTCCGTAATGAGGAACCGGGCGTTGATACCTCCCAGTTCAACAACCGGAATGGTAAGTGAAAGCCTGTTGTTGCTGTCCACCGTTCCACTGACAGTTACATCGGTGAATGAACGCTGCTTGCTAACGCAGGTCAGCTCCAGTTCATCGCCAGTCATCACGTCATCCATCACCACGATATCGGGATACTGGACGCTGAACGATGTTATCTCCTTACCCTGAGTCTTGTCATAAAGGCGGTACGATACATTGGCATAATCCGAATAATACGGAAGCACCTCTGCATCGGCGCCATCCTCCACGCTCTGCCTGAAGGTGTATGACAGGTTTATCACCACGCCCGATATCGGCTTGAGGCGGGTCTCTCCGCAATCGACAGTCATTGTAGAGACGTTGTCGGCAAAACTGTCATCCTCAAGTCTGAAAGAGGTATTAACGCATTCATCGGACGATACGGTGACCGTCGTGGGTGCGCGTAGGACAGAGGCACTGAACGCTCCATTGGCATCAGTCAGTACGGTCATTGCGCTTGAATATTTGCCGGATATGAGCTGGGTAACCGAAACCGATGCTCCATGTATGCCCACTCCCGTCATGTTGTTGACTACCGTACCCTTGAGCTGATAAACCGGTATCTCATCAAGGTTGACCACGATGTCGTTACTCCCGTCATTCACGGTGTAAACAGTTGGAGCCGGTTGCAGGTATTTCATGCCAAGCTCCCTGGAAAGGGCGATGCTGTAGCCCACCTTGTAACCTTCCAGCTGTGAGCCCAGGCTGTTACCCTGCGACAGGTATGTACCCGAAGCATCGGTCCACGTTACTGACGTAGCATCTGTGACATCATTGCCGCCGGCGTCAAGCACCTTGAGTGTAATGCTCTTGAGACTCTTAAGGTAGCTGAATGTATAACTGACGTTGGCGTCATCGATCAGGATAACGTCGCTCTCGCCTATCAGCTGGCCCGACAGGTTCTTAAGGCTGGCTTTCCAGGTGGTGTTGCGCACCAGGGTACTGAAAGTGTAGCCAAGACGGTCGGTAATGACATATCTGAACTTCTGTCCGTTCTTGACGTTGACCAGTTCAAGTGACATGTTCCTGTAACGTCCATCCGAACAGTCTGCCGGCAGTTTAAGTTCCAGTGACGATATCTTGCTCTTGAGCGGAACCACTGCGAATGCGCCCCAGAATTCGTCAGCCTGGTAAAGCTCGACCGATGCCTCAGGCACATAGACGATCATCTCTGACGGCACGCCCTCAAAAGCGCCTGCCGTAACTGTAGGCGGCACGGTTGAGTAGATGTCAAAAGCCTTCAGGAGAGAGCAGTTCCTGAACGCATAACGGCCTATAGAGGTGATTGATGCGGGCAGTTCTATCTCCTTGAGGTTTGAATAGCCGTCAAATATGTAGCTCGGCACATTGGATATGCCGGCAATACGGCTCATATCCACATATGTACAGTTCTTGTACGTGCCGGTGAACGACATGTCATTGTCTGTCACCTGACCGTCAACTATAAGATGAGTCAGTTCTGAAGCGTTAGGCACAAGCCCGCGCAATGTAGACGTCAGGTTTCCCGGGCTGAAGCAGTCAACTATTGCCTGTCCTGCCAGCCCGTCCCATGAGTTTACGGCAGGATTGATGGGAACTGAAGGTGCATACTCATATATACCTTTAATAGTGGTAGCGGCCGATGGCATCAGGAAGTTTATCCTGGTACCGGTACCCAACACCTCCCCGTTTTCGGTCTCCCACCTGAGGAACCTGAATCCGTTGTTTGTGTATGCATAAAGAGTCTCGGTGGTACCCTCCTTAACCATCTTGGGCTCACTCAGGTTGAACGTACCTGCCACTGCCGGTTCCGAAACCAATGTCAGAGGATAGTTCCTGCTGAACACGGGATCGCCGGGAGATGACGGAACATACTCATAGACTGCATATACTGTCACGTCATGAGCCGGCATCTTGAATGAATATGAGTTGGTGGAACTCAACTCAACGCCGTTGGCATCTTTCCAGCAGATAAAGTTGCAGTTGTCGTGAGTATATGCATAAAGGGAGACATTGGCACCCTGCCTGTAACCGTCACTTATGCCCCCGAATGACCCGGCACCATCGGGTATAGAACGGCATACAACCCTGTAATAGGTTGTGGTATCCGCTTGTGGCCATTCCGGGTCGGGCGGATTGATCGGATTGTAATCATCAGTCTGGGCCTGAACCGCAAATCGGATTACAAGACCCATTAATAGAATCAGGTATCTTTTCATGAGTCTTACTTGTTAAGGAGCTTCTTGCCTTCCCTGATCAATATACCGTTTTCTGTACCGTCGGCTTTCTGACCGCTGATATTGTATACATCGGCCCCATCACCACCAGAAATAATCCGTTCAATCCCGGTCGCATCTTTTCCTGATTCCAGAATGATAACGAAACGGTCGTTCACCGAGCCTGATTCACTGTAGAATGTATAGCCCTGATCTGCGGTTATAACACTTCTATTGCCCTCCTTGCGGTCCACAATCACAACCGGACCGCTGTATGAACCTGCCCCTATACCTATTGTATGGTAACCGGTCTTGGGAAGATATAATGAGAGAGATACCTCCCCGTTTTCTTCGGGCCTCTCGTTAATAGCATATTCAATACCATCCGATACACTCCAGATACCGGGCATATCCATATTTTCCGATCTGAATCTGGCGGCATCGCGAGAGAGTTCATACCCCATCACCGCCTTGGGATTAATGACCACGCGGGTACGGTCTGTCAGTGAATCGGTCTTAACGGTGATATTATATACCCTGCGCTCAACAGTGCCTCGCATCGGGGCATCCTGAACGGTCAGGTTATTGGGATTACGATGGGTCTGACGGCCACCGCGAAGGAATGTAAGGCTTTCAGAATCTATGGGACGCTGAATAAAGAATGCCTCACCCGGATTCAGGATATAACTGTCATCAACCGGACTCAGAGCCTCATACTTGCGGCTGTAAGAGTTCCAGACCATGAACGGAGACTCGGTATCCAGATAACGGGTATCGAAATAGCAGGGATACGGGTTACCTATCAGGTTCCAGGAGCGGTCCTGCTCATAGTCACTCAGGTTCTCCTCAAGTTCAATCACACGGTCATCACTTGTAAACAGATACTGACGGGATGTGGACTCAACGACCGGAGTTACTGTGAATGACACCAGATTGTTTGGAGCATTGGTGTTATAGCACATCATTATATATCCCTTTCCCGGCTCCAGATAATCATCGGGACCCAGGTTCTGCCATGTATTGTCAAAATGCTTGGCAGCACGCTCGGCGCCTGAATAGCTGCGGATAACCCACTGTGTCTTGGAGTCTTCCGGAACGATGTCGCTCACCTTTACCTGGAACGGGAAGCTTACGAACTGCCAGCGGTCATTATAGAGCATCATGTTCAATGTCTGGTTCTCGGCACGCATCTCACCCTTTACGATCAGTGAGTTGGGGTTATTGACCGTACGGTTGTAGTCATACTCACACTTGTTATAGAAATAACTCATATCAGCATAATACTTGGCGTAAGGAGATACATACATCGAGAAATCACCAACTGCCAGTTTACTCCAGCTGCTTACGGTCAGGTTGCCGCGCTCATACTTGGTATGTCCGAATCCGTCATCAATTGACTCAGAGTTGTAAAGCAGGCGGATATTGGGTGTGTAGCCCTGTACGTTGTTCTTCTCATCAAGCAGGAATTCAAACTCCTTGTTTATAACTATGTTCTCCGGGAGAATATCATAATTGATCTTGGTATGATCCTGATACTCCAGCCATCCCGGTGTAGTCATATACTCCTGATAACTCCACAGCGGAACGTAGAGTTCTATGTTGCGTGCATTATAGGTGGGCAGATTTGCACGTACCGTGGGAGGAATCAGTGCATAACTGTCAATCCTGGTTATGTTGTTGCAGGACTGGAAGGGTGATCCCAGACAGAACTGCAACGAGCTGGGCAGTACAATATGTGTCAGTGATGAACAGTTGTAGAATGCCGCATCATCAATCTCTTCAAGTCCCTCATTGAAAGATACTGACGCCAAAGCGTAATCATATTGGAAGGCAGCAGTGCTTATGCGTCTCATAGAAGACGGGAATGTTATCTGCGGGAGTGATGAACATGAACTGAAAGCATACGAATCTATCTGGCCGATACCATTGTTCAGTTCAACCTGGACAAGATTGCTGTTCGATGAGAAAGCACTGTAAGGAATTGCGTAGAGTGTTCCGGGAACTGACAGACTGAGCAGATTGCAGCTCTGGAAACAGTATGAGCCCATACTTGACAGCTTGCAGGGCAACTGGACCGCCTCAAGGTTGTTGCTGTTTGAAAAGCAGTATGACGGAAGAGACTTCACGCTGTCAGGTATGACTATGCTTCTCAGAGAATCGCAGTTATAGAAATTGTAGCTTCCCGAAATCTCTCTGAGCGAATCGGGAAGTATCAGGTCACTGACACCGGTATTGTAGAACGCATGTCCGCGAATGGCCTTCAGCGTAGGAGGCAGAATTACCGTCTCTATCTGCCAGCAGCCCTCCAATGCGCCGTATGGCATCTCGGATATTGAAAGACCGCTCAGGTCAAGGTAAACAAGGTTATGCATGTTACGCATTGCGTACCAGTCCTGCTCATCAATTGTACCTGAACTTATTATCAGCCTGTTGACATCGGCATAAGTACGTATCTCGGGCTGGATGTCGGAAACTACCACATAGCCCAGCTCACCGTTTGATACACGGCCGGTGACTACGGTTCCCGTATCGGGCACGTCGGCTATGACACAACAGTTCTCAATGTAATCGGCAAGATGATATGCACGGAATGAGGCTGCCGGTACGTAAAATTTCAGTTTATTGTTGCTTGAGTACGGAGCACCTGCAAATACCGGAGGTGTCAGGCCCTTGAAACGGACTGTTACATTGTCACGTCCGATCAGGTTCTTGCCTATCTTCTCCACATTCTCGGGAATCTGGAATGTCTTGACCGTGTTGAACGGATAGAGAGCATAATCCGTCATCTCGCGGATGGTTGACGGCAGTACAACCTCATTGGTATTGCTCTGCATATAAGAGTAGTTTCCCTCAACGGATACCACTACATAAGTCTGCTCCGAAACTGTGATGGTTTGCGGAATGACAAACTTCTCAGGCGCCACGTTATCTCGGTTGAAATAGCAGCAGCGTGCCAGCTTGTTGGTCTCATCAAGTTTGTAACGTATTCCGTCTACAGTATATACTGTATTGGAAAAAGACACCTGACTGAGATCTACAGCCATAGCTGCCTCAATCAGTTCTTCAACAGTCTGTGCGCCCATAGGATTGACCGTCCCTGTCAGGACCGACATCAGCGCAATAAAACGTAACAGTGTTCTTTTCATTATCTATAATCTGAGTATTTGTAAATTATTATCCTTTAATTGATTGTCTTATACCGCTAATTATCTTTGGATTACAAATATACAATTCATAAAACTATTAAACAAGTCTAAATGTAACCAAAAAAAGCAACTGTTTATAAAATGTTTCCGGCATCCGATTTAACAAAAGTGTCAGAATCATATACTTTTTGTCGAGAGAATTAAGAATGACAGATAAAACAAAATATTATTACAGTATGAAAAAATCAGTTTTAGCCGTTTTGCTTCTTGCTACGGTTTGCGTTTCAGTCAGCGCAAAGAAAAAAGAGGTTAAAGAAGTCCTGTTCGGAGTAAAATCCGGAGTCATCACCATCTCATCCGATATGGGTGACATGCCCGATTTCTCTACAATCACTGCAATGGGAGGAGGCAACGTATCATTCAATGACAGCACCTTCAGAAACATGGTCAACAATTTCGATGCAAGTGCAATGAGAGAGCAGATCTATTTTGATGATTACGGAAAGAAGACTGCAAGAATAACCGTTTACGGCGAGACTATCACCCGCGTCATCTCTGTAGGTGACACAACCTATACTATAAATGAGAAAGAGAACACTGCTACAGCAATGCCTATTTTCGGCGGTGGACGTAACGGCCGTGGAGGCGGTTTCGGAGGCTTCGGCGGTTTCGGTATGGGAGGCGCCCAGATAGGTCAGCTCGGTGAGATTGACTGGATGAATCTGGACAAGAAGACCATTCGCCGCAACAAGATCAAGGAGTTGGGCGAGGAGCAGGTTGCAGGTCTGACATGCAAGAAGTATTCAATGAGCCCCACCAATCAGATGGGCTTCTCCCAGAATATCACAGTATGCGTTTATGAGGGAATTCCTCTGTCAACCGTTACTGAGAGCGACTGGTCAACCACAAGCCAGACTGCAATGAATTTCATTGCTGAGGATGTTGATCCTTCTTTCTTCACACTCCCCAAGGGCTGTAAGGTCAGCCAGCCCAACATGGGCGGCTTCGGCGGAGGCGACTTCATGATGATGGGAGGCGGTGACTTCGGCGGCTTTGGCGGCGGCGGTTTCGGCGGCGGCTTTGGCGGCGGATTCGGCGGATTTTAATGAATTGAGAATTGAGAATTGAAAATTGAGAATTGAGAATTATAAAAAGGGCTCGGAATTCTTCCGGGCCCTTTTTAATGTCGCGGGTTTAACGCAGGTTCTGCGTATTAATTTTCAATTTTCAATTCTCAATTATGAATTGCTGCCTGCAGCACCTCACTGAGTGTAGGATGTGCATGAATAACATACTTCAATTGCTCCAGAGTGCCGTTAATATTCATTACGGCAGCAATCTCATGTATCAGGTCGGAGGCATGGGCGCCCATCAGGTGAGCTCCCAGCATTGCTCCGCTCTCTGAAACAATCAGTTTACAGTAACCATCGGTCTCATCCATCGATACAGCCTTGCCGTTGGCGCGGTAGAATGACTTTAGGCAGCGTACATCAAGGTTCTGCTCCTTGCACTGCTCCTCGGTCATGCCCACGGTTGCAACCTCGGGCATGGTGAATACCGCTGCGGGAATAAGGTCAAAACGAATGCTGTCATCCAGACCGCATATACCGTTGAGAGCATGCAGTCCCTGATATGTTGCGGCATGAGCCAGCATTATTCCACCTGTAACATCTCCTATAGCGTAAATACCCGGTACTGATGTTTCAAAACGTTCATTGACCGTGATGCCCTTGCGGGTATAGTCCACACCGACGGCCTCAAGATTAAGACCTTCGGTATTGGGACGACGACCCACTGCCATCAGGACCTTATCGGCCTGAACGGTAAACTCCTTTTCCTTCTTTATGTAGGTTACCGTATTCCCGTCTATGCGTGTTACCTGCGCCTGAACCTCAATATTGATGCCGCGCCTGGAAAGTGACTGTTTAAGGCGCTTGGCCAGGTCCACGTCAAAACGAGGCAGAATACCAGGACAGAACTCCAGCACCGTTACTTCACTGCCGAAACTGCGGAATATGGAGGCAAACTCCAGACCTATCACGCCGCCGCCAATCACGCAAAGACTCTCCGGGACCTCCGTAAGGTCCAGAATCTCCTTTGAAGTAAGGCAACTCTCCGCGCCCAGTATAGGCAATGAGGCCGATACCGATCCGGTTGCTATGATGATTTTATCGGCCGAATATTCCTGACCGTTGCAAATAACTGTCTTGGAATCCTTGAACTCTGCCCTGCCGCGCACCACCTGCACGTTCTTGAGCAGGATGTCTATGCCGGAGCGCAACTGCTCCACTACAGCCTGCTTGCGCTCTGCCGCTGCGGCAAACGACGGTTTGCAGTCCAGACCGGCCTTCAGGTTCTGCTCTATGAGCTCGGCATAGTGGCAGAATGTCTTGGTGGGTATGCAACCCTCATTCAGACAGGTTCCGCCCAGCGGCCCTTCTGATATAAGGGTTACCTCCAATCCCCGTTTTGCAGCCTCAACCGCGGTCTCGTATCCGCCGGGGCCTCCACCTATTATCAGCAAGCGCATGCGTCCCAGTATTTAAGGATAGGATTACGTGCGGCTGTGGTCTCATCGGGACGGGATATGGGCGTATTGTGCGGAGCGCCGTGCAGGATATCGGGATCCTGTGCGGCCTCGGCGGCAATCTTGCGCATCACCTCAATGAATTCATCCAATGTCTCCTTTGACTCTGTCTCGGTAGGCTCAATCATTATGGCCTGATGGAACAGCAGCGGGAAGTAGATGGTCGGTGCATGGAACCCGAAATCCAGCAGACGTTTGGCTACATCAAGTGTTGCAGCACCCTCCTTGCCATCACGTGCACCGTCGTTGATAAGACCGTCAAAAACGAACTCATGCTTGCAAACGGTAGGTATGGGCAGTTTGTAGCAGTCCTTGAGGCTCTCCTTTATGTAGTTGGCACCCAGGGTGGCCAGCTTTCCGCACAGTTTTACGTTTTGTCGGCCCAGCATCAGGATATATGCATAGGCTCTCAGTATCACGCCGAAATTGCCGTTGAATCCCGATACGTTCACGCCCAGGAACGGCACCAGCTTGTCACATACGCCTACAGGACCGCTTCCGGGACCGCCGCCTCCGTGAGGTGTGGAGAATGACTTGTGCAGGTTAAGGTGCATCACGTCAAATCCCATATCGCCCGGACGCACCGTGCCAATGAGCGGGTTCATGTTGGCCCCGTCATAATAGAGCAGACCGCCTGCGGCATGAACCAGCCGGGCAATCTCACGGATATCCTTCTCAAAGAGTCCCAGAGTGTTGGGGTTGGTCATCATTATGCCGGCAATGGTATCGTCCAGCAGAGGCTTGAGATCCTCCACATCGACCAGACCGTTGGCGTTTGACTTGACCACCACAACGTCCAGTCCACATACCGCTGCACTGGCGGGGTTGGTTCCGTGTGCGCTGTCGGGCACTATGATGCGGGTACGCTTGGTGTCACCGCGTGACATATGGTACTCGCGTATTATCATCAGGCCAGTAAGCTCTCCGTGTGCTCCGGCGCAGGGCTTGAATGTAAAGTGCTTCATGCCGGTTATGGCGGCAAGCGCACTATCTATTCCTTTATATACGGCATCTACTCCGGGTACATTCTTCTGCAACGGATGTATGCCGCCGAATGCGGGCATTGCGGCAATCTCCTCGTTTATCTTGGGATTGTACTTCATGGTGCAGCTGCCCAGCGGATAGAATCCGGTGTCAACGCCAAAGTTCATCTGGCTCAGGTTGGTGTAGTGGCGTACCACATCAACCTCACTGACCTGGGGCAGTTGGGGAGCTTTGCTCCTTAACAGTCCGGCAGGTATTGCATCTGTGCCCTTGTACTTGCTGCAGGTCTCAGGGAGCGAATAACCTGTGCGTCCCGGTTTGCTTAACTCGAATATCAGTTTATCGTAGTACTTCATATTTTTACTTTGGCATTGGCATTGGCGTTGGCCAAAAAGCTACGCGCCGCATGGTAGCCAAGGCCAACGCTAATGCCAATGTTATTTAGATAATACTCTAACTAATTCATCCACTTCCTCATACGAGCGTTTCTCGGTGACGCAGAAGGTCACATAGCCCTCCTCGGTCTCAAGGGCTCCCAGGAATCCGGCATCGGCCAGTCGTTTCTGAACCTGGGCTACGGGGGCCTTTGACTTGAGTACAAACTCCTTAAGGAATACGGCGTCCTTGAACACGGGTTCAAACTTTCCGGTCTCAATGAGTTTATTGTACAGATAATGGGCGCGCTGGTAGCACAGGTCGTTTACCTGTTTCATGCCTTCGGGACCCATCAGAGACAGATATACCGTTACCCAAAGTGCCATCAGGCTCTCGTTTGAGCAGATGTTGCTGGTGGCTTTCTCGCGGCGTATGTGCTGCTCGCGGGCCTGCAGGGTGAGCACGAATGCGCGGCGGCCCTCCTTATCGGAGGTCTGGCCTACAATACGGCCGGGCAGTTTACGCATATAATCCTGACGGCATGCCATAAAGCCCACGTACGGTCCTCCGTAGCACAACGGAATTCCCAGGGGCTGGCCGTCGCCTACGGCTACATCGGCACCCCACTCTGCTGGGGTCTTAACCACTGCCAGGGCCGACGGGTCACTATAGACCGTGAGCAGGGCCTTGTCAGCGTGCAGGGCATCGGCCATTCCCTCCAGGTTCTCTATTATTCCGTACCTGTTTACTGAGGGGACTATTGCTCCGGCCACATCACCTTGGGCAATCAGGGCCTCAAGTGATGCCTTATTGGTCTGTCCGTTCTCCTGTGCTATCTCCTTTATGGTTATTCCTGCGTACTTGGCGTAGGTGGCTATCACTCCCCTTACGTGGGGCAGCAGGGTGTTTGATACCAGGACGGTGTTCTTTTTCTTGGCCTGTGCTACCATCATTCGCATGGCCTCGGCGGCGGCTGTGGGTCCGTCGTACATGGAGGCGTTGCTTACGTCCATTCCGGTCAGGGTGCAGATCATGCTCTGGTACTCGAATATGTACCTTAGCGTTCCCTGCGATATCTCGCACTGGTACGGGGTGTAGGCGGTCAGGAACTCGCTGCGCTGGGTTATGTAGGGGATTACGGCCGGGGTGTAGTGGTCGTAGGCTCCGGCTCCGGCAAATACCTTCAGTTTGGGATTCTTGGCGGCCAGGCCCTCAAAGAAGTCTCTTACCTGCTGCTCGGTCATGGCGTCGGGCAGGTCATACTCTCCCTTGTAGAGGCAGTCCTGCGGGACGTCGGCGTAGAGATTGTCAAGGCTGTTTACGCCTATCCTCTCCAGCATGGCTTTTATGTCCTCATCAGTGTGAGGGAAATACTGGAATCCGGCCATTACTCCTTGATAAATGCTTTGTAGGCCGATGCGTCCATCAGGTCGTCCAGCTCTGATGCATCGCTCATCTGTACCTTGATGATCCAGTTCTCAAAGGCGTCGTCGTTTACCAGCTTGGGATCGTCTACTACGGCTTCGTTTGCCTCTACAACTGTTCCGCTTACGGGGCTGAAGAGGTCGCTGGCGGCTTTTACGCTTTCCAGGGCTCCAAACTCTGAGCCTTTCTCAACATCGTCATCTACATCGGGGCAATCTACATAGGTTATCTCGCCCATCTCCTTCTGTGCGAAGTCGGTTACTCCGATGATTGCGATGTCACCTTCCACTTTTACCCACTCGTGGGTTTCGCTGTACTTTAATCCTTCAATAATCTTGCTCATATTAATTGGTTTTTTGTTTTGATCGCTTTTGGGCTCATTTTGGGCGCGGGAGGATTAGGGTAGATAAAACTACGCGCCTTTGGCGCTATCCCTCCCACTCCTTCGGAGCGGGCCCCTCCCGTTCACAACGACACGGGCGTCGATGGTTTTCCTAACCCTAATTCCTCCCGCTTTGAAGTGCGTATCAGGAAGAGTATCAGGACAGGAACATTATTTTTTATAATTGGTTTGATAAAAACGTTTCTTTATTACTTTGCCGGGGAATACTTTTTTGCGGATGCGTATAAAAAGGTCGGTTCCCAAGGCTGAGTATTCTGACTTTACTAGGGCAAAGCAGATGCTTTTGTCCAGGGTTATGCTGTGGTAGCCGGTGGTTACCTCGCCTATTACGGTTCCATCCTCAAGCTCTACGGGGTAGCCGTGGCGGGGGATGGCTCGGTCGAAGATCTCAATTCCGACTAACTTCTTTTCTACTCCCAGCTCTTTTTGGGTTACAAGGGCTTCACGGCCTATGAATTCGGCTTTATCCAGCTTGCAGAACATTCCTAAGCCTGCTTCTATGGGGCTGATATCGGCACTTAGTTCATCGCCGTATAGGGGGAGGCCGGCTTCAAAGCGCAGGGTATCGCGGCAGCCTAAGCCGCAGGGTTCTACTCCGGCTTTGAGGAGGCGGTCCCAGATCTCTACGGTATCGGTTAGGGTGGCGTAGAGTTCAAAGCCGTCCTCGCCGGTGTAGCCGGTTCGGCTTACTATCATACGGTGGCCGTTGTACTCTGCGTTGCAGTACTCGTAGAAGCCCAGGTTTTTGGCGCAGTCCAGGCCAAACAGGTCTATGACGGTCTTCTCGGACTCCGGTCCCTGTATTGCTATCTGGCCCCAGATATCGGACTGGTTGTCTATCTTTACGTTGTAGCCTTTCTGCTGCTCCAGCATCCAGGCGTAGTCCTTGTCTATATTGGCGGCGTTCACTACAAGCAGGAAGTGGTCGGGCTCAAACTCGCGGTAGACCAGCAGGTCATCGACCGTGCCTCCGCCCGGGTACAGCATCATTCCGTACAGGATCTTGCCGGGATTGAATCCGCTTATGTTGTTTGTAAAGATGTGGTTGATGTAACGCTCGGCATCGGGTCCGCTTATAAATATCTCGCCCATGTGGGAGACATCGAATATGCCCACTTTGTTACGGACTGCCAGATGTTCCTGGGTTATGCCCGCATACTGGATAGGCATGTCAAATCCTCCAAAGGGGCTCATCTGGGCACCCAGAGCCACGTGACTGTCGTGAAGGCAGGTTTTTTTAGTTTCTTCGGCCATACTTAATGAAATTTTCGTCCAGATATGTCTGTTCTATCTTAAGCACCTCATCCATGTCCGGGTTGCTTAAAAACTGCATATCCTTACAAAAATAATCAATAAGTTTTGACTTCAAAGCATTAAAGTCAAAAAGTAATCCACAATCTTTCAGATTAGTTACACGCTGACGTACAGACTTGATTCCCTTGCTGTCAAGTTTCTGTCTTGAAGGGGTTATGGTTCGCTCCATCTCCGTAAAATCAGTATCGTAAAGAAGCGTTCCGTGGACTATGCAGCCGGTCTTAGTGGCATAGCAGGCATTGCCCGACACCTTTCGACCTTCCACCAGTACATCGTTGTGCTCGGTACGTACTGCATCCAGTCCCATTCCGCGCAGGGCATCGGCCAATCGGGACAGATAGCCGTCAAATGCCTTGTTTACATCAGACTGACGGGTTATATATGATAGCATCAGGTTTCCCTCATCGGCATAGACACAGCCGCCACCGCTTTTGCGGCGGTACATCTCTATTCCGTGCTCCAGGCAATAAGGAACGTTCACTTCGGCCTCCATATCCTGATTCCGGCCGAAGATCACCGTAGGGTGCACATTCCACAGAAAGAAGGTATCGGGAGCATTTGCAACAGCCCACTCCTCAAGCGCCAGCCAGAACACCAGCCTGCGCCACCCAGCATTATCCGGTAAATCAAGATAAGTCATGCTTTTGCAAAAATAAAAAAATAAATGGCAGCCAACCTTACAAGACTGCCATTTATCCGGGGTCCATGCATCTGCGTCCTGAAAAGGAAGAGACTGCAAATGCACTTAACGGACACCTTTTCATTCCAACATTGCCTTTTTAGAACCAGGAATGTCATCACGACATCCCATAATTCCGATGCAAATATCATAACATAAAACAGGACAATTATCACCCCTAATTAAATAAACTTGTTAATTTTGAAACTATAGTGGGATTTTCTCATTATCTTAGTTGTCCAAATTGAAACAAAACATTTTTATATGCTAAGATACAGCGTAAAGGACATTGTCGGACTGCCACAAGACTGTTCGCCTGCAATCTACAATGACCAGGTTGCGGTTATGGATACACAGATATTCGGTTTTGATGGGGCCAAGCAATTGTTCTCAATAGATGCGTTTGCTATCGGATATGTCACCAAGGGTTACAGCATCACTGAAATAAGCAACAACAAGTATACACTAGATGTCGATAGCGTATTCATTTTAGCCCCCACCCATTCATGCCGCCTGATAGAATGCAGCCCTGATTACAGCGTGCGTCTGCTGTTACTTGACTCCAACGCCCACAACCTGTCAATACATCTTAATTACATGGTAAAGTCAGAGCGCTGGACCAGAAATTATTTCAACCCAGTGATAAAACTCACCCCCGATGAGGCCGCTATCATGAGTCAATGCACTGAACGGATCAAAGAGCAGATATTACGCAGGGAGTGTCCCAACAAGAAGACTTTCCTCAGGCTAGCCATAGAGTGGCATCATGTGGAACTGGACAACATAATGCAGATAAGGCTCAAGGACACCACAGACTACAACCAGCCGTTAAGCCGGCAACAGATGTTGGCACAAAAGTTGTATCTGCTCATTGTAAACAACTATCGCAAGGAGCACATGGCCAAGTTCTACTCGGAGCAGATGTGTCTCACGCCACAGTATCTCAACCAGATAGCAACCCAGGAATTAGGCAAGACATTGAGCACCATCATATCTGAACTGCTCTATTCTACCGCACGCTCCATGCTGTTATCTACCGATATGACCATCCAGGAAATATCCAACGATCTTTACTTCCCCGACCAGGCCTCGTTCAGCAAATTCGTCAAGAAGATGTCGGGAGTCAGTCCCAACAACCTGCGTAAGACCAATCCCCATCAGGAGGCTATCTGAAATCGTTGAACCTGTAACTGAATGTAATCACAAACATCGATGTATCGCCAAAGGTGCGGCTCTCGTTCCAGCTTGTGCCCGATACCGATGCCGAGAATCCGTTGTACTGCTTGAGTATGTCACGCCAGGTAACGCTCAGCGTAGCCTGACGGCTCTTAAGGAAGCTCCACGTGGCCGATACGCTCCACAGGCACTCTGGGCGGTTGGCCTCTTTCATCTCATACCCGAACGGGCGGTTATAGTTGCATTGGGTCGATGCCCCCAATCCTATCGGTGACTCATAGGACAGTTGCAGACCGGCTCTGAGCCTCTTTCCTCCGCTGGCATTGTCCAGATAATCGCTCTTGCTGTGGTCCATTGTGTAACCCACATTTCCCTGAATCATCCAGAACTGGTCAGAATACGCGCCCTCCATGCTGAGGCTCACCTGATGATAATCCGTGGCGCTCTTGTTGGCGGCGGCATCGGTGAATGACTGTACGAATGCCACATTATGACGCAGCGAATGGTTGGCGGTGAAGTTTACCGACAGGTCCTGGAACGGATAGGTAAGGAAAAGATACTCACTTACATTCCAGCTTCCGTTGATATTCTCGGGCGATGTGATACGGGCGCCGGTCTTTCGGTCCAGGCGTGTCAGAGTGGTTATCTCATTGAGCGTGGTTCCGTAACTTACCCTGGTGCGCATCCATGACTGCAGCTGGAACTCCAGATTAACATTGTGTGAAAATGAGTTCTTCAGGTTGCTGTTACCCTTATGTATGTTCATCGGGTCGCTGTAATCAGTCACCATTGAGAGCTGCTGCACTCCGGGCAGTCCGTTTGATCCGTTGTAGCCCAGTCCTATCTGACTCTTACGGAATACCTTGACTCTGAAATTGGCATTTGCGGAGTATCGGATACCTTTGTAACTGATATGCTCGTCATCCTTGCCCGGCACCTTATTCAGGTTGTCTATCGTCATTACCACGGGCGATGCATTCAGTGACATGTTTATCCTATAGACAGAGTCCGAGTAGTAGTAATCCAGGTCAAAAGAGTTGTTCAGATTGCTGTTGCGCCTGTCATAGTAGAGAGAGTCAACCTCTTTCAGAGATCCGTCACTACCCATATCCTCATATTGCTGAATGCTCTTGCCTTTATCGTACGAAAAGTTGTAACCAACTCCCAGATAACCTGCATCACCCATCTGTCGGTTAAGACTCAGGTTCAGGCTGTAATTGTCTGAGACCGATGGCGTATAAATGCGGTGATGCACCTTCCTGACACTGTCTCCCAGCTGGGCAAAATGGCTTTCAGAGGTATTAATGCTGCTGCCGTCGTTATCGGACCGTCCCGCTCTAAGACTCAGATTGAGGTTATACTTGCCATCCTCACCGAACGACTTGCCCATTCCGGCATAAACGCTGTATGTAGAACTCACGTTATCGCCCTTGTTGGACTGGACCGTTGAGCTGATAAGCCCTTCGCCCTCATTGGAGATTGAATCCACAGAATGGCTGCTGTTGTCGCTCCAGTTCCTGGACAGGTCCAGATTCAGGTTATACCAGGTATTGTCATCAATACGCCCGTTAAGTCCGGCCGATCCGCCCCAGTTGTGCCCGCCGTTGGAACTGGTGTTCTCACT
Organism: uncultured Prevotellaceae bacterium; assembly: GCA_900318995.1. Taxonomy (GTDB): domain Bacteria; phylum Bacteroidota; class Bacteroidia; order Bacteroidales; family Bacteroidaceae; genus Colenecus. The sequence goes on along the minus strand of ONMR01000015.1, from coordinate 3,934 downwards.
GTAAGAGTTCTGGGTAAACTCCGGCATGAACATCTTGTTGAATGACTCTGACTTATTCTCATTGTAACTGTCGCCATACCCCATCTGCGCATTGACTGATACCTTGCCGAACTCCTTATTATAATAAAGGTTGCCGTTTGAATTCTCTGTCTTGAGCTGGTTTGCATACTCATAAGGGATGGTGTTCCTGTTATAGGATGCATACAACTCCGATCCGCCCTGCTTCCACATGGAGCCGTCAACCGATACCCTGTACTTGTCAAAGTTCTCGGTGGTACCAACCTCCACGCTGGCAAAAATGGTACGGTCCATCGGCTCCTTCGTCTGCATATCCATAACCAGGTGATTGTCACTCATTCGGTTGAGCGTATCATCGGGCACCTCATATACCTTAAGGCTTTTGAGTTTATCAGTGGGCATATTGTTGAGCGCTATGCTCATGTCACGCTTGAAGAACTGGTCTCCATTAAGGCGTATCTCATTGATATCGCGTCCAAGATAGGTCATCTTGCCGTCCTGGTACTTGAGTCCGGGCAGGCGGCGCACCAGGTCCAGCAGCACGCTACCTGTCGGCATCTCGTATGCATCGGCGTTGAATATGACAGTATCACCGCGCTGGTACATCCGCTGCAGCTCTGCCACAATCTCAACCTCCTCGGTGGTAAGCGGGTTGCTGCGCAGCACGATGGAATCCAGACGGACTACATATGTGTGTATTCCGCTCTCGCGTTTCATTGGCGGATCCATTATCGAATCCAGCGTCTGCATGCCCAGATAAGATATCCTTACGCGCAGGCGGGTATCCTTAAGACGGTCGCGGCGGGACATATAGGTCCAGAATTCTCCGTCTTTATCGGCCATGGAGCCGTCAAACTCCGTAGTATCGCCCATGCAGGTAACCAAGATATTGGCACCCTGCAACGGATAAGGCTCCGGCTCGTAATCATCTACACCGTACACCTTTCCCTCCACCTGAAAAATCTGCTTGACATAAGTACGCAGCATCGACTCAGTCTCCGGACTGCTCCAATCCTGCGCACTCACACTAATCGTAAACAGCATCAACGCTGCCAAAAGGACTCTCCTAAGATTCATACTGCAAAGTTATTTCACCTTCTTATACGATGCAACTTTGCAGAAGTCAAAAAATAGTACCATTGGGGTCAGGCCCCTTTGGTATCACTTTGGCAAAAATGATACCAAAGGGGCCTGACCCCAATGGTACTGTTTTGGCAAATATCAAAAATTCATGAAAAACACAGTTTTGTCGGCGTACTTGTCTGATATCAGTTGCTTGACCTGCTGTGATAATATTGCTGAGAATGAAATTGCAACTGCGTTGCGGCGACCCTCAAGGAGGTCTTTTATGGCCGAATCCATATTATCGGGCGATACAATGACATCATCATGCGGCAGGCCGTCAGGGAGGTTTACGCAAACGTATGCCCTGTCCTTTGAGATGGAACGCCAGGCTTCATTGATCTTGGGCTGGATACTTCCAATAAGTTCATCGCTCCTCTTACGCACAGTTTCCTGAAATTCCTGAAATTTCTGTGTCAGCTTTTGCTGATCGTCGGCCAACTCCTTCTCATAGCTGGAACGCATGCTTTCAGTCAGCTCCTCCCGCCGGTTCATATACTCCTCAGTTTTTTTAGTTACATCATTGTTTAAAGCCCGCATCTCTTCCTGCATCTTGTTCTGTAAGGATTGCAGTTCTTCCTGGGCAGATACGTATGCGGTCATCAAGGTCCTGAATTCAGGTGTATTCAGATAGTTCTGGTTCGGGTCCTGTCCGTTATTTCTTTTTGACGATGCCAACAATGACATCATGATGCTGCCGATTTCATCTTCGTCTGATCCTGTTATTTCATAAAGATAAATCCATTGTGGAGATGATGATCTTGCAGGAGAACCGTCAAGCCTGAAATTGATGGGAACTGAGTATCTTACTTTTACAATGTTGCCATTCTTCCTGCCGGGTTTCCATGCGGGCATCTTACTTATTGTTCTCAGGGCTTCGGCATCAAGCAACGGATCAACAGACTTTATTACCTCTGCCTCGGTTATCGAACCGTCCGTATCTATAATGAACGAAATCACTACTCTTCCCTGAACGTTGTTTTCTCTGCACACAGCAGGATACTTTATAGTCTTTCTCAGATACTCCAGTAAAGAGGCTGTACCACCCGGAAATTCCGGTAACTCATCAGCTTCCATTTCAGGAGCCTCAATCAGTTGGGAATCACCTGTATTACTTGCATAGCCGTTTTCATTAAGTTTTGTCAGAGAGATAACCGGATCATTTGAATTGATGATGCCCTTGAACTCCTTATATCCGGTTTTATTGATCCTGATCATATTTTCCGGATTGAATTCTCTCAGAATAAAGTTACCGTCCTGGTCAGTAAGGCTGCTATAGGATATCATTCCATTCAGGTTTATTACGCTGACCCGTGCCCCTACAACAGGACCGTTATCGTCAATAACCTTTCCTATAAGATAGCCGTCTTGGGCCAGTTTGGCCGACAGATCGGCATCAGTAGGATAGATGTTTTCCAGATCAATCACGTCGGCCTTCTTTTCGGTACGGGCAAACAGGACAGATGTCATTCCCAGCATGGGAACAAGTAGCAGAAGCCACAAGAGGTGACTCTTGCTGGTTTGGTTTTTGTTCAACATAATAATTCTCTTTTTAATGTTAAGGTTAAACGAGCTGGCCAGCGCATAGGCCTCTGCGCCGACAGTCCGCATTATCAACAGTTTCTGATAATCACTGTTACGAATGCCGTAGCGGTTGATCACTTCGCTGTCGGCCTCAAACTCATGGACTATCTTGATCTCTTGCAGTACAAGCCAGCATACCGGGTTAACAACGGTGCAGGCTAACAGGAACACCAGATCTGCCGAATGCATCAGTCTGATATGTGCAAACTCATGCCTTAGGCTTGCCCGGCGGGCAAATCCGTTCTCTTTATCGGATATGACGATGTAGTTCATCCAACTGAACGGGCCGAAATCCTCGTCATGCGCAACCAGCCATACGGTGCGGCTTATGCGGTGGCGGTGTTTTCCGCGCAGGAACCGTCTTGTCCGGATTATGCTTCGGCTCCAACCTACCAGAAGCATCAGCACGTATGCCGAATACACACATACCAGAACCACAGCCCACATACTGTGCTCTGCAGGCTTAGAGGTCTCTACCACCATCATCTGCGGCTCACCTATCAGGATAAAGGTGCCGGACAACTCCTGGGCAAACGCCGTACGCTCAATGGACATATCGCCCATAACGGGAGTCTTTTCCGGTATAGTAATTTGCACAAGGGGGAGAAGAGCCGAAAGCAGAGTGGCTCCCAGCAGATAAAACCGGTTAAAGCGATAAAATGTGGTTCCGCTGAATGCCGCCTTATAGATTATAAGCAGCACCACCAGGGCAAACGCCCATTCCAATATGTAAAGGACTATACTACCCATGTTATTTACTTTGCGTTTTCAGCCATTCGGATAAGATCCTTGAGATCGTCAATACTTACCTCCTGCTGCTGTACAAGGCAGGATATGAAATCCTTGTACGAGCCGTTGAAGAATCGGGACACACTCTCCTTGTTCATCAGCTCAACGTATTTGTCACGGCCCACGGCAGGCTCATACAGAAAGAACCTGGCTCCCAGCTCCTGATGCTTTATCATTCCGCTTACCTCCAGACGGCGCACAAACGTAGTCAGCGTATTGAAATTGGGCTGAGGCTCGGGCATGCGTTCCAAAAGATCCCTCATGGACAGCGCCCCGTTATCCCAGAGCACGTTCATGATTGCAAGTTCCTTATCTGTCAGTTTCTTCATATCTCAATACTGTTTTGTTTCACTCTTCCGATGCAAATAAATTACATCTTGTAAAAACATCCAAACATTTTGACAATTTTTTGTACTTTAGT
>ONMR01000011.1 GCA_900318995.1 uncultured Prevotellaceae bacterium | reverse complement strand
CAGGAGTTCGTGTAACTGTGATTGCCCGTGGAGTGGCTCAGAATGATGAACTCCAGTATACCGATGAACTAACTCTTGGGAGAGCATTAGTTGGCCGCACGCTGTTTGGGTAGATTGTTTTGATTTATTTAAGGCATGGATTGTAAATGAAGAAGTCTCAGATTGTTATAGCAACGGCATTGATTGTCGTAGTGGCCATGTTGGAAATATTAGTCTTTAACATAGGCGTTTATCCTAAATTCCATTTAGCTGGGGAAGAAGCAATGAAATATGCTTTTGATGTGGCAGGTGTCGTTCAAACCTTGGTCTCTATTCCTCTTGGTATGAGACTCAGGAATCGTCCTGGAGTATGGTTGGCACTCTTTGCAGGTGTCATTCATTATGGCATCCTCGTTTTTTTCCTTTTCAATAGTGCTACTACATTGGCATGCGCAGCCATTGGTGCCGTAGCCTTGCTGATGCTTTGCGTGTTACCAACTAACGACTGATGCAAAGCAGAAAACTGACAGATATATGAACAAACTGAGTGTCGTCATTGTAAGTTATAACGTTCGATATTACCTTGAGCAATGTCTGAAGTCCGTTCAGCGAGCTATTCTTGGGATTGATGCTGACGTATGGGTGGTTGACAATGCATCTACTGACGACAGTGTAAATTATCTATCTGCCAGATTCCCTGAGGTTCATTATATAGCTAATAAGGAGAACGTTGGATTTTCTCGTGCGAACAATCAAGCTATTTGTCAGAGTGATTCGGAGTACGTCTTGCTTCTCAACCCTGATACCATTGTAGCAGAAAATACCTTGCGTGGTTGTATTGATTTCCTTGACAGTCATCCTGACGTAGGGGCAACGGGAGTTCGCATGCTTCATCCTGATGGATCTTTTGCTCCAGAAAGCCGTCGTAGCATTCCTACTCCTTTTGTTAGCTTCTGCAAGATGACAGGTCTTGGTTCCCTCTTCCCTTATAGTCGTCGTTTCGGCCGTTATTATATGCGCTATTTGGATTTGAACAGATACAATGTCAGGAAACGGATTCCGACCGATGAGGAGAATCCGCCGTTGGAGCATTGGACACAACGTATGATATGCGATACCATCTGTTATCACCTCAACCAGTCCATCCTGCTGGCCGGCGATGTGGCATCGGGCTATTATCAGGATTTCTTCCCGGGCGGCAACAAGGCAGGGCAGAAACTGCGTCCGCTGCTTGTGGATATGATGATGGATAACGCAATAGTGCTTGTCACCGATTACCGGCTTACATTTGAAAAGAAAAGGTTTTTTGATGATGCCCGCCTGTACGGTACTATGGGAGATTATCTGGAGGCCACCCGTGAGCTTACCCCCGATGATCCGGACCTTTGGCAGTTCTATGTGCTCAGGCAACTGATAAACCACAACTATGCCTCCAAACCCGATATACGCTGCACCATTGATATAAGGAGGATGCAGGTGTTGGGCAATTATCTGGACAACATTGGTGAATGGAGCAGGAATGACGAGGAGTGGCTTAAAGGTACCGTTGCTCTTGCAGAGTCATATACCCGTAAGGTCAAGTTCAGCACTATACTATACAGTATGGCAGCCCGAAAGATTATGGACCATGTGGAATCCCTTAAGGAAGACAAGGCTGTGAATCTGATGCGTCAGGCGCATGATATCTGCAATGCAGCTCAGGCAAAATGGCCCAAGAGCGAGGGTGCGCTTGAATGCAGGGCAATAAGGGATGAGATGGAACGAAGGGATGTACGTATAGAATTCCATTCCGATTTCTTGCCCGCCGAACGTAACATCGCCGAATTATTCTATACAAATGTCAATACCGTTTACTTAAAGGTAGTGGAGGTCCCGTCCCGCTTAAACGGAAATAAAGATGAGACATCCCTTCTGGCTCAACTCAACCAATGCAATACGGTGGCTGAATGGAGTATGAGGGTTAATGATCCGGGAGATTATCTGGAACACATTACAGTATTGAACATACCTCCGGTCATGCAGGGCTGCTATTACCTTATGGCTTCAACCGGCCAGTATTTCGGTCCTGGTGACGTCATATCATACCAATATGTCGAGTGCAACGGAATCAAGTTCATGAAGATGGTTCAGAACAACGGTACTCTTGTAGGAACAGCTGTCGACACGCGCACGGGCAAGCCTGTGCCTGACTGTAAATATACCGTCTGGCAACTGAACTATAATGATGAGCAAATCCGGATAATGACCAGCGGCATTACTGAGTCAGACGGCAATATCGTTATAGAAGGTCTTAAGAATGACCGTTACAGTATAGAGCTCGAGGCTGCCGGCAGCAAGGGAAACTCCACTTTCAGCATCCCTTGGCAAAGCGATATGCCTGACCGCGATTATATCCGTCTGTTTACGGACCGCTACACCTATTTGCCCGGTGATTCCGTATTTTTTACGGGCGTGGTCTACAACAAGGGAACTGAAAAAGGTGGAGTAAAGGCGGGAGTGCATGTCTTGCTGAGTGCTACCGATTATCAGACTGATGTTATCATAGATTCCCTTGTTTCAGACAGCATGGGCGTTTTCAAGGGGTCATACAGAATTCCTGAAAACCAGCGTCCGGGCAGGCTTGTATTGCGTGCCGAATACGCAGATGACGGAGACTCATATGCCGCGATAGGTGGTTCGACACCTGTGAATGTTGAGTCTTTCCGACAGCCCAAGTTTGAGGTAAAGATGGATCAGTGCACAGAAGAGGTCAGATATGATGTCCCGGTCACGGTAACCGGCAGGGCCGTATCATTTACCGGAGTCCCGCTGGAAGGTGCATCTGTTTCGTGGTATGCAGGTGTCAATCCGATGTCATGTCACCGCTTCTGCATACCTGACAAGAGTGGCTCCGTCAGGGTTGGAGCCGGTGAGATCATTACCGGTCCTGACGGCTCATTCAGTTTCAGTATAACAGTCCCTTCGGAGATGATGCTGGACAATCAGGCTTTTGTAAGGGTGGAAACCGTAGTGACTGATGTCAACGGTGAGACTCACGATGGCAATACCTCTTTCAATGCCGTGCAGAAACCTGACAGGTTTATAATTGTCTATAACCGGAATAATGTCATAGGCAGTAACGGAGACAAGACCCTGCGGTTTAACCTGAACTCGTCAAACGGAGTTTTGTCGGGTCCCATAAATGTCAGGGTGGTCCGTCTTGACTGGCCTGAGCAACCCGGTCTTGATCTGCCTTTCAGTGTTCGCCTTGGCATTAAAGAGGAAAAGGACAGGAAAGAGTTGTCCCAGTGCGCCGACAACCTGAACCTGAAGGAGCGTTTTCCGCGTTATGATTTCGATTTCCAAGGCAATGATGCCCTGGAAACCGTGGTGTATGACGGAACGGTCCTGTATGATAAGGATGACCCTGAATCCGCAGAACTGCAGCTGAATGGTTTACGCTCTGGTGTATACCGTGTCATTGCCAATGCCCAAGGCTGTAAGGAATTCAGGCAGGAATATACTTTTTGCAGAGTGGATGATTTTGACTTTGTACCTCTTAAACCGTTGCTTTGGGGATATAATGTTGAGACCGGTTCTTCAAATCTTCTGACAGCCAATGTCGGTGAAACCGTAAAGATAAGACTTGGAAACAGCCGTAAGGGTAGCATCATTCACTACATCATAGAGAACAGATATGGTGTCTATGAAAGAGGCATGATAGAGAGCAACGGGCGTCAGCAGATACTCAGTATTCCTGTTACAGAAGAGCTTATAGGCATGTTCTCAGTCCATTGTTGCGTCCTCTATGAGGGGGTGTCAGAGAACATTTCATTCCAATTTGAGGTACCCGACAGGCCCAGAAAGCTCAACTTTGAGCTTGTCACTTTCAGAAATGTCCTGGAACCGGATACTGAAGAGGAGTGGCAAATACGCATTACGGACTGGAAGGACAATCCGGTAAAGGCTGCCATAATAATAGACATGTATGACCGCTCCCTTGACACTTATGGCTTGAACAATATCAGTTTTAACCCGTTCAGCTCGGTTTGGGTAGGCAGCCGTGAATTGCTGGATAGGAGTTTTGAGTTTGCCAACCGGTATTGTCCCTGGCTGTATTCATTCGGCAACAGCTACGAATATAAAGGCAAACGGGCTGTTACAGGAACGCTCCTGGATCCCTACAGATATTACTCCGTGGCCGTAAGAACCCTTTCGACAGGTAGGTTGAAAAACGCCAGGAATTTTACTGAAGAATCAGTCATGAGCATGCGGACCGGTATAGATGACGGCATGGAGGAGTCTGTAGTACTTTTTGAAGCTTCTCCTGAAGTCGAAGAACGTCTTGCAGGACGGGCCGCCGGACTTGATGTCGTTTTCAATAGTGCCGCTTTGGGTGATGAATTGTCGGATAATGCTGCCCAAGACCAGAAAGGGATAGCATTGAGGACTGACCTTAACCAGACAGGCCTGTTTGAATATCTTGTAACAGATTCCGAGGGATTGGCTAAGGTACATTTCCGTGCTCCACAGCTGCTCACAGAATGGAGGGTACAGGGTATAACGTTTACGGACTCACTCAAAACCGGCAGAATTGACACAACCCTTATCACCCGCAAAAAGATTATGGTGGAACCGGCATCGCCCAGGTTCCTGCGTGAGTCGGACCGTATGGAATTCACCGTCAAGGTAAGCAATCTTGCCGAACAGACTATCAAGGCCGATGTCATCATGACATTCACCGATGCCCAGACAGGAAAGCTGCTCAACATTGTAGAGGGCGGATATAAGAAGAGCATAACCATACCGGCCGGTGGCAGCATCGGAACATCGTTTACCGTCAGTGTCCCTGCAGGGCTCAAGGCTTTGACATACCGTCTCAGCGCTCAGACATCGGGCCACAGTGACGGAATACAGGAGACTATTCCTGTGCTCTCAAACCGTACGCAGGTAGTACAGGCACTATCTCTGTTCAACAACGGTTCCGAGAAAAGGAGATTCCGATTTGAGGTACTTGACAAACCCCGTTCAACTACAATGGCCGATGAGGTACTGACTCTTGAATACAGTGCTACACCGATATGGTATGCAATACAGAGCCTGCCTGTTATGATAAAGACCGATGATCCCAGTAACCTTCGTCTGTTCCACAGCATGATGGGTGCAGCGATTTCACAGGATCTGCTGCATCGCTATCCCGCAATCCGACAGATGCTTGATGAATGGGCTGCACTCCCTGTATCAGAGTGGCAGACACAGTTGGAGCGCAACCAGCAACTGACCGGTACCCTGCTTGAGGAGACTCCATGGCTACGTTGCAGCAACAATGAGCGCGACCGCCTGCATGCACTTGCCACGCAACTTGGAACCGAAAAGACTGCCCAAGCCTTCCAGGAGGCTCTTGACAAGATCATGGATGCCCAGAATGAGGACGGCAGCTGGTCCTGGATAGCAGGCTGTCCTGCCGACCTGCACATTACCGATGAGATAATGCAAGGTCTGGGATTAATGATAGAGAACGGAATAATTGATGTTACTCCAAAGCTAAAGACTGTAATTCAGAAGGGTCTTGATTATCTGGACGGGTTCTTCTATAAGGAGTATAAAGCTCCGCATAAGCCGGAATCTGTCGGTTACAGTGAATTGAGTTACCTGCTTACACGCTCATATTTCAGGACATATCCCTTCAGTGACCTTAATGAGGCCAGTCATACATTCTTTACCCGATTGGCCGAAATCCAGGATACACATGACCTGAGTATCTACTTCCGTACCAGTCTGGCTCTGCTTTTGGCCCGTAACGGAAAGGAAGCAGAGGCGGAGCATATTGCCGCCACACTCTTGGAACGTTCATTATATTCCGATGAAATGGGCAGATTCTGGCGAGACAACTCAGGTGGACTACTATGGCATGAGGCTCCCGTCGAGACACAGGCGCTAATCATACGAACCCTGATGGCAACAAATAATAAGACTGAGGCTGTCGAGTCCGCACGCTGGCTGCTCAAGCAGAAACAGACTACCGGTTGGGGCTCATCGCCTGCTACAGCTGCTGCTGTAGTCGCTCTGATGGCAACTGGTGCCGATGCCCAACTTGAGTCGGATCCCGATATCACCATTTATGTTGGCAAGGATGCCGTCAGGGCTTCGGATAGTAAGGCTGATGGCGGCTATACTACCCGTACCTGGCAGGGTCCGATCGGCAGGGACAAAGCTACGGTCACCATAGACAGCAGGAGTGAGGGTATAAGCTGGGGAGCTGTTTACCGTTCATTCACCGAAGAGCTTGACAAGGTGGAGCATCAGGAGAACGGCATGTCTCTCAAGCGTACCATATGGCGTGTGATTAATGGTGCTGACGGCGACCGTCTGGAGGAGGTAAGACCTGAAACCGTCCTTAAGGTGGGAGACCGGCTTAAGATACAGTTTGAGCTTACGACTGACCGCAACCTGGAGTATCTGCAGCTGGCCGATATGCGTGCCGCTACCGTTGAACCGGTCAGCACACACGCCGGTTACAGCTACAACTGGCGGGACGGCATAGGTTACTATACAGCCCCGGGCAATACCAGAAACGTATTCTATATTGACCGTCTCAGCAAGGGCAGTTACGTGATAGAATATGAGGTAAACGTGCAGAAACCCGGCCGATTCACCGTTGGAAACGCGGTTATGCAGTGTCTTTACGCTCCTGCTTTCCGTGCAACTACGACATCGGCAGTCCTTACGGTTGAATGAGACGGTCGTAGGTGGTGTTGAATACGGTTATACTGCCGTCGCGCCGGAATCCGTTCCTGAGATACAGGCGGTATGCATTTTCATTTCCGGGATCAACGGCAATGGTAGCCAGAGGTATACCGTATTCATCGCGTTGGCGGAACAATTCCCGGATCAGGGCTGATGCAATGCCCTTGTGCCGGAACTTGGGCAGTACTGCCAGTGAGTCAAGATAATACTCTCCCGCACAAGCCTCATCATCCATCGAACTGTAATCATCCCCTACATAGATCCGTATCATAGGGAATGTGATATCGCGCATCCGGCGATATCCGGCTCCGTCGTATGAAACCATCAGTCCTGCAGGTACACCATCGTACTCAGCTATTGTGGCGTTGCGCCAGCTGTATAGGGTGTCTCCGCGTCGGGAGATACCGGCCAGATGCTCAATGTGGCTGTCATCGGTCTCATCAATATGCAACGCGCGCAGCACATTTTCAGCGATGAACCGCGCATCGGCCGGAGTTGCTTTCCTTATTGTTATCTTTTCAGTCATCAGTGTGACAAAAGTACACAAATTTGTGGTATCTTCGCGATTAATAATGATCAGGCGCGTATGGTATTAAATTGGATTTGGGTCTCTTTTTTTCTGATTGCCTTTGTGGTAGCGGTCGTGAGACTTTGCATGGGCGATGCCGGTATATTCCAGGCCATCATGGACTCAACCTTTTCATCGGCCAAGACAGGCTTTGAGATATCGTTGGGACTGACAGGCGTACTGTCACTGTGGCTGGGTATCATGAAGATAGGCGAGAAGGGCGGACTGGTAAATACTTTTGCCCGATGGCTGAGCCCCGTGTTCTCGCGCCTGTTCCCTGACCTGCCCAAGAACGATCCTGCTTACGGACATATATTCATGAACGTGGCCGCCAACATGCTGGGTCTGGACAATGCCGCCACTCCCATGGGACTCAAGGCAATGGAGCGTATGCAGGAACTCAACAAGACCAAGGATGTGGCATCCAACCCCATGATCATGTTTCTGGTACTCAACACATCGGGTCTGACAATCATCCCGGTGAGCGTGCTGGTTTACCGCGCGCAGATGGGTGCCGCCCAGCCGGCCGATGTATTCATTCCCATCCTGCTGGCCACTTTCTTCTCAACGCTCGTGGGACTGCTGGTTACCTGTTTTATCCAGAAGATACGGTTTGACAAGGTTCTCATCGGCTTTGTAGGCGGACTGAGCGTAATAGTCGCCCTGATTATCTGGGGCTTCTCAAGTCTTCCTGCGGTAAAGATAGGTCCGGTATCCACATCGGCTGCCAACATAATACTCTTTGTGGTGATAATAGGCTTTATCATATCGGGCATAAAGGCTAAAATCAATGTATATGAGGCGTTTGTTGAGGGAGCCAAGGACGGCTTTACCACAGCGGTCAAGATCATTCCCTATCTGATTGCCATCCTGGTGGGAATCGGTGTGTTCCGTGCATCGGGCGCAATGGATGCGGTGGTAAACGGCGTGGCCTGGTGTGCCGATAAATGCGGCCTGGACAGCCAGTTTGTGGGTGCTCTGCCTACAGCCCTGATGAAACCTCTTTCGGGGGGCGGCGCACGCGGACTTATGATTGATGCTATGACCACATACGGTGCCGATTCGTTCACCGGACGTCTGGCCTGCCTGTTCCAGGGATCGACCGATACCACATTCTATATCCTGGCGGTTTACTTTGGCAGCGTGAACATCAAGAACACCCGTCATGCCGTGGGCTGCGGACTGCTGGCAGACCTGGCCGGTATACTGGCCGCAATATTCCTGGCATATCTATTCTTTGCATAACTGTTTTTACGATGATATCTTTCCTGACCGAAAACATAAAGATGCCCCGACTGGACCGCAAGGCGGTAAGGGCTTGGATTACCTCAGTAGCAGCCTCCTATGATGGCCGCCGCGTAGGCAACGTGAACTATATTTTCTGTAATGATGAGCGTATACTTCAGGTTAACAATGAGTTCCTGGGCCATGACTATTACACTGACATAATCACGTTTGACTATAGTGAGCCCGGGGTGGTGAGCGGAGATATGTATATAAGTCTGGATACGGTCTTTAGTAACAGTTCCAAGTTCCATACGTCTTATGACACGGAACTATTGAGAGTGATTATTCACGGGGTGCTGCATCTTTGCGGCATCAATGACAAGGGACGCGGCGAGCGGGCTGTCATGGAGGCTGCCGAGGAGCGTGCCCTTGAAATGTGGTACAAGAAACAATTCTGACAATGGTTAAAAGGATAATAATACCCGTACTGTTGCTGCTGCTGGGCTATGCTCCGCAGAATGCCGCGGCACAGAACAGACTTACGGATCAGGGTAACAGACTGCTCGATGAGTGCCGCACACTATTCTCGCAGGGAGACTACGGTGCTGCCGGAACGGTGCTTGCCGAGTGGGAGGCATTAAAGAGATCTACCGGTGTGGTGCGCTCTGAAGAGATTGATTACATGCGTACGGTCATATCTGCCGAAAATGACCTTGCAGGCTCGCTTGACATGATACTCGGTTTCATGGAAAAATACCCGCAGTCTATCTATTACAACCACATGGAGGCATTGCTGGGATCCAGCTATTTTGCCTGCCGGGAGTACCGTAAAGCATTGGAGTGTTTTGATGAGACAGACCCGCTCCTGCTCGAGGACCGCGACAGCCGAAGGCTGGTACGCCATAATGCGGTATCGATGATCCGGTGCGGACAGACAGACGAAGGTTACGTACAGCTGAGTATATTGGAGCGTCTTGTCAGTAATCCCGAGACCGATGAGGACATAGTTTTTTACAAGGCTTATGTGGATTATGCCCGAGGCAACATGGATAAGGCAAAAACCGGTTTTGAGAAATCTCTCGGAACCGGCCATTCGGATGAGGCCCGTCTCTATCTGGCAGATATTGAACTGCGTGGAGACGGAGACCATGCCGCAGCTTATGAGACCGCTCGTGAGATGGTTGAATCATCCGAAGACACCGCTCTGGAGGCTGAGGCTGAGCGTGTCCTGGGAGAATATATGTACCGCAAGGGTAACTACGCTGAGGCAGCCTCGCTGCTTACCAGCTATCTGGTTCAGGACTTAAGCGCGGATCCCCGATATGATATGTATCTGCTGGGTATGTCTTGCTTCAGGCTTTCCGATATGGACGGAGCGATAGATAATCTGTCGAAAGTGGCTGAAGGTAATGATGATATGGCACAGAATGCAGCTCTTCACGTAGGTCTGGCCGCATTGGCTCAAGGCAACAAGGAGATGGCCCGTATGTATTTCGGACAGGCTTCATCCATGCCGGGCAGACCGGAGGCGAGGGAGCAGGCTCTCTATAACTATGCTATGATAGTCCATGAGACATCATTCTCCCCGTTTGCCGAGTCAGTCACTTCATTTGAACGTTTCCTGAACGAGTTTCCCGACTCAAAGTATGCCGAGAGGGTAAGCAGCTATCTGGTAGACGTTTACCTTAATACCCCGAGCTATGATGCCGCTCTCGAATCGATATCCAAGTTAAGGAATCCGGGCACATCCATATTGGCCGCCAAACTGCAGCTGCTGTTCAAGAAAGCTATGGACCAGATGGCATCCGGTGATTACGACGGTGTTCCGAAACTGCTTACCGATGTCATTTCCCTTGACCGCTACGACCATAAAACCGCAACTGAGGCGTTTTTCTGGAGGGGTGAGGCTTATTACCGCATGAACGAACTCTCCAGGGCGGAGACAGACTATAAGCGTTATCTGGCACAGGCTGGAGACAGACGGACAAGGAGCGTATCCCTTTCCAATTACGGACTTGGCTATGTCTACTACAGGAATCAGGAATATGACAAGGCGTGGCCATATTTCCGTACAGTAGTTGATTTGAATGACAATACAGGTGTAGGCAACGACATCATTGCCGATGCCTGCCTGAGGACAGCCGACTGCCTGTTCTATGGACGTCAGTATGATGCAGCCAAGGAGTACTACACAACAGCAATAAACCTGAATATGAGTATCGGTGACTATGCACTGTACCAGACAGCGTTGGTCAACGGACTGCAACGTAATTATGACCGGAAGATACAGGACCTGAACCGCTTGTTGGATATGTATCCGGAATCTCCGTACGTTCCGTCTGCACTGTATGAACAGGGACGAGCCTATCAGCAGACAGACAAGTCACGGGATGCCGTCAGGGTATTCAGCCGTATCAAATCCGATTATCCCGGGACCGACCTTGCCCGCAAGGCATCTGCGGAATCAGCTCTTATCTATTATCAGAACGGCAATTATGATGATGCGATAGAGGCCTATAAGGAAGTGATATCCAAATATCCGGGAAGTGATGAGGCACGTACAGCTTTGGTAGACCTTAAATCCATCTATGTGGAGAAAGGTGACGTGAACTCATATCTGGAGTATGCGGGCTCTGTCCAGGGCGCTGCACCGATTGCTGCCAACGAGCGTGATTCTTTGTCTTACGCAGCAGCTGAGGGCCTGTTCAGCCGTGGAGAGAAAGATGAGGCTCTGGAGCGTTTCGGACAGTATCTGAATGATTTTCCAAACGGTGCATTTGCTCCGAACGCATGGTATTATCAGGGCATTCTGCTTGAGGAGCAGAATGATTATGAGCGCGCTTATGAAAGCTACATGCACGTGACCGTAAATGAGAACAGTCGTCTGTGTGAGAGCGCAATGGACCGTGCTGCGGTGATGGCCTGGAATGTAGGTGATTGGGAGACGGCCATGGATACTTATATAAGGCTGTATGACAGAACTACCAATGCCGAGCGTCAGCGTCGCAGCCTTTATTCGATAGTGTATTCCGCCGGTATGATCAATGAATACGATGCTGTAATCCAATATGCCGACAAGGCCCTTCAGTCACAACAGTCCAAGGAGCAGGTTACGGAGATAAAATATTTCTTTGCCAAGGCGCTGCTCTCCAAAGGAAACAGACAGAAGGCGCTTCCGTTGCTCGAGGAGTTGTCCAAGGATACACGTTCACAGTACGGCGCCGAGTCTGATTATCTGCTTAGCCAGACATTGTTTGACAACGGTGACCGTGAGGGAGCCGAAAAGGTAATAATGGCGTTCATAAAGGAAGGAACCCCCCATATGTATTGGCTGGCCCGCAGTTTCATCCTGCTCAGTGATATCTGCAAGGCGCAGGGTAAGGACGTGGAGGCCCGTCAGTATCTGCTTTCTCTCAAGAACAACTATACGGAGAATGATGACATAGCCCAAATGATCGAAGAACGACTTGAATGATAGCCCTATGAAAAGATATATAGCATTGGCCATATTGGCCATCACATACTCTGTCGGGTTGAAAGCCCAGAATGACATTCTCCCGTCCAGGTCGCTTACCATTGAAGGTAATTACAATCCGTCAGTTACCGATGCAGGTAAGATTATGCCGGTGCCGGACAAACCGCATCAGGAGAGACAGACCGTATCGGTCAGTTACAACACCGCAGTCAATCCTTACACAGGGACGGAACGTAAGCCGATGGTTACCTTCGGTTCACTTTCAGACAGTGTATCCAAGCCCAGCCATACCGGTCTGGTACGTTTTGGCTATGGGTTGAGGAACCTCAGTGACGGTCTTCTGGATTTTAAATGGAATATATCCGAAAGGGATGTCCTGCAGATTTCAGGTGCCATGAACGGTTGGTCTTCAAAGCCTGACGGAGAATGGAGATCCGGAATGTTTGTTGCCGATTTAGCGGCACTCTATTCTCACAGGTTCAACAGTTTTACGCTAAGTGTTGACGGAGCATACGGCCATTCAAGCTACAACTTTATGCCAGGTGTTGCTATGGATTCTGCCAGACGCTCTGTAAGTGACCTGACTCTCAAGACTGACCGTGGGCGTCTGGGACTATCATTATCTGGCCGTAAGGATCAGGTTGAATGGTTTGGCATGGCTTCTATAGAGTGGCTGACCCGCGGTTCTCTGGTTCTGAACGGTGTGGAAAGGGATAACAGCGAACGTCTTCTTCGTATTGCAGCCGGAGCCAGTATGCCTATGGCCGAAGGCATTGCCGGAATTGACTATAGGCAGAAATACGCAGTTCTGAACTGGACGGGTCTGAACGGTTGCAGTTACCGCAACTTCACTACCGTTACCCTGTCGCCGCATTGGGACAGGCATTGGGACGGAGTTGATGCCAGTTTCGGAATAAACCTGGATATCCGGTCAAGAGCAGGCCATAAGTTTATGATGTCACCTCAGATTACAGTCGGACATACAATAAATGACCGTTTCAGGATGGACGCAGGTATGGTGGGCGGTTTAATTGACAATAATATGCGCTCATTGGCACTCATCTCGCCATATTGGTCCGAAGAGGAGCGTATCAGGGATGGCTATGAACTGATGAATCTGTTCGTAGGTGTATCTTATCGCAAGAGTAACCTGGTCAATATGTCTTTCAAGGCAGGATATCGTCATACCATCGATGAGTTGTTTCAGGACAGAGCTGATTCGCTGATTGTCACATCCATGCTGCGTCAGCATTCATCCGATGTCCTGTATGCCCGTCTTGATGCCGATTTCCAGTTCTCGGACCGTTCACAGATAAAGTTTGACATGACATACAATGATTATCTGGGAAGATTCATCGGTGGTTATATGAGACTGAAACCGGCTTTTGACGGTAACTTGTATGGCCGTACCATATTGATGCCCGGATTGGAGATGATGCTGTCATATCGTCTTATGGCTTTCCACAGAGTTAACGGAAAGGCAATGCCCACGGTCAATGACCTGGCTGTCACGGCCGACTATGACCTGACCGAAAAGCTGTCATTCTATGCAACCCTGAGGCAGTTGCTGGGCGGTAACTATTACTACTATGCCGGTTATAGGGCTCTCAAGCCATCATTCATGTTAGGAGCGACTTATCGTTTCTAACATAAAGGTCAGACCGTCAGCTTGTTGTTGGCCTCAGGCCTTGTCACTTTTTTATTAATTATAAATTAATAAGGTGGAGTGCATGTTTTTTTTATGCGCGTCCACCTTTTCTATATGTTTTTTTTATTCTACTTTTGCCGCGCCTTTAGAGCAAAAACAGAAATATCATGCAGAAGAATCTTGTTATTGTTGAGTCTCCGGCCAAAGCCAAGACAATTGAGAAGTTTTTGGGAGCAGATTACAAGGTAATGTCAAGTTACGGTCATATCTGTGACCTGAAGAAAAAAGACCTCAGTATTAATATAGATACATTCGAACCGATATATGAGATACCGGCCGACAAGAAGAAGGTAGTGAGTGATCTCAAGGACGCTGCCAAGAAAGCCGAAATGGTTTGGCTTGCATCCGATGAGGACCGTGAAGGAGAGGCCATCAGCTGGCATCTGTTTGAGACTTTGGGACTGAAGCCTGAAAAGACCAAACGTATAGTATTCCACGAAATTACCAAAAATGCCATACTTCATGCCATAGAGACTCCGCGTGATATCGACACCAATCTGGTGTATGCGCAGCAGGCCCGAAGGGTATTGGACCGTATAGTGGGTTTCAAACTGTCCCCGATCCTGTGGCGTAAGGTCAAGCCGTCACTCTCTGCAGGTCGTGTCCAGTCTGTTGCAGTACGACTGATAGTTGAGCGTGAACGGGAAATCAAGGATTTTGTGCCCGAAGCATCTTATAAGGTCGTTGCTATATTCAAGGTTGACAACGGCGGAACCCAGCAGGACATACGTGCTGATTACAACGGACGTTTCAAGACCAAGAAGGAGGCAAAGGCATTCCTGGAAAAATGCAGGGATGCAAAGTTCTCAGTAAGCGACATTACCACCAAGCCCATCCGCAAACTTCCGGCTCCACCGTTCACTACATCAACCATGCAGCAGGAGGCAACCAGGAAATTCGGTTTCACCGTAATGCAGACCATGATGTTGGCACAGCGGCTTTATGAGTCCGGTAAGATTACATATATGCGTACAGACTCTGTCAACCTATCAACCCTTTGCATTGACTCATGCCGCAAGGTTATCGGCGAATCAATGGGCGAAGAGTATGTAAAGAGCCGTCAGTATACTCAGAAGACCAAGGGTGCTCAGGAAGCTCATGAGGCTATACGTCCTACATATATGGATAATCAGACCATAGATGGAACCGCTCCCGAAAAGAGACTGTACGAGCTTATCTGGAAACGCACCATAGCTTCACAGATGGCTGATGCCGAGATAGAAAAGACTACGGTCTCCATTACATCTCCAAAGATTGAAGGAGAGTTCACGGTATCGGGCGAAACAATTAATTTTGACGGATTCCTCCGTGTATACCGTGAGAGCCGTGACGATGATGCCGTTGAGCCGCAGGAGATACAGGGACTTCCCGGCTTCACCAAGGGACAGGTCCTGGATTTCAACCAGATCTCTGCTTATGAGCGTTTTACCCAACACCCGCAGCGTTTCAACGAGGCTGCCCTGGTCCATAAGATGGAGGAACTGGGTATCGGCCGTCCTTCAACATATGCTCCTACAATCGGCACCATACAGCAACGCGAGTATGTGCTGCGTGAGGATATAGAAGGCAGCAAGCGCGAGTGTGACATGTTGCGACTGGAAAACGGTGATATCAGGGAGCAGAAAATAACCGAGGTCTACGGATCTGAGAAATCAAAACTGGTTCCTACCGATATAGGTATGGTGGTGAATGATTTCCTGATAGAGTATTTCCCTGATATAATGAACTATAACTTTACCGCTCAGGTAGAGAAGGAGTTTGATGACATTGCTGAGGGAGATAAGCAGTGGAAGAGCGTCATCAGCGCATTCTATGAAAAGTTCAGCCCGGCTGTAAACAACGCCATGACTCTTAAGAACGAGCATAAGGTAGGCGAGCGCATACTAGGTTCAGATCCCATATCGGGCAAGCCGGTGTCGGTCAAGATTGGACGTTATGGCCCCATTGTCCAGATAGGCAGTGCCGAAGATGAGGACAAGCCACGTTTTGCCCAGATGAAAAAAGGTCAGACCATTGAGACAATTACTCTCGAAGAGGCTCTGGAACTGTTCCGTCTGCCGCGCACATTGGGTGAGTTTGAGGGCAGTACCGTGAGTGTGGGTACCGGCAGATTCGGCCCCTATATCCGTCATGACAAGTTCTATGTGTCACTTGGCGGTGTAGCCGACCCTCTTACCATAACTCTTGATGAGGCAGTCAGCCTGATTCTTAACAAGCGCGACTCGGAATCCAAGAAGGTTCTCAAGACATTCCCCGGCAATTCTGAAATTGAGGTTATGAATGGCCGTTACGGAGCTTATATAGCATATCAGGGCAGCAACTACAAGATTCCCAAGAGCACAGATCCCACCACATTGACCGAGGATGAGTGCATGGACATTATCAAGCGTCAGATAGAAAAGACAGGTTCTGCTCCAAAGCGCCGTATTTTCAAGACAAAGAAAAGCTGATCCCACAGATGGTACGGGTTTTCCTAATGGGCTTTATGGGGGCTGGAAAAACCACCCTTGGCAAAGCCTTGGCAAAGGACCTGGGAGTCTCTTTCATTGATCTGGACCAGTATATCGAGAGCCGGTTCATGAAGAGTGTCACCCAGATATTCGCCTCCAGGGGAGAACAGGGATTCAGGGAGATAGAGAGCCGGTTGCTGCGGGAGGTAGGAGAGTTTGATGATGTAATTGTGTCATGTGGCGGTTCAACCCCGCTTATCGGCGACAATATGGAGTATATGCTTCAGCATGGCCAGACCGTTTATCTGAAGTGTAACAACGATACTCTGCTGCGTCGTCTCAAGGCGGCCCGTTCGCAGAGGCCGCTGATAGCCTCCAAGAATGATCAGGAGTTGGCCTTGTTCATAGAGAGTGAGACCGCACGCCGTGAGCCCGGTTACCTGAAAGCGGAATATATCTGTCCCGGCGACCGTCTGGAGTCACGTGACCAGATATCCGAGACTGTGGATTACATAGAACAACTGTTGAAATTGAAATAATCAGACCATATATGAAAAAGTCACTTGTCATAGTAAAGGTGGGCGGCAAGATAGTAGAACAGCCTGAGACCTTGGAGCGTTTACTCACGGACTTCAAGGCTATACCCGGCGATAAGCTACTGGTTCATGGAGGTGGCCGTTCGGCAACAGCTATGGCCAGCCGTCTGGGCATTGAGAGCAAGATGGTGGACGGTCGCCGTATCACCGATGCCGATATGCTGGATGTGGTGACAATGGTATATGGCGGTCTGGTCAATAAGAATATTGTTGCTAAACTTCAGGCCAAGGGCGTAAACGCCATCGGACTTACGGGAACCGACTGCAACGTTATGTGTTCCGATAAACGACCGGTCAAGGATATAGACTACGGATTTGTAGGCGATGTCAAGTCTGTCAATGCAGGCTTTCTGGCCAATCTGATTGAGAACGGTGTGGTTCCGGTACTGGCTCCGCTCACGCATGACGGAAAGGGCCAGCTCCTAAACACGAATGCCGACACCATTGCCGGCGAGGCAGCCAAGGCTCTGGCATCATATTTTAAGGTAACGCTGATATACTGCTTTGAGAAACCCGGAGTGCTGCTGCATGAGGACGATGAGGGCAGCGTCATACCATATATCTCATATTATGACTTCCCGCGTCTGGTGCAGGACGGCACCATAAGCGGCGGCATGATTCCCAAGATCCAGAACGCATTCAATGCGCTGCAGGCCGGAGTGTCATCGGTCCTGATTACCAAGGCTGAGTCACTGGACAAACTTACGGGAACTACTATCGCACTCTGATTACTTGTCGTAGCTGTTTCCCTCAAAGGCACCCTTTACCGGTTCCTTGGCGGGCTCTGCCTCTGCGGCTTGCCGGAGCTCCTGCTCCTGATTGTGCTTATTGTAGTATCTGACTATCCAGATACATGATACTGTTGATATCAGGATCAATACTATCAGCAGTATGACACCAAACGTACTGTCAAGACTTAACTGGCTCTCATAGCCCACACTCATCAGTATGAATGATATGGTGTTGTTGATGATATGAATGCATATGGGAACGAGCAGGCTTTTTGTCTTGCAGTATATCCATCCCAAAAAGATACCGGCCGGCATTGCGAACACCACCTGTATAGGATTGAGATGTATGATGGCGAAGAGTGCCGATGAGATTATGATGCCCCACCACATACTCTTGGTGGCTTTGGCTATCTCTTTGAGTATGACACGCCGCATTATCATCTCCTCCATGACCGGACCTATTATGCATACGCCCAGAAATCCGGAGATTGTCCCGGCTAATGCCTGGAACTGCTCTTCCAGTTTGTTGGGGATCTCAAATGCCGATGATAGGAACTCCACGGCATACATACCGCTCAGAGCAAAGACGATGGATATGAGCAGCACATCGGCAGGAACTTTCTTGAACAGCTCTTTGAAACGGCAGAATTTCAATAACAGAAGCAGGATGATTGTCAGAAGGTCCGATATCAGAAGTGCCATTCCCAGAGTGGAGTTGACGGCCGTTTTTATATCCATACCCTGCATTACGCCGGCAATCACGAATATGGTTGAAACAACAATCTGAGAGGCAAGGAATATGCCTATCGATATGAGTGTTTTTTTAATCTTTTCCATTTTATCTGATGTTTACTGTTTGTCTTACTTTGTTGCGGTCAGCCTCCAGCTGGGCTGCAAGCTGCTGCGGCGATGAGAACCGGCGTTCGGGACGCAGATAGTCCACGAATTCCAGCTTTAGCTCATGGAAGTATATATCGCGGTCAAATCCCAGCAGGTGGGCCTCGATGGTGCGGGCGTTGCCCTGGAATGTGGGGCGGAACCCTATGTTGAGCATTGCCGGCCATGTCTCTCCGTCAACTGTTGCCAGAGCCGAGTAGACTCCGTCGGCCGGAATCTGCATGAATTCGCAGTACGGGCCCAGGTTTGCTGTAGGGAATCCCATCTTACGCCCGTTCTGCAGGCCGTGGATTACAGTACCGCTTATGGTGTAGCGATAACCTAACATTTCACCTGCATCCTTGACGTTTCCGGCCACAAGTTCACGTCGTATCCTGGAACTGCTTACAGGTGCACCCTTATAGAGATACGCATCGGCCGGTATTACCTCCATGCCTATCTCATCACCTATGCGGCGGTAATCATCGGCCGTCAGACTTGTGTCATGGCCAAAGTGGTGGTCATGTCCTACAAGCAGAGTGCTTACTCCCAGTTTCTTTTGCAGGAAATCTGTCATGAATGTGCGGGCATCCTGTGCTGCAAGCGCAGTGGTGAAGTGTAGCGGGAAGCAGTAGTCAATGCCGGTCCGTTCCAACTGGCGCATCTTATCCTCCGGTGTTGAGAGCAGACGCGGGCGGTAATCGGACTGCAGAATCTGGCGGGGATGCTCGGGGAAAGTTATGGCCATACTCTTGATGCCTCGCTCCCTGGCGATGCTCTTGAGTTCCTCCAGAAGGTGTACGTGCCCCATATGGACTCCGTCAAAAAAACCTATCGTGGCGGCATATCTGTTACTTTGCGGATCGGGTATGGTCATAGGGTTCTGTTTCAGACTGCAAAAGTAGTGAAGATACGCGGGGTAGAGGAATTTTTTGCTCCAAAACTTTGCAAATTCAGGTTATTGGCGTACTTTTGCACCCGAATGAAGCAATCGGCCAAGGGCCGGTGATTCTTTCAACGGGCTTTTAGCTCAGTTGGTTAGAGCAACAGACTCATAATCTGGAGGTCCTAGGTTCAAGCCCTAGATGGCCCACAAACCATTCTCAAGGGAATGGTTTTTGTGTTTATGAATAAGACTTTCCGCTTGCTTTCGGCATCATTACTGATGCTGTGTCCCATACTTGGTTCCTACGCCCAGTTTCCACAGAGAATCAGTACAGCCAATCTTTACGTTCAGCGTGAGCAGCAGCCGGACGGAGGTGTCTTTCTGCCTGCACCGCCTGATACAAGCAGTGTTGCCTATATCGATGATTTTGTCCAGTGGCAGTGGGGCAAGAGCGTTCGTCCAACCGAACGCGGCGAGCGAGCCAGCCAGGAATCGGCATCCAGTACTTATGAGATGGCCAGGATTTTTTCAGAGGCGTTGGGTATAAAGATAAGCCGCAGCGAGACTCCCGCCATTTACAACCTGATGTCCCGCAGTTACCATACTGCCGAGCAGGCATCCAAGAATCCCAAGGAGAAATATATGCGCATCCGTCCGGTAATCCAGTTTAATGAGACCCCCACCGGACGTTCAGACCAGCTGGAGAGCCTGCGCACCAGCGGTTCATATCCGTCGGGACATACCACCAGAGGAATGGCCACGGCTCTGGTGCTGGCCGAGATGGCCCCCGACTGCCAGGATACCATACTGCGCCGCGGATTCGAGTATGGCGAAAGCCGCGTCATTGTGTCGGCCCATTACCAGAGCGATGTGGATGCGGGTTATATGTGCGCAGCGGCCTGTGTGGCTGCCATGCACTCAGTGCCGGATTTCCGTACCGACATGGAGGCTGCCCACGCCGAGTATTATGACAAGACGGGCCGCAAGCCGTCATCCGGGGCCGCCTGGGCCGATGCTCCCGATGGCCGCCGCATACTCCCGGTCCCTGTAGATACGGCCAGCAGCCGATATTACGGCGATGTGGCACAGTATTTTGCAGCCAAGGCCGAGCGGATGACCGGGCGCGGCAATCAGGCCAGGACCGATGCCGACTACAGCCTGGAGGCGCTCCTGAGCGCTTTCTCCGCTCCGTTGGGACTGACTCTTGATGCCCGCAATACTTCTGCGCTGGCTGCCCTGATGAGCCAATGCCGCGAGGCTCTGATGCGCAACGCCACAGACCTGGCTGCGGCATCGGATTTCCGCAAGCGTCCCTACGTGCAGCTGGGCGAGACCGCGTTTGCCGGCGCAGACAGTCCGCTCTCATCATCATATCCGTCAGTAGAGTCAGAAATAGGCTGGGGGCTGGCGCTGATACTTACACAGGTAGCTCCGGATCGTGCCGACGATATCCTGCAGCTGGGCTACCGCATGGGGCAGAGCGGTATCATAACCGGCCAGCACTGGGCTACCGATATTACCGCTGCCCGCATCCTGGCATCCTGCATGGTGGCCCGCCTCAATGCCGACCCCAAGATACACCGTCTGCTTGATGCAGCCAGGCAGGAGTACGATTCAATGGCTGTTGATAATCCGTAACGGAGAGCCGCTCCTAACTTGATTATTTTTTTGTATCTTCGCTGAATTGAAAAATGCAGTGGAGATAATGGCTGATGGGAATATATCCGTTGTACCGGTTGTAAGCGCCCGGGATCTGAGGCGGTTTGCACGGTTCAATATCCGGCTTTACAGGAACCATCCTTATGCCGTACCGGATCTGATAAGGGATACGGTACACTCCTTTATGCCTTCCAGGAACGCCGCTTTTGAGTTCTGCGATGCACAGCCTTTCCTGGCCTATAAAGACGGTAAGGTAGTTGGCCGTGTGGCCGCTATCATCAACCGCAAGGCCAATGAGGTGTGGAAGGTCAGGACCGTAAGGTTCGGGTGGATAGATTTCATTGATGACATTCGCGTATCCGGGGCGTTGCTGGATGCGGTTGCCGCATGGGGTATGGAGCGTGGGATGGACCGCCTTGAGGGACCGTTCGGGTTTACCGATTTTGATCCGGAGGGGATGCTGACCGACGGATTTGACATAATCGGCACCATGGCTACCATATACAACTATCCCTATTATCCGCAGCATATGGAGCGCTTGGGCCTGCAGCCTTCGGCCAAATGGGTGGAGCGTCATGTCCCCAATTACGGCGTGCCCGAGAAGATGGCGCGTCTTACAGACATTGTGCTGGACCGTTATAATCTGCATGTGGCCAAGTTCACTCACAGCAAGAATGCCGAGGCCAGGATTTATGCCCGCAAGCTGTTTCATCTGGTGAATGAGTCATTTGCCCCGCTCTACGGATACTCAGCGTTCTCCGATAAGCAGATTGAGGATTTCAGCCGCCGTTATGTGCCGCTGCTTGACAAGCGTCTGGCGGTGTTTGTGCTGGACAAGGATGATAACATGGTGGCCGGTACGCTGGCTATGTTCTCCATAGCGCGTGCCCTGCAGAAAGCCCGGGGCCGTCTGTTCCCGCTGGGTTGGTGGCATATAATCAAGGCTCTCAAGTGGAGGCATCCGTCAACCCTTGAGATGCTTTTTGTGGCGGTCAAGCCGGAGTATCAGAACAAGGGGGTGAGTGCGGTGCCGTTTGCATTGCTTACCCAGTGGTCCAAGGATGCCGGTATCATCATGGGTGAGTCAAATCCTGAACTGGAGACTAACATCAAGGTTCAGTCACAGTGGAACTATTTCAGGGATGTTGAGATAGTGCGTAAGAGGGCGGTGTTTTATAAAATGATTGAGAAAGGCCAATAGCCTAAGTATAACAGATATGGCAGAACAGGAAGAGATATTTGACCCGCAGGTCCAACAGGTGGAGTACAACGATGACAACATACGTCATATGGACGATATGGAGCATATCCGTACACGTCCGGGTATGTACATAGGCAAGCTTGGTGACGGCTCTGCCGCCGATGACGGAATATACGTGCTGCTCAAGGAGATAATAGACAACAGCGTGGATGAGTTCCGCATGAATACGGGCAAGCGTATTGAGATAGACCTGACTGATACCGGTAAGGTTTCTGTCCGTGACTACGGACGCGGAATACCTCAGGGCAAGCTGGTGGATGCCGTGAGCATACTTAACACTGGCGGTAAGTTTGACAGCAAGGCGTTCAAGAAGAGTGTGGGTCTGAACGGTGTGGGTCTTAAGGCGGTCAATGCATTGAGTTACAGTTTTGAGGTAAGCAGCTGGCGCGACGGCCAGGTGCGCACACTGCAGTTTGAGCGCGGAAAGATCAAATCCGATGTGACTCTTCCCAGTGCCGATGAACACGGAACCCAAGTGATATTTGAGCCGGACAACGACCTTTTTGTGGGCTACCAGTTCCGTCCCGCCATAATAGAGACAATGCTGCGCAACTACACTTATCTGAACACCGGCCTTACCATCATGTACAACGGCCAGCGTTTTGTGTCGCGTAACGGTCTGGAGGACCTGCTCATGGAGCGCATGAGTGCCCAGAGCCTCTATCCCATCATTCATCTGCAGGGACCTGACATCGAGATAGCCCTTACCCACACCAATCAGTACGGTGAGGAGTACTATTCTTTTGTGAACGGCCAGTACACATCACAGGGCGGTACGCATCAGAGCGCATTCAAGGAGCATATAGCCCGTACCATAAAGGAGTTCTACGGCAAGCCGTTCGAATCTGGCGATGTGCGTAACGGAATAGTGGCTGCAATAGCGGTCAATGTAGAGGAGCCGGTGTTTGAGAGCCAGACCAAGATCAAGCTGGGCTCCACCACCATGAGCCCCAACGGCGGCGTATCGCTCAACAAGTTTGTGGGTGATTTCATAAAGAAGGAGGTCGATGACCTGCTGCACAAGGAGCCCGAGATTGCCGATGTGCTGCTCAAGAAGATTCTGGAGTCAGAGAAGGAACGCAAGGAGATAGCCGGCATAACCAAACAGGCCCGTGAGCGTGCCAAGAAGGCCAACCTGTGCCAGCGGATCCATCACCAAGAGCCGTGACGTGAACACCCAGGCCGTATTCAGCCTGCGAGGCAAGCCCCTTAACTGCTACGGCCTTACCAAGAAGGTTGTCTATGAAAATGAGGAGTTCAACCTTCTGCAGGCTGCACTTAACATAGAGGAGGGTCTCGAAGACCTGCGTTACAACAAGATAATTGTGGCCACCGATGCCGATGTGGACGGTATGCACATACGTCTGCTGATGATAACATTCTTCCTGCAGTTCTTCCCCGAGCTTATCAGGAAAGGCCACGTCTATATACTCCAGACTCCGCTCTTCCGCGTGCGTAACAAACGCAAGAAGAAAAAAGGTCCCGCAGGCCATGTGGACGGAGTGGTAACTGAGAAGGGTGAGTTTGAGACAATCTACTGTTATACCGATGAGGAGCGCAGGCAAGCTATTGAAAAACTGTCGCCCAATCCGGAAATCACCCGATTCAAAGGTCTTGGTGAGATATCGCCCGATGAGTTCAAGAACTTTATCGGACCTGATATGCGCCTGGAACTGGTGACACTTAAAAAGACTGATGCCGTAGATGACCTGCTGTCATTCTATATGGGCAAGAACACTATGGAGCGTCAGAACTTTATCATAAACAATCTGGTTGTTGAAGAGGACAGGGTTGAAGAGGATGAAGGTGAGAAATTCTAAACTTCAAGGATTATGAAACTGTTTTTTCCGGGGTCTTTTGATCCGTTCACGATAGGACACGCCGACCTTGTAGAGCGTGCGTTGAATCTGGGCTGCGAAGTGGTAATTGCTGTAGGCATAAATGAGGCTAAAAAGCCTTTGCTCAGCACTGAGCAGCGCATGGAAGCCATACGTAACTACTATAAAGGCTACTCCCGCGTAAGCGTAATCGAGTACAAAGGACTTACAGTCGATGCCGTCCGTGCAAACGGATGCGATGCCATACTGCGCGGCATCCGTTCCGTCACAGACTATGACAAGGAGCGCAACCTGGCTGATATCAACCGCTCCATAGACGGAGTTGAGACCGTCTTGCTGGTATCCAGCCCCGCCGTACAGCATGTAAGCAGCAGTCTGGTACGTGAACTCATATCACTTGGCCGTAATGCCGATAACCTTATGATAGATACATTCAAACCATATCTCTGATAATTATGAGAAGGATAAATATACTGATAGCGACACTCATTGTGCCCTTTATGCTTATGGCGCAGCCCGGACGCATAGGCCAGCCCCAGATGCAACCTCAGATACCTATTCAGCGCCAGCCCCAGATGCAGCCACAGCGGCAGCCATCGGCAACAATGGATGACCAAATGCAGAAACTGCTTGTGGCGGAGGCTGCCATATCAAACCTTTACGTAGAGGATGTTGATGAAAACAAACTGGTGGAGAGTGCCATCAAGGGAATGCTGGAAGAGCTTGACCCCCATTCCACATATCTGACAGCCGAAGAGAATGACAAGTCAAATGAGACTCTGTTAGGCTCTTTTGAGGGCATAGGCGTCCAGTTCAACATGATGGAGGATACCCTGTTCATTGTGCAGCCTATACCGGACGGACCTTCAGAGAAGGTGGGAATCATGGCGGGAGACCGCATTGTCACGGTCAATGATACGGCCATAGCCGGAGTCAAGATGTCACAGGAATCCATAATGAAACGCCTGCGCGGCCCCAAGGGTACCAAGGTAAAACTGGGGATCAACCGTCGTGGCGTTGACGGATTGATATACTTTATGGTAACACGTGACAAGATTCCTGTCAATACAGTTGACGCTTCATATATTATCCGACCCGGAATAGGATATATAAAGGTATCCAGTTTTGGAGCAACTACCGTTGATGAGTTTGAGGAGAAACTGACCGACTTGCGCGCCAAGGGTGCCCGGTCTCTCATCCTGGACCTTCAGGGAAACGGCGGCGGTCTGCTTATGTCGGCCGTGGGTATTGCCAATGAGTTTCTGGGGCGCGACCAGATGGTGGTCTATACAGAAGGCAACCGGTCTCCCAGGAGCGGCTATCTGGCCGATGGCCGGGGCCATTTCCGTGAAGGCAATCTGGTAGTGCTCATAGATGAGTACTCGGCATCTGCCAGCGAGATTGTATCGGGTGCCGTTCAGGATTGGGACCGCGCCACCATTATCGGACGCCGATCATTTGGCAAGGGTCTTGTACAGCGCCCCATTGAGTTCCATGACGGCTCATTGATACGTCTTACTATTGCCAAATATTATACGCCGGCAGGCCGATGCATACAGAAACCGTACGGAAAAGATGTTGATTACGGTGAGGATATAGTGGAACGTCTGCACCACGGCGAGCTTACCAACCCGGACAGCATCCATTTCCCGGATTCACTCAAGTACAGCACCATGATACGGCACCGTACGGTATACGGCGGAGGTGGCATTATGCCTGATGTGTTTGTCCCGCTTGATACAACCCGTACCAACCAGTATTATCGGAACGCCACAGCCAAGAATGTTGTCCTGAACACATCATTGCAATACACGGAGCGTAACCGCCGTTCAATACAGCGACGTTTCAGGACCTTTGATGAGTTCCGTGACAATTATGAGGTAGGACCGGATGTGCTCCGTCTCTTCCTGGATAAGGCCAAGACTGAGCAAGTTGAGTATGATGAGGCCCAGTATCAGGAGTGTCTGCCTATATTCAAGACACAGATCAAGGCTACGGTTGCCCGTCTTATTTGGGGCATGGATGCCTATTATCAGGTCATTCAGGAACTTGATGAGACGGTGCAGAGAGCCGTTGTGTATATGGAGACCGGGCAATAAATGTGCCATGCTTACATCAAAAACCATTTTTTTATGTAAGTTTGTGGGCTCAACATGCAATAGAACTAATCATTATTAATCAATAAACTCATTTTTATGGCAAACGAAGTAAAAAACGGCTATTACAAGCTGAGTTGGGGACAGAGAATCGGTTTCGGTTCGGGTGACCTGGCCCAGAATCTTATCTTCCAGACGGTTGCATGTTTCCTGATGCTGTACCTGTGTACGGTTCTTAAGATCAACCCCGGATTTGTAAGTGGACTTATCCTTGCAGTAAGACTCCTTGACTGTTTCTGGAGTCCTGTTGTTGGAAAATACATTGATAACCGCAATCCCAAGCTTGGCAAGTATCGTACATACCTTCTTTACGGTGGTATTCCTCTTACTGTTGCCGCCTGCTTCCTGATGCTCCCCGCTGTAGCTACATGGACCATGACATGGAAGATTGTCTATGCAACTGTCAGCTACACCCTGCTCAGCATGATCTACTCGGTAGTGAATATACCTTACGGTTCAATCATGGCCTCAATGACCCGTGATAACGATGAGGTTCTTATTCTTACCTCTACCCGTATGGTTTGTGCCAATATCGGTCAGATCGTTGTTCAGGCCGGATTCCCCATCGGACTTGCCATGTGCGTAGGCATTGCCGTTGACTGGAATCAGGCTGTATTCATGGCTATCGGTACAATCCCTGCATTCATCATCCTGCCTTTGCTTCCCGTTTTAAAGAAACTGTTCGGAAAGAAGGGACTTTATTATCTGCTTCTGTGTGTAGGTCTTGTTGGATTCATCACACTGTTCATAATAGGTAAGTTCTTTGATGTTCAGAAATGCAATGTAATTGTTCAGGGCGCTAAGGTTCTTACAGGTGTTGGCCTGCTGGTAGGTTCACTTATGTGGGCTCTTGTTCCTGAGGTTATCACAGATGCCGAGTACCGCACCGGCAACCGTCCTGCCGCTACCGTCAACGCTCTGGCTGGTGTGGCTTTCAAGGCCGGTTTCTCACTTGCAGGTTTCATCACTCCTTGGGTCATGGGTCTGATTGGCTTTAACCTGGCCAGCGAGGAGTCAGCTCTGCCTACCGATCCCAAGGCATGGTTCACTGTCACATGCATATTTGCAATAGTAGGTTTCGTCCTGCTTACGCTCTGCTTCATGGGCAGTAAGGAGAACATCACCACCACTCCCGAGAAGCCAGTATCATTCAAGGAGATGTGGCTTGAGTTCAAGGCTAACAAGTGCCTGCAGCTGGTTCTGAGTATCTTTATCGTTGTGTTCCTGGCATCATTCATCAGCGCTCCGGTAAATGCTTATTATACTCACCTGAGTGATTATAATCCAACTGTTCAGAATGCAATCCTTATATTCACAACCATCATTCCTGCCATTCTTCTTGTTGTTGTAGGATATCTGGTATTCAAGTATCCTCTCACTGATGAAAGACTTGATGAGATGAATAAGGAGATTGAGGCAAAGCACGCTGCCGCCAAATAATCCGGACTCATAATAATCAAGAGCCGATCCTGTTTAAGGACCGGCTCTTTTCTTTACCGCTCGAATGCTTCAGAAGCCGAAGTCGAAGTCTTCGGTTTGGATGTTGGTATCCTGCTCGGGGGCTTTGGCCTCCAGGTGGATGGGGTTGCCCTCTATGTGGACAGCCTTGACGGGGCAGATGAATTCGCAGCCGCCGCATCCTACGCAAAGGTCGGGGGTGGTCTCAGGGATGGTCAGGCCTCCCTCAAACGGCACCATGTGGATGGCCTGGACGGGACAGTGCTCGGCGCAGGCTCCGCAGCTGGTGCGGTTAACGTTGACTACGCAGATATCCTTGTTAAAGACCACGCGGCCGGGCTGGGTGCTGTGTTTCTGCTCTACGGTAAGAGGTTTGATGGCTCCGGCAGGGCAGACCTGGCTGCACAGGGTGCAGTCATAGTTGCAGTAGCCCTGGTCAAATTTCATTACCGGCTGCATGATGCCACCCAGGCCATACTCCATACCGGCAGGCTTGAGTACATGGCTGGGGCACTTGCTTACGCACAGATGGCATGATGTGCAGTGTTGCAGCAGGTTCTTGTGGCTGATTGATCCGGGGGGAGACATAGGCACACGGGTGTCCTTATGGCCTGTAACCTTGGCTTCGACGGCGGCGGGAGCAAGAGCTGCCAGCACCAGTGCTGATTTGATGAACTGACGCTTGGATTCATCGACGTTGTCAGCAGCCGGGGCCTTTTTACTGTTTTTTACCGGTCCGTAGTATATGGCTTTCTGCCTGCATGCGTCTATGCAGTCAAAGCAGTCAACGCAGCGTGAGTAGTCTATCTGCTGGTTGTTGGAGTCTATGCAGTATGCCTTGCACTTGCGCTGGCAGGCCAGGCAATGGTTGCACTTATCCTTGTCAATGCGTATGCGCAGTATGGAGAATTTTGAAATAAAGCCCAACAATGTGCCCACAGGGCAGATGGTGTTGCACCATGTGCGACCGTGGTGATATGAAATGTGACCTATGATTCCCAGTGTGAGCAGTGCCACTACGAATGCGCTGATAGACCTGAGCGATATCAGGACCTTGAAGAAACGGTAACTGCCGGTCTTTTCGGATATGGCGGCCAGCAGGTTGTTGCAGAACAGATAGACGGGCTTGAATAGTTCATCGGCCATGCGTCCGTATGCGCTGTACGGTTCAAGCAGGCCCACCAGGAATGTGAATCCGCAGATCCACGCAATCACCAGTGCGGCCAACACTCCCCAGCGAAGCCAGGGCTGCTCTGGCTTGTAACCATACTTTTTTTTCTTGTCAGCTTTTTTGGACAACCAGTTGAAAAAGTCCTGAAATATGCCTAACGGGCAGATTACGGAACAGTACAGGCGGCCCAGCAGCAGTGTGGCTGCGATGAGGCACACCAGCGTCACTATGCTGAGTGACAGCAGAGCGGGACCGAACTGAATCTTCTGTAACAGGGGATTGTCAACAATTCCCGCGATATCAATAAACCCGAACGTAAGTATGGCGATGACAGCAATGGCCACCGCCGTTCTTATTTTTCTTAGCATAATGTCAGAGTTTGACTCTCTTTACGTTTATTGACTCCAGATCCATTGTTCCGAGTCCCAGCGCCTGACCGTCCGGAATGTGCTCAATGTTCTCAAACCGGATGCTTTTGTTGATCTGTGTAAAGAACTTTCCGGCAGCGGTATCTACAGCTACTATATCGGGCGAAGCGAACAGAGCCTTGGTGAGTACTACGTCACTGGCGCTGCGTCCCTGCGGGCCGTTGGTGGCCACGGTACGATATGCGTCTACTATGTGAAGTACTGCCGGCTTGTAAGTGCAGATATCTGCAATGCACTGGTGCAGACCGCGTGAATGGAATGTACGGCGGTCCCATACAATACCCATGTGGTTCTTCATTGCGCAAGTCATCAGGGCACCTCCGTGGTTCTTGAGCACAGGTACGTTTATCCACTTGTCACACTCTATGATTGCCTTGTGAACCTGCGCGCTCTTGAGAGTCTTGGCATTTGGTATTTCAACCTGCTGGTATGATGACTGTTCATGTGCATGAACCATGGTTGCACCTGCTTCCTTAACGGCAGCTTCGATGCCGCTGTGATCATAGCAGCGTGTCCAGTTATCACAGGTATGGTCAAATACCTTTATCTCGGCTGCACCTGCATCCTGACACATCTTGATGAGAGCCACCAGGAGGTCGGGGTTGGTGTTTCCTGCAAGTTCAGGAGTGCGATCCCAACCGATATTGGGCTTGATTACTATTTTGTCACCTTTCTTAATGAAACGGCCGATACCGCCCAGCTCCTTCATTGCTGCTTCAAGCATGGCGGCAGGCTCGCCGTTCATGATTGCAGCAAGGTCTGCATTGCCGTCGGCTGCCGGAACCGGACCTGACGCAGGAACTGTAGATGCCATGACATCCATCATCCCGCTGCTTTTTACCGTCACTAATGCTCCGGCAGCTGCCAGAGTCTTGAGAAAATCCCTTCTATCCATAAATAAACATGTTGTGCCTGGTTAGCAATTCAATTAAACTGCGCTAAGATAAACATTTTGTTTCTTTCCCGGTCCCATCGGGCGATATTATTTATTTTGTTAACTATTTGTACTGTATTGACTTGTTATAGTAGGCGGAATTTGTTAATTTCGCGGAAATTATCGGTTAAACATCAAAATACAATACACAACAATGTCTGAAACAAAGAGAATTTCTTCAGCTCTGATTTCGGTCTTCCACAAGGACGGCCTCGATGAGATCATCAGTAAACTCCATCAGGAGGGTGTAAAACTGATTTCTACCGGAGGTACACAGCGCTTTATAGAGTCGCTTGGCATACCCTGCCAGCCTGTCGAGGAACTGACAGGTTATCCTTCAATACTGGGCGGACGCGTAAAGACCCTGCATCCCAAGATTTTCGGTGGTATCCTGGCTCGTCGTGAAGAGGAGAATGATATGGCCCAGATGGTCAGTTATGATATTCCTGAGATTGATCTCGTGATAGTAGACCTCTATCCCTTTGAGGACACGGTAAAATCAGGTGCAGACAATGCAGACATCATTGAGAAGATAGACATAGGCGGTATCTCACTTATCCGTGCCGGTGCCAAGAACTTCAAGGATGCCGTTATCGTTGCCAGCAAGGACCAGTACAAGCCATTGCTTGATATCCTTAACGAGCGTGGTGCCGAGACTACCCTTGAGGAGCGCCGCTGGTTTGCCAAGGAGGCATTTGCCGTTTCGTCCTATTATGACAGCTGCATCTACAATTGGTTTGCAGGCGGTGAGGATGAGGATCATTTCCGCCTGGCTCTCGATGGACACAAGGCTATGCGCTACGGTGAGAATCCTCATCAGAACGGAGTGTTCCATGGTGATCTGGATGCAATGTTTGACCAGGTTCACGGCAAGGAGATCTCTTACAACAACCTTCTTGACATCAATGCCGCAGTAGACCTGATCGACGAGTTTGATGAGACAACATTCGCCATCCTCAAGCATAACAATGCCTGCGGTGTAGCTTCACGCCCCACTTTGCTTGAGGCCTGGAAGGATGCCCTGGCCGGTGATCCGGTATCAGCATTCGGCGGAGTTCTGGTAGCCAACGCTCCTATTGACAAGGCCACTGCCGAGGAGATCAACAAGATTTTCTTTGAGGTTATAATAGCTCCCGACTATGATTTTGACGCACTGGAGATACTGGGCCAGAAAAAGAACCGTATCATCCTGGTACGCAAGGATCAGAAACTGCCTGTCAAACTGGTACGTTCTGCCCTGAACGGCGTGCTTGTACAGGATAAGGATACCAAGATCGAGACCCCTGATGACCTTAAGCTTGTAACCTCACGCAAGCCCTCTGACGATGAGATTGAGGATATGCTGTTTGCCAACAAAATTGTCAAGAACAGCAAGAGCAACTCTATAGTATTTGCCCGCGGCAAGCAGTTGCTGGCCAGCGGCGTGGGTCAGACATCAAGAGTGGATGCACTGAAGCAGGCTGTCGAGAAAGCGCACGGGTTCGGATTTACATTAGAGGGTGCAGCCATGGCAAGTGATGCCTTCTTCCCCTTCCCGGACTGTGTTGAACTGGCAGACAAGGCCGGCGTCAAGAATGTGATTCACCCGGGAGGTTCGGTACGTGACCAGGAGTCTGTAGACTACTGCGAGCAGCATGACATGACTATGGTCATGACAGGTTTCCGTCATTTCAAACATTGATTATTAACGCATAACACATACAATAGTGGGCCTTTTTTCACTAACACAGGAATTATCGATGGATCTTGGCACTGCCAATACCATCATTATGCACAATGACAAGATTGTAGTTAACGAGCCTTCGATCGTTGCCCTGGACAACCGCACTGACAAGATGGTGGCAGTGGGCAACCAGGCCAAGATGATGTATGAGAAGACCAACAAGGATATCCGCGTGGTCCGTCCTTTGAGAAACGGCGTGATTGCCGATTTCGATGCCTGCGAGCAGATGATGCGCGGTCTGATAGGCATGGTTGATACCGGACGCCGTCTCTTCTCACCTTCGCTCAAGATGGTGATAGGTGTCCCGTCGGGCAGTACCGAGGTGGAGCTCCGTGCCGTACGTGACAGTGCCGAACATGCCGGAGGCCGTGAGGTCTATATGCTTTTTGAGCCTATGGCTGCAGCAATAGGTATTGGCATTGATGTGTTGGCACCCGAGGGCAACATGATTGTCGATATAGGCGGCGGTACCACTGAGATTGCCGTCATCTCTCTGGGAGGTCTGGTATCCAATAACTCCGTAAAGGTGGCCGGTGATGATTTTACTGCCGATATCCAGGAGTACATGGGACGTCAGCACAATGTAAAGGTCAGTGAGCGTATGGCTGAGCGTATCAAGATCAACGTAGGTGCAGCACTGACCGAACTTGGCGATGAGGCACCCGAGGACTATATCGTTAACGGCCCCAACAAGATTACCGCGCTGCCTATGTCAATCCCCGTTTGCTATCAGGAGATTGCTCACTGTCTTGACCGTTCTATAGCCAAGATCGAGTCGGCAGTGCTGAATGCTCTTGAGAATACACCACCTGAATTGTATGCCGATATCCTCAAGAACGGAGTTTATCTGTCAGGTGGAGGATCAATGCTCCGTGGCATAAGCAAGCGTCTGGCCGATAAGATCGGAATTGAGTTCCATGTGGCCAGTGAGCCTCTGCTCAGCGTAGCCAAGGGGACAGGCGTGGCACTTAAGAATGTTGACCGTTTCTCATTCCTGATGAGATAACCCGAATAGGCTGTGCGTTCGTTACTTGATTTCATAGTAAGGCACAGCTACGTTTTCCTGTTTGTTCTGCTGGAGACGTTATCGCTGATACTTCTGTTCGGTTTCAATGACCGTCAGAAAGAGGCGTATTTGACTTCGGCCAATTCATTGTCCGGCACTCTGTATGAGTGGCGAACCGGCGTGGAGCAGTATTTTGGCCTCCGCAAGGAGAATGCAACCCTGGTCCGGGAGAATGCCCGCTTGCGTTCATTGCTGTATGACCTTTCAGACAGCCTGGATTCAGCGACCGAAAGATCCATGTCATCGGACGGCGTGGTTGTGGCGCGGGTGATAGACAATTCGGTCCGTAAGGATGACAATTACATCACTATTGACAAGGGCAGAAACCATGGTATTGCTCAAGGCATGGGCGTTTACTCATCTGACGGAGTGGTTGGTATAGTCATGGCGGCGGGCAGGAAATACTCTGTCATCCTGCCGGTTCTGAATGGCAGTACAAGTATCAGCTGCAAGGTAAAAGGTAGTGACAGTTTTGGTTTCCTGGAGTGGAATGGCGGTGATCCCTATATGGCTCAGATTAAGGATATGCCTTATCATTCTTCGGTCGATATAGGCGATACGATAGTCACTACCGGGTTTACATCCGTCTTTCCTGAAAACATTCCGGTAGGAACGGTTGCTAAGGTGGAACATATGAAGAACGGCTATACCCTCAGGGTCAATGTGAACCTGGCTGTTGACATGTCCGATCTGAGATGGGTGTATATCCACTCACGGACACGTGATGCCGAGATAGATGAATTGTTCAAGCAGGTCAAGGATTAATTATGGGTACGGTTTCATTCATACGCAGGCTTATGACGCTGGTTCTGCTGGCCGCACTCCAGATTTTCTTCTTCAACAGGATAGCTCTTTTCGGTTATGCCACACCGCTTTTCTATATCTGGATGATAGCCCGTTTTGACAGTTCAATGTCTCGTTCAGGCATATTGCTGTGGGCTTTCTTTCTGGGTCTGGTCATTGACGTGTTTTCCGGCACGCCCGGACTCAATTCAGCTTCGGCAACGCTGTTGGCCATGTTCCAGCCTGGCCTTGTAAAGCTGTTCGTATCTATGGACCGTCATGATGTGCTTGTGCCTGGTTCTGATTCCATGGGCGGACGTCCTTTTGCCGGATATCTTCTGCTTATGGCGACAATACATCATACAGTCTATTTCATTTTACGCAGTATTCCGCTTGGTGATTGGACTGTCCTTGTCCTGAAGGTGGTATTCAGCGTAGTGATGACATTCATCCTTATGACCGTAGCTGAGCATTCATTCTCAAATACGGGTTCAAAACGCTCTTAAGACGTTGAAAAGCCGCAGGTTTGACAACAGGAAGATAGTAATCGGCATAATGGTAATATCCGTCGTGCTGATATATGTGATACGCCTGTTCCAGATTCAGATACTTGACACCAGATACCGTAATTCGGCCGATAACAATGCTCTTTATTACCGAACGGTATATCCTACGCGCGGCGTTATCTATGACCGCAATGACCGCATGATAGTTAGTAACCAGCCATCGTTCGATGTGATGGTGGTTATGCGTAACGTCAAGGATCTGGATACATTGTCGTTCTGCAGGTCACTGGATATAACAAAGGATTTCTTTGACAGCAGGATGGCCGATATCAGGAACCGCCGGAAGAATCCCGGCTATTCACCATATACAGAGCAGGTATTTCTGGCGCAGATGTCAGTGAGTGAGGTGGCGGACTTCAGGGAGAACATGTACCGTTTCAACGGTTTCAGCATAACACAACGTCAACAGCGCAAGTACAGTTATGAGGCTGCTGCCCACCTGTTGGGAGACCTGGGTGAGGTATCCAAAAGTGAGATAGACAATGACAGCTGGTATACCCAAGGTGATGTGATTGGCAAGCAGGGCGTTGAAAAATACTATGAAACGCAACTGCGCGGAGAGAAGGGTACCGAGATCCTGCTAAAAGATGCATATGGCCGTATCCAGGGAAGTTATTATGACGGAGAGTATGATATAGAGGCTGTTCCAGGACATAATCTCAGACTGGGTCTTGATATTGAACTTCAGATGCTTGGCGAGAAACTGATGCAAAACAAGATAGGCAGCATAGTGGCAATTGAGCCCAAGACCGGCGAGATACTCTGTATGGTATCGGCTCCGTCATTCAATCCTTCAGAGCTTTCGGGAAGACGCCGGGGTGAGAACTATCAGGAACTTGCAGCACGCAGTGACAAGCCTCTGCTCAACCGGACTATCCAAGGAACCTATCCTCCGGGTTCCACCTTCAAGACATCGCAGGCTCTGACATTGCTTCAGGAGGGTATAATTGATACCAAGACCCAGTATCCGTGTCATGGCGGTTTTATGTTCAGAGGGCTTAAGGTTGGTTGCCATGATCATTCATCTCCGCTGTCTCTAAACTTTGCAATAGCCACATCATGTAACGGATATTTCTGCTGGGGTTATTACTATATGATAGGGGCAGCCAAATATGAAACGCCGCAAAAGGCGCTCACAGTCTGGAAAGATTATATGGTCGATATGGGATTCGGTTATACCCTGGGCGTTGACCTGCCTGGTGAGGCCCGAGGCATGATTCCCAATTCAGATTATTATGACCGCCACTATAACAGGTCCTGGAATGGTCTGACAACCATTAGCAATGCCATAGGTCAGGGAGAGGTGACACTCACTCCGTTGCAGATAGCCAATCTTGGCGCTACTATAGCTAACCGAGGTTATTATATCACGCCCCATGTCGTCAGGTCCGTCGAAGGTGGAGAGATTCCCGATTCGGCTTACACAAAACACTATGTCAATGTTGATAAGGAGAATTATGAGATAGTGGTCAAGGGCATGCGCCAGTCTGTGATTGACGGAACCTGCCGTTCGGCCAACAACAGTAACTATCTGGTTTGCGGTAAGACAGGAACAGCACAGAACAGGGGTGTAGACCACTCCGTATTTATGGGATTTGCCCCGATGGATGATCCACAGATAGCCATAGCCGTTTATGTTGAGAACGGAGGTTTCGGCGCTGTGTATGGAGTACCTATCGGCGCGCTGATGATGGAGCAATATATTACCGGCGGCCTTTCCGAAGCAAGCAAGCGTAAAGTTGAAGACTATTCAAATCGTGTGATTGACTATGGAGAAGAGGAACGTTGATATATTCTCAAGGCTTGACTGGCTGACCGTGCTGTTGGTAGTAGCCATTATGGTGTGTGGCTGGTTCAGTATCTGCGGAGCAAGCGCAGCTCTTGAGAACCATGACTTCTTCTCTTTTGCCACTCGTCCCGGTAAACAGATGATATGGATCCTGTGTGCTTTTGCATTGGGTGCCGTAATGCTGTTCATTACCCAAACCTTCTATAATACTTATGCGTATATCATCTATATCATACTTCTGCTGTCACTGATTGTAACAATATTCATTGCTACCGATACAAAGGGTTCGCGTTCATGGATTCATATGGGGCCTGTCAGCCTTCAGCCAGCAGAGTTCGCCAAATTTGCCACTGCTTTGGCTCTTGCCAAGTTTGTTGACAGGTATGACTTTAACCCTTCGGCAGCTACAGACCTGCTCAAGGCATCATTGATTTTTATTATTCCGATGATGCTGATTATCTGCCAGAACGAGACAGGTTCCGCTTTGGTATATATGGCATTTCTGCTTGTAATGTATCGCGAGGGAATGACAGGCAGTGTGCTTTTGGTGGGATTTTGCGCCATATTGTTCTTTATCCTTGAAATAAAGTTCAGTCCGGTAAGTTTTGGTGAACAGCCTTTCAAGGTAGGCACATGGCTGGTTCTTACAATAATCCAGTTATTGGAATCCCTGATTCTATGGTTCATGTCCCGTGACCGTAAACTGACCCTTACTGTGCTTGGTGTCGGAACAGGCGGAATGCTTGTAGGACTGGCTTTTTCGCTCTCCATCATACCTTTCAAGGTAACATGGTTGCAGGCAGTCCTGATAGCCTTGACATGCGCCTACATCATATTCAGGGCATTGAAGGATATGGCCAGACAATATATTCTGGTGGCATTTTTTGCACTGGGTTCAGTCTGTTATCTTTTATCAGTCGATTATGCTTTCAATAACATTCTCCAGCCTCATCAGCGCACCCGAATCAATGTCATATTGGGACTGGAGGATGATCCCAAGGGAGCCGGCTATAACGTGAACCAGTCTTTGATTGCCATCGGCTCCGGTGGCCTGACCGGAAAGGGATTCATGAAAGGAACCCAGACCAAACTCAAGTATGTGCCCGAGCAGGATACCGACTTTATTTTCTGTACGGTAGGTGAGGAACAGGGGTTCAAAGGTTCTGTGTTTGTCCTTATGCTCTACCTTGGCCTGCTATTGAGGCTCATCTTCCTGGCGGAGCGGCAGTCATCAGTATTCGGCAGGGTTTATGGATATTCAGTAGTCTGTATCCTGTTTTTCCACCTATTTATAAATATAGGAATGGTACTGGGCATCACACCCGTAATAGGTATCCCTCTGCCGTTCTTCAGCTACGGTGGCTCCTCCCTCTGGGGCTTCACCATCCTCCTGGCCGTCTTCCTCCGCATCGACTGCGAGCGCACCACCAGTTACTGACACAGAAGGAAGGTTTAGTTCGACGAAGTCAACCGTCCCTACTGTGTCACATTTTTACTATATTTGGCGACGATCTCAAAAGAATAGTTTCATTAATGAAAACGATTTGGGCAAAAGTATGTTCACCTATATTAATGCTGGTTGCGTTAGTATCTTTAATTGGATGCGGTGATAGCAGACTAACTGAGGTGGAGCAATTGATGGAGACCGATGTTAAGGCGGCCGATTCAATACTCTCTGCTATGCCGATGCCAACATCCCGCAGAGACCGCGCCTGGTATGCTGTTATTGGGAACTTGACATCAAGGATACCACACTTCTGTTAAACAAGAGCTATTCTAATATATCAAGCGTAAGATCAAGACTAAAAAAGAAAATACCAAAAAGCATTTGTGAATCTGTAAAAGGATTTATAAAATAGCACTTCATTTGCATTTTGAAACATGTTTTTACATTATTTTTATTTTTCAGCACTTTTCAGCACATTTCAGCACATTTTATTTGTGTATTTATTGGTTTTGGCATTTCTTTGCTAAAAACCAAATACTTTGCTTCCGGGCTACTACACATTGTATATTTACGCCATGGGAGATTGGTGGTATGGACAATTTGAGATAGAGTAGTATTATGGAAAGAGCCAAGGAATATGTGTTGCGTGGTGTTATTGTTCCCGCATTAGAACCTATAGACACTACAATAATTCAGTCAAGAGGGCCAAAAATACTTGTAGCTTGGGGGCAAAGATACCCAGAAGGGTCACTGTATCACAATGGGCTAGCGGGTTGTTCAAATACAGCAATTGATCATTAAAGGTAACCTCAATTCCCATTTTTTTTAATATATTTG
Organism: uncultured Prevotellaceae bacterium; assembly: GCA_900318995.1. Classification (GTDB taxonomy): domain Bacteria; phylum Bacteroidota; class Bacteroidia; order Bacteroidales; family Bacteroidaceae; genus Colenecus. Next base: position 160,455 of record ONMR01000011.1, on the reverse strand, counting down.
AGCATCATTTCCATTTTTTGCAATATGAAGAATTTATTTTGTTTTATTATTGGACTATTGCTGGTGATCTCATGTTCGAATGAGTCAAAAATAACTAATGAGAACAACAAGCAAAGCAGTCTGAATGGCAGTGAATCAAATGGTAAAGATTCAAGTTATGTTTTTATAGTTCCAAAGCAAAGAACTGATATAGGGCTTACATCTCTTGAAGCCGAAATTATCGAGTCTGTCAAGGCATTTGACGTTGAGTATGCTACGACAGCGCTTGCATCGTCCAATAAAAATGTGGTGATTTCTCCGTTAGGAATGAATATACTGCTCAGTATGCTGGTCAATGGTGCTGATAATTCCACTCTGGAGGAATTGATGAATGCGCTGAACTGCGACAGATTCAGTCCAGACTCTCTGGCGGCATTCATGGGAAACCTTTGTGCTCAGTTGGCCGATGTTGACAACTCCACCACATTTAAAACTGCCAATTCTGTTTGGGTACAGGCGGGTTTTCCCGTGTTAGACAACTTTGTTGCCATAAACAGGCGTTTCTTGCAAGCCGATATCTCAAATATTGATTTTGCATCGGATACTGCCTCTAAGGTAATCAATGACTGGTGCAAGAGAAGTACCGAGGGCCTAATTGAACGTCTGGATACTGAGATAAATAAAGATTGGGTGATGCTGTTGGCCGATGCACTTTACTTCAAAGGCCAGTGGGAGAGCATGTTCTCAACTAATCAGACAGTTGATGGTGATTTTACGGATTCTGAAGGTAATAACCGGAAGGTTAAATTCATGGAACAGACCAACAATTACCGTTATCTTAAGAATGACAGTTATCAGATTGTGGAACTTCCGTATGGCAACAGGGCGTACAGCATGTTTGTGGCAATTCCGGAGCAGGATCAAACAGTAATAGATTGCGCCCGTTCTGTAATAGGCAATATGGATGGTATTGTGAAAAATCTCAGAAGCACATTGATATCATTGTCATTGCCTAGGTTTGAAGCAGAGTATTCACTTGATGCACGCCAGACTCTTTCATCTATTGGTATATCACAGATATTTGACTCACAAAACGCTGATTTTGGCCGTATGACTCCGATTGATATCTATGTCAATCTTATAAAACAGCAGTCTGTCATAAAGGTAACTGAGTCGGGAACCGAAGCCGCAGCCGTAACATATGCAGGAATGGTCGTGAGCTCAGGCGAAGATTACGAGCCGCCCACACCTCTTGTCGTTAAAGTGAACAAGCCCTTCTTGTATGTGATAAGGGAAACCAGTACCGGCACAATCCTCTTTGCCGGAAAGGTAAATAGTATTCAATAGTTCCCCTTAAGAAACTATTGCTGTTGAGGTCCTTGTGGACGGGGACCGCGGTTGGGACGATGCTTTTTCTTCTTTTTCTTTTTGTCAAAGCGCGACAGGTCGCCGTCGGTCAGGATATCGTTCTCTATGCGCGAATCTGTCTTGACAGCATTCTCATCCAGGCTAAGTGGTTTCTGCCCATTGCGGTTCATGGCTATTATCTCCAGAGCACGTTGTGGGGTGATGGTCTCCACATTGGCGGCAAATACCTTGTCTGTTGAGTAGGAGAGCTGGCCGTTAAGGATATCCGCCTTGAAGAAATAGTAGGTGTTGTCCATAGTCTCCAGCGGAATGTCACGTGACGGGAATCCCTTCTGAGCCTCCACGTAGGCATCGACCTCATAGTTGAGGCAGCACTTGAGTTTGGCGCACTGGCCGGCCAGCTTCTGCGGGTTCATGGAGAGGTCCTGGAATCGGGCCGCCCCGGTTGAGACCGAAACAAAACTGGTCATCCAGGTGGCACAACACAACTCACGTCCGCAAGGACCGATGCCACCGATTCGGCCTGCCTCCTGACGTGCACCGATCTGTTTCATCTCAATACGCACATGGAAAGCATCGGCCAGCACCTTGATAAGCTGACGGAAATCCACACGGCCATCAGCAATGTAGTAGAAGATAGCCTTCAGGCCGTCACCCTGATATTCCACATCGCCAATCTTCATCTCCAGACCCAGATCCTTGGCAATCTGGCGGGAGCGGATCATGGTATCATGCTCGCGGCTCTTTGCCTCGGCATATTTCTCCATATCCACCTCGCGCGCTTTGCGATATACACGTTTTATCTCAATGTCGGGGCGAAGATTGGCTTTCTTCATCTGAAGCTTGACCAGACGGCCTGTCATAGTTACCGTGCCTATGTCATGGCCGGGGTTTGACTCTACGGCTACGATGTCACCCTTTTCAAGAGGGATATTGTTTGAGTTAATAAAGAATCCCTTGCGGGTATTCTTGAACTGAACTTCAACATATTCACAGTCATCGGCTCCAGGCACTCCAGCCAGATAGTCAAAAGAGTGGAGCTGGCCCATGCCGCGGCCGCAACCCTTGCAGCATATACCGCCGCTTCCGTTATTGAGTATGAAATCCTGATCCATATCTTATTGTTTCATTAGCATGATGGTTTTGAGTGACAGGTCAAAGAAAACCATCTTGGAATTTACGTTTTGTCCTATATCTCTTGCTGCATCGGAGAGTTGTTCCATCAGTCCGATGATGTTGTTCTCATTTACGTAAGGTGCGAATCTGATGGAAAACTGCTGTTCCTGCTCCGTAAGGAAATTAAGTTCCGGCAAATGGAAATTGCAGATAAAGTTTTCGCGTATCATCCGCTGACAATACTCCAGAAAGCGTTTCTGCCATTCCCGCCCGTTTGATGCGATACTGTCTGACCATCTCTTTAGTTCCTTGAGGCGTCTGGTATAGGAGAGTCTCATCAACTGTGTAAAGTAGTCAAAGAACTCCTCGCTCTCACGGTTAATACGCAGAGCGCTTATTGCCTTGAACCAACTGCCGCCGCTCAGATGAGCAATCTTCCGGGCGTTTTCATCGTCCAGCTGATAGGTCGGACCATGAAGCCTTGATGCAATCTCCTGCTCGGGAATGCGTCTGAAGTCAATGCGCTGGGTGCGGCTCAGTATGGTCTCCAGCATCTGCTCCGGGGCATCGGTGGTAAGGATGAATAGCGTCTGTGCAGGCGGCTCCTCAAGCAGCTTGAGCAGGGAGTTGGCACACTGCTGGTTCATCTTCTCGGCATGCCAGATTATCATGATCTTGTAGCCACCCTCTACGGATTTGAGTGAGAGTTTGGAGAGTATCCGCTCGCTCTCGGTCACAAATATGCTGGCTTGCTTGTTTTCGGCATCAATGGCTTTTAGCCAATTTTCAAATCCAAAGTATTGCTGTTCCAGCACTGTCTCGCGCCATGTCTGTATCTCGTCGTCCGATACGGTTGACCGCTCCGATGTCTTGCTTTTGTTTATTACAGGGAACACAAAGTGCAGGTCGGGGTGGACCAGCTTGTCCATCTTGACGCAGGCAGGACACTTGCCGCAGGATTCCTTTGACTGGCCTTTATCCCTGCATAGCAGATAGCGAGCAAATGCAATGGCTGTCTGCAGCTTTCCTACACCCTCGGGACCGCAGAACAGCAGTGCGTGGGGCACAGTTCCGGCCTGAGCGTCCTTTACAAGCTGCTCAATTACCTCCTGCTGTCCTATTATGTCCTTAAAGTACATTGGCTTTGGCTTTGGCGTTGGCCATCCGGCATGTGGCTTTCGGCCTAAAGGCCGCTTTGTAGCCAACGCCAATGCCAACGCCAACGTTTATTATAAAATGCTGCAACCCTGGCAAGGCTTAAGTTGCTTAAAGAAGTCATTTCCCTTATCGTCCACCAAAATGAATGCCGGGAAGTCCTCGACTTCAATTTTCCAGATGGCCTCCATGCCAAGCTCGGGATACTCTACGCACTCGATTGACTTGATGTTGTTCTGAGCCAGGATGGCAGCGGGGCCGCCAATTGAACCCAGGTAGAAACCGCCGTGTTTCTTGCAGGCATCGGTAACGGCCTGTGAGCGGTTACCCTTGGCCAGCATGATCATTGATCCGCCGTTGTCCTGGAACTCATCAACGTAGGGATCCATACGTCCTGCGGTGGTGGGGCCCATCGAGCCGCAAGCCATTCCGGCAGGGGTCTTGGCGGGACCTGCGTAGTAGATGGGGTGCTCCTTAAGGTACTGAGGCATAGGCTCACCTGCATCAAGGCGTGCCTTGATCTTGGCGTGTGCTATGTCACGACCTACTATGATTGTGCCGTTAAGGCTCAAGCGGGTGCTTACGGGATACTGTGAGAGTTGCTTGCAGACCTCGGCCATGGGGCGGTTCAGGTCAACCTTTACGGCATCGCCCTCACCTGCCTGACGGAGCTCCTCGGGAATCAGTTCGTATGGTTTGTCGTCCATCTTCTCAATCCAGATACCGTCCTTGTTTATCTTGGCCTTGATGTTACGGTCGGCACTGCAGCTTACGCCCAGACCTATGGGGCAGCTTGCACCGTGACGGGGCAGACGGATAACGCGAACATCGTGAGCCATATACTTGCCGCCGAACTGTGCGCCCAGGCCAATCTTGTAAGCCTCCTGAAGCAGCTGCTTCTCAAGTTCAACATCGCGGAATGCGCGGCCGGTCTCATCGCCGGTGGTAGGCAGAGAGTCGTAGTAGTGGGTCGATGCCAGTTTAACGGTGAGCAGGTTCTTCTCGGCACTGGTACCGCCTATCACGAATGCGATGTGGTAGGGAGGGCAGGCTGCGGTACCCAGGCTCTTCATCTTCTCAACCAGGAAGGGAATGAGTGTGCCGGGATTCTGGATGCGGGCCTTGGTCTCCTGATACAGGTATGTCTTGTTGGCCGATCCGCCGCCCTTGGTAACCATCAGGAAGCGGTACTCCATGCCCTCGGTTGCCTCTATGTCAATCTGGGCGGGCAGGTTGCACTTGGTATTGACCTCGTTGTACATATCCAGGGGAGCATTCTGACTGTAACGCAGGTTCTCCTCAGTATAAGTCTTGAATACGCCCTCTGACAGAGCCTCCTCATCACAGTATCCGGTCCAAACCTGCTGGCCCTTCTCGCCGTGGATGATTGCTGTACCGGTATCCTGGCACAGAGGCAGCTTACCCTTGGCCGATACCTCGGCGTTGCGCAGAAATGTCAGGGCTACGTACTTGTCGTTGTCGCTGGCCTCGGGGTCGCGCAGTATCTTGGCTACCTGCTCGTTGTGTGAACGGCGCAGCAGGAAACTTACATCGCGGAATGCGGCATTGGCCATACGGGTCAGACCCTCCTTCTGAACCTTGAGGATAGGTTTGCCCTCAAACTCGCTTACACTTACATAGTCCTTGGTGAGCAGATAGTATTCTGTCTCATCCTTGCCCAGCTGGAACATGGGCGCATACTTGAAATTTGCCATTTTGCTATTTATTTAATTTTTAATTTTCAGTTTCACACTTTGGCTTTGGCGTTGGCTTTGGCTGCCATCCTGTGCGTGACTTTCGGCCTATAGGCCGCTTTGTAGCCAACGCCAATGCCAACGCCAATGTTTATTTTACTCACTATCCGGGTAGAGAAAATCATTGTAGGGGTACTTCTGTACGTGCAACTGCTTTACTCTATCGTATAATACTTTTCGCATATTCTCAATTCCGGTCTTCCTGAGTGCCGATACAAACAGACACTCGCCGTTCAGGCGGCCCATCCAGGTGCGCTGCAACTCCTCCATGGTGATGTTCTCACGTGTGGCGGGGGTGAGGTCATCGGCCTCTTTCTCTATCCAGGTGTAGGCATCGGTCTTATTAAAGAGAACGATTTTGGGTTTGTCGCCTGCGCCAAGGTCGGCCAGGGTCTTGTCAACCACCTTCATCTGGTCCTCAAAGTCGGGGTGCGATATGTCCACCACGTGTATGAGCAGGTCTGCCTCACGGACCTCATCCAGTGTGGATTTGAATGACTCTACCAGGTCTGTAGGCAGCTTGCGTATGAATCCTACTGTGTCTGACAGCAGGAACGGCAGGTTATCGACCACCACCTTACGCACCGTTGTGTCAAGCGTTGCAAAGAGTTTGTTCTCGGCAAACACATCGCTCTTGGAGAGCAGGTTCATAAGGGTGGATTTGCCTACGTTGGTGTAACCTACCAGCGCCACGCGGATAAGACGGCCGCGGTTCTTGCGCATTGTGGATTTCTGACGGTCTATATCGGCCAGCTGCTCCTTGAGCCAGCTTATGCGCTTGGTGATGATACGGCGGTCCATCTCAAGCTGGGTCTCACCGGGTCCGCGCAGACCAACGGTACCCTTTCCGCCACCGGCGCCTGATCCACCGCCCTGACGCTCCAGGTGGGTCCACATTCGCTGCAAGCGGGGCAGCAGATAGCGGTACTGCGCCAGCTCCACCTGAGTCTTGGCGTGGGCCGTCTGTGCACGCATGGCGAATATATCCAGAATCAGCGATGTGCGGTCCAGTACCTTTACGCCCAGCACGCTCTCTATGGCCGACATCTGCTTGGCTGTGAGTTCATCGTCAAAGATTGCCATACCAACTTCATTCTCCATGTCCTCCATGCGCTTTATGTAATCACGCATCTCCTCCAGCTTACCCTTGCCCACGTAAGTGGCGGCCAGGGCCTGGGGTATCTTCTGCGTGAAACGGCGCATCACGCGCACGCCGGCGGTATCGGCCAGGAACTCCAGCTCGTCAAGATACTCCGTTGTCTTGCGCTCGTCCTGATCCTGCGTTATGATACCTACCAGTATGGCGGTCTCGGCTTTCTTTTCGGTTATGACTTGGAACTCTTCTTTCATTCTTCTACGTTGGCGTTGGCTTTGGCGTTGGCTCCACCAAGAACAATCACTATTTCACCTTTGGGCTCGTGGGCCTTGAAGTGAGCAAGTACTTCACTCAAAGTGCCGCGCACACACTCCTCATGCACCTTGGATATTTCGCGGCAGACTGCAACGGGGCGCTCCGGACCATAAGCCTCTATAAACTGCTCCAGTGCCTTGATGAGGCGGAACGGAGACTCGTAGAATATGATGGTGCGCACCTCATCCTTAAGCGCGGCAATGCGGCTCTGGCGTCCCTTCTTCTGTGGCAGGAAACCCTCAAACAGGAACCTGTCGCAAGGCAGACCCGAGTCAATCAGCGCCGGCACGAATGCCGTGGCGCCCGGCAGGCACTCCACATCAACACCCTGCTGCACGCACTCCCTTACCAGCATGAACCCGGGGTCCGATATGCCCGGCGTACCCGCATCGCTTATCAGTGCCACAGACTCACCCGCCCTAATACGGTTAGCCATAGCGGCCGATGTTTCATGCTCGTTGAACTTGTGGTGTGACTGCAGCGGCTTATGAATGTCATAGTGCTTGAGAAGGACGGAACTGGTACGGGTATCCTCGGCCAGTATAAGGTCCACCTCCTTAAGGATGCGTAATGCCCTCAAGGTGATGTCCTCAAGATTTCCCACCGGGGTGGGTACCAGATATAACTTTCCTGCCATCGTGTATGCGCGCGTGCGTTGCAAAACACAAAAGTAGGCAAAATCCCCGTAACTGCCGTATTTTTTGCTTAAGTTTGCATTTACAACAGTCAAGATGATGAATAACAAAAACAGGAACCTTGATATCGTATTTGCGGCAGGCGTGCTGGTAATAGCCTGGGTAATGCTGTTCTACAAGGCTTCATATCGTCTGCAGTTCAAGGAACAGATAAGCATCTTTCTGCTTGGGGCAGACCGTATAGAGTGGTATCTGTCCAATCCCGGGGTGGTGGCATCGGTTTTAGGTGACTGGCTCACACAGTTTTATCTCAACCGATTGGCGGGTACCACATTGAGTGTCCTGCTTCTGGCTGCGATAATGACCGGCGTGGCAAGGTTCTTCAGGCTCGCCGAACCTCAAAAGCCGGTTTGCCTGATCATGTCAGTAGTTCCCGTCCTGTTGGAGGGTTATTTCATTACGTTCCCGAATTATCCTTTGTCGGCCACGGTCGGACTGGCCTTATCGGTATGGGCAGCATGCCTTATGGTTCATATTAAGGATTCTGGACTGTCCGCATGGATTATCGGACTGTCAGTTCCTGTGGTATTTGTCATTGCAGGCGGGCACGCCCTGACTTTTGCTCTCATGCTGGCATTCCTCAAGCGTAAGGATGGTATTATGCCGTTGTTGTCCATAGCCGTGGGTATAGTACTGATGCTGATATGCGGAAGGATGTATAACCTCACATTCGTACACTCTCTGATATGGCCGGTTTGGCCCGGATACATCATTCCTGATAAAGCATTGCTGTTGCTGATGCCGTGGATAATATCGGCAACGTTTGTTTTATCATTGCATTATTCCAAGGTGATGGATTCCACCTGGAAACCTGTCGTCTTGTCTTTGCTGGCATTATCCGGTACACCCATATCCTCAGTGTTGAGCCTTGATGAACTGGAGCGTACGGTCAAGATAGGTACGTTGGCTTATCAGAATAAATGGGAAGAGGTCAGGGAGATGTCATCTTCGGACAAGCCTTCTATCTATAATGCTTACTACTGGAATGTATGTAATGCACGCGAAGGCCGTTTGGCCGATGAATTGCTTAATGGCCGATGGGGTAGGTCTTCTGATGTACTCTTCCTTTCAACAAAACGTGGAGATCCTTACTTTTCAATGATGTATTACACAGATGCGCTGCTGGAGATGGGTGATGTATCGCAGGCTACAGATTGCGCTCTGCTGGCACAGACGATAATGCCCGGTCATTACTCTTCGCGTATGTTGCGCCGTCTGGCCGAAATAGCGGTCGTTACTGCCGATTATGGAGTAGCATCAAAATATCTGGATATCCTATTGCATACCAGGAATCACAAAGCCTGGGCCGCCGACCTTCTAGCCCGCATCGAAGCTCGGGATATTCCTGAACAGTATCTGACATGGCGGTCAAGAACGGCCGGAAGTGACCGTTTCTTTGCCCAGGGCGACAGCAGATCATCATTGACGGCCATTGCAGATTTTTCGCCATATAACAGGGTGGCTATAGATTACCTGCTCTGTTCCTACCTACTTGACAAGAATATCAACACTTTCCTGAACTTATATAACAGGTATTATTACAATGGCTTGGACCGAATAGTGACTGTCCCGGACCTTTATCAGGAAGCTTTGCTTGTGAATGTTGATTCAAGGGAGTCTTTCTCTGAGACGGTAAGTAAATATAATATTTCCCGGGAGATAGCCGACAAATACATCAGACTTATGGATGCCAGGTCCAAGGATCCGCATCCGGAGGCGGTAATAACCAAAGAGGCAATGGGTACATACTGGCATTACATAATGGCGGTCAGATTCAACAATTGAGTTATAGCATGAAGAAAGAGACGCTTATCATTATCATATCGGCATTCCTGTTGAGCGGCTGTAATTGCAAAGTTACAGATGTGGGGAATGATATCTTTCCCGAATATGACGGTATAACTGTTCCATACAATATAGCCCCGCTTAATTTCAGGACGTCCTTCCGAAAGAGCTCCGTAATTATTCAGGGCCAATCAGGCCGTTATGAATTCAAGGGCCGCCATGGGCTGGTAAGATTCCCATTGAAAGAATGGCATAGAATACTGGATTCAGAAAAAGGTAATACCCTTACTGTTACTGTAATGCCTCGCGGAAAAGGATATGGTGAATCCGATAACCGGCAGCTTGTATGGACAATTTCATCAGATCCGATTGACAGATACCTCAGTTATCGTCTGATTGAGCCTGCTTACGAGGTTTGGAGCGGTATTCAGATAGAACAGCGTGATATGGAGAGTTTCGGAACTGTCCTGCTGGGAGATAACCGCAATGCCGACAACAGTTGCATGAATTGCCATACATCCAACCGTAATGGTACGTCATTCATGCATCTGCGCGGAGCAAAAGGCGGAACGGTCGTGAACCGCAACGGTAAACTTGCAAAGTTGAATACCAAGACAGAACAAACAGGAGGGGGTGTTTACGGGGATATATCTGCAGATGGCCGTTACGCCGTATTTACCACTGCCGATATTACATTTGCCATCCACAGTCAGGTTGACCTGAGGATGGAAGTGTATGATAAGCGCAGTGACTTGGTGGTGGTTGATTTTGATAATCTTACTGTATCTGACAATGCTTCAGTGAGCGGCCCTGATTATCAGGAGACATTTCCCTGCTTCTCGGCAGATGGTCGGAAAATATTCTTCTGCAGGGCGGAGCATCATGCCCAGCCGGACAGCATAGACGAGATGCACTATGACATAGCGGTGGTCCAGTTCGATCCCGAGAGTGGCAGGATCGGCGATAGGGTCATAACTCTGGTTCCTGCCGGCGACAAGCTCTCATTCAGTCATCTGAAGGCTTCGCCCGATGGACGCTGGCTGATGGTGACAGCCGCTGAATACGGAACTTTTCCAGTCTGGCATAAAGAGAGTGAACTGTGGCTGATAGATCTTAAGGACGGCAGGACAGATGTATTGCCACAGGTGAATGCGTATGGTGCCGACACATATCACAGCTGGAGCAGTAACAGCCGCTGGGTGGTTTTCGCATCAAAACGTGACGATCTGGTTTACGGTCGTCCCTACATAGCGTACATAGGTCCTGACGGAACTGCCGGCAAGCCTTTCTTACTTCCTCAAAAGGATCCTGACAAATACCTGACTATCTTGAAGTCTTTTAACCTTCCTGAATTATATCCTGTATCTGAGAGATATAATGCTCGTGATGTGGCAGCTTTCTATAATAAAGTTGAGTCTGAGCAAATAAAGTATGTACCTTAAATTATCTTATAACAGGGAGAACTGATATGGATTGCAGAATATCGTTTCCCAAGAGGCTGGTGCTTGAGGCCGGCAGGGCTGCGCTAAGAACCGAGGCTCTGGAGCACAAGCTTACCCAGTTGTTTTGGGAGTGCACCTTGAGATGTAACCTGAGCTGCCGCCATTGCGGGAGCGACTGCCGCAAGACCGCCGGGTTGGAGGATCCTCCCGAAAGTGACCTTCTGGGAGTTCTGGACAGTTGTCCCAAGGATTTTGAGCGCGGCCGCTGCGTGGTTATTACAACCGGCGGTGAACCGCTGGTCAGGAAGGACATCATTGAGGTTGGCGCCGAGATAAAGAAACGCGGATTCCTGTGGGGAATGGTCACCAACGGTATGCTCCTGACCCGTGAAAAGGTCGATGAATTGGTCAAAACAGGCCTGGATACCATAGCCATGAGCTTTGACGGATTTGAGGCCGAACACAACTGGATGCGTGGCAGTGACCTGAGTTTCAAACGTGCCGATGCAGCTATTGACTGGTTTGCCGGGCACCCGGAACTTACCTGGGACCTTATAACATGCGTCAACAGACGCAACTTTGATTATCTGGACAAGTTTAAGGAGTATCTCATAAGCCGCGGCGTCTGTCAGTGGCGCATATTTACCGTAGCCCCTATGGGGCGTGCTGCCGGTGATGATGAACTCATGCTCTCCAATGAGCAGTTCGTGCAGCTCATGAACTATATTGCCGCAGTTCGTCGTGAGGACAGGATAAAACTCAACTTTTCATGTGAAGGCTTTCTCGGTCCTTATGAGGGCGTTGTCCGCGACCATCTGTTCCGCTGCGTAGCCGGTGTGAGTGTCGCCTCCATACTTAATGACGGCTCAATTTCGGGCTGCCTGAGCATACGCAGTGACTACCATCAGGGCAATATCCACACAGATAATTTCTGGGATGTCTGGGAAAACGGATTCAAACTGTACCGTAACCGCCGCTGGATGAAGACGGGTGAGTGCCGCGACTGCAAGGTGTGGCGCTACTGCCAGGGCGGAGCCATGCACCTGCGTGACTCTGACGGCCAAATCCTCTCCTGCAACTACCTTAAAATCAAAAATGATACCAAAGGGGCCTGACCCCAATGGTATCATTTTTCAATTTACTTGTGTACAAGGGTGCCGATAGGCTCGCCGGCTATAACCTTCTTAAGGTTGCCGGGAACATCCATATTGAATACGTAGATTGACAGACCGTTCTCCTTACACATGGTGGTGGCGGTCAGGTCCATAACCTTTAGGTTGCGGTTATAAATCTCATCGAATGTAATCTCATCAAACTTGGTGGCGGTGGGGTCCTTCTCGGGATCTGCGGTGTAGACTCCGTCCACGCGGGTACCCTTGAGCATTACATCAGCCTCAATCTCTATGCCGCGCAGGGATGAGCCGGTATCGGTGGTAAAGTAGGGATTGCCGGTACCGCCTACCAGAATGGCCACCTGGCCCTGCTCCATTGCATCAATTGCTTTCCACTTGCTGTAGAGCTCGCCTATTGGCTCCATACGGATGGCGGTGAGCACCTTGTTGGGGCAGTCTATCGATGTGAGTGCGGAACTCAGTCCCAGACCGTTGATTACGGTTGCCAGCATACCCATCTGGTCACCCTTGACGCGGTCAAAACCCTTGCCTGCGCCCTTGAGACCGCGGAATATGTTACCGCCGCCAATCACTATGCCTATCTGCACACCCATATCATGTATCTCCTTGATCTGCTGTGCATACTCACTAAGACGCTTCTCGTCTATTCCGTACTTCTGCTCACCCATCAGGCTCTCGCCGCTGAGCTTGAGCAATATCCTTTTGAATCTTGCCATACTGAAATCTGTATTTAATTACACAAAAGTAGTTAATAATTCAGTTTTGCGGACGCATTTTATTCTCTTTTCCGTTTTATATGCAGATGCAACGGTTTTGCAGCGCATTTTTGTTGTTTTGAGGATTCCGTTATTATACTTTTGTCCCGTAACCGATGCCGTTAAAGATTGGTAATGCGCTTTAACATGGCATGTGTTCAGGATTATCAATTATACAACAAGTTAGATTATGAGAATACGTTTTTCGGCAATTGTCTTTTTATGTGCCTTGTGCAGCATAGCGTCTGCCCAGGAGTACGTTGATTTGGGATTGAGTGTAAAGTGGAGTACCTTAAATACCGGTATAACTGCCGACAGACCTGTAGGCTGGTATTACCGCTGGCCCGATGCAATGGCCATCAAGACTTCCGACGGCAGCCGGATGGGCACCAAGGCCGAATGGGACGAGCTGCGAGAGTACTGCACCTGGAAGTGGACCGAGCAGAACGGCATAGGCGGCTATCTGGTAACAAGCAAGATAAAAGGATATACGGACCGGAGCATATTCCTGCCCGCTGCAGGCTGGCTTCAGGACGGCCAGCTGATGCAGGTAGGCACATATGCATCATACTGGTGCTCAACCCCGGGAGTCCAGCCTGATGATGAGGCCGCATACGGTTTCAATTTCAAGCGCGGAGCCGATGAGTGGCACAGCGAGAACCGAGAATCGGAACAGTCGGTGCGTATGGTGATGCCTCTGTCCGGTAAAGAGGTGTCCGGAATCACGTTAGAAAAAACAAAACTCACTTTGCAGCAGGGTGCGGGCACCAGGCTGAAAGTGACAATGGGAAAGCGTAACGTGAACAGCGCCTGCACCTGGAAATCCTCCGATGAAAACGTAGTAAAAGTTATTGAAGACGGCCTCTTTGTGGCATCAGGTCCGGGCAGTTGCAAGGTACAGGTAACCGCGTACGGCAAGACAGCACAATGCTCCGTAACCGTAACTCCTCATGAGTTTGAATACGTGGATCTGGGACTGAGTGTTCTATGGGCCAATGCCAACCTGGGAGCATCGGCACCTGAGAGTTACGGTAAATATTATGCATGGGCCGAGATTGAACCCAAGGAGTCTTTCTCTTGGGGTAACTACCGCTACAGTTCCTTTGCACAGGAAGACGGTATGGACAAATATACCGCCCAGGGGCAGTCCCATCAATTCCTCAAGGCCGACAATCTTAACCGTCTTGAGCCGACCGATGACGCAGCCACAGTAATGTTAGGTGACGGTTGGCGTATTCCTACCAACGATGAGATTGTAGAGTTGGTGAAAAACTGCACGTATGATACCGTTACCCTAAACGGTGTAGCCGGAATGCGTTTTACAAGCAATGTTCCCGGATTTGAGGGACACAGCATATTCATTCCCTATTCAGGTCAGATGAACGGCAATGAGCCTATTGAAATAGGAAAACAGTTCTCTCTCTGGACATCGATTGCAGGCCGTGGTTCCAGAGGAAGCTGTTTCAGTACCATAGGTTCAGTAAACGGAATGAGGGGAGGTTTGTCAGAACTGCCCCCGATTGAAGTTCTGAGAATGGCATTTGACTTCATGTTCAACGGTTATGAAAGCAGATTCATGGGAATGAATATACGTCCCGTGCGTTCCCTTACCGATGATATGTTTACATCACTCTCCCTGCCCGCGAAGAGTATGGATATAAGTTATGGTACCATACGCAATGTGGAGGCTGTGATGAAGCCCTCCGGACGTCAGGTCAAACCAACCTCCATCAACTGGAGCTCATCGGCACCACAGATTGTATCCATCGATGAAAACGGCTTTTTGACAGCTGTGGGACAGGGCACATGCGTGATTACCGCAGAGACTGAGGGACGTAAGGCTCAGATGACTGTGAATGTGTCATTGCCCGTACCGGAGGCGGTTGACCTGGGTCTGAGCGTGATGTGGGCATCGGCCAATCTGGGCGCTTCAAGACCCGATGAGGCGGGAGGATATTTTGCCTGGGGAGAGACAAGCCCCAAGCCGGGTCTTTACAGCGGTGGAAATTATAAGTTCGGCCAATATACAAATGAAATGACCAAGTATAATTTCTATACCAGTCCCGGTCAGTGGGGTGGAGCCAAATACCCGCTTGATTACAAGGAGACTCTTGACCCTGAGGACGATGCAGCTGCGGTACTTCTGGGTAACGGTTGGCGTATGCCCACTGCCGATGAACTGTGGGAACTCAAGAACAGATGCACCTGGGAGGCAAAGTATGCACAAGACACTATTGAGTACAATCATGACGGCACTGTTGAGCTCTATTTTGAAAAACATCTTCTTGGATATGTCATCACCAGTAATGTCCCCGGGTACGAGGACCGCAGCATCTGGCTTCCAGCCGCTGGTTACATAAGAGATTATAATCATGATTCAAATCCTGTTAGTGGTGGAGATGCATATTACTGGACATCGACTTTGGGACAATCCCTGGATAATGGTGACAGACGCTGGGACGGCAAGAATATCAGGCCTGTAATGGAACTCCCGCAGCAAGAGAACCGTCCCAAGGCAGGGCCCGACCCGGTCAAGCCTTTAAGACACAATGCCCAGGTTGACCTTGGATTAAGCGTATTGTGGGCCGACTGCAATGTAGGTGCCGACAGCCCCCAGGAAACCGGAGCCCGCTTTGCATGGGGCGAGACCGCACCCAAAATCTATTATTCAGAGTATAACTACAAGTACATGAAAGCCTTCAAGGACCAGAACAAGTGGTGGTACTCCAAATATACCACCACTGATGATGATCCCTATGTGGACGGCCTGACCAGGCTGAGCGCCGAGGATGATGCAGCCCGGGCCAACTGGGGAGGCAAGTGGCGCATGCCCACCAAGGAGGAGTACAAGGAGCTGTATGAAAAATGTGAATGGACCCTGGATTCAGTTAACGGAGTAAAAGGATACCGCATAACAAGCAAGGTTCCCGGATATACGGATAAATCCATATTCCTTCCTAATAATTCAAATTCTTTTGACAGGTTATTCGATTATGATTATGAAAGAGGCATTTATATGACATCCGATAAAAAAAGCTCCGAAAAAAGTTCTTCGTGGCGTGGGTGTGTAGTGCTGGAGTTCGATAAATATGAATTCGGTACATCCGATGAGGTTGAGCTTGACTTTGGAGAGAATGCAACGTCTTTGCTCGGATCAAGGATGTCTAAGATACATATAACATCCAGAGACAGGACAAATGGTTATTGTGTACGTGCCGTGTGTGAAAAATAAAAGATTACAGATATGAGAACTATCAGATTTTGGTTATTGTTGGCGGCAGGAATTCTGGCTGCATCGGGCGTTCAGGCTAAGAAGAAAGATATCTTGAGTAAGGAGAAAGGCAGCATAACGTTCCGCGTAGATCCGGACCTGCCGGAGCCTACGGGTGAGAGCCTGAGTATGAGAATGCACAGTAGCGAGAGGCTTGTAAGTGATATACTTGACAGGAGCGAGATTCGCGGTGAGAACCAGAGGGTTGTGGCATGGGGCATAGGTGATGAGAAATATGCCTCATACGGAAAGAACCCCTTCTTTAAAGGCATGATCGATGCGTTTGCCGATCATCGGCCGGTGGTGCTTACGCCCGATGTCATCTGGTTCCTTATCTGTCAGGGATTCGCGCATTATGTAAATGATAACCCGGAGGAGCTGCGCAACCTGTTTGTGGATCATGAGGGCAAGATAGACCTTGTGGTGCAGAGTGGAAAGGAACTGTTGAGCGGTGAGGCCGATTGGGAGGCCATAGTGGACAGCTTCTACGTGCAGATTCGTGACAATACCAAGGGCGATATTGCCGATATCATATCAGAGAAGTTCTCCACAACCGGTGTAACTGAACACATGGTGTCACAGATTGCGCTCATGGAGACAGTAAAGTCATACTTTGACTACATTGTGATTTATATGTCCTGCGGCATACCAAGCATAACGCTTAAGGGCACCCCCGATGACTGGCAGTCTATACTGGACCGCACCCGCAAACTCCGTGCTTACGGCATAGGCTGGTGGGTTGATGACCTTGAGCCCATTCTCCAGGAGTTTGTCAATGCTTCAAAAGGCAAACCGGATGTTGATTTCTGGAAGAGTATTGTCAAGAAATACCGCCCGGGCGATGTACGTGGACTCAGTTGCGGAATGGATATCGGCTCCACCAAGTTTGACGGCTGGTTCCTTAAGTTCCTGCCGTATGATGAGAACGGGCGTACACCTGCTCAGGTCAATATGGACCATAACATGCTGCCCGAAATGGTCAGGACCGAGTATAAGTATATAATATTCAATGACCTTACCGGTGAGGTGGAGAAGACAATGATGATGGAGTTCTGGGCCGGAATAGTAGGTATGGAAGTGGATCCTGAGACTTATGCAATGACTCCAAAGATGGGATGGTTTACCCGCATAGACAAGACCGAGGAGGAACTGCTTGAAGAGTTCAAGGCAATGGATAATGGCGAAGGATTCTCGGACGGACTCATGCTCAAGGTAAACAAGGTTCCCGATATCATCCGCAAGATGGGCCGAATAAACAGTCTTACCCTGCGTTTTGTGGGCAAGGTTGTCATTCCGGACTGGATGGACGGCAAGGATATACGCTCACTTGAGATATCGGGCTCCATGACTCCCGATGAGGAGGAGGCCCTGCGTAAGCGCTTCCCAAAAGCACGTATCAACGGACGGGCTCTCCTGGATGATGAGGATGACTTTTAAGGTCTAACACAAACTGAACCTGCTTGAATTCATATACCCGGTGCTCAGCACTACGGGTAAGGAGCATCAGGCAACCATCGGGACGGATTCCTTCAATGCAGGCCTCAAACTCTCCTTGTGCATCACGGAACTTATGGTACCCTTCGCGGCGGTACAGACGGCTGCGGTATAGTTCATCCACGCCGGCTCGCTGACTGGGGGTATCAAGTTCCATATAACCGATGAAACGGGCAATTATGTCATCAAGCAGGGCATCACGATCATGATCACGGCCGGTAATGTTTTTGAGCGAGATTGGGTTGGGGGCATCACTCACAAATACCTCCTGATTCACATCCAGGCCCACGCCCACAACAGTGTCCAGGATTGAGTTGCCCTGCAGGGTATTCTCAATCAGTATGCCGGCCATCTTGAAGTCCTTATAATATATGTCATTTGACCATTTGACTGAGAATCCTTCAGTAAACTCAGGTCCGGCTGCTGCAATGACTGCGTCCGATACCGCCAGTGCTATAGCCTCCGATATGTAGAACTGCTCCTGCACCTTTATCCCCTTGGGATGCGCAAGGATACTGAACAGCAGGTTCTTGCCCTGCTCAGACTCCCAGGTATTGCCCTTCTGTCCGCGACCGGCTGTCTGGAAATCGGCCACTGCAACCTCATAATCATAGGCGGAATCACCGCCGTTAAGTTCACGCAGATAGGTGTTTGTTGAACCTATGCTGTCACTTCTGTGCCACTTTATCTTACTCATCATTCCACCGGCGGAAAAAACGCCTGCTCTATATGTTCAACCTTAAAATCACCATCCTCTATGCTGATGGAAACTATATCAAACCTGACATCCATATCAACCTGCCTGAATCTGATATATGCATCGGCCGAATTGACGATACGCCTTATCTTGCGGTCATCCACAAAACTCCACGGATCACCATACTCCGTGCTGGTACGCGTCTTGACCTCGACAAACACAAGTGTAGAATCTTTAGTAACTATAAGGTCCAGCTCCTTGTGGCCGCTACGCCAGTTGCGGTCCAGTACGTTGTAACCGTGCTCCTCAAGATATCGGGCGGCAATATCCTCGCCTTCACGTCCCAGAATAAGGTGTTTTGCCATGAATGTCAGCGTTTATAGTGCAAAAGTAGTCAGTTTGTTGAGTAATTTTAATAACTTCGTACCAATTTCAGGCCATTTATGGAGAAAAAGGGTGCACAAACAAGAAAGGAACGCTATAGTTTCCTGGTCAATCCCGATGAGAGGCAGATGATTGAGAACTATCTGCGCAAATACAAGATACGCAACCGCAGCCGCTGGATGCGTGAGACCCTGTTGACTTTTATCATCAGGAATCTGGATCAGGATTATCCCACCCTGTTCAACGAGCAGGAGATGCGCCGATGACACAGGAGGAACTTGACATAAAGTTCATGAAGATGGCGCTTGATGAGGCCGCCGCAGCTTCAGCTCAGGATGAGATCCCGGTAGGTGCCGTAGTGGTTTGCAAGGGCATGGTGATTGCCCGCGCCCATAACCTGACTGAGACCCTGACCGATGTCACCGCCCATGCCGAGATGCAGGCCATCACTGCCGCCGCCTCATACTTGGGTGGCAAATATCTGGACCAATGCACCCTATATGTAACGCTTGAGCCCTGCACCATGTGCGCCGGTGCAATAGGTTGGTCACAATTGCAGCGTCTGGTCTATGGGGCATCGGACCCCAAACGCGGCTATACAATCTACGCCCCGAACGCACTCCATCCCAAAACAGAGGTATTATCGGGCATCCTGGCCGATGAGTGCGCCGGAATAGTTCAGGAATTCTTTAGAAAGCGAAGATAAATTGAGAATTGAATACACAGAAGGAACCGCCCCTATTGTGTAGCAAGTTACTGCTCAATTCTCTTTACGGTATTTGTCCTCGGTTTCGTCGTCCAGCATACTGAGGTAGCTGGTGTAGCGGGAGAGATGGATTTTTCCCGATTCCACCGCGCGTTTTACGGCGCAGTCGGGCTCGCTTGTGTGCATGCAGTTGCCGTAGCGGCAATCACAGGAATACTTGAAAATCTCGGGGAAGTAGTGGCTTATCTCCTCGTGCTCCATATCGAATGTACCGAATCCTTTGATTCCCGGAGTGTCAATGATCCAGCCGCCCTCTGGCAGCGGGAACATCTCGGAGAATGTGGTTGTATGCATGCCGGTATCATGTTTCTCCGATATCTGGCCGGTACGCTGGTTCAGGTCAGGCAGGATACGGTTTACAAGAGTGCTCTTTCCCACTCCGGAGTTACCTGCTATAAGTGACACCTTATCTTTAAGAAGACTGCGGACACCATCCAGACCAACTCCGTGCAGGGCATCGCACTCCACGCATTCATATCCAATGGAACGGTACAGTGCGGTAAGCTCATCGGCCGTAATCCTATCCTCTGCTGTAAGCAGGTCTGACTTATTGAAAACCAGGATTACCGGGACCCTGTAAGCCCAGGCCGATGCCAGGAATCTGTCGATGAAAACGGTAGAAGTTACAGGGTGGTTGACTGTAACCACCAGCAGGCACTGGTCCAGATTGCAGGCCAGGATATGCGACTGTTTGGAAAGATTAGAGGAACGCCGTATTATGTAGTTACGGCGCTCCTCTATGCTCGTGATATATGCCGGCTCGCCTTGACGTGCCGGAGCGAACTCCACGTAATCTCCTACGGCTACTGGGTTGGTACTTTTGATACCTTTGATGCGGAAAGTGCCCTTGATACGGCATTCCTGATCTTGACCGTCTTCTGAACGGACCAGATAGTTACTGCCGGTATTCCTGATTACGAGTCCGCGCATGGGCAATCAGACAGTCATGATCTCTTTCTCCTTCTCGGCGAAGAGTTCATCGGCTTTCTTTATATACTTGTCATGCAGTTTCTGGAGTTTCTCCTCGGCATCCTTTTCGGCATCCTCGGGCAGACCTTCCTTCTGGGCCTTCTTGAGGGTATCCAAAGTATCACGACGGGCGTTGCGGATGGAGATTTTGGTGCTCTCGTTAACCTTTCCGCTCTGCTTTACCAGATCACGGCGACGCTCCTCGGTCAGTGGCGGAATGGCCAGACGGATTATCTCACCGTTGTTGGTGGGCATTATTCCTACTGATGAGTCAATGATGGCTTTCTCAATGACCTTGATCATATTCTTGTCCCAGGGACGTATGGCAATGGTGCGGGCATCGGGGGTGGATAGGGCGGCAACGTTGTTCAGGGCGACCATTGAACCGTATGAATCCACTCTGATATCATCCAGGATACGCACATTGGCCTTTCCGGCACGGATATGTGCAAACTCATCCTCAAGGTGCATGATGGCCATTTCCATCTGCTCCTCAGCTTCAGCGAGGCAGTTGTTTACGTCAAACATAATTTCTGTATTTTTAATCGGTTAGGGCACACGGCAATCTGTCTGTGCTTTTGGCAAAGTTAAAGCATTTTCGGATTAATCTTAACAAAACTCATATATTATTATTAAATTCGCAAGTCGAATATACGCCTGATTATTTACCGATGAGCGCCTGTTACTATCCTTCACTTGACAAGATGACTCCGATAACCTTGGAGCAGATGTCGTCAATCCGCCTTATGAATCGGACTGACAGCAAATATCTTGCAAACGAGACCCAGCTTCAGGAACTGCTCAAGTTGGCGGAGAACGACTATATGGTTCAGGATATAGACGGCAAGCGAATATCGGAGTACTCGACAATGTATCTTGATGACCGGTTCAACACCATGTACCTGAATCATCACAACGGGCGTGCCACAAGACAGAAGGTCAGGATCCGTACTTATGTTGACACAGACGTCAGCTTTTTTGAGATTAAGCTTAAGAACAATCATGGCCGGACCAAGAAGAAAAGAATCCAACTGACAGGCGCCGATACTTACCTGGCTGATGGCGCATCGGAATTCCTGAAGGAGAATGCCATGCTGGATATTCCATTGGAAGAGATGCAACCCAAGATTTCAAATCATTTCTATAGGATTACGCTTGTCAACAATGACAAGACGGAAAGGCTCACCATAGACCATGCACTTTCATTCCACAATGAGGTCTCAGGCATAGACCGTAGTATGGACAATCTGGTGGTTATCGAGGTGAAGCGTGACGGAAATACATATTCGCCAATACTTGACATGCTTCACAAGCTGCGCATTTTTCCAAGTGGTTTCAGCAAGTACTGTATAGGTATGGCCATAACTACTCCGGGAATAAAACGGAACCTGTTCAATGAGAGAATCAGAAGGATAGAAAAACTAACATCAATAGGATAATGAATTTATTGACTTTTTTAGCAGGAGGCGTAGGGCAGGCGTTGGCTGCTGCCTCTGAAGAAACTGAATTGTTCGGAGAAGAGACAGAGGGTCTGCTGGCTAGCCTTGGTAATACGCCGTTCTGGCCAGTCTGGTCAAGCATCTGGGAGATGCTTATTCGCCTTGTCATCAACATCGTAACTGTAGGTATAATAGTGCATGCGTTCTATTATCCCAAAGCCAAGAGGCGTGACTACTATTTTACCTTTTCTTTGATTGGCGTAAGCATTTTCATGCTCATTTATCTGATGGGTGGTGTAAAACTGAAGATCGGTTTTGCCCTGGGCCTGTTTGCCATATTCGGTATTATCAAATACCGTACAGAACAGGTTCCGATACGTGAGATGACATATATGTTCATCATTATTGCAGTTGCAGCTATCAACGGACTTGCCACCAGCGTAAGCTATTTTGAACTCATCGGCACCAACCTGATTTTCATCATCGCTCTGGCCATCTGCGAGAATACAAAATGGATGAAGCATGTACCTACCAAACTGATCAAATATGACAATGTCAAGCTGGTGGCGCATGGTAAGGAGGATGAACTCAAGGCCGACCTTGAAAAGCGTCTCGGTCTGAAGATTATCCGTATAGAGGTTGGTAATGTGGATTTCCTCAAGGATTCCGCTATTATCAAGATTTATTACGAGCCTATCATGGATGAGTTCGGTACTATAGATACAGTAATGAAAACCGGAAAGATAAGATGAGACGTTCATTGTTGGCAGCTTGCTGCTTATTTATGGCTTGCCTGTACTCTTCCGCACAGCCGACGTGGGGTTTCCGTGGAGGAGTAGGGGTCGATAAGAAGATATCCAAAGGTATGAGTGCCGGGCTTGAGGCCAGGTATCATCAGACCGATGATTTCCAGAGAACGGACCGATGGAGTTTAGGTGTTTCCCTGAGCAAGCGCTTGTATCGGAATGAGGCCAAGACGTTCTCCGTAAAGAGTGCTGTGGGCTATAAGTTTATGAAGGTATACAATGATTGGTCTACAAAATACAAGGGTGACCTTGCCATTGCGGTTAATAATGATCTTGATCCTCAGTATTACATAGACAACAATTATGATTTCAATCTGAATAATTCCTATGTGGAGACCCGCCATCGTGTAACAGCATCGGTACAGGCTGCCGCAGAGTTCGGACGATTCAAGATATCCCTGCGTGAAAGCTATCAGTTCACTCACAGGGACAGTGCCGATTTCGTCAAAGACAAATACCGTTATGAAGACAACTCCTGGACTGTCAAGAGCTCTCCGGACGGAAAGTCTCCATCCAACAGCAATGTCCTCCGTTCAAAAGTAAATATGGATTATGACATACCCCATTGGAAATTAGATCCGTTCGTGTCATATGAGATGTTTAACGGAATTGATGACAGTTTCAAGATTGAAAAGTCCAGGATAACTGCAGGAGTTGAATTCTCAATCAACAAGAAGCACAACTTTGAAGTGGCATATCTGTGGCAAAACCAGCACGATGACGATGAGCCGGCCGGTTCATTGAATTCTGACAGGCATGAAAAGACTGCTTTTGTCATTGACCCTATTCCTGGCCATTCCTCTTTTGGCTCAGGATAAGGTTACGGCAGTACAAGACAGTCTATCGCTCAATCTGGACCTTGATAATTTAAGGAAGATAACCATAAGGGACGGGAATATCATAGCCTCTTATTCGGATGGCATAACCAGGCAGATGCCGCTTTCAGGAACGGAAAAACTCCAATTGACGACTACTTCCGAATCGGAAATCGAGGCAAGTTCAAAACCGGTCTATACTATTTATGATTTAAGCGGCAGGGTAGTGCAGTCAAACAAAGATTCCAAAACCGATGAACCTTTTGATTTGAGCGGATTGTCATCTGGCATTTATCTGCTGAGGACCGATAACCGTACCATCAAGATCGTCAGGTAATCAGTTGATCAAAAAAAACCGTAAAAGTTTGCCTACCTCCGCAAAAAGGCATAATTTTGCACCCGCTTAACGGCAATTAGAGGTAGATCCGCTAGCTCAGCAGGTAGAGCACATCCCTTTTAAGGATGGGGTCTCGGGTTCGAACCCCGAGCGGATCACCAACAAGAAAAGACCTGAAATCATCAGAAAGCCCGCTTTCAAGTGATTTCAGGTCTTTTCTTGTGAACAGATATTTCAAGGAAGTTACTTAATGGCTTCCAGAAGCTGGTCGCAAATAGCTTTCATGCCGCTGATTGACGGATGGCCATTCTGCTTCTCAATATCGTGAAGTTCAATCAGCTGAACGCCGTAATGCTTGCAAACCTCACGCATTGACTCATTAACATCCTCATTGAGTTCGGAATTAAGAATTGAATATAACTCTGCCTTGGGATACTGTTTCTTGAGCATATCCAGCAGACAAGCCAGAGCGGGACGGAAATTCTTGCAGTCATCCTTCGTCCAGTCCGAATACTGGTATTCGCCTATAGGAGCTCTTGCCCAGGCATCGTTGGTGCCTCCGAATATGAATATGATATCGGGGTTACCCAACCTGTCAACACGTGAAATGAAATTGTTGCGGGATGCATCCATTCTGCCGTAGCCTGTACCGCAGATGGTGGTACCGCCCCATGAATCATTCTTTTCCAATTGGTAGCCCTTGGCTTTGATGTAAAGGTCCCACCATGTCTGTGATACTTCTTTTACATCATTGCGGTCATTGGGGTAGAAGGGGTTATAACCTTCGGGGTTTACGCCCTGGAAAGTTGAATAAGAGTCTCCCAGGATAGACACTTTCTTGGTCTGGGCTTGTAACGTCACAAATGCAGCGGCGACAAGAATTAGCGTTAGTAACTTTTTCATTGTTTTATATGATTGTTTTTATTAATATAACTATTAAGGTGGAAAGTTATATCTCAGTAAGTAGTATATCCTGGTGCTTTATTTTTTCACCTCTTCAAAATCCACATACTCACCGTCAGAGTCGGATAGGACTTTCTTCCTGGAACGGGTGTGCTTGCGGACTGTCTGGCGTCCCTCTGTGTTGTTCTGTTCCTTCCCGCGTCCTACCAATCTTCTGAAAAAACCAACGATGGCATTCAGGAATGTAGCCAGTAGATCGCGTGCAAAAGTGAGTACCGCAAGCAGTACAAACAGCAGGACAATTATTATGATTGATATAAGTATAAGCATAAATTACGTTTTCTTGAATAACGGCAAAAACCTTGCCTCTGATATCAGTGCTGACCTTTTGTCAGAACTGACAGTATGATATACCAGACTATAACTGCCGAAAGACCTTTTTCGCGGAGAATGATCAGGATTATGGCAGCCACAATCAGGAATATGAAACGGACCTTGTTATCGGCCCATTTCAGGTTTTTGAACTTGAGCGAGAACATAGGTATCTCACTGGTCATCAGCCAAGAGAAGAAAATAACAACCGGTGTTATGAACCCCGGTGCTCCAGGCAGGTCAATGAGGTTGAACTGGAAAAGACCGCAGACAAACAGCGCATTGGCAGGTACTGCCAGACCCAGGAACGATGAGGTCTGACGCTCGTCCGTATTGAACTTGGCCAGACGCAGTGCAGCACAAACCACAATAACCAGACCGATGTAAGGAATGATCGTTGCTATTGTGTCATTGGCGTAGTTGAACTGGCGCAGTGTCATGACGCAAAGTACTGAGGGAGCCAGACCGAATGTAATAAGGTCTGCCAGGGAGTCCAGTTCCTTGCCTATGGGTGAATATGCCTTGAACAGTCTGGCGGACAGGCCGTCACAGAAGTCAAACAGTGAGCCGGCCACAACCCAGAGCAGGGCGTGCCATGCATCGGCATTGAATGCGGCCATCACTGCCATGCAGCCCGAAAGCAGGTTGCAGCAGGTAATGGTATTGGGAATATGTCTTGTTATGCTGTTAGCCATTGTCATGATAGTTTTGCCAGGATGGAGATATCGGCTGTGACCTTCTGGTTCATTTTTACGCATACCAGTGTGTCTACAGGAAGATATATGTCAACTCTGGAGCCGAATTTTATGAATCCCAAATGGTTGTCAATCTGAGCCTCTTGACCGGTCTTGCAGTATGTAACCACCCTGCGCGCAAGCGCACCGGCTATCTGGCGGAGCATTACCTCTTTACCTTCCGGGGTCCTGATGACTACCAGTGAACGCTCGTTTTCAGTGCTGGCTTTAGGTTTGAATGCAGCGTGAAAACTGCCGTCCTGATGCTCTACTTTGGTGACTGTGCCGTTTACCGGAAACCAGTTGGCATGAACACTCCATACGCTCATGAATATGGAAACCATCAGACGGCGGTCATTGAAATAATCGGTCTCATCGACCTCTTCTATGGCAACTATCGTTCCGTCAGCCGGAGATACCACCACCTTCTCGCGGTCATCGCTTGGAAAACGGCGTATCGGATTCCTGAAGAAATGAAGAAAGAAGAAAACCAGGAACAACGTTACCGCCAGGGCTGCATACGACCACCATCCGAAGATGGCATGTATAATGAACAGCGGCAGGTTGATTGCAAAGAAGAGGATTGCCACTATGGTGAGTGTGGTCTTACCTTCGGGATTGATTGCAGGTTGATTTCCGTTGCTTCCGGCCATATCGTATTCTATATTGATTGACAAAGATAGCACATTTGAGCAAATAATGGCATACTTATTGTATTGTATTTTGTTGAAAACTTTGGTGCGCTCACGGTTGTTTCTGTTTCCAAATGGGAGTAACTTTAAAAACTTTTTTTCGGGCCAGATTACAATATGCAGGAATTCGTTCATCTCCATGTCCATACACAGTACTCTCTGTTGGACGGCCAGACCAACATCAAGAAGATGGTTGACAAGGCTGTAGCCGACGGTATGCGCGGTGTCGCGGTCACTGACCACGGCAACATGATGGGCATCAAGGAGTTCAAGAACTACTGCGACAAGGTAAATGACAAACTCAAGGAGGAGGGTAAGCATTTCAAGCCGATAATAGGCTGCGAGGTCTATGTGGCACCCCGCCGTAAGGAACAGCGTGAAAGCAAGGAACTGGACGGCGCCAATTACCACCTGATACTTCTGGCCAAGAACGAGAAGGGCTACCATAACCTTATCAAGATCGTGTCAAGGGCCTGGATGGACGGATTCTACTCGCATCCCCGTACCGACAAATATGACCTGGAAAAATATCACGAGGGAATAATCTGCTGCTCAGCCTGTCTGGGTGGTGAGGTCCCCAAACTGATAACTGCCGGCCGTATAGATGAGGCCGAGAAGGTGGTGGAGTGGTTCCACAACCTCTTTGGTGATGATTATTACCTGGAGTTGCAACGCCACAAGGCAACGGTGCCCAACGCCAACCACGAGGCCTATCCGCTCCAGATGAACGTGAACGCGCATCTTAAGGAGATGTCGGCCAAATACGGCATAAAGACTATCTGCACCAACGATGTCCATTTCCTGGATGAGGATAACGCCGATGCCCATGAACTGCTGATATGCCTCTCCACCGGCCGTACGCCCGATGATCCCAGCCTGATGCGCTACTCCAAGCAGGAGTGGTTCAAGACCACGGCCGAGATGAACAGCCTGTTTGGGGATGAGCAGGAATCCTTGGCCAATACCGTAGAGATTCTGGATAAGGTGGAGGAGTACTCCATCAACCATCCGCCCATAATGCCCAACTTCAACATTCCCAGGGAATTCGGAACCGAGGAGGAGTACCGCAAACGTCTTACCGAGGAAGACCTGTTCCGCGAGTTTACCTGCAATGAGCACGGAGAGACAGTCATGTCCCGTGAGGAGGCCGAAAAGAAGATAAACAAACTGGGCGGTTATGACAAACTGTACCGCATAAAGCTGGAGGCCGATTATCTGGCAGAACTTACTTTCCGCGGGGCAAAGGTGCGCTACGGCGATCCCGTTCCGGACAGTGTGATGGAACTGCTCAAGTTTGAGCTGCACATAATGAAGACCATGGGTTTCCCGGGTTACTTCCTTATAGTGCAGGACTTTATCAACGCCGCCCGCAATGAGTTGGGCGTATCGGTTGGCCCGGGCCGCGGATCGGCCGCCGGATCGGCCGTGGCATACTGTCTGGGTATCACGCAGATTGACCCCATCAAGTATGACCTGCTGTTTGAGCGTTTCCTCAATCCTGACCGTATATCTCTGCCCGATATAGATGTGGACTTTGATGATGACGGTCGTGGCCGCGTGCTGCAGTGGGTGATCGAGAAGTACGGCAAGGAGAAGGTGGCACATATCATAACTTACGGCACCATGGCTACCAAGATGGCCATAAAGGATGTGGCTCGTGTGCTGGAGGTGCCGCTGGATGTATCCAATGCGCTTTGCAAAGCTATTCCCGACCGTCTGCCCGATGATGCCAACGGCAAGCCCCGCAAGATGAACCTGAGCAATGTACAGGAGTGCGTGCCCGAAATCCAACAGGCTGCAGCATCTGAAAATGAGCGCTTGCGCAACACCATAAAGTTTGCCAAGATGCTGGAGGGCAATGTGCGCGGAACCGGAGTGCATGCATGCGGAACCATTATCTGCCGTGACGATATTACAGATTGGGTGCCCGTATCTTGGGCTACCGATAAGGATACAGGTGAACGCCTGCTGGTAACCCAGTATGAGGGTAGCGTGATTGAGGATACCGGCCTTATCAAGATGGACTTCCTGGGCCTTAAGACCCTCTCCATAATAAAGGAGGCCGTTGAGAATATCAGGAATAGCCTGGGTATTGATGTGGATATTGACAGGATTCCCATCGATGATCCCAAGACATTCAAGCTTTACTGCGAGGGACGTACCATAGGAACGTTCCAGTTTGAATCGCCCGGTATGCAGAAATACCTGCGTGAACTCCAGCCGGGTGTGTTTGAGGACCTTATAGCAATGAACGCGCTGTATCGTCCGGGACCTATGGATTATATCCCTGACTTTATTGACCGTAAGTTGGGCCGCAAGCCTATAGAATATGACATACCGGTAATGGAGAAGTACCTCAAGGATACCTACGGCATTACGGTCTATCAGGAGCAGGTCATGTTGCTGTCACGTCTGCTTGCAGGTTTTACCCGAGGTGAAAGCGATACCCTGCGCAAGGCTATGGGTAAGAAGCTCAAGGACAAGCTGGATCACCTCAAACCCAAATTCATAGCCGGCGGCCAGGCCAACGGTCATGATCCCAAGGTCCTGGAAAAGATCTGGGCCGACTGGGAAAAGTTTGCATCATACGCTTTCAACAAGTCTCATGCTACATGTTACTCTTGGGTGGCATATCAGACAGCCTGGCTCAAGGCCAACTATCCGTCACAGTATATGGCGGCCGTACTGAGCCGTGCCGGAGATATAACCGAGGTTACCAAACTGATGGATGAGTGCAAGGCCATGGGAATAAACGTTCTTGGGCCAGATGTAAACGAGAGCGTGCCGCGTTTCGGTGTCAACGCCAAGGGCGATATCCGCTTTGGCATGGCATCGGTCAAGGGCGTGGGCGAGAATGCAGTGTCGGCCATAGTAAGTGAACGTAAGGCAAACGGTCCGTATAAGAGCATATTTGATTTTGTGCAGCGTGTCAACCTGAGCGCCTGCAACCGCAAGAACATAGAGAACCTGGCTCTGGCCGGAGCGTTTGACTGCTTCCCCGAGATAAGGCGCGAGCAGTTCCTGCAGCCCTGCGGCAAGAACGAGGTGTTCAGTGATGTGCTGGTGCGTTACGGTACCAAGTACCAGACCGACAGGATGGAGTCTCAGTTCTCATTGTTCGGTGATCTGGGACATACGGACCTGATTGCCACACCTTCCATTCCCGATGCGCCCGAATGGCCTCTGCTGGAGCGCCTCAACAAGGAAAAGGAGTTGGTGGGTATATACCTGTCGGCCCATCCGCTTGATGAGTACAGGGTTATCCTGGAGAATGTGTGTACTGTGGGAATGAGCCAGTTGGAGGATCGTGCGGCGCTGCTCAACAAGGAGCTGATCATGGGCGGAGTTGTGACCGGAGTACGCAGCGGCCATTCCAAGAACGACAAGCCTTACGGAGTTACCCATATCGAGGATTTTACAGGTCCGGGCGAAATATTCCTGATTGGAGAGCCCTGGCTCAAGTGGTGCAATATGATGAAAGAGGGCAACTACCTTTTTATCAAGGCTACCTGCCAGCCCTACAAGTACAATCCGGAGAAGATTGATTTTGTGATAAACTCCATTGAGTTGCTCCAGGATGTCAAGGATACCGCCATTAGTTCCATGACTCTCAGCATGCCGGTAACCGAGATAGACAAGGAATTCATAAGTGACCTGGATACGCTTACCGGCAAGGAGGGAAACACCACTCTCAAGTTTGTGCTTACGGACCTTTCATCACCGGACCGCAGGGTTTCGCTCTTATCGGTCAACCGTAAGATTACCGTCACGCAGGATCTGATGGATTACATTAAGAAAAGAGAATCAATTAATTATTCATTTAATCAATAACAAGTATTATGGAATTGGAAATTACCAGTCAGAATTTTGAAGAGATCAAGAAGCAGGGACAGCCTGTACTGATTGATTTCTGGGCAACATGGTGCGGACCGTGCAAACGTTTGGGCCCCATCATCGGTGAGATTGCCGCGGAGTATGACGGCAAGGCTATTATCGGAAAGTGTGACATTGAGGAGAACGATGAGCTGACCGAACAGTTCGGTATAATGAACGTTCCTACCGTGGTGTTCCTTAAGGACGGCAAGGAGGTTGACCGCGTGGTAGGCCTTGCTATGAAGAATGTCTACGAGGATAAACTTAACGCTCTGCTCTGATCATGGCACAGGATGAGTTCCTTGAGGATGACCTTGACGATCAGAAAACCGTCGAGTACATTAAGAACACGCTTCCGCAGGACCTTAAGGAAAAGTACACCGATGACATCCTCTATTATATACTGGATGTAATCAACGACTACTTTACCACAAGCGGCGTGCTGGATCAGGAGCCCGACGCCGACGGCTGCATCGATATAGACAACGATGCTCTGGTTGCCTATATTATTAAGGAGGCCAAGAAGGACAAGATAGGTTCCTTCCCGGCCGATGAGTTGATTCTCATCGTGGAGGCTGAGGCTGACTACGTTGATTCGCTAGGCGAATAGTACAATTGGGGACAGACCCCTTTTGTATCACTTTTGCAAAAATGATACAAAAGGGGTCTGTCCCCAATTGTACTATTCTATTGTGCGTGAACCATCACTGTTTTCGGTGATGGTTACTTTTTTTGCATCAAGCGGCAAGAGTTCCTCTACAAGTTCGGGCCACTCTATGAAGCAGAGGGCGCCGCTGTAGAAATAGTCCTCATACCCCAGGTCATATACCTCCTCCAGTTTCTTGATGCGGTAAAAATCAAAGTGGTAAATGAGTTCGGCAGTGGTCTGGGACCGATATTCGTTTATGATGGCGAATGTAGGGGAGTTGACCTCATCCTCCACGCCCAGCAGCTTACACAGTGCCTTTATGAATGTTGTCTTGCCGGCACCCATCTTTCCGTAGAATGCAAATACGGTATCATCGCCCATCTGGCCGATGAACTCACGGGCTGCTTCCTCAATATGGTCAAGGTCTTTTATAGTGATGTTCATTTCTTTTTGGGGTTTAGGGTTATGAAAGGTATTATCATCTCTTCCAACGATACGCCTCCATGCTGGAAGGTCTCTTTGTAGAAAGATGCAAAACTGTTGAAGTTGTTCTGATATACAAAATAATCGGCTTCGGTACAGAATATGTATGATGTGCTTACGTTGGGTGAAGGCAGTTGTGCCTTGAGCGGCTCACTGATTTCATACACATCCTTGGGGTTGAAACCAAGGTTCTTGCCCAATTTGTAGCGAAGGTTGGTGTTGGTGGTCCGGTCACCTGCAATCTTTACGGCATGGTTGACCAAGATGCTGCCGTGGTCGGTTGTTATCATTACTTTACGTCCTGTATAAGCCATTGAACGGAATAGTTCACGTACAGATGAATGCCTGAACCATGACAGGATCAGACTGCGGTATGCAGCCTCATCGTTGGCCAGTTCACGCATCATGCGGGAATCGGTCTTGGCGTGCGACAGGATATCTATGAAGTTGACAACAACTACATTCAGGTCATTTGACAACAGGTTGTTGAACTGGCTTAAAAGCTTGTCGGCTGCAGCCGAATCATTGACCTTGTTGTATGAGAATGTGTTCTTGCGGCGGTAACGCTCCAGATGAGTCTGTATCAGTGGTGCTTCGTTAAGGTTCTTTCCTTCTTCGGAGTCCTCATCCACCCACAGGTCAGGGAACATCCGGCTTATCTGTTCAGGCATGAGACCGGAGAATATGGCGTTGCGCGAGTATTGAGTGGCTGTGGGCAATATGCTGTAGTAAAGCTGTTCCTCAAAAGTGAACAGTTCGGCAAGTTCGGCAGAGAGAACGCGCCATTGGTCATATCGGAAATTATCCATAACTATGAGAAACAGCTTTTCGCCATTGTCAAGTGCCGGGAATATGTATTTCTTGAACAGGTCCGGACTCATGACGGGGCTCTTGCTACGGTCTGCCATCCAATTCATGTAGTTGCGTTTTATGAACTTGCAGAATGCGGCGTTGGCCTCGACTTTCTGCATTTTGAGCATTTCGTGCATGGTGCTGTCGGCCTCCTTCAGTTCCAGTTCCCAATAGACCAGTTGACGGTAGACCTCTATCCAGTCATCGGCCGTAAGGGAGTCATTTATCTGCATGCTCAGACGTCCGAAATTCTGCTGGTAGCTGCGGTCAGTTTCGGCTGTTACGATATCACGTTTGTGTATGTTCTTCTTGAGTGACAGAAGTATCTGGTTGGGGTGGACAGGCTTGATGAGATAGTCGGCTATCTTGGAGCCGATGGCCTGGTCCATGATGTTCTCCTCCTCGCTCTTGGTGACCATCACCACAGGGATGTTAGGATCAATCTCCTTGATGTACTGAAGTGTTTCCAGACCGCTCATGCCAACCATATGTTCATCCAACAGCACAAGGTCATACTGTTTTGAACGGCACATGTCAAGCGCATCGTGCCCGTTGGTTATGGTGTCCACCTCATAACCTTTGTTCTCAAGGAACAGTATGTGTGCCCTGAGCAGGTCTATCTCATCATCGACCCAAAGAAGTGTTCCTATCTTGTTGCTCATCGTCATTATATTCTTCAAACAGAGTGGCTCCGTCTATTTCAAACTCAGGTATGTTAAGGAAATGCTGTTCATAGAATTCCTGGTACTCATTGAAACTGTAGTGGCGTAACAGTATCTCAAGGTTGTCGGGACTTATGACAACAGCTTTTATTCCGCTCAACTTGGCTGTCATCTCGGCGTCATCGTACAGACTGCGGCAATAAACGTATGCCTCATCAAAGTTAAGGAATTCGCCCACCTTGAGCATGCCGATACCCTGGTCGGTCTGGAAAGTCATGTCAAAGTTACGCATCATGTAGTTCGTGAAATTATACCTTGCCACCTCAAACAGGAGCTGGTTGCGGTTGAGCTCTCCATCGGGATAAGCCAAAACCAGCAGGAACGGCTGATAGCGGTCATCGATGAACTGAGGCATCAGACTGTCTGCCGATTCGTCACTCCCGGTTGTCCCGTTCCGGCGGTCCCAGATTGATCCGAATGATGTGGACTGAAGTATCTTTCCGTTCTGCAGGCCCTGTGCTATGAGTCCGGCCAGCTGACTGATCTCATTCTGGGGATATTTGCTTACAATTTCCTTGAGCTTTTCCAGGAAAGCCCCGCTGTCTCCATCCTGAAGGTCAAGCGATGCATCCAGGAAAAGGAATTTGGCCCGGTGCTGCCCTATCGGATATCTGTCGGCCGATATCTGGCAGTTCTGACGGACGGTAAGATAGTCACCCTTCCTGAAGGCATCATATGTTACGGCATAGATGGAGTCTTCACGATGCTTGCCGTAACGGGTATTGTCAATGTAATCAGAATCACATATCATCACCGTGAAGTCACTTTCCGGATAAAGTCTCTGCATACGTGCGCGGCAGGAGTCTGCATCGGTGAATCTGCCCCACAGAGAATACATGAGATAGAGATTGTACATAGCCTTGTCGGCCTCTTGGGATTGGGGATAATCCGAAATGACGCGCGTCAGGGATTTTTCGGCAGACGGATATTCGTTTAGTCTGTCCTTATATATTATACCCTGTTCCAGAAGCGCGGCCGATATAAGCTTGTCAGACTTATCCTTGTCTTCATCGGTAAAAGGAATCTGCTGAATGTAGTACTCACGTTTGTACGGGTCAGTCTCCAACTCGGTTACTATTATGGAGTCTGCCAAAAGACCAAGTGAATCGGATAGCAATCCTTCGACACCCGGAACAGGTTCGGCGTTAGGGGTGATGGAAGCAAGCATGGTCTTGTTGGACCTGCGCCAGTCATCCTCAAGCTTACGCTCTCCCCATTGCCTTGCAAACTCCTTCCTGCCGGTTTCGACTATCTTGGGATTGTAGAAATACCATCCGCTCTTGGATTCCCTGTTGTCTTCAATTGACATCTCTGATTGAGCACCTCTTTTTTCGGCCTCCTTCGCCTCCTGTATCCGGCGTTCCTCCTCAAGCCTCTCTTTCTCCCTGTAATCCTCAATTACCTGGTCAATGATGGCGTTGAGCTGATCATCGGGCAGGGTGGACAGCCATTGAAGGCTATCTTGTAGTTGAACTGTCTCCGTACATCTGACAAGGTCCTCCAACACCTCGGAGCGTAGTTTGACAGTCTGGTATTCCTTATGGCCGTTGCTGATCATGCCAACCGCCTGGGAGTAGCATTCGGATGCGCTGGCATAATCGGCCATATCCCAATACAGGTTGGCCATTGTCAACAACAGTATACCCTTTTCGGGCGACGGTTTCACGGATTTTTCAACCCCTTCATTATACAGGACCAGAGCGGTGGCAGTATCTCCCCTTAGCAGATGAATATTACCCATTGCGTAATAGATCTGGTCAAGACTGTTCCGGTTGTTGGGGTCACGCTCCATGCGCTTGAGCTTTTTCATCAACTTACGCACGTTCCCGTCACTTGCCATGGTTTCGGTCTGCTGGATTCGTGCATGGAACTCTATCTGGTACGGAGGACTCATGCGGATAACCTTTCCGAACATACGATATGCATCATCGTTCCTTCCGGTAGCCTTGTATAACTGTCCTAAAAGATATTTCTCACGTACACGTGCCGTCTTGCTCACGCCCTTGCGTCTGATAGCCTCTTCCAGAGGCGGAATACCCTCTTCATACCGTTCATTTTTAAGAAGGTATGATGCATATCTTGCCTGGTAATCCAGATGCCTGGCCATGCTGGTCTTGGTTTGGGCTGAACGCTGGAACAGTTCTTCGGCTTCAAAGTTCCATCCCAACTCTGAGTAACATTGAGCCATCTTGTATTGGGCTTCGGCCACGATTTCGGGCTCGTCAAAATAGAGCTTGGTGATGTAAGAGTAGGTGCTGGCAGCCTCTATGAAATCACCTTTCTGACGCTGTGCGTCCGCCATCAGGAACCAGGCATGCCATAGGAACGGATTGTACTCGTTCTTGTTCTGCCACTCCCTTTCAGCTTCACTGGGGGTCCCTTTCTCCTTCTTTTTGGGCTTGGCGGTTATTGAGTGGAGCTTGATACCTTTCTGGGCTTTCTCTATGGCCAGGTCATAGTTGGCACTTCCTATGTTGCGCACACTCTCATCGCTTATGGGATCCAGGTCAAGAATCTCCAGGAGATTGTCCTGCTTGCCCTCTTCCTGGGCTGCAAACCCTTTCTTGTATGCCTCATTACCGTTAAAATAGACGTTGTAACGGGTTACGGTAGCCTGATAGAAGCGTGACATTGCCGTGTTGCGGCTTGAAGAGCATCCTGCCGCAGCTATAAGCAACAGCAACAAACAAGTGTATCCGCAAACTCCAAACCTTTTCATCAACAGTTT
Source organism: uncultured Prevotellaceae bacterium (assembly GCA_900318995.1). Taxonomy (GTDB): domain Bacteria; phylum Bacteroidota; class Bacteroidia; order Bacteroidales; family Bacteroidaceae; genus Colenecus. The sequence goes on along the minus strand of ONMR01000011.1, from coordinate 124,876 downwards.
CAGTCTATTTCATTCATCATAGAGTAACACTCTTCCTTAAGTTCATCGGGCAGTTCGATGTTACGTGCCTGCAGACATTCCATCCACTCCTTGACTTCATCTTGCCGCATGGTGTACATTACATATCTGAAGGCTTCTATTTCATTGTCGTCATAACTGTCCGATCCGCGTCCACTGAAACGGTCCAGCTCCTCATCATCAAAATACTGAGCCTCCCTGAGACGGGCTTCGGCCAGTTTCTGCTTCTCGCACACCGCATGCTTGCCGCAACACTCACCCGACGGGACGGCAGGCTGGGGCGTATAGGACTCCTGAGCGTTGCTGTTACGTGTCTTGTTCCATCGGTCAAGGTAGGTCAGGACAAATAACAGTATCAATATAACTGCGCATATTATGTATACCACGTTGTTCATAACGGAAAACACCTTGTTAAATTGCGAAGATACAAAAAAGAACGATTCCAAAGGAACCGTTCTTTTTTCAGTCGGGGTGACTGGATTCGAACCAGCGACCACACGCCCCCCAGACGCGTACTCTAAACCGGGCTGAGCTACACCCCGCTGTCGGTATCAGGCCTTGCGGCCCTCAAAACCGGCGCAAAGGTATTTCTTTTTGTTATATTATCCAATTATTCCTGCTTTTTTTTCATTTTTTGATCTCTTTGACCTTTGCTTTTACGGGAGCCTTCTTTGGAGAAGCATTGATAATCTCGGGCATAAGCATAAAACTTTCCAAAGGTTTAGGCTCTGTAAAACCCATTGGGACCGTATGACCGTTTTCATTGTATTCAAAGGCTACAAAGTAGCGTGCATAAGGGTGCAGGCGCGAGGTCGGGAATACGGTGGTTATTGAGTAAGTCCTGCCGGGCTTGATCTTTATCTTCTTGACAGCCAGCACTTGAACACTGTGCTCACGTTCTATTATCCTTAGATATATAGGGCCCGAATAAACGCTGTCACCCTGGTTGGTCACATGGAATGTAACATAACCTTCATCACCTACAGAGAGTCCTTTGAGACCCAGTTCGGGGTCACTGCACATCTTTATGTTCTTTCCGAAATCGGGGAATGAGACGAATTGTGCCTGTGCATACAGACTTGAGACAAGTGCAAAGCAAATGATCAGGAGCTTTTTCATACTTGCGGATTTAAGATTCTTTCACACAAATATATGACAAATAAAAACCATTGTCAACAAAAACGTCCCCTTTTTTATAAGGAATTATCCTTCGCGGCAAAAGTCCAGCATCTCAAGGAACAGGGGCTTGGAGATATACTGTAATGATAAGCCGCCGTTTGGGGCGGGAAGGTTGGCCTCGACTCCGTCAATACCGTTAAGGCAGAGTTCCGTAAGGCGGTCATACCATTTGCAGTCAAGCAGTATGGGACCGGTGATTTCACGCGCAGAGTACTGCAGAGCGCGTAATCGTGCTGATGATAATCCGCAGAGTACAAATGACAGATATGCCGCACCTGCACGCCCCCATGCTGCGGCTCCACCTTCTTTGTATGAGAGTCCGTTATCTGATGCCACTCTTAACAACGCATCGGCCAGTATACTTGAGAATTCGGTCATATCTGATGCAAAAATAGACAATATCCTTCAAACCGGACAGATTATGTTACAGGCTCATGCCGACAGACAAATCAAAAAAGATTATAAATAGTAATCATCTGATTAAACCATTTATGGTGTTGCCAGTCCAAAAGTCTACAAACTGACGATATGAAGAAAGCTATCCTTTTGCTAACCATACTCCTTCTTGCTCTGCCCCAATCGGGTTCAGCTCAGAAGAGCAATGAAAAGGAGAAATCAAAACTTACAGGTAAAACATCGGTTACCGGTCGAATTATCGACGGTTCAACCACAGAGTACATGCCTCAGGTTACCATTCAGCTCATGGAGTTGAAAGATACCTCATTTGTATATGGTACCGTAACTGACAATGAAGGTTGGTTTACAATCAAGAAGGTTCCTGAGGGCGAATACCTGTTACGCTACTCTTTCATGGGATACAGTACCGTGGATTTTGATTTCAAGGTTCTTAAGGAGGATCGTGACCGTCAGTTAGGCGTATTCAAGATGTATGAAAGCAGTATCCTTCTTACCGAGGCGGTTATTGAGGATGCGCTTCCGCCTACCCAGGTGGTTGATGATACCCTGATGTTCAACGTGAGCGCTTTCCGTGTGCCGGAAGGTTCTGTCCTGGAGGAACTTATCAAGCGACTGCCCGGCGTAGAGGTGGATGAGAACGGAGGTATAACCGTAAACGGCCGTACCGTGTCCCGGATATTGGTTGACGGTCAGGAGTATTTTGGAAATGACCGTTCCATGGCTACCAAGAATCTTCCGGTTAACATCATACACCGTATCAAGACCTATCAGCGAAAGAGTGACCTGGCACGCATCACCGGAATAGATGACGGTGAGGAGGAGACGGTCATGGATCTGGAGATAAAACCCAATATGCGTAACGGATGGCTGCATAACATTGACGGAGCCATAGGTAAACCGGTTGGAAACAACGACTATGGCGACTGGATCAAATATCTGTGGTCCGGCCGATATACGCTTAACCGTTTCCAGGCCAATACTCAGTTCTCTGTCAATGCCAACACCCAGAATTCCGGCCGAGGCAATGGCGTGAGCTACACAACGCAGATCGGTGTCAATTTCTCCAAGAACATAGGTGAGCCGTTCCCGCGCCGCCGTAATGAGTTCCCGCTGGTTGTGGGTGGTAACGTAAGGTTTAACGGTTCCACATCACGTTCCATAAGCGAATCGGAATCTGAGACCTTTGCTACCGATTATAGGGAAGCTACATTCCGCAGCAACCGTTCCAACAGCAACAGCGGCAGCGGTAGCGTAAACGGTGAATTCCGTATGGAATGGAGGCCTGATTCATCACTTAATATCATATTCCGTCCCAGCTTCCAGTTAAGCAAGAACAACAACAACTCCGGAAGCGGATCGGTAACATTCAACAAGGATCCGTACTTAGCTACCGATATGACCAATATCCTTGATGAATACGTCAACCTGGCAGACACATTGATGGATTCAATAGGCGTAAACTCCCAGACCAGCGCCAACCACAGTGAAACCTCTAACAATCAGATAAGCGGTGAGTTCCAGTTCAACAAGCGTTTCAATGACCTGGGCCGCAACTTTACGATAAGGTTTACATTCGGTGCCACAAGGGGAACCAACGACAGCTACTCTCACACAGTGCAGACATACTACCAGATGCACTCACGTGACACTATCATGAACCGTTACAATGCCAGTCCGACCAACAACAGTAACTGGTCAGGCCGCATCATGTGGAGTGAGCCTATAGACTCGGGCCGCGGCAACCTTCAGTTAAGCTATCAGGTGCAGGTAAACAACCGTAACCAGAACCGTGAGACGTATGTTCTGCCGTCATTTGGTGAGCACTATGATGACTGGGATGATGAATGGTATCTGCCAGATGATTACAAGGAATACAGAAACAGCACATTGAGCCGTACTGCAACCAATGTGTCACGTAACCATACATTGACTCTCCAGTTCCGTTATAACGGTGAGAAGTCAAACTTCAACCTGGGCGTAAACTTCATGCCTCAGTATACCGGAATGGACAACTTCCAGTATATGGGTAAGGTAATAGGTGATACATCGCGCGTTGTGTACAACTGGAGTCCTTCACTCAACTACCGTTTCCGTTGGAACCGCCAGCAGAGCATACAGCTGACATTGCGCACCAATACAAGCCAGCCTTCCATGGAGGATATGATGGATATCACCGATGACAGCAACCCGCTCAATATCAGGAAGGGTAATCCGGGATTGCTGCCCACTCTGCGTAATTCGGCCGAGGCCAACTATCAGAACTATATTCAGGAGACCAGTAAGACTATCAGCCTAAGGTGGTCTGTTGAGAACTCACTGCGCAACATTGCCCAGCGTACCGATTACGATCCACAAACCGGTGTGTCAGTGACACAGCCGCAGAACATGAAGGGATTCTGGACCAACTGGAGTTCGTCCCTTAACCTTACTTACAACCAGACAATCCCCAATACCAAATGGCGTTACAATGCAAGCGCCAACGCATCATTCCGTCATCAGGAGAGTTACATGCGTACAGGTAGCATCGGCCAGTTTAATCCCGGGGCAGGAACGGGAGGTGCTGCAGTGCTAAGTACTACAGAGAGTATCAGTGCCGGAGAGAACGGTTCTGTCACTTACCGCAATGACTGGTTTGAGGCTACCGTGAACGGCCGTTTCAGCTACAGTCATTCTGAGAACAACCAGCGTCAGAACCAGAACATGGACACTTATACGTTCAGTTACGGAGGACGTGCCAATGCCCGTCTGCCATGGAGAAACCTGAACCTTGGTACTGATATTTCAATGCAGAGCCGTCGCGGTTACAGCGGCACCTATAACAGGAATGACCTTATCTGGAACGCCAATGCATCATTCAGTTTCCTGAAGGGTAATGCCGGAACAATCCAGATACAGTACTACGATATTCTTAACGATGAGAGTAACGTAACCCGTAACATCACAACAACAGGCCGTACAGATACCAAGAATAATAACATCCACAGTTATATCATGGTACACTTTATACTGCGTGCCAATGTATTCGGTACACGTGCGGCAAGACGTGAGATGCGTCAGGAATCAAGAGCCATGATGACCGGTGGAATGCGCGGCGGAATGGGCGGCGGATTCGGCGGCGGAATGGGTGGAAGACGTTAACGGAAAAAGGAGAAGTGTACAGAACCGTACACTTTCATATCTGTGAAGCGAGGATGATTTGAAAAATCATTCTTGCTTCCGTGTTCTAATACGAATATTCCATCAGGGGCCAATAATCCGTTGTCAAGAACCAGATCGGGTATTTGGGCCAGATTCTCCAGCTGATAGGGGGGATCTGCAAAAATGAAGTCAAACTTGGTATTGCATCCTGCTATGTATTTGAACACGTCGCCTTTTACGGGGATGCATTTGTCTGTCTTGACTGTTTCCATCACCTTACAGATAAAACTGTAATGAGCGGGATCCTTCTCCACGCTTACCACGTGTGAGCAGCCGCGCGATACCAGCTCTATGCTTATGCTGCCGGTACCCGAAAACAGGTCAAGAGCCGTAGCGTCTTCCAGGTCAATACGGTTGGCCAGGATATTGAACAGACTCTCCTTGGCAAAATCAGTGGTGGGACGTGCACTGAATGTTCTCGGCACGTCCCACCTTCTGTGTTTGTATATACCGCTTATTACCCGCAAGGTATTATTCCCAGTTACCGGAGTTGTTATCAACTCTCATGCCACGGTAGCGGCCACGGTCATCACAATCCTCAAGCAGGTTGATGATCTCCTGTTTGTCCAATCCGCCCAGATAACTCTCAAACGGAGTCTGAGCAGTGAATGTGTGTGTGATAACGCCGGTTTTTGATGTATCCGAAGAAGTGGACAACTCAAACTCTGCACCGTCGCTGAAAGGAACATAGCGGAGTGAATCGGGGTTGATCCTGCCTTTGTAGAGAGAGTCATACAGACTTACAAACTCTGTCTCACGGCTAAAGAGGAACTCCTTGGTGCCATCCTCGTGGAGAATGATGAATCCCTCGGTGGCAGCCCTCTGCCAGAGAGTGTCGGCTTCATATTTCTTTTGAGCAGCCTTACGGCCTTTCAGTGTTGCAGCCTCCTGCTCGGCTGTAAGTGCCTTTGCATAGAGAGTCAGAACCTTGTTCTCTGTCCAGTTGTTTTCCAGCTGGTCATCGGTCAGTTCACCTATCTTCTTGGTGATGGGGAGCTGTGCTGTCTTGATGAATTCTGCAAGTGAATCAAAATTGTTGCAGTAACCACCATGCTGGTAGTTGTACTCAGTCTGAGCAGCCTTGATATCCATAAGCTTCTCAATTACCGCGTTGTCACGGATACCTTTCTCCTTTGCAAAGTTTATTGGGCCCATTATGCTGTCGTATACAGCGTATATCAGGGCTACGATGCACAGTCCAAGAAGAATGTTGATGACTTTTTTCATATCGGATGTTTTTTTTTATTTTCGCATCGCAAAAATAGAACAATTATCCGTATAAATTAATAAATAAACTTTTTTTTGCTTTTCAGTTAGATGATTAACCCTTTGTTTAAGGATTTGACCGATGCTTTCCCGTTTGAACCGACACATGAACAGGTGGTGGCGATGAACCGTCTGGCCATATTTGTAAGTGATCCGGCTCCACGGAAACTATTCTTGCTAAAGGGTTATGCCGGAACTGGTAAAACGCTAATCATCAGCACGTTGGTGCGTATCATGGCGCGTTATCGCATGAGGGTGGTCCTGATGGCTCCAACCGGACGTGCGGCCAAAGTGTTCTCAAATACATCCGGATTTCCGGCTTGTACGATACACAAAAAGATTTACCGTCAGAAATCCTTGCTTGATGCAGGCAGTTTCCAACTTGACCGGAACATCCATGAGAATACGCTTTTTCTGGTTGATGAGGCATCCATGATTTCCAATGAGGGCTTGTCAGGTTCCATGTTCGGCTCAGGGCGTCTGCTGGATGACCTGGTAAGTTATGTTTATTCGGGACCTGGCTGCCGACTGCTCATGCTGGGCGACCAGGCACAGCTTCCTCCTGTGGGTGAGCATGAGAGTCCCGGACTTTCGGCGGACTTGCTTATGGGATACAACCTGGATGTGTCGGAGTTCTGTCTGGAGAATGTAATGCGTCAGGAACATGAGTCAGGTATCCTGTATAATGCCACCCAACTCCGGATTTTTGCCATTGATGCCATGAATGCCGCCGGATTCAGATTCAGGTTGGAAGGCTTTACTGATGTCCGAAAGATTTCCGGAAGTGACCTGATAGAGACACTAAATGGCTGCTATAGCCGTGACGGCATCGATGAGACTATGGTTTTGTGCCGTTCCAATAAGCGTGCCATAGTATACAATAACGGGATACGTACAACTATCCTGGATCGTGAGGATGAACTATGTCGCGGCGATATGGTAATGATTGTAAAGAACAATTATTATTGGACCGGAAAACTGGCTGCGGACGAAGGGGCTGACCCGTACGCCAACCTGCCGCAGTTTATTGCCAACGGAGACATAGCGGTTATACGGCGCGTGCGACGTCTGCGTGAACTTTACGGATTCCGGTTTGAGGATGCTGTGTTGGCGTTCCCGGATTATGATGACTTGGAGATAGATGTCACTCTTCTGCTCGATACCCTTCATAGCGAGTCTCCTTCGCTTACCCGTGAGGAGAGCGACCGTCTATTCTGTAACGTAATGGAGGATTATGCCGGAATCCCTGATAAAAAGGAGAAAATGAAACGGCTGCGGGAGAACCCCCATTTCAACGCTCTTCAGATAAAATACGCCTATGCCGTAACCTGCCACAAGGCTCAGGGCGGCCAGTGGAAGAACATATTCATTGACCAGGGCTACATTCCCGAGGATGGCCGGGACGAAGACTACTACCGCTGGCTCTACACCGCCCTTACCCGCGCTACCCAAACCGTCTACCTCGTCAACTGGCCCGACCTGTAAACAGGGTATAGGGTCTCAGGGAGAATGCCCTCCCACAACGAAAAATATCTATTCCGAAACTACTGAACAAGTTCAGCGTTCCAGAATAGATATTTTTAGTCGCGGGCCCCTCCCACTGGTCACGCGTGGGTGCGAGACTCCCTGAGACCCTATACCCTGTTTACAGGTCGGGCCAGTTATGATAAAGCCTTAATTATGCTGTCAACAGCTGCGTGCAGGCCTTCGGGATTCTTGCCGCCGGCGGTTGCGAAGTGGGGCTGGCCGCCGCCTCCGCCCTGAATCAGTTTGGCTGCCTCGCGAACCATCTGACCGGCGTTGAAGCGTGATGTCAGGTCATCGCTTACGCTTACGGTAAGCATGGGCTTGCCTGCCTCCTCACTGCCTATAATTACGATTGTATTGGTCGTGAGTTCTCCGCGGATACCGAATACCATATCCTTGACCATTGCGGCTGTTCCTGGTAATACGGCACTTATAATTTTAATGCCGTTTACGTCCTTGGCCTGGCTGATGAGTCTTTCCTTGACCTGGGCGGCTTTCTCCTTGAGGAACTCCTCTACCTGTTTCTTAAGGGTGGCGTTCTCATCGATAGCCTTCTTTACTGCGGTCTCTATTGATGATCCCGGCAGTACGGCCTTAAGTGCAAGGATGGTATCCTGGATGCTGTAAACCATATTCTCTACAGCCTCGCCTGTGATAGCCTCGATGCGGCGCACGCCGGCTGCGATTGAGCTCTCTGAAACAATCTTGAACATACCGATGCGGCCGGTTGAAGATGCATGTACGCCACCGCAGAACTCGATTGAGTTGCCGAACTGGACTACACGTACCTTATCACCGTATTTCTCACCGAAAAGTGCGATTGCACCGAGCTTTTTGGCCTCATCAATAGGCAGGTCGCGGTGCTCCTGCAGGGGCAGGTCCATGCGGATCTTCTCGTTTACCAGACGCTCCACCTGACGCAATTCCTCATCGGTCACCTTCTGGAAGTGTGAGAAGTCAAAGCGCAGACCATCGGGGGTAACGAGTGAGCCCTTCTGCTCAACGTGTGTACCCAGAACCTCGCGCAGAGCCTCATCCACAAGGTGGGTTGCGGTGTGGTTGGCCTCGCATGCGTGACGCTTGTCGGTATCCACGCAAGCCATCATGGGAGCCTCGGGGTGCTGGGGCAGTTTCTTGGTAATGTGTACGGGCAGACCGTTCTCCTTCTTGGTGTCAATTATATCGATTGTCTCAAACTCACTTACTATCACACCCTGGTCACCTACCTGACCGCCCATCTCGGCATAGAACGGGGTCTTGTCCAGGACTATCTGGTAGATTACGCCGCTCTTCTGCCTGACCTCGCGGTAGCGCAGGATGGATGTTTCATATTCGGTAAAGTCATAGCCTACAAACTCGGTCTCACCCTCCTTGAGTACTACCCAGTCTCCGTTCTCTACGGCGGCGGCGTTGCGGGCGCGGGCCTTCTGCTTACCCATCTCCTCATTGAACTCGTCAATGTTGGCGCTCATGCCGTTTTCACGCAGTATGAGTTCGGTCAGGTCAAGCGGGAATCCGTAGGTATCGTACAGTGTGAATGCGTTAACACCGCTAATCTCTGTCTTACCGGCAGCCTTGGTATCGGCCATAACCTTGTCAAGAAGCTTGATACCGGTGTCAAGGGTGCGCAGGAATGACTCCTCCTCCTCAATGATCACCTTCTCGATAAGCGTCTTCTGGGCGTTCAGCTCGGGATATGCATCACCCATGTTGTCAATCAGTACGGGCAGCAGTTTGTACAGGAAAGCCTCCTTCTGGCCCAGGAACGTGTAGGCGTAACGTACTGCACGGCGCAGTATGCGGCGTATCACGTAACCGGCCTTGGCGTTTGATGGCAGCTGTCCGTCGGTTATGCTGAATGCGATTGTGCGGATGTGGTCGGCAACAACGCGCATGGCTATATCAACCTTTTCATCCTTTCCGTACTCAAGGCCGGTCAGTGCACCTATCTGCTTGATGATGGGCTGGAACACATCGGTGTCATAGTTGGACTGCTTGCCCTGCAGGGTGCGTACCAGACGCTCGAATCCCATACCGGTGTCGATTACCTTGGCGGGCAGGGGCTCCAGTGAGTGGTCGGCCTTGCGGTTGAACTGCATGAACACCAGGTTCCATATCTCTATTACCTGGGGATGGTCCTTGTTTACAAGGTCGCGGCCGGGCACCTTGGCCTTCTCCTCATCGGAGCGTGAGTCCATATGGATCTCGCTGCAGGGGCCGCAGGGGCCGGTATCGCCCATCTCCCAGAAATTGTCGTGCTTGTTACCGTTAAGGATATGATCCTTGGGCAGGAACTGCTCCCATATGGCGGCAGCCTCGTTGTCGCGCTCCAGACCCTCCTCGGGGCTACCCTCGAATACGGTGGCGTAGAGGTTTTTGGGGTCCAGTTTGAGAACATCCACCAGATACTCCCATGCCCAGCTTATGGCCTCTTTCTTGAAGTAGTCACCGAAAGACCAGTTGCCCAGCATCTCGAACATGGTGTGGTGATATGTATCATGACCAACCTCCTCCAGGTCATTGTGCTTACCGCTTACGCGCAGGCACTTCTGCGAGTCGGCCACACGGCGGCTCTTGGGGGCGCGGTTACCCAGGATTATGTCCTTGAACTGGTTCATGCCGGCGTTGGTGAACATCAGGGTGGGGTCATCCTTTACCACCATGGGGGCCGAAGGTACTATCAGGTGTCCTTTACTCTCAAAGAAACTCTTGAAGGAATCACGTATTTCCTTAGCTGTCATCATATCTTATTTATGTTGTATTCTTTTGGCTTGCAAAGGTACTACTTTTTTGCTACTTTTGCGAGTTGTAATAAGATTATGAGGAAGATTTACTATCAGTATGATCCGCAGCGCAGGGTTTATCGCAGGGTATTCCCTACTTTGGGTCAGAGGCTGCTATCCTGGCTTTGGCGCTTTCTGCTGTCAGTTGTTCTGGGAGGAGTCTTCTTCATTATCTACTGGTTTGTCGTAAGTACTCCGCAGGTTGAGGACCTTCTGGTTGAAAACAGCCGTATGCAGACCCAGTATAGGGTTCTCTCCCGAAAGGTCGATGATGCCCTGCTGGTACTTCATGATATCGAAGAGCGGGATGACAATCTCTATCGTGTTCTCCTGGAGGCCGAACCGGTTCCGGAGGCCGCCCGTCAGTCCGGTTTTAACGGTACCAACCGCTATGCCGAGCTCACCGATATGTCAAACGCAGACCTGGTTGTGAACACCTCGCAGAAGGTTGACATGCTCAGCAAGAAGCTATACATGCAAACCCGTTCTTTCAATGAATTGGTGGAACAGTCGCGTGAGCAGGAAAACAAACTGGCCTGCATACCGGCCATTCAGCCTGTATCAAACAAGGACCTTAAGCGCACTGCATCGGGATACGGATACCGTAATGACCCGATATATCATGTACGCCGGTTCCACCACGGAATGGACTTTACATGTGATACCGGAACTCCTGTCTATGCAACCGGAAACGGCAAGGTGGTCTATGCCAAATGGAAGACCGGCTACGGAAACCTGGTGGAGATAGACCATGGCTATGGTTATAAGACCCGCTATGCCCATCTTAGCAAGATCCTGGTAAAGGAGGGGCAGAATGTGGTTCGAAGTGAAGAGATTGCCAAGGCGGGCTCGACAGGAAAAAGTACCGGTCCCCATGTCCATTATGAGGTTTGGTTGGGGAATACGGATGTCGATCCCATCAACTATTACTTTATGGATCTGGATGCCGAGCAGTATGAGGAGATGATCAGCCTGGCGGAGAATCACGGAAAGGTACTTGACTAAAAAATCCATATATGCCACTCAAGCCCAATAAAGAACTCAAGAAGTATTACTCCATCAAGGAGGTATCAGATATGCTCGGCATACCTGACAGTACACTGCGTTACTGGGAAAAGGAGTTCAAGGAGATTTCTCCTAAGAAGAATGCAAAAGGCATTCGTCACTACACTGCTGCTGATATAGAGCAGATCAAGCTGGTGAACCATCTGGTAAAGGAGAAATCCCTGACCATAAAGGGCGCCAAAAGCCGGATGAAGGATAATCCGCAGACTACTCTTGATTCGAATGATGTGGTAAGCCGTCTGAAAGCTGTGCGAGAGGAGCTGTTGGCTATTTTAGCCGAGTTGGATGCTATTCCTCCTTGCGGACAACCGTTGTAATATTCTTTATCTTCTTAAGTTCCTTCTGGATCTTGGTCACATCATTCAGGCTGTGTACCATGACGCTGATAGTGCCTTCAAACAGGCCCTCTTTGGATTCAATGACCAGCTTGTTCATATTCACGTTCATCTTTTGGGAGATGATTTCAGTGATTTTACCAAGCGTGCCGATGCTGTCCAGACCTTTCATGTAAATGGATACCGGGAACAGGCTGTTCTCAATCTGCCACTCAACCGTAAGGATATGGTTACCCTTGGCCGACTTGAGCTTGTTGGCTACATCACATTTACGTTTATGTATTGTGATATGTCCGTTTTCATCGACAAAGCCCAGAACAGAATCTCCCGGGACAGGATTACAGCAGTCTGCAAAAGTATACTTGTGCATGTCTACGTCATTGATGATAAGCGTACGCTTTACATCGATGTCGCCGGAACTTGTGTCTTCGGCCTTCTTATCCTTGTCTTTTGATGATGAAGACGAGAATGTCGACCAGAATCTTTTGTACCAGCTGTCAGCCTCTCCTTTTATAATATTGCGCTCGGCATCTCCAAGGATGATCTTTTTCTGGCCAAGCGCTATCATCAGTTCGTCGCGGCTATTAAGGCCGTGCAGGCGGCAGATACGTTCCATCTTGGCTGAATCCACCTCTAAATCCTCGTTCTCAAGGAATTCATGGAATATGGCCTCGCCGAATTTCTGGTTGGCACGTTCTTCCTTGCGCAGCATCTGTTTGATCTTACCGCGGGCCTTGGCTGTAGTGGCAAAATCCAGCCATTCGGGACTGACCTTCTGACTCTTTGAGGTAAGTATCTCCACCTGGTCACCGCTTTTGAGTTCATAGTTGATGGCCTCAAGTTTATGATTGACCTTGGCACCTATGCAGTTGGTACCCATATAGGTGTGGATGGTAAAGGCAAAATCAAGTACCGTACTGCCCTGAGGCATGGTGCGTAATTCGCCCTTGGGAGTAAAAATGAATATCTCCGATGAGTAAAGGTTCAGTTTGATGGTGTCCAGGAAATCCATCGAATCAGGCTGCGGATCTTCAAGGATTTCCTTGATGGTCTCAAGCCAGTGGGTAAGTTCGGTCTCATCCTCCTCATAGGTGGAACCTTCCTTGTATTTCCAATGGGCGGCGATACCCTGCTCGGCAATGTCGTTCATGCGCCGGCTGCGTATCTGCACCTCCACCCATTGGCCGGTATTGCTCATAAGGGTAACGTGCAGAGCCTGATAGCCGTTGGCCTTGGGATGTGTCACCCAGTCGCGCAGGCGGTCCGGATGTGACTTGTAAATCTTGGTAAGAGCCAGATAGATGTCAAAGCATTCACTCTGCTCTTTTTCGGGTGATGACGGGTCAAATACTATCCTGACGGCAAGAATATCATAAACCTCATCAAAGGTGAGGTTGTTCTTGTTCATTTTCTTCCATATTGAGAATGGAGACTTGATGCGTCCGAACATGTTGTATTTTACGCCCAGTTCATCAAGCTTCTCAGTTATGGGACTGGTAAAGTCTTCATAGATATTATTGAGCTCCTCACGAGAGAAATTCAGTTTTTCCTGTATGTCCTTGTACTCGGCAGGATGCTCATATTTGAAGATCAGGTCTTCAAGCTCTGACTTAATCTTATTAAGCCCCAGACGGTAGGCCAGAGGGGCATAAATGTAAAGGGTCTCGCCGGCTATCTTGTACTGCTTGCGGGGTTGCATGCTCTCCAAGGTGCGCATATTGTGCAGACGGTCGGCAATCTTGATCAGTATGACACGTATGTCATCGTTCATGGTAAGGAGCAGCTTCTTGAAGTTCTCAGCCTGAGCCGATGCCTTGTCGCCGAATATGCCGCCCGCAATCTTGGTCAGTCCGTCTACAATCTGGGCTATCTTTGGACCGAACACGTTCTTGATGTCATCTGTAGTGTAGTCAGTATCCTCAACCACGTCATGAAGCAGAGCCGAACAGATAGATGTCGATCCAAGCCCGATTTCAGAACATACTATCTGGGCAACAGCAAGCGGATGCATAATATAAGGCTCGCCAGAGTGGCGGCGCACACCCCTGTGTGCCTGACGCGCAAACTGAAAAGCCTTGGTTATTATCTCTACCTTCTTACGGTGCTTGGTCTGGAGATATGAATCAATAAGATGTTGGAAGGCCTCATCAATGAGTCTCTCTTCATCGGGCGAAAAAAGATTATCTTCACTCATCTTGCTGTCCTTTTTTATCTGTTATATATTCTAAGCGTCTTTCCGGCCCTGATATTGTCACTCTTCAGGTTATTCCAGTTCTTGATGTTCTTGACCGTCGTGTGGTACTTGATGGCTATGTGCCCCAGGGTCTCGCCCTCCTTAATCTTATGGGTGACATAGGTGACACGGTTCTTCATATCGTCATCAATGTACGCAAGTTTGGCCTTTGAAAAATACTTTTCCTTGTCAAACTCATAGAGAGAGTCTCCAGCTTCCACAAGCGGTTTGATATATTGCTGCGGCAGGGTTATGACACAAGTGCGGTATGCACCGGGTATAACCTCTGTGAGATACTGTGGATTGAGCGCCTTGAACTCCTCCTGGCCGATTCCGCTGTAATGCATTACCTGCCCAATGTGCAGATTGTTGTTTATGTGCAGGGTATCGGTCTGCTCCGGCCGGGCGGATGTCATTGGGCAGATGCCGTGTTCCTTATAAAAACTCATTGCGTAATTGACGGCGATGAATGCGGGAAGATATCCGCGGGTCTCTCGCGGAAGATAGGGATAGAGATCCCAGAAGTCACGCTTTCCGCCTGCGCGGGTTATGGCCTTGGTGATGTTGCCGGGTCCGCAGTTGTAGGCTGATATGGCCAGAGACCAGTCTCCGAACATGTCATACAGGTCACGCAGATGGTGTGCTGCCGCATCAGATGCCTTTGCGATGTCATAACGGTCATCGACCAGACTGTTTACCTGAAGCCCGTATTTTCTTCCGGTGCTGTAAATGAACTGCCACATTCCTGCCGCTCCCATTCGGGAGTAGGCTTTTGGTTTGAGAGCTGATTCCACTATAGGCAGATACTTGAGCTCAAGCGGAACATTGTATTTTAAAAGGGCCTCTACAAACATGTCTTCATATATGGGTAACATACCTAAGGCAAAGGAAATGACCTTTCGGTTACTTCCCATATATGCATCAATCGAATTCCTGGTAACATAGTTGTACGGCATTTCCACCAGGGTTGGAAGGCTGCTCAGACGTTTTGCATAGACGCTGTCGCTGAATTTGGGGTTGACCGAACTCTCCATGCATTCCTCATCATAGGAGAGATACTGTTTAGCCAGCCACATGTTCATGAGACTGTCCACATCAAACTCCATGCTTTCCGGAAATTCCACGGTCAGTGAATCGGTACATACGGCAGTGCTGTCCATATAAACCGATGCGCTGTCCGTTACGGCCTCCTGCGCATTGGCCATATCTGTCAAAGCCAATGCAAACCCAAATGCCAATGTAATGACTTTCAATCTCATCAGAAATTAAACGCTAATGAGAAACCCGCTGCCGGGGTTCCCTTATGGTCAATCAGAATATCGGGTTCAACTCTAAAACTCAAATCCGGAGAGATGTCAAAGTGCGAAAGCTCGGCGTCAACATATGCATCTATGGCAGCTATCGCGTACATACCGGCAAAAGCGAAAATGCTAAGGTCGCGGTAACGGCGGTATTTGTTCTTTCGTTGCTTGAATACGCCCTTCAACCAATCTTCCATACTGGTGTCAATCTCATAATGAGGCGGAAGGAAATCCTCATAACTTTTAGTGTTAGGGTCATCGTCCATTATGTCTACATATGCATTCTGGTAGTCCATATAGGTAGACTGGTTCCACGTGAGTGCATAGATGCACCCCACATATCCTCCGTAAACTATCGGCAATTTCCAGAACTTGCGGTTGTAAATCTGGCCGCCTCCCGGAAACAGCAGCGAAAACCAGACAGCCAGTCGCGGCTCCGGCTCCCATACTGTGGAGTTGAGTTGCATCTGTTTTAATTCACGGGCCTCCTTTTCCTTCCAGGTGACGCGATTGCGTTTTTTCTCTCCTTGCAGATCATCGGCAACCTGTGGCGCCAACAGGTCCGAATCGGATGGCATATCAAAACTGAGATTGCGGACATATTCCATCTCACGCTCCCATTTGGCAGTGTCATTCAATGAGCGGTATATGCTGTCCACCAGAGCTGTACGTACCGAATCCTGACGCATCCTGATGCCACCGTTGGTCTGTGACCGGACCGGAAGGGCGGTCAGGAGTGCCATCAGTGTAAGAAGTGCGGCTTTTGTCAATCCGGAACGGTGGGTCATTTCTTAAGGGTATCAAACAATTGCATCAATCGGGCCAGTTCATTCTCATCCCTGAATGATATGTTTATGCTGCCAGATCCTCCTGCTGTGCTCTTCAGCTTTACCGGAACCCCCAGGTATTTTGATAATTGTCTTCCAAGCGGTGCCAGAGTGCTGTCAGCTGCTTTTTTGGTTTTGGGGCGGCCTTCGCTCATCTGACGGGCTTTATCCTCTACCATGCGTACGGAATATCCGTATTTGGTGAGTTCGTGGAACAGTTGCAACTGTTTCATGGGATCGTCGATAGCCAGCAGGGCACGGGCATGTCCCATGTCAATCTGCCTGTTCTTGAGAGCCACCTGGATTTCGGCAGGCAATTTGAGCAAGCGTATGTAGTTGGCTATGGTGGCACGTTTCTTGCCTATGCGTGTACTCAACTGCTCCTGAGTCATATTGTATACCTCAAGCAGGTTCTGGCATGCCAGAGCCACTTCCATGGAGTTGAGGTCTTCACGCTGGATGTTTTCAATCAGAGCCATAGCCATGACATTCTCGTCATCGGCTGTACGGATATAGGCAGGTATGGTCTTGAGGCCGGCGATGCCGGCGGCGCGGAAACGGCGCTCTCCTGCAATTATCTGATAGTCACCTTCTTTTATCTTGCGCAGGGTGATAGGCTGGATTATGCCTATTTCGCGCAGGGACTCTGCCAGTTCTTCAAGGCTCTCCTGGTCAAAATCGCGGCGGGGCTGGTCAGGGTTGGCATGTATCTGCTCCAGCGGCACCTCATTGATTGAAGAGGACCCTTGGGTCTTTACAAGATCAGTTGATATCAGGGCGTCCAGGCCGCGGCCAAGTGCCGATTTTTTTGGAAGTGTCATTTTGAGTTCTTTTTCAATATTTCCTGTGCCAGAGCCAGATAGTTCTTGGCACCTTTGGAATCAGCGTCATAAAGAATAGCGGGCAGGCCATAGCTGGGGGCCTCGCTCAACTTGACGTTACGTGCTATTATAGTCTCAAACACAAGCTCCTGGAAGTGCTTCTTTATTTCGTCATATATCTGGTTGCTCAGACGCAGACGTGAATCATACATGGTCAGCAGGAACCCCTCTATGTCAAGGGCGGGGTTGAGCTTGGTCTTGATGATGCGGATGGTATTGAGCAGTTTGCTGATACCTTCCAGTGCAAAATATTCACACTGCACGGGAATGATTATGGAATCTGCTGCAGTGAGAGAGTTTACCGTGATAAGACCCAGTGACGGAGAGCAGTCAATCAGAATGTAATCGTATTCATCCCTGACTCCTGAAAGCATTTTCTTCATTACGGTTTCACGACTCTCCATGTTCATCAGTTCCAACTCTGCACCGACCAGGTCAATATGCGAAGGCATCACGTTGAGACCGTCAATACTGGTTTTGCGAATGGCATCCTGAGGCTTTACGCCGTTAACCAGACACTCATAAACGGTACAGTCAAGTGATTGGATGTCTATGCCCAGGCCGGACGATGCGTTTGCCTGAGGATCAGCATCAACTACCAGGACCTTTTTCTCAAGTGTGGCAAGCGATGCGGCCAGGTTGATTGTGGTCGTGGTCTTACCTACGCCTCCTTTCTGATTGGCCAAAGCTATGATTTTTCCCATGCGTTTTTATTTTAGGGTGTGAAGTTACTGCAAAAAATCGGTATATGGGAAAAAAATACTATTTTTGACATCTCTAAAACAGCGGAATGAAGTACTATTTTGTGGCTGGAGAGGCATCGGGAGACCTGCATGCTTCCAATCTGATAAGGTCTATAGCAAAGAGGGATGCCTCGGCGCGGTTCCGTTGTTTCGGGGGGGATATGATGGAGGCGGCAGGCGCAACTCTTGTCAAGCACTACCGTGAACTTGCCTACATGGGTTTCTGGCCGGTACTGACACATCTCGGCACTATTCTTGGCGGGGCAAGCCTATGTTTCAGGGATATATCTGAATGGAAGCCGGATGCGGTGATACTGGTGGATTATCCGGGCTTTAATCTTTCAATTGCGAAAAAAGTACACAGGTTGGGCATACCTGTTTACTACTATATAGCACCCAAGGTGTGGGCATGGAAGAGCTGGAGAATAAACAAGATACGCAGATATGTGGACGAGATGTTCTCCATACTCCCGTTTGAGGTGGAATATTTCAGACGCTTCAATTACGCTATCAGGTATGTAGGTAATCCTACGGTTGATGAGATAAGTTCATATCTCCTTGAGGATGACCGCAAGCCGGTCCTGGCCGATGACGGCCGGCATATCATTGCCTTGCTGGCGGGGAGTCGCCGTCAGGAGATAAGCCGGAATCTGCCTGTCATGCTGGAAGCAATAAACAATATTGACAATATTCGTCCTGTCCTGGCATGCGCTCCTGGCATTGACCCCGGATTCTATGACTCTATTCCGGGGGCAACGGATGTAGAGAAAGTTTACGGAAACACTTTCGGCGTGCTGGAGTCAGCTCACGCCGCCTTAGTGACATCCGGAACGGCCACTCTTGAAACTGCACTCTTTGATGTGCCTCAGGTGGTATGTTACAAGGTCCCTGCAGGTTGGGCAGCCGCCATATTCAAGAAACTGTTCATCAAGGTGCGTTTTGTGTCGCTTGTCAATCTGATATCCTTCTCTGAGGTCGTTCCGGAACTGTTGGGTAATGACATGAATCCGGATAACGTCAGGAAGCATCTGTTGCCGTTGCTTTCTGATACGTTGGAACGCGCAATGCAGAAAGAGAATTATAAACAGATGAAAACAATACTGGGGCCGGCCGGAGCGCCCGACCATGCTGCCGAACAGATTATAAATCTGTTAAATATAAAAGCCTAATAAACTGAAATAGACCACCGTGGCAGGAATGGCCAGGAGGGCACTGTCAAAACGGTCCAGCATTCCTCCGTGTCCGGGTAGAATCTTTCCTGAATCCTTTATCCCCATCTCACGTTTCATAAGTGACTCAATCAGGTCACCCCATGTTCCGAACACCACTACCACCAGGGCCATGCCCATCCATACCCATACCGGCATGAATGCGTACATGTCAGGCAGGAAACGGTGCAGCAGGAATGCCGCAATCATGGTCAGCACGGCTCCGCCTATAGATCCCTCCCATGTCTTTTTGGGCGAAATCCTTTCAAACAGCTTGTGCTTTCCGATGGTGCATCCGGTGCAGTAGGCACCCACGTCGTTACACCACAGGAATATGAAAAGGGTTAGCGGAATGGTAGGACTGTATCCGGTTCCGGGACCCATTGTATCAAATGCAAGCATTGATGTCAGGGCATAGGGCAGAGCTATATAAATTACAGGGAACAAGGTGTGAACCCAGTCGTTGATAGGGCTTGGCTTCTTGAAATAGAGCTCCCGTATCATGATCACAATAAGAGTGAATATGAAAGGAAGGAACAGTACGGCGCTGCTTTGCATGACCGAAAGCCCAACTATGGCGGCATAGAACGTGAATGCAGCCACCGTAGCCCAAAGGCGGCTTGCATTTGACTCCTTGAACCTGTTGGCCAGTCCGGTATACTCAATTGTAGTCAGAATGGTGCACACTCCAAACAGTCCCACAAACCAAGGTGCTCCCCTTAGTATGCAGAACAGCATTACCGATGCAAATACCAGCGCAGTTATAGTCCTTATCAGAAAGTTCATTCCAATTGTTATTTAGGGTTCAACCTTATCTTTATTCTCAACAACGGGTGCATTGTCATCCTTGCTCTCTTCCTCCAGTATCTCCTCGCTACGGGATGCCCACGGACGCTTGCCGAATATTTTCTCAACATCTTCGGCCATTATGACCTCGCGCTCTATAAGCAGCTGGGCCAGCTGATGGTGGCCCTCTTCATGCTCAAGCAGGATCTTCTTGCCTCGCTCGTATTGCTGTGCAATCATAGCCTTTACCTCTTGGTCGATAAGCTGGGCGGTCTGGTCAGAGTAGGGCTTCTGGAATGCGTACTCATCGGTACTGCTGTA
The DNA here is from genome assembly GCA_900318995.1 of uncultured Prevotellaceae bacterium. Lineage (GTDB taxonomy): Bacteria > Bacteroidota > Bacteroidia > Bacteroidales > Bacteroidaceae > Colenecus. The sequence goes on along the minus strand of ONMR01000011.1, from coordinate 104,788 downwards.
GTAACACAGGTTGGCCAGCTTGTCGCTCATGCCGGCGTAGGCTATCATACCGTATGCCTGCTTGGTTACACGCTCCAGGTCATTCATGGCTCCAGTGGATATGTGACCTGTAAACAACTCCTCGGCCGCACGTCCGCCCAAAGTGGCGCACATCTCGTCAAGCATCTGCTCCTTTGTGGTAATCTGGCGTTCTTCGGGAAGATACCAGGCTGCGCCCAATGCCCGCCCGCGCGGTACTATGGTAACCTTGATGAGCGGGTTGGCATATTCAAGGAACCACGAAAGGGTTGCGTGACCGGCCTCATGGAGAGCTATAGTACGTTTCTCTTCGGCAGTAAGCACCTTGGTTTTCTTTTCAAGACCGCCTACAATGCGGTCAACAGCTGCCAGGAAATCATCCTTCTCAACCTTCTTCTTGTTGTGGCGGGCTGCAATCAGCGCAGCCTCGTTGCAGACATTGGCAATATCGGCGCCCGAGAATCCCGGGGTCTGGCGGGCCAGCAGATCCACATCAACATCCTTGCTCAGCTTGATGTTGCGCAGATGAACTCCAAATACGGCCTTGCGCTCATTCAGGTCTGGCAGGTCCAGATGTATCTGGCGGTCAAAACGCCCGGCACGCAGCAATGCCTTATCCAGAATGTCCACGCGGTTGGTGGCAGCAAGTATAATCACACCGCTGTTGGTGCCGAATCCGTCCATCTCGGTGAGCAGCTGGTTGAGAGTATTCTCACGCTCATCGTTGCCTCCCATAGCGGGGTTCTTGCCGCGGGCCCGGCCTACAGCGTCTATCTCATCGATGAATATGATGCAGGGCGATTTTTCCTTAGCCTGACGGAACAGGTCACGAACCCTTGATGCACCCACGCCTACAAACATCTCCACAAAGTCAGAGCCTGAGAGTGAGAAGAACGGCACATCAGCCTCGCCGGCGACAGCTTTGGCCAAAAGTGTCTTACCGGTTCCCGGAGGACCTACCAGCAGGGCTCCCTTGGGTATCTTTCCTCCCAGGTCGGTGTATTTCTTGGGGTTCTTGAGAAATTCCACAATCTCCTCCACCTCGGTCTTGGCCTCGGCCTGTCCGGCCACATCCTTGAATGTCACGCGGTCAGACTGTCCCTTTTCATATACGCGTGCCTTTGATTTGCCCACACTGAATACTCCGCCGCCGCCTGCGGCTCCTCCATTCATACGTCTGGTTATCAGTATCCAGAATGCAATTATGAGCACAAACGGGAATACGCTTATAAGTATGTCTGTGAATGTATGTGAGCGCTTACGGTACTCAACCTTACCTGTAAATGCACCGTTCTCTTCGGCCTGGTCAATAAACTCCTGGAGGTTATCCAGAGAGCCAACTCCTACTGCCAGCATCGGCTTGGCCAGAGGCTGTGCAATAGCGCGGTCTCCAAACACGTACCTGGCCGAATCGGGCTTAATGTACATGTCCATGGTGTTCATGTTGGAATAAATAACCAGATCGCTAACATAACCTTTTTCCATATACTCCTTGAATTCGGTGTATGTGGCGGTGCCGTTAAGCTCTGTGCCGTCATCCTTGAACAGGATGTAGCCGAACCCTATGAACAGTAGAATATACAGTATGGATGTTATCCTGAAACCGTTGTTCTGCTTGTTTTGTCTGTTGTTATTGTTGTCTGCCATATTGCTGATGGTAATGTCAGTTCTGTTTATGTCAAGGTGTCATGCAAGGTCAGGAATCTGCTCGGTTACGGCATCGGCCCAGAGATGTTCCAGGTCATAGAAACTGCGCAGTTCCGGTATAAAGATGTGAACCATCACATCGCCGTAATCCATTGCAATCCAATGCGCATAACGGGTTCCCTCTACATAGTCAGGCTTGCGGTTCTCCTTTATCCGTACTGTCTCGCGGATAGAGTCTTCAATAGCCAATGTCTGATTGGGCGTGCCTCCCTGGCAGATTACAAAATAGCGGCAGACGGTGTCTTCGATTCCGGTCAGATCCACAACCGTGATGCCTTCTCCCTTACGCTCCTGAATACCTTCTATTATACTCTCTATAATACTTTCCCTCTTTTTCTTTTTAGCCATTCAGTTGGTTTTGTATATGTTCTTAATTGCAAAAATAATAAACTGAAACTTTTCAGAATGTAGTAACACAAAAAATGTGCCAAAAAATTTGTGTTACATAAAAAAGATGTATCTTTGCACCGCTTTTGAGCAGAATACTGGGCTATGGTGTAATGGTAACACTGCAGATTCTGGTCCTGCCTTTCCTGGTTCGAGTCCGGGTAGCCCAGCAAAAAAGAGAGACGCAACTTGCGCCTCTCTTTTTTTACGACACAGGGAAACGATCCTGTTATGTTCTAGAATAGTTTCTTCTCTGTGCGCATTGAGCCGTCATTGTAGCGAGTCACGCCTGTGAGTACCATGCCATTGCGGAGCGGTAGTTCTTGCGATGCGTACCGTAATAGCTGGTTGCGGTGAGAATGAGGCTGTCTGAGGTTTCTTGCGATGCGTACCGTAATAGCTGGTTGCGGTGAGAATGAGGCTGTCTGAGGTAATGGGTTTATACTGCTTGTAGTCTGCCTGAACAAAGAAAACAATTTATGTAACAGTCTTCTTTGCATGCCTATGCAGAACCGCTAATTACGATTGAATTCTTTATTCCTCTTCAACGTCAAGCGCCTTTATCTGGGCGAGCAGATCATCGGCCTCCTGTTTGAGAGTTTCAATCTTGGCTTTGATTGCATCAACAAATCCGTTGCCGGCCTTGCTTGAGGCGTTCATGAATCCCAGATTGTTCTCATAGGTCTGTATCTCACTCTTCTTGGCCTCATACTGGCGCTGCAGGCGTTCTCGAGGTGACCCACCCTCACGGGCAGCACCTCCGCGCTGCGGCTGACGGCCGCGTCCGGTCCTTACCACTCCGCCAAAAGTCTCCATTACAGCCTTGAATTCAGAGGTTATCTTATCCTTGACCTTGAAAGGTACGAATCCTATGCCGTTCCATTCATCAACAAGTTGCTGGATGGATTGGATATCATCATCTGAAAGGTTCCGGGCATCAAATTCTTTGAGTTTGGCCAGTATATCCTTCTTGGCTGCAAGATTAGCGTTCTCCTCACGTTTCTTTGACGAGGTATTCTTATCGCGCTGCTCGTAGAAATAGTCACAGGCGCCAATAAAGCGCTTCCAGATGGAATTGGTGTATTTTTTCTGAACCGGACCTATCTCACGCCACTGCTTCTGAAGTTCGGCTAGCTTATCGGCGGTCTCCTTCCAGTCAGTGCTGTCCTTGAGTGCCTCGGCCTGCTCACAAAGAGCGGTTTTCTTTTCCAGATTTGCGGTCATGTCACTCTTGGCCTGCTTAAAGAACTCACCCTTACGGCTAAAGAATGCATCGCACGCAGCACGGAAACGCTCAAATATCTTCTGGTTCTGCTTGGCAGGGGCAAATCCTATATCTCTCCACTTCTTCTGCAGGGCAAGCACCTCCTGGGTCTTGTCGTTCCAACTCTGGAAAGTGGTCAGTTTATCATACTCTATACCCTCAAGCAACTCACAGATAACGGTCTTCTGGTCCAGATTCTCCTTCTCTTTCTCCTTTAGCTGCTCAAAGTGCTGCTGGTGACGCTTGTTAATAACGGTCGATGCAGTCTTGAAACGGTTCCATATCTCCTCGCGGGACTCCTTTGATACAGGACCTGTCTCACGATAATCCTGATGCAGTTTCTGAAGTTTACGGAAGGCGCCTACTATATCTGGGTCATCGGCCAGTTTCTCGGCCTCCTCGCAGATGGCTATCTTGGCCTCCATGTTTTTCTTGAAATCATACTCACGGAACTCGTTGTTGAGTTTCTGTATGTCATAGAACTGCTCGGCGTACTGCTGATAAGCCTTCCAAAGCTCATTGGCCTTATCGGCAGGAACCTCCTTGATATCCTTCCACTCCTGAAGCAGAGACTTGAATTCATTATATGATGCGCCTTCAGTATTAGCCTTTTCAATAAGTGCCTTGAAACGGTCCAACAACTCAAGTTTCTTCTTGTAGTTCTCCTTCTGGACTATCTCAAGAGCCTCCTGTGCGGCAGCCTTTTTCTCCTTGATTATGTTCATGAGTTTACGGAACTGCTCCTCAAGTGGATCAGTTTCCGGTTTGAACTCCTCGGCAGTGCCTCCACCTGCCACAAATGCTGCCACCTGCTCCTCCTGAGCGGTACGCTGCAACTTGTAGAATGACTGCTTAAGCGACTCCAGTTCCGGACGTTTTGCTATTGATATATCGCCTACAATCTCTTGTAGCCTTGCTATGATATCTTCACGGGTAACTGCTTTAACTGCCACCTCCTCAACCTGCTCCGGGGTTATCTCCTTATTCAATTCTTCACTCATAATCTCGGTTATTAATTCCAAAAGATGCAAATAAAAGCAAATCTCTGCAAAAAACCTATTTTTCGCAGAGATTTATTTCGTTTAATGGGGGATAGTCCCCAAATCAGAGGATCAAAGTGATTACAAGCATGTAGATACCCATACCCAGAAGGTCGTTGGTTATCTGCACAAAGGGGCCGGTGGCTATGGCGGGGTCTATGTGGATCTTTTCAAACAATAGCGGGAGCAGGGTGCCCCAGAGGGTTCCGATGAGCACAAGTGCGAACATACTTCCGGGTACGGCATATGTTACCGGGTCTGTCAGGCCGAATGCCCATGCGTTGTAGCCGAACACTAGTAATGAAAGCACCACCGCATTGAGCAGGGCCACTGCACTCTCCTTGAAAACCTGCTTGAGGATATTTGAAGTGTTGAGCGATCCGTTAGCCAGACCCTGAACCACAAGAGCTGATGACTGGGTACCCACGTTACCGCCGGTTCCGCCAATCAGAGGGATAAAGAACAGCAATGACGTCGCTGCGGCAAAAGCGGTCTCAAAATGTTCCAGCAGTTTGGAATTAAGAATTCCTCCCAGTATACCTATCAGCAGCCATGGTATCCTTGACCACATCTGACGGAACACGCTGTCGGCGGTCTCTACGTCACCGGTAAGACCCGATGCCATCTGGTAGTCATGCTCCTGTTGGTCACGCAACTCATCAATAACGTCATCAACGGTTATATGACCCTGCAAACGGCCTATGCTGTCCACGACAGGAACCGATACCAGGTTATATTTTTCTATAAGCTGAACCACATCGTCAATGGGAGTATCGACCTTGGTGCTTATCACATCCTCATCCATCACGTACTTGACCTTTGAAACGGACGGGTTGGTTATCATCTTCTTGAGCGGGAATACACCTTTCAGGCGACCGTCATCATCCACCACATATACATTGTATATATCATCCAGATCCTCGGCCTGTTTGCGCATCTCCTGCAGGCACTCCGGCATGGACATATTCTCATTCACAACCACCATCTCGGTGCCCATCAGACCACCGGCGGTATCCTCGTCATACTGCATCAGGTCAACGATATCGCTGGCCTGCTCTATATCGCCGATATGCGCGAGCACCTCCTCCTGCTTCTCTTCATCCAGATCCTGAATGATATCTACAGCATCGTCGGTGTCCATGTTGTCGATGAACTTGCTGGCAATCAGTTCGGACGGCAGTTCATCCAGCAACCGTTTACGGTTGTCCTCGTCCATCTCCACCAGTACGTCGGCCGCTGTCTCATTGTCCAGCTGGCGATATACCAGACGGGCATCATCCACGTCAAGTTCATCGCACAACTCGGCGATGTCGGCGGGGTGCATATCCTCCAGGATGGCTTTCAGTTTTACTGCATCCTGATTCTCAATAACTTCAAGAATATTATCCAGAAATTCCTTCTCCATAGTTCTGAATATTTTGACCCTGAAGTTGGGTCGGGTAAACTTTGTGTTTCTTGCTCTCTATGGTTTTCAGGCCTTGCCCTCAACCATAAGTGTCAGTTTTATGAAGTCTTCTACTGACAGTTGTTCCGGGCGCTTGTCCAGATAGGGGCATTCCGCCGGTAGAGGAGAGTCCTTGTCATAAAACTGGCGCAGCGAGTTGCGCAACATCTTGCGGCGCATTCCGAAAGTTGCTTTTACAATCTTGCGGAACAAAGCCTCGTTGCAATCCAATGAACGGCGGCCGTTACGTTTAAGACTAATCACGCCGCTCTTGACCTTTGGAGGCGGGTCAAATACGTTTTCATTTACGGTAAACAGATATTCGGTATCATACCAGGCTTGGATAAATACGCTCAGTATGCCGTAGTCCTTGTTTCCGGGACCGGAGCAGATGCGCTGTGCCACCTCACGCTGCAGCATTCCGGTGCAGCAGGGTATGAGTTCCTTGTAATCCAGCATCTTAAAGAAAATCTGGCTGGAGATATTGTAAGGATAGTTTCCGGTAAGTACAAACTCACGGCCTTCAAAAAGGGTGTTAAGGTCCAGCTGCAGAAAATCACCCTCAATGACATTCAGGTCAGGGTAGTTTTCATGCAGGTACACAACAGACTCGTTGTCTATCTCAACAACCTTGAGTTCACGGTTTTTCTGACTTAGGAATTGGGTAAGGACTCCTGTGCCGGGTCCTATTTCAAGAATCGGAAGGTCGGCGCGCGCATCAACAGTGCCGGCTATACGCTGAGCGATATCCATATCCCTCAGGAAATGTTGGCCTAATGCCTTTTTGGGTCTTACTGTCCGCATCAACGTCGTCCATATAGAATATGTTTGGTTATCAACTCGAAGAAATATATTATCTTCGCAACTGGAATGCTGACCTCCCGCCGCATTCACGGCAGCAAAGGTAGGCAAAATCATCCAAAGGATGAACACCTGATAATGAAAAAGATTGCATCAACCACACTCAAGATAGCGATACCTCTGCTCATATCGGCAGTGGTACTTTATTTTACCTACAGGGACTATGACTTCTCGCAGTTTTGGACCGATATGCACAGCATCCGATGGGGCTGGCTCATAGGCGCCTTGTCTTTCAGTGCCCTGGGTCCCCTTTTTCGCGGCCTCAGGTGGAACCTGCTGTTGGAACCCATAGGTTATGTCGTCCCCAAGAAAGACACGGTTCTGACCGTATTCACCGGTTACGCCGCCAATATCATAATACCCCGCGTAGGTGAGATATGCCGATGCGGAATGCTGGAGCAGAACGCGGGAGTGCCTTTCAGCAAAGGTCTGGGCACACTGGTGGCCGAGCGTGTGGTCGATGCCGTACTGCTGGGACTCATAGTGGTAACCGGAGTGCTGGTATCATGGAATGAGTTTACCCTGCTGCTTACCCCGGATGCCGATATGGCTGCACCCGTAGCTGAAAGTATACCTCTCTTGCGGCAGCCCAAGTTCTGGTATTGGACAATAGGTATAATCATTGTCATAGCCGTTTGCTGGTGGGCATGCGTAAGATTCCGCCTCTGGGACAAGGTAAAAAGTTTCATCCAAGGATTCTGGGAGGGATTCCTGTCACTCAAGCAAATCAAGCGACTGCCTCTGTTCATGGTCTACTCCATAGGAATCTGGATTTGCTACTATCTGGAACTCTATCTGGCTTTCTACTGTCTGCCCTCAACCGCAGCTCTGGGCCCCGTTGCCGGTCTGGCCTGTTTTGCCGCCAGCAGCGTGGCCGTACTGGTACCCACACCCAACGGAGCCGGTCCTTGGAACCTGGCCATAGTCAAGATGCTGGGCATATACGGAGCCAAGACCAACGAGGCCCAGATAATGTCATTCGTACTGCATTTCTGCCAGACCATGATCTATCTGCTCTGCGGATTGATAGCTTGGATAGCTCTTAAAATAATACACCGCAATGGAACATCCCGAAAATAGCGAAGAGTATAAAGGACTGACCGTAAACAGCGGAGTTGTAAGCCCGGGGTCTGTAAACCCGTACCTCAAGGGACGTAAGATAAGCCGCCCAACTCTGTCTGTCCAGGATTATGTGGACGGCATAGTAAAAGGTAACGTTACCGTTCTGAGCCAGGCCGTGACGCTGGTGGAGAGCCTCAAGCCGGAGCATCAGGCCATTGCCCAGGAGGTTATTGAGAAGTGCCTTCCCTATTCAGGAAACTCGGTACGCATAGGTATAAGCGGCGTTCCGGGAGCCGGCAAGAGCACCAGCATCGATGCTTTCGGTCTGCACGTTCTCAAGGACGGCGGTAAGCTGGCGGTACTTGCCATCGACCCCAGTTCAGAGCGGACCAAAGGCAGTATCCTGGGCGATAAGACCCGCATGGAGCGTCTGGCAGTGCACCCCAAGGCATTCATACGCCCCAGCCCATCGGCCGGATCACTGGGCGGTGTGGCACGCAAGACCCGCGAGACCATAGTGCTGTGCGAGGCCGCCGGATTTGACAAGATATTCGTGGAGACCGTAGGCGTTGGGCAGAGCGAGACGGCAGTACACTCCATGGTAGACTTTTTCCTGCTCATACAGTTGGCCGGTACCGGCGATGAACTGCAAGGCATAAAGCGCGGCATAATGGAGATGGCCGACGGCATAGTCATAAACAAGGCCGATGGTGACAACGCCCCCAAGGCCGAACTTGCAGCCAGCTCGTTCCGCAACGCCCTGCACCTGTTCCCGCCATCGGAAAGCGGCTGGACGCCCAAGGTCCTGACCTACTCCGGATTCTATGAGTATCGCATAAAAGAGGTATGGGATATGGTTTGGGAGTACATAGACTTTGTTAAGAAGAACGGCTATTTCCAGTATCGCCGTAACGAGCAGTCCAAGTACTGGATGTACGAGACCATAAACGAATCCCTGAAGAACGGATTCTACAACGATCCCGAGATCTCCGCCCTCCTGGGCCAATGTGAGAAGCAGATTCTGGGAGGAGAGCAAACCTCATTCGCCGCCGCCCAAAAACTCCTGGACCTCTACTACACAAAAGTTGCTCATTAGTGACCGTCCCTAATGATTTTCTACACGTCAACTTGACTCCGCGATGTACTACATTAACTTTCAGGCAGACTACAAGCAGTATAAACCCATTACCTCAGACAGCCTCATTCTCACCGCAACCAGCTATTACGGTACGCATCGCAAGAACTACCGCTCCGCTATGGCATGGTACTCACAGGGATGTGTGTATAAGGATATGCAAATAGACTCATCTGCAGTTGAATCTTTCATTAGGGCAATGGATTTATATGCATATTAGCAAGTCTTTAGCCTGTGTTACAAAATGTAACGCGGGCTTTTTTATTTTTATATCTATTATTTTTTTCTTTGCGTACAACGAACCCCCAAAATGGAAAGATGAAACTTCTATAGACATTGATGTTCAATTTGTTATTAAAAAGAATACTTTTGTACCTGTAGGTTCGACACTAATTATAAAGTAACAAACAATAGACAATATCATTGACCAGATACTTAAGGATGAAGGAATAATTACGGCACGCCGTATATATGTAACAAGATCAGATTATAACAGCTATCTGTTCTATCCTGATTTGGAAAAAGGAGAAAGATATTTATTAAATGTTTTGACCTGTAATACCATAGGAAATTATAATCAAGAATTATTGAACAATATATCCGATTCGTTAGGCTTGACTTACACAACAGGCAGTTACAGCACTGTTGTATTTCTTGTACCCAAGCATGCGGATATTTTTGAGGTCTCACAGAAAGTGTTTGAAACTGGCGGCTTTTCTTCAGTAGGCATAAATAGTCAAATCCCTCCAATAATAAGCCATTGGGGAGAGACAAATATCCATAAGTTCAAAGAAGAATTGACTGTCCGGGAAGTTCAATATTACGATATGACAGGACGGCGTTTGGAAACTCCATCTGGTCTGACAATAGTCATCACTCGGTATAGGGACGGTAGCGTCCGGAGGGAAAAGAAACTGTTCCGATAATAACATTAATCTTACCATCTAAATCCACCAGTACAGGTTATCAGTGATAATGCTCAAAGACATGAATAAAAAGCAGTATAATAAGGAGAAGCAAGACGCATTACCTGAATCTGTAAGCATAAGTGCGGACGATTTTAACATTTTCAGCACTTTTCAGCACGTTTTTTTTCTTACTAAACAAAATATTGATTATCTATGCGGTAGTTTTATTCGATAAGACGAAAACAAAACCAACAGAGAACAATTTATTAACATAAAGAATTATCACTATGAGCAGAAAACAGATTTTGAGCATTTTACTCTTAATATTTTGCTCAACATATGTAATGGCACAAGCGGATTTCTATTACTATAACGGTAATAAGATTCCTGTTACTCTGAACGAGGATAAGGTTTGTGTCAGCATACCTAAAGAATGTGATAACATAAGCCAGAGGATACAAGAAAATGTCAATATACTGCATACAATTGCAGATGGGACTTTTGATATCATTGTTATTTCCAAGTCAGACTATGAGAGTTTGAGAGCACAGGACTCATGGCAGGAAGACTTAAAAGCTGTAATTATTACCCCATGTTATTTTTTGAATGATAACGCAGAGGCCGTAGTTACTCCATATTTGAACGTCGAATTAAAAAAAGAACAGGACATAGACTTGCTGAATACATTTGCTCAGGACTATAAACTAAACAACAAGGGGCATTCTAAATATTTGCCCTTATGGTATGTTCTTTCAGTTACCCCAGAAAGTGAAAAAAATCCGTTGGAGTATGCAAATCTGTTGTATGAAACTGGATATTTTGTAGCTTCAGTGCCAGATTTTGCTAATTTAGTTTCACAGACCACGTATGGACAACTGTTCACACCTCTTGGGTTGGGAATGGAAAAATGTGAACGGATGGGTCCTAACCCCTGTCCACAAATGCACGTTGAAGGTGATACGGTTTATGTTTGCACTAATCAGGGACTTTATTCAAAAGATTTATCTAACGACACAAGTTCATGGCAATTAGTAGGATTTGAAGATATTCCTCTTCTTGACTATGCCCGTAGTGGACAAGACATACTGGCTTTGCGTTATAACGTAAACGGTAGTTTCCTTTTATTGTCGCACGATGGTGGAAGGACTTTTGAAGACATTACGCCAGACATGTTTATAGAACCGCTTTACCCAATAATTGATGCTTCATACAATTATAGGGGTAATATAATGAATAACCTTGCTCAACATCCTACTGATCCCAACATAATACTCGTATCATCCCTTACTTTGGGCTTATTCCAATCTACGGACTTTGGACAGACTTGGAGTAGACTGTCAACTGTTTCTACAACAGGTTTTGCCGGATATCATCCTTTAAATCCGGATATTATCTATCAAAGTGGACAAACATCAGCTTGGATCCCTTACATTAATGTAAGTTATAATTGCGGACAGACATGGAATGTAATTAATCCTTATGATAACGGCGATAACTGCATAAACAGAATAGCATTCCATCCCGAGACTCAAGACAAATGGATTGTTGGAGGAAATGGTATTGTCTTTAAATCAACAGATAATGGGCAATCATGGAAAATGCAAAAAGATAGTTTATTTGTTGGTTGGAAATTCACTGCTTATGATAACGCTGATAGCGATATTCTTTATATGGCTGGTAGAGGTAGTGACATCAAAGTTATGTGTTCTAAGGATGAAGGAGAAACATGGAGCATTCCACTAACTTTGCCAAAAAGAAAAACCAACGAGACTGAGATAGAATATTTGAATGACTTTAGACAATACGGTGACAAGCTACTGATCTACACTGAATCTGATGTATATGTAGTATTAAAGGATCAGTTGCTTGCTGAAAGTACCTTCCCTGTCAATACAGTTACCGGTATAGAGCAACAGATAGCCGTATGGGAGACAGGGATAAGCTACTATGATTTGACTGGCAGGAAGATGGAAAGCCCTAAGGGTTTTACCATAGTCGTTACCAACTATTCAGACGGAAGTACAAAGGTTAAGAAAGTATTGTATTAACGCAGGTAAATAATAAAAAAGCGGGCTGTCCTTAAGGGGCAGCCCGCTTTTTTATTGATGGAACTTAATTAAAATCGACAAGGATTCTGAATACGCGGCTGGGAGCTTCCACCCATTTCTGCATGGCATGGAGCGCGTTCTCAGGTTTTACTACGGCCGATATAAGCTCATCCTTGGGGCAGGTGCCGCGCTGAAGATAGCGTATTACGGCCTCGAAATCAGCGGGCATGGCGTTACGTGATCCGTGGATGTTGATCTCTTTCTTTACGAATAGTCCGGTGTGGAATGTAACGTCATTCTTGGAGTAGCCAATGCAAACCACGCGGCCGCTGAATGCAACCTCATCAATTGCGGCCTGATAAGTAGGTACGCTGCCTACGGCTTCAATTACTACAGTTGGGCCTAATCCACCGGTGAAATCGATGATTTTTGCATGAAGGTCCTGCTCCTTTGAATTGATAGTATAGGTTGCTCCCAGAATTTTTGCCAGAGCAAGTTTCTCATTATCCAGATCAACGGCTATTACTGTTGCGCCGCGCAGTGATGCTCGTACTATGGCACCTACACCAATCATTCCGCAACCGAATACCAGAACGGTATCGGAGTCTGTAACCTGGGCTCTGGAAACAGCGTGGAATCCTACACTCATGGGCTCAATCAGTGCACAGTCACGCAGTGCTATTCCGGGAGCAGGAATTACTTTGGCCCAGGGCAGCACCATGTAGTCACGCATGGCACCGTCACGCTGTACGCCCAGTGTCTCATTGAACTCACATGCATTGGGATGGCCAGCACGGCAGGCTGCGCAATGACCGCAGTTGGTATAGGGATTGACCGTTACTGTCATGCCCGGTTTAAGGAATTCAGGTACATCCGGGCCTACGCTGTCTATTGTGGCTCCGATCTCGTGGCCGGGAATAACGGCCTCCTTGGCCATAAGGTTACGGCCCAGAAATGTATTCAGGTCCGATCCGCAAAAACCTACATATCCTATTTTAAGAAGCACCTGTCCGGCACCGGCCTGCGGCTTCTGTGCCTCCTCAACTATCACCTCTCCCTGTGCGGGGATTCTAATCTGTCTCATTATCTTAATCTTTTACAACGTGTCCCTTCCATCCGTACCAGGCGCATACTGCAAAGCAGATAAGCGGAATGATATATGCCAACTCATGGTTTGTAGTGAGTGATACCTGGAACTTGGCTGTTAGCAGCGGCAGTATGGAGTTGCCCACAATGGCCATCACCAGGAATGCCGATCCGCTCTTGGTCTCACCCTTAAGGTCTGTCAGTGCCAGTGAGAACTGTGTGGGGTACATGATTGACATGAAGAATGATATGCCCATCATGGCGTAGATGGCGGTCATACCCTCTGATAGGCAAATGACTGCGCACAGAACCACATTGGCCAGTCCGTATACCACAAGCATGTTCTTAGGCTGGAACTTACCCATGAGCCATGCACCTATCCAGCGACCCAGCAGGAATGCCAGCATATAGAAACCGAACAGCGTGGTGGCCTGGTCATGGTTTAGTCCTGCGTACTTGACGCAATAGACTATGAACAGGCTGTTCACTGCGGTCTGGCCGCCATTGTAGAAGAATTGTGCTATGACACCGTTACGCAGATGACGGCGCTTAAGTACACTGAATGAAATCAGTTTGCCATTGCTTGATGTGTCATCATCCTCGGCCTGGATACGCGGCAGTTTGGTGAATGCCATCACTACGGCAATAAGTATAAGTACTATGCCGAAAATGGTATAAGTCAGTTTGAAGTTGTGAATCTCGGCATCGGGCAGGGCGTTGGTAGCAGCATCATCAATAAGAATCAGCTTGCTCAGGAACATGGCGGCAATGAATGCGCCAAGTCCGTTGAATGCCTGTGCCAGGTTGAGGCGGCGAGGTGCGGTGGCCGGATCACCCAACTCAGTTACATAGGGGTTGGCTGCTGTCTCCAGGAAGCACATGCCTATGGCAACAATGAAGAAGGCGCAAAGGTAGAGCGGAAAACTGTGCAGTGATGTAACCGGCAGGAACAGCAGTCCGCCTGCGGCTGAGATAAGAAGTCCCAATACGATACCGGCCTTGTAGCTGAAACGCTTCATGAACATGGCAATTGGGATGGGGAACAGGAAGTATGCGAACCAGTATGATGTCTCCACAAACTCGGCGCTGGCCTGATCTATGTTGAAGAGTGACATCATCTTGTTGACCACTGGCGACAGCAGGTTGTTGCTGATTGCCCAGAGAAAGAAAAGGCTGAATACCATGGCCAATGCCACGGTGTTCTTTGTTGATTTTGGATTATTGCTCATTCTGACATGTTTTTAATATAAGGTAAATCAATTTCTGTATCTATTCCGTAGAATCTTACGGCGTTGAGCCCCAGGAACAATTCCTTGGATTCTTCGGTGAAATCGGGACTTTTCAGTATAAAATCGTAGGACATACGGTAGGTTATGGCTGTTATTGTGCGAGGATAGTCCGATCCCCACATCAGCTTGTCCATTCCTACCTCATCGGCTGCTTGGAGTATTGCTCTTACTGCACCTTTGAACGGGTAGAATTCATCGTTGAAAAGCCAGGTTATGCCTCCTGATTCTATCATCACGTTCTTGTGGCGTGCCAGACGTATCTGCTCCATCCATCCCGGAACGGTCACCATTCCGAAATGTCCCACAGCTATCTTAAGGTCCGGGCACTCCTGTATGACCTCTTCCATTTCGGGAACCTGGACAACTCCGTCCTCCAGAGTGATTGAAAGGAATACACCTTTCTGCTCCATAAGACGGAACAACTCCATCATCTCCGGACAAGTCAGGCTTATGCGGCCATCGGGGGTCTGAAGACGATGCCCCGGTATGGCTATGCCCTTGAATCCCTGCGCAATAAGACTTTTTGCATGCTCCAGATAGCCGGGCTTGCGGTAATCGGCCATACCGCATACTACAAAACGGTCGGGATACCGTTTCTGTACATCGGCCAGATAGTCGTTCTGCAGGCCGTCAATGAATTCCTGTACCACCACTGCAGCGGTAACCTGTGCGTAATCCATGTTGGACAGGAAAATCTCGGCGGTGTTACGGCCATCTATTATAAAAGGTGGAACCATCTGGCGTACCTCTCCCATAAACAGGGAACGGCCGTTCTCCAGAGTGCGGATGGGCATGCCGTTGACTACGGTGTCCTGACGCAGCCACAGGTGTGAGTGGGTGTCAATGATCTTCATCATGAGTTGCACCAGGTTACTCTCTGCTGGTCACCGATTATTTCACGAACCTCAAATACCAGATCCCAGTCAAGGGGCTCTTGAACCACCTTGATGTTTTTAAGGACATTGTCGGGATTGGCCGAGCTGAAAAGGTTGGTGGCTATGCGCGGGTTGCTGTATGAATACTGTACAGCCAGTTTCTCAATTGATGTGCCACGCGATTTGCAGTGCTGGGCGGCTTTGGCGCAAGCATCTACCAGTGGTTTGGGTGCGGGATGCCAGTCTGGTACACCGCGCTCGGAGAGCAGTCCCATAGCCAGGGGAGAGGCGTTGATCACGCCGATGCCTTTCTGCTCAAAGTAGCCCAGATAATCATTCAGCTTGTCATCATTAAGGCAGAAGTGACAGAAGTTGAGTATGCTCTCAACAGTCCCTTCCGGGGCGTGGTCTACCACCCACTTAAGGTTCTCAAGCTGGAGGTCGGTAATGCCCACGTGGCTGACTATGCCCTTTTCACGCAGTTCAACAAGAGCGGGAAGGGTCTCATCGACCACTTTCTGCAGTCCGCCCGGCAGTGCAGCCTGGAACTCTATGTCATGGACGTTTATAAGGTCTATATGGTCAATGTTAAGGCGCTCCATGCTCTCATACACACTCTCTGTAGCACGCTTGGCGCTGTAGTCCCAGGTGTTTACTCCGTCCTTTCCGTAGCGGCCTACCTTGGTTGACAGGTAATATTTGTCGCGCGGGATGTCCTTGAGTGCCTTGCCCAGCACGGTCTCAGCCTTGTAATGTCCGTAATAGGGAGATACATCGATAAAGTTCAGACCGTTGTCTACGGCAGTGAAAACAGCCTCGATGGCTCTCTTTTCATTGATCTCGTGGAAAACTCCGCCTAGCGAAGATGCACCGAAGGCCAGTCTTGCAACCTTCATACCGGTTTTTCCGATTTCATTGTACTTTAAGCTCATAAGTAAATTTGGTTAGGTTATTTAATTCTCAATTCTCAATTCTCAATTTAAGTATGTAGTCCCTACACTCCTCCATCAGCCACTTGGGAGTAGAAGTGGCGCCGCAGATGCCAACAGATTCGGCGTTGTTCAGTACCTCAAGGTCTATGTCCTGCCGCCCCTCTATCAGATAAGATCTGGGGTTGACGTTCAGACATTCCCCGAAAAGGACCTTGCCGTTGGAACTCTTACGGCCTGATACAAACAGTATCACATCGTGCCTGCGGGCGAATTCACGTATGTTCTCACCACGGTGGGACACCTGTCCGCAGACAGAGTTGTTATGTATGAAACTCCTTCCTTGGGGAAGTTTCTGAGTAATCTTTTCAATCAGATGGTTATAACTGGCTGCCGATTTTGTGGTCTGTGAATAAAGGAATATATCCTTGTTGAAATCAATGCGGTCTATCTCATCGGCCGATTCTATAACAGTGGCCGTCCCGTCTGTCTGCCCCACAAGACCCAGAACCTCGGCATGTCCTTTCTGACCGAAGATTATTATCTGCTGGGTGGCCGGGTCAAGCTGCCGGTATTGCTTGTGGATGCGCTGCTGAAGCTTGAGTACTACAGGGCAGGTGGCATCGATCAGGGTTATGCCGTTCTTCCTGGCGGTATTGTATGTTGACGGAGGCTCGCCATGTGCCCTTAGCAGAACCTTGGCGTCCTTGAGCTCTGCAAACTGATCATGGTTTATGGTCTTGAGCCCAAGGCCCTGAAGCCTGTCGCATTCCATTCCGTTGTGCACTATATCACCAAGGCAGTAGAGCTGCTGGTCACAGCGCAACTCCTCTTCGGCCTTTCCGATAGCCGAAAGCACACCGAAACAGAATCCGGATTCAGGGTCAATCTCAACTTTCATGATCTGTCATTCTGCTGTTTTTGCCAGATATTGGTCCATCAGCCATTTGTCCTGCTCATCAATAGTCATGTGACTGTTGTCCAGCACTATGGCATCATCGGCCTTGCGCAGTGGCGATACGGCGCGGTGGGAGTCTATGTAATCACGTTCCCTTACGTTCTTGAGCACATCTTCAAATACGGGATTCTCTCCTTTCGCCTTGAGTTCATCAAAACGGCGCTGTGCGCGGATCTCATCGCTGGCAGTGACAAAAATCTTGAGTTCTGCGTTAGGAAACACGGTCGTGCCTATGTCGCGTCCGTCCATTATGACAGCACCCTGGCGCCCCATCTCCCGCTGCAGGCTGACCATGGCCTCACGGACAAACCCGATGGCCGATATGGGGCTTACATGGCCGGACACCTCCATTCCGCGAATCTGACGTTCCACGTTCTCTCCGTTAAGTATGGTGTATTGCATGCCGTTCTCATGGCCGAACGTAATCTTTATCTGCGGCATCTCACGGCGGAGTGATTCCTCATCAATGCCGTTTTCACCGATGAATCCGCGGCGCATGGCATATAGCGTTACGGCGCGGTACATGGCACCGGTGTCAATGTACGTGTATCCTATCGCTTTTGCAAGCGCCTTGGCCATCGTGCTCTTTCCGCAAGACGAATGGCCGTCCATAGCAATGATTATCTTTTTCATATGTTGAATCCGAAATTGCAAATCAATGATGATTCCGACACCTGGTACTTGCCGTAGGAGATATCGAACATTATGCGATTAAGTCGCAGGCCTGTGCCGATGGTCATGCCGGCCAGTCCCTTGCTGCCGTTTCCGCCCAGCTCAATGCGGTTACGCATGTTAAGGCCGGCGGCAATATAGAAGGTTTCAGTAGGCATTATGTCGATGCCCACAGAAAGATGCCGCTTGAGAATTTGTCCGAATCCTTTGTCTTCATCTTCGGCAAAATGGAAATCGGATTCTTTCCAACGGGTAAGATTGTCCATTGAAAGGGTAAACCTCAGGGGAGCGTGTGCCGGCTTCCAGGTAAATCCTGCGCAGATATCAAAAGGCATTTTCTGGAAAGTGTTTTCGAAAGCCTTTATCTGACCGCCCAGATTGGTTGCGGCAAGTCCGATTGAAACGCCGTTTCCGGGTATTATATACAATAATCCCAGATCTACGCCAATGGCCACCGATGTCTTTGATGAATATCTGGAGCAGATCAGGTTACCGCTTACTCCGCCGCTGAGATTATCGGTGAGCATGTAAGAGTACGATACGCCAACCGCCATGTCTTTGGATTGGAATGTTCCGGTCCGGGTTCCGTCGGCCTGAGTTTCGGGCATCTTCCCGTAGTTTACGTACCGTGCATTGAATGCGTATCTTGAACGTTCGTCAAACAGATTGCAATACTGGGCTCCGGCTATCGTGGTGCCTGAGAACCATGTCATGGCATTCAGGGCCAGAAGGCTCTTGTCAACAGCATTGAGCAGTGCCGGATTCTGTATGAAAAGTGCCGGGTCCGGATCGGCCACCGAAACGGCCCGCCCACCCAGTGACGAACTGTGTGCCGAGACGGGCAGTTTGAGGAATTCAAAAGAACTCTCCAGACTCTGTGCCTGAAGAGTGCCTGACCCTGTCAGAACAGCAAATACCGCTAATGTTAGAAGGATTCTCTTCATCGGGAACAAATGTACAAAAAACGAGTTTAACAAGTACCTATACAATAACGTTTTTTATAGCGTTGCCGTACCCGGTCAGACGTTTTTTGTCTTTAATGATTTTTTTTTTGCGGATTTGAGACGTATTTGCAAGTCCGCTCCGTTTCCAATACGGAAACAAGGAAAGAGAGAGAGCCTTGTCAATTATTAAAAATACACAAAAAAGACATTTTGTTTTCGGGTTGAGAAAAAGATTACTACTTTTGCCGATGGACAAAAGTGTCTGATTGCTAAACTGAGAGAATTATGGAAATTAAAAAGTCTGAACGCGCTGATCTTGAGAGAGGTAAAAGTACCTCACTCCTGATAGGATTTGTAATGGCTCTTGCCGTCATGTTCGTGGCGCTTGAGTGGACACAGAGGGAAGTGCAGGACGATTCTGAAATCTATGGCGTCAAGGACGTCTCCCTGAATGAAGAAATGGTCCCCATCACCTTACCTGAAAAGAAAACGGTTCCGCCACCACCTGCAGCTGTAACACAGGCTGATATTCTTGAGATCGTAGATGATGATGCAGAGGTTGAAGAGGATATCATGGCTTCTACAGAAGATCAGGTCGAGTGGGTTGATCTGGATGAGATAGACTATGTTGAGGTTGAACCCGAACCTGAGGAGGAAGAGATCTTTATGGTCGTTGAGGATGCTCCTGAGTTCCCGGGAGGTACACAGGCTCTTTTGGATTATCTCAGAAAGAATATCAAGTATCCGCCAATCTGCCGTGAGAACGGAATCCAGGGTCGTGTGCTTGTATCATTCGTAGTAAACAAGGATGGTGCAATCGTAGAGCCGCAGGTAGTAAAGAGCGTCAACAAGCAGTTGGACCAGGAGGCCCTGCGCGTGATCTCAACAATGCCTAACTGGAAGCCGGGCAAGCAGCGTGGCAAACCCGTACGCGTAAAATACACCGTACCTGTAAACTTCCGTCTTAACTGATTTATAAGCAGGATGATAAATTGCGAAGAGGCCTCTTTGGGCCTCTTCGCTTTTTTATCTTCGTTTTGTTGTGTAATTCCAAAACAACTTCTTACTTTTGCATTTGTGATGAAAACAGCAAAGCAAATACAGGAAGAATTTGAGGGCTATCTCCAGTCTTTGGATTACTCCCGTCAGCCGGACAGCCTTTATGTTCCGGTAAGGTATACTCTTTCCCTGGGCGGCAAGCGTATCCGTCCCACATTCCTGATCATGGCGTACAATATGTTTGCCGATGATGTAGAAAGGGTTTTCTGTACTGCAGCAGGTATGGAGATATTCCACAATTTCACGTTACTTCACGATGATCTTATGGATAAGGCCGACATGCGCCGCGGCAGGCCTACCGTTCACAAGAAATGGAATGAGAATGTGGCAATCCTGTCGGGTGACGGTATGCTGGTGCTTGCTTACCGTTATCTCTCAATGACATCGGGTCCGGAACTCAAGAGAATACTGGACCTGGCCAACGAAACATTTACAGGGATAATGGAAGGTCAGCAATATGATATGGAATTCGAGACCCGCGACGATGTTACCGAGCAGGAATACATTGAAATGATCCGGCTTAAGACATCGGTGCTTCTGGCCGCATGTGCCCAGATGGGTGCGGTTCTTGGCGGAGCATCCGAAACCGATTCCCGTCTGCTTTATGAATTCGGTGAGAAGGTAGGTCTGGCATTCCAGCTTCAGGATGACCTTCTTGACGTTTACGGAGATCCCGCTGTGTTCGGAAAGAAGATAGGCGGTGATATTCTCTGCAACAAGAAGACTTACCTGTATATCAATGCCTATAATCTGGCAGATGACGGTATGCGCAGTGAATTGGACAGATGGGCCGCTTATGACGGTGATGATCCGGAGTCAAAGATAGCTGCTGTCCGTTCCATCTATGATGCGGTGAAAGTCAGGTCGCTCTCTGAGAAACTTATAGCTTCACTGTTTGACGAAGCGATTTTGAAACTTGATGCAGTAAGTCTTCCTGCCAGCCGAAAGTCCCTTCTTAGAGAATATGCCGGAAGCCTGTTAAACAGAGTCCTTTAATTACTATGCCTTACAGAAGATTACCCAACACAGACAAAGCGAGAATCCGTTCTCTGGAAACGGCGATAACAAAGATGCGTAACAGCGACTATTACGCCCCGGTCATATCGCCTGAACTCCTTTCGAGAGCCGAAAAGAAACTGTTCCAGTTCAAGGATGCGGTAGACAGATATGTCAAGTCGCTCGAGACCCAGGTGAATTATTCCAAGTCAGAGCCGTACCAGACCAAACTGAAGAACGCCAAGATGTATGTGTCACATTTCCTGACTGTATTCAATCTGTGCGTAAAGCGCGGTGAAATCAAATCTTCTGACAGGAAATACTATTCGATACCGGAGGATTCGGGAGAGCTGCCGGATATGTCAAGTGACATAGCTGTCATCAGATGCTGCGAGAATACCATCCGAGGAGAGAAAGCAAGGACTGATAATGGAGGTATACCTATATATAACCCTACCATAGCCAAGGTGGTTGTGCATTTTGACCTTTTCAAGGAACTGTATGACAAGCAGTGTGAACTGCGTCAGCTGACGGATGAGACCCTGATGGTTGTCTCGCTCATGAGACCGCAGGTGGACGAGGTCATTCTGGAAGTCTGGAATTCAATAGAAAACTATTTCTCGGACTATTCGGGCGAAAAGAAACTGAAGGCATGCCGCGACTACGGCCTGATATATTATTACAGATCGGGTGAGAAAGCTGATTGACACTCATTGTCATGTCTATGACCAGGCGTTCAGGGAGGATTTGCCTGAGGTTATTGAAAGGGCAAGAGACGCGGGGCTTGAATATCTGCTGCTCCCCAACATAAATCCTGAAACTCTGGATGATCTGCTCCATGTATGTGATGTCTGGCCGGAACTGTGTCGTCCTATGATCGGACTTCATCCCGAAGACCTGTCGGATGATTATCACAGCCAGCTTTCAGAACTCAAGTCAAGACTTGACATGGACCAGGCCCAGGGTGGTTCCCACCGTTACATAGGCATTGGAGAGACCGGCCTTGACCTTTACTGGGACAAGTCACGCCTGGATGAACAGACGGACTCCTTCCGGATTCAGATAGAGTGGGCTCTGGAATATAATCTGCCCATCGTGATCCATTCCCGCGACTCATTTCAGCAGCTATATGATATCCTTTCTGATTATAGGGAAAGCGCACTTAGAGGAATATTCCATTGCTTTTCCGGTTCGACCGAAGAGGCATCGGCCCTTATGCGGTTCGATGGGTTCATGTTCGGGATAGGAGGAGTGCTGACATACAGGAAATCGGTTCTGCCGTCCGTGCTGCCGCTTATACCTCTGGACAGGGTTGTGCTTGAAACAGACTGCCCTTATCTGCCTCCTGTGCCGTTCAGGGGAAAACGCAATGAACCATCATATATAGTAAACACCGCAAATATGATGGCTCAGGTGTATGGCATAACTTTTGAAGAGTTAGCTGATGTGACCAGCCGGAATGCCTGCCGTCTGTTCGGACTTTGACTCCCGGTACAATATACGTGAAAATAATCCGTTTATTCTTTGCCGACCTTGAAAAGTACGGCCCCTTACGATGAGGAAAATTAAGGAATTCAAGCGGATAAGGACTATACTTATAGTCGTAGCCATCATAATTGCGTTCATATCGCTGTTCGTATCACAGTCATTGGTCAAAGACCTGTCGCGTGAGGAGCATTCCAAAATGGAACTGTTTGCCGATGCTTACCGTTCACTGGACGATGCCGACGAGAATACGGACCTGGGTCTTGTACTGGCTGTAATCAGCGGTAACAAAACCATTCCCGTCATTGTCGTGGACGAGAGCGGTGACATAAGGAGTTACCTGAATATTGAGATTAGGAAGGCTGATACTCTGTCCTATCTCAAGAACTATGTGGAACGCATGCGTCAGCTGGGTAATTCCATCAAGATTTATTATGATGAATCGGACCAGGATCATTACAATGAGGTGTGTTTTGACGAGTCGCTGCTCCTGAACCGCCTGACTATCTATCCGTATATCCAGATGGGCGTGGTCATGCTGTTCGTGCTGATTGCCATATTTGCGCTGCTGAGTTTCAAGAAGACCGAACAGAACCGCGTGTGGGTAGGACTCTCCAAGGAGACGGCACATCAGTTGGGTACTCCCATATCATCACTCATGGCATGGACCGAACTGCTGAAGGACAAGTATGATGATGAACTTATCTGCGAGATGGAGAAGGATGTAAACCGGCTTCAGATGGTGGCCGAGAGATTCTCCAAGATTGGATCAATGCCGGAACCCGTACAGGCAGATATGGTTGGCGTACTTGACGGCGTGATTGACTATGTGGAGCATCGGTCTCCAGCTACCGTAAAGTTTGTACGTGATTTCCCGAATCCTCCCGTCAATGCCAAGGTTAACGCCTCCCTGTTCGGCTGGGTGATAGAGAATATATGCAAGAATGCCGTGGATGCCATGAACGGCAAGGGAAAACTGACTATAAAACTCACTGAAGACAAGAGTCACGTGACCATTGATATCACAGACACCGGCAAGGGAATAGCCAAGAACTCCTGGAAGAGCGTCTTTGATCCGGGTTATACCACTAAGGAGCGCGGCTGGGGTCTGGGATTGTCGCTGGCCAAGCGCATTGTAACAGAATACCATAAAGGCCGTATCTATGTGGTACACTCCGAACTGGGCAAAGGGACTACATTCCGCATAGAACTGTTGAAGTGACCTTTTAAAAAAAACCTTAATCATTTTTCTTTGCCAAAATAATGTCATATCTTTGTGCCCCGAAAAATTTGTCTGATGGGAAGACTGGATAAATATAACGTTGAACTTAAGGGGCTTACAGAAAGTAATTCCGCTTACAACTGGACCGTTGACCAGGAGTTCTTCAATATAGTGGAGGGCCAGGAGGTTCAACGCGGTAAGGTTAATGTGGACCTTAAGGTGACAAAGGCATCCGGTGTATACCATCTCGGTTTTTCGGTGGCCGGCACAGTTATCGTAACCTGTGACCGTTGCCTTGACGATATGTCACTGGATATTGAGAATTCAGGAGAGCTTAAAGTAAAGCTGGGGCCTGATTTTGCAGATGAAGGTGATATTGTAGTGGTCCCGGAAGACAAGGGTATTGTCAATGTGGCATGGTATATCTATGAGTTCATCGCTCTGGCTATCCCCATCAAGCATGTCCATGCACCCGGTAAGTGCAATAAGGGCATGATGGAGAAACTGGATGAGCACTCGGCCGAAGAGGGTGATGAAGACAGCAGAGAGGCAGATGCCGGAGCTTCAGATCCCCGTTGGGATGCATTGAACAGTATTCTGGAATCAGATAACGAATAACAATAACAATAAAAACAAAACAAAATGGCACATCCTAAAAGAAGGCAGTCCAATACAAGAACTGCAAAGAGAAGGACCCACGATAAGGCAGTAGCACCGACACTTGCAATCTGCCCCAACTGTGGAGCATGGCACGTTTTTCACACAGTATGCGGTGAGTGCGGTTATTACAGAGGCAAGTTGGCAGTAGTCAAGGAAACAGCCGCTGAATAAACAAGAACGAAAAACGCATCCTTTCAAGATGCGTTTTTTTTGACTCATACAAAAACAGGATTTTCAAATGCACAAGGCTGGATTCGTTAACATAGTCGGTAATCCTAACGTAGGTAAGTCCACGCTCATGAACCTGCTGGTGGGGGAGCATATATCCATCGCCACATTCAAGGCGCAGACCACTCGTCATAGGATAATGGGTATCGTAAATACGGAGGAGTCACAGATAGTCTTCTCGGACACCCCCGGTGTGCTCAAACCCAACTACAAGCTACAGGAGTCTATGCTGGCTTTCTCGGAGAGCGCACTGGTTGATGCCGATGTGCTGCTCTATATGACCGACGTCATAGAGAAGGCCGATAAGAATGCCGATTTCCTGGAGAAAGTGGCCAAGATGAAAGTCCCGGTGCTGGTCATCATCAACAAGATAGACCTTACAGATGAGGAGAATCTGATAAAACTGGTTGAATCCTGGCATGAGAAACTTCCCAATGCAGAGATTATCCCTATATCTGCAGCCACGGCATTTGGGGTAAAGACCGTTCTCAAGCGTGTGAATGAACTGATTCCTGAATGTCCTCCATACTTTGAGAAGGATCAGCTGACTGACAAACCCGCCCGTTTCTTTGTATCAGAGATTGTAAGGGAAAAGATTCTGCTTCATTATGACAAGGAGATTCCATATTCGGTGGAAGTCGTGGTGGAGCAGTTCCGTGAGAATCATTCCCGAATCGTGATAAATGCCGTGATTTATGTGGAGCGTGAGTCACAGAAAGGAATCCTGATAGGGCATGAGGGACAGGCTCTGAAGCGTGTGGCCATCGAAGCCCGCAAGGATCTGGAAAAGTTCTTCGGAAAAAAGATATTCATGGAGTTGTTCGTAAAGGTTGACAAGGACTGGCGCAGTTCTGACCGTGAATTGAGGAATTTTGGTTACGGACAGGATTAATACAAATATTCAGCATGAGCAATCTGGTAGCAATAGTTGGCCGTCCCAATGTCGGCAAGTCGACACTCTTTAACCGTCTTACCCAGACCCGTCAGGCTATTGTAGATGATGTGGCAGGTACCACCCGTGACCGTCAGTACGGTAAATGCGAGTGGGGGAACCGCATTTTCTCTGTGGTGGATACCGGCGGTTGGGTGGTTAATTCGGATGATGTTTTTGAAGAGGAGATACGCAAACAGGTAAAGGTGGCCATTGATGAGGCAGACCTGATCCTGTTTCTGGTTGACATAAAGAACGGAGTGACAGACCTGGACGATGAGGTAGCGGGTATACTGCGCCGATCCAAGACACCTGTCATACTGGTTACCAACAAGATGGATACCTTTGACCTGCAGTATGCCGCTGCCGAATTCTACAGCCTTGGTCTGGGTGATCCGGTAAGTATATCGGCCGCCAACGGAAGCGGAACAGGCGAGTTGCTGGATGCAGTCGTGGCCAAGCTGCCGGTTGAGGCTGATGCCCAGGTGGATGACGAGATCCCGCGTTTTGCTGTTGTGGGCCGTCCTAATGTGGGTAAGAGCTCAATAGTGAATGCTTTCATCGGTGAAGACCGCAACATAGTGACCGATATCGCTGGTACTACACGCGACTCGGTATACACCCGTTACAACAAATTCGGATTTGATTTCTATCTGGTGGATACCGCCGGCATCCGCAAGAAAAGCAAGGTGGAGGAGGACCTGGAGTTCTACTCCGTGATGCGCTCCATCCGCGCCATAGAGAACAGTGATGTCTGTATACTGATGCTCGACGCTACACGCGGCATTGAGAGTCAGGACATGAACATTGTGTCACTCATTGTCAAGAACCAGAAGGGGCTTGTGGTGGTGGTCAACAAGTGGGATCTGATTGAGGACCGGTCAGCCAAGGTGATGCAGAACTATGAGGATGCCATCCGTTCCCGTCTGGCTCCGTTCACGGATTTTCCGATAGTGTTTACATCGGCCATAGAGAAACAGCGTATACTTAAGGTGCTGGAGTGTGCCAAGGATGTATACAGACACAAGACAAATCATGTATCCACAGGTAAGCTGAATGCCGAGATGCTTCCGCTGATTGAGGCTTATCCGCCACCATCAACCAAGGGCAAGTATATCAAGATCAAGTATTGCACTCAGCTGCAGGGACCGCAGATTCCCACATTCATATTCTTTGCAAACCTGCCACAGTACGTAAAAGAGCCCTACAAGCGTTTCCTTGAGAACAAGATACGCGAGAAGTGGGATTTCAGCGGAACCCCCATCAATATCTTTATAAGGCAGAAGTGATTTTGCGGACAATATTTCCGCACTTGACTATCCATACACCCTGTCCCGGCAGAGCTATCTGCTGGACGGGCCCGGTGGTTTTTGTCTCCGATACGGATCTGCCCGACATGTCATGGACGGTAACAAGGGTTCCGGAAGGAGCGCAGATAGTCAGGCTGCCGTCTGCAATACTCAGCATTATCTCTTCGGAAAGGCTGCCGGGCGCATTCGATATGATGTCCGGACCGGCGGAAAAAGATATGACCCCATCTTTTTTACGAATGTTGTAAACGGAGAGGGACGGATATGAATTGCCGGCCTTGAGCTGCGGATTGCCGGTTACGGTTATGCTGTCTTTACCGTTGTAGGGGAA
Organism: uncultured Prevotellaceae bacterium; assembly: GCA_900318995.1. Classification (GTDB taxonomy): domain Bacteria; phylum Bacteroidota; class Bacteroidia; order Bacteroidales; family Bacteroidaceae; genus Colenecus. The sequence continues at coordinate 77,939 of ONMR01000011.1, read as the reverse complement.
CGGGTCTCCTGCATTGGTATTCCTGTTGTAGTTGTTGTCGGCCGGGAGTACTTGGTAGCGCTTGAACCGGCTGTTGCTGTTGACCTTGTTCATGTCCGGGTGCCAGGCGTTGTTGTCATAGCTGACAGCCGTTACCAGCAGCCCTTCGGCGGCATGGTAACTGTACCATCCTGTCCTGTTGTGGTTCTCCAGGATTATGAATTCGTCATCATTGCCGGTACTCAGACGGTATGCGGAATGGATATCGGCATCGGGATCAGGTTCATGTGTTATGTCCTGGAGGGTGAAATTGCCGGCATATCCTATCTCTTCTATATCCATCCAGCCCAGAGAGAACTTCTCAAATGCAGTATAGCCTACCGGCGAGAATCCTCCGTCCTCATAGTTGCCGTAATCCATGATGCTCCAGAAACCCATGGCGGAATTTGACTCTGATTCCGATGCTGACGCGGTGTTATAGAAATCAGGTAGTCCAAGAGTGTGTGAGAACTCATGGCAGAATGTGCCGATGCCGTCAAGTATGCTGTCCGAGTCCCAGAACAACTCACACGTGCATGCGTATTTGACTGTGTTTACGCCTTTCCGGTAAAGGGTGGATGCCCTGTTGCGGTCCGGATTCAGGATGCTTGCCTGAGGCCAGATGGTGTTGGGATCGGAGCCAGCATAGTTTTCGCCTCTTCCGGCATATATGATTGACAGCTGCTCGATGACACCGTTTCTTGCATACTCAGAAAGGTCAAGCAGACCCATTGAGATGACCGAATCACATATCTCGCTGATCAGGTTTATCAGATTTGCGTCAGAGCCACTGCCGTAGTATTGGTACTCGCGTGACGGATGGACCGGCCCGACAATCCTGAATGTGGGTGTGAATTTTCCGTATGACTGATCATTGAAGTAGTCTGACACACTGCCCCCGGGACCGTAATAGGTCTCGTTGCCATGGGTGTAGATGGTGTTGTCGGTATAACCTTTACTGTTGAATACGTTGTCGTAGTGCTCCAGGAGAGCCAGAGTGTCACTGATTGTGAAGCCGCGGTTGCTGAAATCGACAAGAATGAGAGGATACTCGATAATGCCGGTCCTCAAGGCGCTGCTGTTGGCGTAATGACCCGGAGGAGCAGCCTTGGTCATAATTTGAGGTTTGGTCCAAAGGGCCGGATTGTCACGGTCTGTCGGTATCACATATTCGGGAATCCGATGGCCGGGCTCCCTGCGTATCTGAACGGCCTGACCTGATGAGAACACAAACAGGCAAACCGAAACGGCCAGAATGTGTCTGACTAACCTCATTCAGTTCTGGAAATTTTTTTTCTTAAGTTCAAAGCTCTGGCTCAGGTATTTTTCCCTTACTATTGGATTCACAGCCAGCTCTTCGGGCGTTCCCTGGAAAAGGATACGTCCCTCAAACAGCAGATATGCACGGTCAGTGATGCTGAGAGTCTCATGTACGTTGTGGTCAGTGATGAGTATGCCGATGTTGCGGTCCTTGAGTTTCCATACTATCTGCTGGATATCCTCAACGGCTATCGGGTCAACGCCGGCAAACGGCTCGTCGAGCATGATGAATTTGGGCTCTATGGCCAGACAACGGGCTATCTCGGTACGGCGGCGTTCACCACCGGAGAGACGGTCACCCAGATTCTTGCGTACTTTCTGAAGGCGGAATTCGGCAATCAGACTCTCCAACTTCTCACGTTGGTAAGAGAGAGGCTTGCCAGTGAGCTCCAGGACAGATGCGATATTGTCCTCAACGCTCATCTTGCGGAATACGCTGGCTTCCTGAGCCAGATAGCCTACTCCGGCACGGGCACGCTTGTAAACGGGGTAATCGGTAATATCCTGCTCATCCAGGTAAATGTGCCCCTCATTGGGAGTGATAAGGCCGGTGGTCATATAGAACGATGTTGTCTTACCGGCTCCGTTGGGACCCAGCAGACCCACTATCTCACCCTGTTTGACATCGAATGAGACGTGGTTTACCACGGTGCGCTTACCGTAGCGTTTTACAAGATTGTCAGTTCTCAGCACCATTTTGTGGCCGAGATTGTTTTCTTGAACTGATTCTTCCATATCGGAGGCCAAAGGTAATAAAAAAATATAATTATTTCTCCGTTTGTGATTAAAGCAGTAATTTTGCACCCTATTAAAAACAGACGAGAAACAAAACAATCATAAAACAGAATGAACGTAAAGTTTGAGAATGTAAGCAAGGTACAGGGCCTGCTTACCGTCAGCATGGAGAAGGCTGATTATCAGGAGAATGTAGACAAGGCGCTCAAGGATGCCAAGAAGAAGGTCCAGATGCCGGGCTTCCGTCCGGGTATGGTTCCCATGAGCCTTGTGCAGAAGATGTACGGAAAGTCCATCAAGGCCGATGAGATAAACAAGCTCCTTCAGGAGAAGGTTTTCGGCTACATCAAGGATAACAAGATAGATATGCTGGGCGAGCCGCTTCCCAACGAGGAGAAGGAGGCAGGCATGAGCCTGGATGATGACAACCAGACATTCTATTTTGACATTGCTCTTGCTCCGCAGTTCAATGCCGAGATCGGCAAGGACGATGCCATAACCTATTATGAGATCAAGGTAACTCCTGAGATGGTGGAGAATCAGGTTAAGGCTTACACTCAGCAGAACGGTCATTACGAGCAGGTTGACAGCTATCAGGAGAACGATGTCATCAAGGGCCAGCTCGTTGAGCTTAACGCCGACGGTTCCGCTAAGGAAGGCGGTATCGTAGTTGAGGGCGCTACACTGATGCCTCAGTACATCAAGGATGAGGCTCAGAAGAAGCTTTTCGGCAAGGCCAAGAAGGGTGATGTAATCACATTCAATCCCTCAAAGGCTTATGAGGGCAACGCTATAGAGATATCCTCACTCCTCAACAAGAAGAAAGAGGAGGTTGAAGGCATCGACGCCGATTTCTCACTCACCATTCAGGATATCACCCGCTTTGTTGAGAGCGAGCTCAATCAGGAGGTGTTTGACCGCGTATTCGGCAAGGATGCCGTTAAGGACGAAGCCGGTTTCCGCGCCAAGGTGGAGGAGTCTCTGGCTCAGAGCTTTGTGCCTGACAGTGACTACAAGTTCCTGCTTGACCTGCGCGCCTATATGATGGAGAAGGTAGGTAAGCTGGAGTATGCCGAGGATCTTCTCAAGCGTATTATGAAGGCCAACAAGCCCGATGCAGAGCAGGATGAGGCAACATTCCAGCGCAGCCTTGAGGAGCTCACATGGCATCTTATCCAGGAGAAACTGGTTGAGAAGTACAACATCAAGGTAGAGGATGCCGACGTCAAGGCAATGGCCCGTGAAGCCACACGCGCCCAGTTTGCCCAGTACGGCATGATGAACATTCCCGATGAACTGTTGGACAACTATTCAAAGGATATGCTCAAGAAGCGTGAGACAGTGGACGGTCTGGTAAACCGCGCGATTGAGACCAAACTGACTGCAGCCGTTAAGGGTGATGTAAAGCTCAAGAACAAGAAGGTTACAGTGGATGAGTTCAACAAACTCTTTGAGACGGCAGAGCCTGCCAAGGGAAAGAAAGCCAAGAAATAAGAGTATATTATCTCAGAGTCTTTAAAATACAACGGCAATGGATGATTTCCGCAAATACGCTGTCCGCCATCTCGGTATGAACAGCCAGGCATTGGATGATGTCATCAAGGCAGAGTCCCAGTATCTGAACCCCTATATTCTGGAGGAGCGTCAGTTGAATGTTACCCAGATGGATGTGTTCTCCCGTCTCATGATGGACCGCATCATATTCCTGGGTACGGAAATCAATGACTATACGGCCAATACAATCCAGGCGCAGTTGCTGTACCTGGATTCGGTAGACTCTTCCAAAGAGATTTCCATCTATCTGAATTCGCCCGGCGGCAGCGTGACAGCAGGTTTGGGTATTTATGATACGATGCAGTTCATATCCAGTCCTGTGGCTACTATCTGCACAGGCATGGCTGCCAGCATGGCTGCGGTGCTTCTGGTGTCAGGGCAGGAGGGCAAGCGTTCAGCCCTGCCTCATAGCCGTGTCATGATTCATCAGCCTCTCGGCGGTGTACAGGGTCAGGCCAGTGATATAGAAATTACTGCCCGTGAGATCCAGAAATTAAAGAAAGAACTTTACACTATCATATCCGAACACTCACATACCCCATTTGACAAGGTTTGGGCCGACAGCGACCGTGATTATTGGATGACCGCACAGGAGGCCAAGGAGTACGGAATGATTGATCAGGTGTTGGAAAAACGTAAATAACCTAATCTTATGGCAGTGGTAAAGAAAGGCAGGAGCTGCAGTTTCTGCGGTCGCTCGGACAAGGAGGTGGAATTCCTGATAACCGGCATTGACGGTTGTATCTGTAATGAGTGTGTTGAGCGCGCATCGGAGATTGTCCGTGATTCCAAGCAGAGCAGTAAAAAGCCGTCGTTTACCATGAATTCCGTGCCCAAGCCTAAGGAAATTAAAAAATTTCTTGACGACTATGTGATTGGGCAGGATGAGGCCAAGCGGTATCTTTCCGTAGCTGTCTACAATCATTACAAACGCATAACCCAGCCCAGTGCCGATGATGTCGACATAGAAAAAAGCAACATCATACTGGTAGGTGCTACCGGAACCGGAAAGACTCTGCTGGCCAAGACCATTGCACGCATGCTCAAGGTCCCGTTCACCATAGTTGACGCTACGGTACTGACAGAGGCAGGTTATGTAGGTGAGGATGTGGAGAGTATCCTTTCCAGACTCCTTCAGGTAGCGGATTACGATGTGGATGCTGCAGAACGCGGTATAGTGTTTATCGATGAGATAGACAAGATTGCCCGTAAGAGCGACAATCCCTCCATTACCCGTGATGTAAGCGGAGAGGGTGTACAGCAGGGCCTGCTGAAGTTGCTGGAGGGCTCAGTGGTCAACGTTCCTCCACAGGGAGGCCGCAAGCATCCTGAACAGAAGTTCATTCAGGTGGACACCAAGAACATACTCTTTATATGCGGAGGTGCGTTTGACGGTATAGAACGCAAGATTGCCAGCCGTCTGAACACACAGGTGGTGGGCTTTGAATCAGTTGAGACACGCAGCAAGGTGGATCTCAACAATCTGATGAAATATGTGTCACCCCAGGACCTCAAGTCATACGGACTCATACCCGAGATTATCGGACGTCTGCCGGTTGTGACAAGCCTGCAGCCATTGGACCGGGAGGCATTGCGCAATATCCTTACGGAGCCCAAGAACTCTATTGTAAACCAGTATACAAAGATTTTCAGGATGGATGGCGTGGAACTTAAGTTCCAGCCGGAGGTGCTGGATTTCATAGTAGACAAGGCGATAGAGTTCAAACTGGGCGCCCGCGGACTCAGGTCCATAGTGGAGACAATAATGATAGATGCAATGTATGAGATACCGTCGTCTGGAAAGAAAAGCTATACAGTGACAATTGATTACGCAAAGAAACAATTGGATAAGGCCGACGGAACCGTATTTGAGAACTCATGACGGCCTATCAGTAGTCCTTGCCCCTCAAGGGCGTTTTTATTAAATATTTTTGCAGTTTTTTTTAGTAAAAAGTTTGCAAGAATGAATTTCTTGTACTTAACTTTGTTTTTCTATCTCTTGAGATAGAATGGTTGTTTTATTATTTTTTGTATGGCAAAAGACGTTAATCTGTCAGAAATCCTGAAAGTCCATTTCGGCTTCGATACTTTCAAGGGAGACCAGGAGGCTATCATACGTAATCTGTTGGCTGGTAACGACACGTTCGTGCTGATGCCAACCGGAGGCGGAAAGTCTCTCTGCTATCAGCTTCCCGCACTTGTGATGGATGGTACCGCAATAGTGATTTCCCCCCTGATAGCTCTCATGAAGAATCAGGTAGATGCCATGCGCAACCTGGGCGAGGAGGACGGTATTGCCCATTTTATCAATTCGTCACTGAGCAAGACCTCCATAGACCTTGTAAAAGCCGATATCCTGGAAGGTAAGACCAAGCTTCTGTATGTTGCTCCTGAATCACTCACCAAAGAAGAGAATGTTGATTTCCTCAAAAAGATAAAGATATCTTTCTATGCAATAGATGAGGCTCACTGCATATCGGAATGGGGACATGATTTCCGTCCCGAGTACCGCAAGATCAGGGATATAGTAAAGGAAATAGGAATAGCGCCGATAATAGCCCTTACAGCTACAGCCACCAACAAGGTGCGTGACGATATCAAGAAGAATCTGGGCATTCAGGATGCCAAGGACTTCAAGTCGTCGTTCAACCGTCCGAACCTGTACTATGAGGTAAGGCCCAAGACCAAGAATGTAGACAAGGATATCATAAGGTTCATAAAGTCCAATCCCGGAAAGTCCGGTATCATATACTGCCTATCCCGCAAGAAAGTTGAGGAACTGGCGGAGATACTCCAGGCAAACGATATATCGGCCATGGCATATCATGCCGGAATGGAGGCAGCCGCACGCAGCAAGACTCAGGATGCCTTTATAATGGAGAAAATTGACGTGATAGTGGCTACCATAGCATTCGGAATGGGTATTGACAAGCCAGATGTCCGCTACGTGATCCATTATGACATTCCCAAAAGCCTTGAAGGTTACTATCAGGAGACAGGTCGTGCCGGACGTGACGGCGGAGAGGGTCAGTGCATAGCATTCTATAACAGCAAGGATGTCCAGAAACTTGAGAAATTCCTTGAGGGCAAGCCTTTGGCAGAACAGGATATAGGCCGCCAGCTGCTGGCTGAGACTACAGCGTATTGTGAGTCATCGGTATGCCGCCGTAAACTGCTGCTGCACTATTTCGGCGAGAACTATGAGGAGGAAAACTGCGGAAACTGCGACAACTGTCTGAATCCCAAAAAGAGGGTTGAGGCACAGCAGCTTCTGGAGACGGTTTTGGAGTGTATTCTTGCTGTGAAGGAGAATTTCAAGGCCGATTACATAATTGACATGCTTATGGGCAAGGAGACATCGGAGATAACGGATCACATGCATGATGATCTTGAAGCATTCGGCTCCGGATCCGATGAGGAGGAGAAGACGTGGAATGCAGTAATCCGTCAGGCCCTGATAGCCGGATACATCAAGAAGGATGTCGAGAACTACGGGCTTCTGAAACTGACCGACGAGGGCCGTGATTTCCTGAAGAACCCCAAATCTTTCATGATTGTGGAGGATAAGGAGTTTGAAGACGAGGAGACTGAAGGTCCGATGCGCGGAGGAGGATCGTTTGCTGTAGATCCTGAACTCTATTCAATGCTCAAGGACCTGCGCAAGAAGATTTCAAAGCATCTTCAGCTTCCGCCTTATGTGATATTCCAGGATCCTTCGCTCGAGGCAATGGCCACCACCTATCCCGTTACAATGGATGAACTCCAGAACATACCGGGTGTGGGAGCCGGCAAGGCCAAACGTTACGGACAGGATTTCATTGATCTTATCAAGCGTCATGTTGAAGAGAATGAGATAGAGCGTCCTGAGGATTTGCGGGTACGTACGGTTGCCAATAAATCAAAACTTAAAGTGAGCATAATCCAGAGCATCGACATGAAGGTGGCCCTGGATGACATAGCCATAAGCAAGGGTATTGATTTTGACGAGCTGCTGACCGAGATAGAGGCCATCGTCTATTCCGGTACAAAGCTTAACATAGACTATTTCATAGACAGCGTCATGGATGAGGACCGTTCGGAGGACATTTATGAGTACTTCAGAGAGTCCGAGAGCGATTCAATCGATGATGCCATAGATGAGTTGGGTGATGATTACAGCGAGGAGGAGATACGTCTGGTTCGTATAAAGTTCATATCTGAAATGGGTAATTAACAAAAACCAAATATTATGTCATTTTTAGAAGATAGAGTTGCAATGGAGGGCTTGACATTTGATGATGTCCTGCTCATCCCCGCTTATTCAGAAGTTCTGCCGCGTGACATCAATCTTTCGACAAGATTCTCACGCAACATCAGTCTGAACATTCCGTTTGTGACAGCAGCTATGGATACCGTTACCGAATCACGTATGGCTATTGCCATTGCCCGTGAGGGAGGTATCGGCGTGATTCACAAGAATATGTCAATCGCCGAACAGGCCCGTCAGGTGGCAATCGTAAAGCGCGCCGAGAACGGAATGATATATGACCCCGTGACTATCCGTCGCGGCAACACCATCCGTGACGCCCTTGCACTTATGGCAGAGTACCATATCGGTGGTATTCCTGTAGTGGAGGAGGATGGAAAGCTGTGCGGTATCGTGACCAATCGTGACCTCAGGTTCCAGCGCAATTATGACGTCAAGATTGAGGATGTCATGACAAAAGAGAATCTGGTTACCACTCACCAGCAGGTGGATATGGAGGCCGCATCACAGATCCTCCAGGAGAACAAGATAGAGAAACTTCCCGTAGTGGATAACAACGGCAAGCTGGTGGGTCTTATTACCTATAAGGATATAACCAAGGCCAAGGATAAACCTATGGCATGTAAGGACAGCAAGGGCCGTCTGCGCGTAGCTGCAGGCGTAGGCGTCACTGTGGACACCCTGGAGCGTATGAATGCACTTGTCGAGGCCGGAGCCGATGCAATCGTAATCGATACCGCGCATGGTCACACCAAGAGCGTTATAGCCAAGCTCAAGGAGGCAAAGGCCAGTTTCAGCAACATAGATATCGTCGTAGGTAACATTGCTACCGGCGCAGCTGCCAAGATGCTTGTTGAGGCCGGAGCTGATGCAGTAAAGGTTGGTATGGGTCCCGGTTCGATCTGCACCACCCGTATCATTGCAGGTATCGGTGTTCCTCAGGTATCTGCAGTATATGATGTATATTCGGCAATCAAGGGCTCGGGTGTTCCAATCATTGCTGACGGCGGTCTGCGCTATTCGGGTGATGTGGTCAAGGCTCTTGCTGCCGGCGGTGACAGCGTTATGTTCGGATCACTTGTGGCCGGTACGGAGGAGTCTCCCGGTGAGACAATCATATTCAACGGACGTAAGTTCAAGTCATACCGCGGCATGGGCTCTCTGGAGGCTATGGAGAACGGTTCAAAGGACCGTTATTTCCAGGCTGACACCAAGGATACACGCAAGCTCGTTCCGGAGGGCATAGCAGCACGCGTTCCTTATAAGGGGACTCTTTATGAGGTTGTATATCAGCTTGCAGGAGGCCTGCGTTCAGGTATGGGCTATTGCGGTGCTCCCAATATCGACAAGTTGCATGAGGCCAAGTTCGTGCGCATAACCAATGCCGGTATGAACGAAAGCCATCCGCATGACGTGGCCATTACAAGCGAGGCCCCCAACTACAGCCGCCACGAATAACTGAATCTAAACAGTATGCTTATGAAACGTTTTCTCTTATTCCTGGTTTCTTCCATTATCTGCATACCGTTCTTCGCGCAGGTTGATGACCCTGTGGTCATGACGGTAAACGGAACGGATGTGCCTCTTTCCGAATTCGTTTATTTCTACAAAAGGAACAACAATTCAGAGCCTGTTACAAAGAAAACCGTTGCCGAATATGCCAACCTCTATCTTAACTACAAGCTGAAGGTTGAGGCTGCAAAAGATGAGGGAATTGACAAGACGGAATCCTTTATCAGTGAGTATAGCGGATATCGCAGCATGCAGGCACAGGAGTATGAACTGGATTCACTTTTCCTGGAGGAAACGGCCCGTGAAGCATATGAGCAGTCTTTGATTTCAGTCGGCACAGAGGGTTTTCTGTTGCTGGGTGTGATATCGGCTTTCCCTGAAGATGACAGCTATAATGCTTTCAGGGCAAGTATGGCCCTTATGGATTCTCTCTACAGGTGCCTTGAGAATGGAGAGGATTTCATGGATCTGGCCAAGAAGTACTCGAATGACAATTATGCATCGGGCGGGGGTATTATGGGATGGGTCTCTAAAGACCGTCTGCCTCATGAGATGAGCGATGTGGCTTTCAAAATGAAAGTCGGTGAGTATACCAGGCCTTTCACGGTGGATGGCGTTCCGGTAATGCTCAATGCACTCGACCATCGTGATCTGGGGTCATTTGAAGACAATCGTCAGGATATTTATGATTGGCTTCAGGAGAACGGTTTCTATAATGAAGCTGCAGTGCGCAAGGCAGAGTCCTATTCGGAACGTTATGGTTGGAACCTTGAGGGCGAAGCCGCAGTGGCACGCATGGACAGCCTTCTTGAAGAGTTGGAGCCCCAATTCGGACTTATCTCAAAAGAGTATTATGACGGGTTGCTTATGTTTGAAATCAGCAATCGTCTGGTATGGGAAAAGGCCGCCAATGACAAGGAGGGTATGCAGAAGTGGTTCAAGTCCAACAGGCGCAAGTACCGTTTTGACGAACCACGTTTCAAAGGTATGGTTTTCTTCTGCAAGGATGAGAATGTATTCCATGAAGCGGAGAGTGCTGTAAGCAGCCTTGATATCAACCATTGGGTGGATACTCTGGTATCGTTCAACAGGAACGGTAAAATATCTCTGCGTGTGATGAGGGGGAACCAGGAAACCAGTATATTCAGCAAGGGCCAGAATGAGTATGTCGACAAGATCGTGTTCGGAGTGGGCGATTATTCACCCATGAAGAACTTTCCCTACGTCAATGTGATAGGCAAGACAATCAAAGCTCCTGAATGTATTGACGATGTAGCCGACAAGGTACTGGAGGATTACCAGAATCACCTTGAAAAGGAATGGGTTAAGAAACTGCGCAAAAAATACAAGTATACGGTATATCGTAAAGTCCTGAATAAGGTGAGTCTTGACTAACGATGAAAAAGCATAGTCTGTCATTTCCCGGTTTTGTGATGTGGTTCCTGGTGACCATATCGACGGTTGCCGCAGTCTCCTGCAAGTGGAACAAGAATGTGACGGATTATGTGTACGGCAAGACTCCGTTGGTTGAGATAGGGACAGATATCCTGTATGCCGAGGATATCAAACAGGTACTGCCTTTAGGCTTGTCAGAAGCCGACAGTACCCTGTTTGCAGAGCGTTATATCAGGAATTGGGCACAGGATGTGCTTTTTTATCAGAATGCAAAACGCAATATCCCTGATACCAAGGATATAGACCGTCTGGTGGAGAACTACCGTCGTTCATTGTTCGAGCATGAGTATCAGCGTAGACTAATCGAGCAGAAATTCTCATCGGAGATATCTCAGGATGAGATTGAACAGTTCTATAATGACAATCAGCGGCTTTTTGTATTGGATGAGTCTCTAGTCAAGGGATTGCTGCTCAAGATATCCAACAGGTCACATGACTTGTCTGACATAAGGAAACTCTACACTCAGATGGATGATGAGTCTTTTGAGGAGATAGAGAAATACTGTATCAGGAATGCAGGCCGATGCGAGTTCTTCTATGATTATTGGCGCAGTGTGGCTGAAATTGAAATACTGCTTCCTGCGCTTGACCAACCTTTAGAGTCATTACTCAAGGATGAACATAGTTTTGAATTCAAGGATGAGGAAAACATATATCTTCTCAATATCAGTGAGTTTGTTCCCAAGGGCGGAATTGAACCTCTGGAACATGCCCGCAACAGGATTCTCGGTCTTCTTATAAACAGCAACGAGGTGTCTTATATGAGGAAAATCAAGGAGGATCTCTATGATGCGGCATTGGAAAAGGGAAGGATCACGTTTCATCAAAATAAAAGGAAATGAAAAAAACATTATACGGTATTTTTGCGTTTATCGCCCTGTCGCTTCAGTGTGTAGTAAGTGAGGCACAGAACAACGTGATAGATGAGATTGTCTGGGTGGTTGGTGATGAGGCCATCTACAAGTCCGAAGTGGAGGAGGCCCGTCTTGAAGCCCAGATGGAGGGAATCCAGTGGGAGGGTGATCCTTATTGCATCATCCCTGAGCAGATTGCTGTAAACAAACTGTTTCTGAATCAGGCCGAGTTGGACAGTATTATCATTACTGATGATGACGTGATATCGTCGGTAGATTATGAACTCAAGGAACGTATAAACAAAGCGGGCTCTGAAGAGAAGCTTATGGAGCATTACAATGGCATGACGATCGAACAGATCCGTAACCGTCTGTTGGAGACTTACCGTCAGCAATATACCATCAGTGAAGTACGTAAAAAGATTATGTCCAAGGTCAAGGTCACTCCGGCCGAAGTGCGACGCTATATCAAGGATATGCCAGCCAGTGAGATTCCAGATATAAGGACCCAGGTCGAAGTGCAGATAATAACCATTGATCCGGTCATCCCTCAGGAAGAGATAGATGCCGTCAAGAGCGAACTGCGTGATTACATTGACCGCGTACAGTCAGGTGATGTTTCATTCTCCACTCTGGCCAGGATGTATTCCGAAGATCCGGGATCGGCCAGTAAGGGTGGTGATGTAGGTTTCTTCGGCCGCGGAGAGATGGTTCCCGAATTCTCTGCCGTAGCTTTCAATATGACCGATCCCTCCAGAATATCCAAGATTGTGGAGACTGAATACGGCTTCCATATTCTCCAGTTCGTGGAACGCCTTGGAGACCGTGTCCGTGTGCGTCATATACTGCGTAAGCCCCGTATTCCGATGGAAAGCGTAAACAAGTGTCTGGAACGCCTTGATTCCATAGCCAATGATATCCGGAGCGGAAACCATTCGTTTGAATTCTATGTCTCTGCTTTTTCTGAAGACAAGAACACCAGGAACAACAAAGGACTTATGACTTACCGTCCTGATCCTTCTGTCCCCGGCGTATCCAAGTTTGAGATGCAGCAGTTGCCTGCCGATGTGGCCAAGGTGATTGACCGGATGCATGTGGGTGAGATATCCGATCCCTTTGTCTTGCGGAATGAGTCGAACGGCAAGACTACCTGCGCCATAGTGCTTCTTAAGAACAAGATAAACGGGCACAAGGCAACAATGGCTGATGATTACGACATCCTCTATGAAATGGTCACCTCAATCCGTCAGCAGGAAACTCTTGTCAAGTGGATTCAGGAAAAACAGCGTACAACTTACGTAAGGATAAGTGAGGGTTGGAACGACTGTGATTTTGTCTATCCCGGCTGGGGGAAGAAGTAAAGCGTAAGGTATGTCAAGAATCAGGCTTATATCCCTGTTCTGTATCATCCTTTGCATGGCTTCGGCCCATGCACAAGATGTGGATGCCGTTCCTGCCGTTCAGGCCGGGACTGAGCCTGTGGATACCGATTACGTTTATTTGCTGAATGCGGACCTTATCCGTTATGAGGAGTATGTAAATCCTGACGCCCAACGTCTGATGGGTAATGTGGTGTTAAGACACGACAGTATGTATCTGTATTGTGACAGTGCCCTTTTCTATAAAGAACGTAATTCTTTTGATGCATATCATAATGTCCGTGTAGAGCAGGGCGATACGCTGTTCCTGTACGGGGATTCGCTCTTTTATGACGGTAATACCAGACTGTTGCGTGTCAAGGATAATGTAAGGCTTGAGAACCGTACAATGATACTGCTGACCGATCGTCTCAATTATGACCGGAATACTGGCTTGGGATGGTTCTTTGACGGCGGGTCGTTGCTGGATGAGGAGAGTACCCTGATATCGGAGTACGGTCAGCTTGATACCAATACCAAGATGTCGGTCTTTATGGACGGCGTTTCTATGGAAAGTCCCGACTATACGCTCACAACCGATACGTTGCATTATAACACTGATACCCATATAGCCTTTCTGAACAGTCCGGCTACAATTGTGAATGAGGACAATGTTATAAATACCAGTCACGGCAGGTTCAATACAGAATCCAAGAGCGCTGTGCTTCTGGACAGGTCGGTTGTAGACCAGAACAGCGGTGAGAACCGGATGACCGGTGACAGCATTATCTATGACCGGGACCTGGGCCGTATGGAAGGTTTCGGCGATGTGATAATAAACAACTATAAGGATAAGATAGACGTTCATGGCGAATATGTCTATTACAATCAGGAGAATGATTCGGCCGTTGTAACAGGCAAGGCCCTTCTGATAGAATATTCTACAGGAGACAGCCTTTTTGTACATGCCGATACATTCAGGCTGGTGACTTTCTACAATGAGGCAGGCGATACGGTCATTGAGCGCCAGATGCGAGGTTTCAATAAGGTTCGTGCTTTCAGAACAGATATGCAGATGGTGGCAGACTCAATGGTATTTACCACTGCAGACTCCAGCCTCACACTGTTCCGTGATCCCATAGTATGGAGCGAAGACCAGCAGGTGCTTGGTGAAAAGATTATTTTCTACATGAATGACAGTACTATTGATTGGGCTCATGTCATAGGTCAGGCTCTGTTTGTCCAAATGAACGATACCGTCCACTATAACCAGATCGGAGGGCGTGAGATGAAAGCTTACTTCAAAAACGGAGATATAGACAAGGCGGATGTTGAGGGTAATGTCCAGGCGGTGTTCTATCCTCTGGACGGAGACTCGGCTATGATTGGAATGAATACGACCGAGGCTTCTTTCCTGACTGTATATTTCAAGATGCGGGCAGTAAACCAGATAGTAGTCTACAACCATTCCAACGGAGTGATGTACCCCATGGAAAAGATAGATGAGAAGAAAATGTACCTGCCCAATTTCCAATGGCTGGAGAGGATCAGGCCGATTGATGCCGAGGATGTGTTCTACTGGAGGGGAAAGCGTGTCGAAGAACAGCTTAAGAAGAGTAATTCCACAAAGGAGGTGCCACTTCCATCATTAGACAGAAGAAGAAACAGGTAAGATATGGGAATGTTCAATATACGGGAACCGCGTCGCTTTGAGCACAAATACATTTACTATGACGAGCGGAAGGAACGTCTGGCAAAAATAGAGGAAAAGGCCAAGCGTGAACTCGGTATGCTGCCACAGGAGGAGTACAATCCTGAAAACATTCGGGGCAAGTTTATTGAGGGTACGACACATCTCAAGCGCCGCAAGGAGAACGGAGGCCCAAATATCAGTTTTCCTGTAGCGATTGTGGCTATCGTGCTCCTGACGTTATTGCTCTTGCAGTTTATGGGAGTAGAAATATTCTGATACAGTGTCATGGAGGGAAAGGTAAGGATTCTGTCACAGGCTGTAGCAAGCCAGATTGCCGCAGGTGAGGTGGTCAACCGTCCTTCGTCGGTTGTCAAGGAGCTTGTGGAGAATGCGGTTGATGCAGGCGCTGATAATATACGGATAATTATAAATGATGCCGGCCGCACATCGGTCCAGGTTGTTGACAATGGCTGCGGAATGGTAGCGGATGATGCCCGTATTGCATTTGAACGTCACGCAACATCCAAAATTCAGAATTCCGAAGACCTTTTTTCTCTTACCACATTCGGTTTCCGCGGTGAGGCCCTGCCGTCGATTGCCGCTGTTTCGGAGGTAGAACTGCGGACGCGTACAGCTGACAGTGAAACCGGAACCATGGTGCTTATAAAAGCGTCGGAGATAGAGCAGGTTGAGCCGTGCGTGTGTCCCAAGGGAAGCAGCTTTACCGTACGCAACCTGTTCTATAACGTGCCTGCCCGCCGGAAATTCCTGAAAGGCAACCAGACGGAGTTCAGTCATATACTTACAGAGATAGAACGCGTATCCCTGGCGCATCCGGAGGTCTCTTTTGAACTTACTCATCAGGGCGAACAGGTCTTGTCACTTCCCGTATCGGCCGTAAAGCAACGTATAGTAAACCTGTTCGGCAGAAAGATGAATGAGAGTCTGCTCCCGGTTGATGTCGAGACATCGGTGGTTAAGGTTAGCGGTTTCTGTTCAAATCTGGATAGCGTAAAAGGCAGGGGTGCCAAGCAGTTTTTCTTTGTGAACGGCCGTTTTATGCGTCATCCATATTTCCATAAGGCAGTGTTAAGCGCTTATGAGGGACTTGTTCCCGATGGAGAGCAGCCATCCTATTTCCTGTTCCTTCAAGTCCCCGCCGATTCGATAGATGTGAACATTCATCCTACCAAGACTGAGATCAAGTTTGAGGATGAGCAGGTAATATGGAAGATACTTATGGCGGCTGTCAAGGAGACTGTAGGGCGTTTTGAGGAGATGCCTACTATCGATTTCAATACGACAGATATGCCTGATATACCGGTATATGACGCATCGCGTCCTGTCGTTCAGCCCAAGATTGAGATCAACAAGGATTTTAATCCTTTTTCAGGTAGTCACAGCGAATCCCGTCAGAGCCGCAGCAATACGGACAATTGGGCAAAACTGTACGGAGACGTACTGGAACACCGGATTAATGAGGGTAGTATCCCATACCATCCGGCAACTGGTAAATTAATTGAACCCGAGGAGACCCAATTCCGCCCGTTCCAGTTTGCTGATAGTTATATATTGACAGAGACAGACAAGGGACTTATGGTTGTAGACCAACACAGGGCGCATATCCGTGTGCTGTATGAACGTTTCTTGTCCGAGGCAAAGAGTCACGTGGCCGCTTCACAAGGCCTGCTTTTCCCTGAGATGTTTCAGCTTTCACAGGCAGATACCATATTGTTCGCTGATCTGAAACCGCGTTTCAGCATGCTGGGATTTGACATATCTGATATGGGACGCGGAGCCATAGCGGTACAGGGCGTACCGTCAGGGATGGAAGGTCAGGATTATGAACGGCTTATAAGTGATATGATAGCCGACCTTAGGATAAATCCCACAGCCGACGAGGACCGCCAGTTGGAAAGCATGGCCCTGGCCATGGCCCGCAAGGCTGCAATACCAGCCGGCCGTCATCTGTCTGAAAACGAGATGCAGGAGCTTTTACGTTCCCTCAAGGCATGTAGCATGCCGTCCCGCACGCCGGATGCCAAGACAGTCTATGTGATCAAATCCGATCAGGAGATTTCAAAGTGGTTCTGATTGTCAGCCTCTGGGACCAGGCTTATGCTTGTTCCAGAGGCCGTATATCTCACTTACATTACCGGCGGTAATGAATCCGTGGATATCGTTCTTTTTCATGAAGTCCATCAGCTTGGAGAACTCGTCCTGTGTAAGAAGGGCCTGTATCTCAACATTTTCCTTGCCGCTGTATCCGCCGGTCACCTTATAGAGACTGCAACCGCGGTCCAGGTCTTCAATGATGTATTTGCGCAGTATCTCATGGCTGGAGGATATTATACATACCCTCTTGCGCTTGTTTATGCTGGCTGTAAAGTAGTCAACTACGATTCCGTTTATCCAGGTGCCTATCAGGCCTATCACCACCATGCGGAAAGGGTTGATGGCAAATGCCGAGCAGCAGATTATGGCTCCTGCGACCGATATGGATGCACCTATATCAAAATGAAGGTACTTGTTGACAATCTTGGCCAGGATGTCCAGTCCGCCTGTGGATGCGTTGATGTGGAACAGGATGGCCTGTGATGCGCTCAGCAACAGTACAAAACAGCACAGGTCGAGCCATATGTCGCCCATGACTGATGTCCCGTCAGTAATCAGTTCTGAAGCCGGAAGTACTTTCTCCCAGAAATCCATCAACGGGCCCAGAATAAGTGCGGTATAAACTGTCTTGATTCCGAATTCCCTGTCAATAAGAAGGTATGCCATTATGAGCAGGATGGCATTGATAATAAGGATCACGGTAGATACCTTTACAGGCATTCCTATCATATCGAAGACACCGCTGATTACTATTGACAGACCGGATATGCTGCCCACTATCAGTTTGCTGGGAACCAGGAAGTAGTTTACAGCCAGCGCGGCAATAGCCATGCCCACAGTCATAATGATAAGTTCCTTCCAGAACTTGCCGGTCTTCACCGCACTCCATGCCGTTGTGGCAGCATCATTGATCTTGCTCATATAGTCCTTTATTTATTATGCAAAAGTGCTCAATACACTTTGAATCCTATGATCTGACGTACCTCGCGCAGAGTCTTGGATGCGCTCTCACGGGCCTTCTCGGCACCTGCTCGTGCAATCCGGTCAAGCAGCTCAGTGTTGCTGGCGTATTCCTTTATGCGCTCGCGGATGGGGTCGGTGGCTGCTACAATATCCTCGGCCAGCTGTTTCTTTAGGTCGCCGTAGCGTAAGGTGCAGTCATTCCACTTGTCGTTGAAATAGTTGTAGGTATCCTTGGATGAAACCACGTCAAGCAGGGTAAAGAGGTTCTGGATAACCTCCGGCTTCTCACTGTTCATGGCCTGGGGGCCTGCATCGGTCACGGCCTTCATCACTTTCTTGCGGATAACCGACGGCTCGTCACACAGGTAGATGCAGTTGCCCTCGCTCTTGCCCATCTTGCCCGATCCGTCCAGTCCCGGGATCTTGATTCCGCCCTCCTTGGCCAGTGAGAATGATGCGGGCTCGGGGAAGAACTCCACCTTGTACATCTGGTTGAAACGGCGTGCAAACTTGCGGGCCATCTCCATGTTCTGCTCCTGGTCCTTGCCTACGGGCACCTTGTTGGCTTTGTGGATAATGATGTCCGATGCCATCAGTGTGGGATAGGTAAGCAGACCGGCGTTTACGTTATCGGGCTGCTTGCGGGCCTTCTCCTTGAATGAGGTCACGCGCTCCAACTCACCCAGATAGGCGTTCATATTGAGGTAGAGGTAGAGCTCAACCACCTCGGGTACATCGCTCTGAACATAAATGGTGGCTTTCTCAGGATCCAGACCGCAGGCCAGGTACTCGGCCAGGATGGTGCGGACACTGTTCTGTATGTTCTCAGGGGTTGGGTGTGTGGTCAGGGAGTGCCAGTCGGCAATAAAGAAGAAGCATCTGTACAAATCCTGAAGCTTTATGAAGCTAGTCACTGCACCGTAGTAGTTACCAAGGTGAAGGTTTCCTGTGGGGCGTATGCCGCTGAGAACTGTTTCCATTTTTATTTTTAGTGTTTTTGTACCGCGAAGATACCATAAAAGAGCCATACAGGGAAAAATAATGCAAAAAAAGGACCGAAAGTTTTTGACTATCGGCAAAAGTGCTTATCTTTGCACCGCTTTTACGGAAAGCACGGGCGTTTAGCTCAGCTGGTTCAGAGCATCTGCCTTACAAGCAGAGGGTCGGCGGTTCGAATCCGTCAACGCCCACAAAAAAAGAGGTTCGCTTTTGCGAGCCTCTTTTTTCGTGGGCGTGGTGCCCACCTTTTTTTATTTCGCTAACGCGAAAGAGCGGCCTCCGGCCGGTTAAGGTTCGCTTTTGCGAGCCTCTTTTTTCGTGGGCGTTGCGGATTCGCTTTACTTTTTTATAAATTTGAGGCATTTCTGTTATTGTAATGAGAATACTTTTTGTATGTCACGGCAATATATGCCGCAGTCCCATGGCGGAGTTTATCCTTAAGGCAATGGTCAGGGCAAAGGGCCTGGAAGACCGGTACTATATTGAGTCGGCGGCCGTATCGACCGAGGAGATTGGAAATCCCATCTATCCTCCTGCCAAACGCTGCCTTAACCAGCACGGAGTATGGTTCGATCCCGCCAAACGTGCCCGGCAGGTTACGCGTGCCGATTATGACCGCTTTGACCGCATCATCTGCATGGACAAATCAAACCTGCGGTGGATACGTATGATAATACCCCAGGACCCTGAAAACAAGATACATCTGATGATGTCATATACCGGAATGGGACGCGATGTCGCCGATCCATGGTACACCGGAGATTTCGAGACCACTTTTCAGGATCTTCTGGAAGCATGCCAGGCAATGCTTGGACGATAATGAAATTACCGCGGTGAAGTTGGTTCTGCTATGCTGATTTTTTCATATATTAGCGGTCTCTAATGGATAAATATTACTAATCTATAAAGTGAACTATGTTTAAAGGACAGCCAAAAGGCCTGTTTGCACTGGCGCTTGCCAACACAGGCGAAAGGTTCGGTTACTACACTATGCTGGCCATCTTTACTCTCTATATGAGGGCCAAGTTCGGCTGGGATGAGAATGCAGCCGGACAAGTGTATGCAATTTTTCTTGCAGGAGTCTATTTCATGCCCCTGCTGGGTGGTATCATAGCCGATAAGATAGGTTACGGCAAGTGCGTCACCATAGGCGCATTCGTGATGATTTTCGGTTATCTGGCTCTGGCAGTGCCGATGGCTACCCAAGTTATAGACAAATGGACGCTGTTTGCCGGATTGGCATTGATTGCCGTAGGCACAGGCCTGTTCAAGGGTAACCTGCAGGTACTGGTGGGTAATCTGTATGATGACCCCAAGTATTCCGACAAGCGTGACGCTGCGTTCAGCCTGTTCTACATGGCCATCAACATAGGCGCCATGTTCGCTCCTGCAATGGCCAAGGCCCTTTACAATCCGCATATTGAAAGTGCCGGTTATCATTTTGTTCCTATTGACAATGCAACCGTTGAGTTCGGAGCACAGTCAGGCGCATACCTGCAGTCACTGGCCGAAGGTTATCGCCTGTGCTTCTTTGTGGCTTGTGCATCATTGATCCTCTCGTTGCTTATCTATTTCTTCTGCCGTTCATGGTTCAAGCATGCTGATGTCAACACCAAGCAGGCCAAGGCCCAGAACGTACAGATCCAGGAGCTCACTCCCAAGCAGACCAAGGACCGTATCGTAGCCCTGCTGCTTGTGTTTGCTGTTGTAATTTTCTTCTGGATGGCATTCCACCAGAACGGTTCCGCCCTGACATTCTTTGCCGATAAATACACCAAGCTGAACGGCATTACCGGAGTCAACCGTATGTGGTTCAACATCTGGTCATTGGCTCTCATCGCTGTTTCGATCTACACTCTGTTTGCCATTTTCCAGAGCGATACCAAGAAGGCCCGTATCATAGCCGGTGTCGCAACACTTGCACTTTGGGCAGGTGCTATTGCATTCTACCTGAACATGCCCGATCCGTTCAATGCCGCAACTTCTGATTTCCAGCAGTTCAACCCGTTCTTTGTAGTGGCTCTGACTCCTGTATCGGTTGCAGTGTTCGGTGCGCTTGGCAAGAAAGGCAAGGAGCCTTCTGCTCCCGTAAAGATAGGTCTTGGTATGTTGCTGGCAGGCGTTGGATTTGCCGTAATCACCGCCGCATCCACAGACCTTATATCACCTAAGGACCTGGGTGACCAGGCACAGAGCGTGCTCAGCCCCAACTGGCTCATAGGTACCTACTTTACTCTGACTGTGGCTGAGCTGCTTCTCAGCCCCATGGGTATAAGTTTTGTAAGTAAGGTGGCTCCTCCCAAGTACAAGGGTCTGATGATGGGCGGATGGTTTGCCGCTACCGCCATTGGTAATTACTTGAGCCGTATCCCGTCGGCCCTGTGGAAGAAGATTCCGCTTATGGCCAACTGGGCAATACTGATAGCCCTGTGCGTAATAGCAGGACTTATCATGTTCATACTGCGCCGTAAACTTGAAGCCGCAACAAAAGACTGAAACGGCTAACCGTCAGCGTATAATAAAAGAGCCCCTCTACGTTGTGTGGAGGGGTTCTTTATTATCCGGTTGTATTGACTGCCATTTCAGAGAGGGTATTCCTCAAAGGCATAAAGTACGGTTGACAGATAGCGTTCACCGGTGTCGGGAAGCAGTACCACTATCTTCTTGCCCTTGTTTTCGGGACGTTTGGCAATCTGTATGGCTGCAAATGCGGCTGCGCCACTGCTGATGCCGACCAACAGGCCTTCCTGCTGTGCCAACTGACGTCCGGCACGGATTGCATCATCATTGTCAACATCAAATACCTCATCAATGACATTTGCATTATAAGTCTTTGGTATGAAACCTGCGCCTATGCCCTGGATCTTGTGTGGACCGCTCTGCCCGCCGTTGAGTACAGGTGATGACTTGGGCTCTACGGCTATTATCTTGACGTTAGGATTCTGTTCCTTGAGATATTTTCCTGTTCCGGAGATGGTACCGCCAGTACCTACACCGCCTACAAAGATATCTACCTTACCATCTGTGTCTCTCCAGATTTCGGGACCGGTGGTTGCATAGTGCTTGGCTGGATTTGCAGGGTTCTCAAACTGCTGCAGGATTACTGATCCTGGTGTGTTGTCACGCAGTTCCTGTGCTGCCCTGATAGCTCCGGGCATTCCGTCCTTACCGGGAGTGAGCCTTACTTCGGCTCCGTAGGCTTTCACAAGGTTACGACGCTCCACGCTCATGGTTTCGGGCATCGTCAGTATAAGGTGATAACCCTTAACAGCACTTACAAGTGCCAGTCCTACGCCGGTATTACCGCTGGTGGGCTCTATTATCGTGGCGCCGGGTTTGAGTATGCCTTTCTGTTCGGCATCCTCAATCATTGCCAGTGCAATGCGGTCCTTAACGCTGCCTCCGGGGTTGAAAAACTCCACCTTGGCTATTACCGGGGTATCAAGGCCATTGGCCTTTGAATACTTGTTGAGCTCCACAAGCGGGGTGTTTCCCACGAGCTCTGTCAATTGTTTTGAAATCTTTGCCATATTCTTGTTCTTTATTGTTGAATCATGCCGCAAAGGTATAATGGTAGGAATTTTTATCCAACAAAAATTAAAATTATGGAAAAATCATCTATTGTTATCATGGGCTGGCAGAATATGATTGCTAAACGACAATCATATGTTTATGATTTGAAGAATAATCTTCGGAAACAGGCCATTCAGACTTCAACCGGCAGGGTTTTAAGAGGCTCTTTAAGTTGGGACGGATTACTGTAGAGGTCTTTAAGTACCTTTAGTGCGCTGACAAAATAGAAACCGTCACAAAACCTTTCATCGGTTACTATCTGGAACGGCATTCTCTTGCCTGCTACCACTTTTCCTCCTTCAACTACGGGAATCATGGATTCCTTGCCCATCGAGAAGAATACGCCGGTATTTCCGAAATCATACAGGTGATGGAAGATTGAAGGCCCTTTGATTGATTTTAGATTGGTTACGAAAGCTGTCGTGTGGAACGGGCTTACTTTTATAATAGACATAGGCAGGAGGCCATGCTTGTCCAAAAACCTGATTATCCCTACAAGCATGGCTATTATCATGTTGGGCGTGCAGGTTATTATGCGGGCCAGTTTATCGGTTCCGTTATCTGCATTCAGATTGCTGTTGGCTATGATGGCCGCGTTTATCTTTTCACGGATGTCGGCCAGAGTCTCGTGTCCGGTGAAATCCAGTTTGACAGTGGTTTCGGCGGCATCGGCAGTCATCCCTTTCTTGACTACGAAAGATATGTTGATGGAATTCCTCTTATATATACGGCCGTTCATGATGAAACGGTTCAGACGGGGATAGAGTGCCATAATGCGTACTATACCGGCAATAATGATGTGCATGTAGTTGTAAGAGCCGCCCCCATTGGCTATCTCATCTTTAATGAAAGCATCCATCGGCTCACAAGGCAGGTCTATTCCGGTATAATTCTGGGAGTCATGGCGATGCCTCATGATATGTGGTACTATCCTCTGTATTGGATCGATGTCTTTAACTATTTTTCCGTCAGGTCTGAATCCGAACATATGGTAGTTTATTATTGATTATTTTGAATAACGTCCTTTTTATTCATAACGAAAATCAGAGCAGGAAGTTGCTGAGCATGATCACGATGATGACGATGGGCGCAACCCAGCGGACCATGAACCAGACGTAGGTGAATATCCAGCGCGGAGTACGTGAGGTGCCATGACCTGTAAGTTCGTCAAGGAAATCGGTTCTCTTTACGCGCCAGCCGGCAAAGAGCACCATTATCAGGCTGCCAACGGTTATGAGCACATCGCTTGATATCACATCAAAGAAATCAAAGATGTTGTTGCCCAGAATGGTGATGCCTGACAGAGTGCCCTGCGACAGCGAGCAGACGCAGCCCAGCAGTATTATGAGTACCATGCTTACAATTACGGCAGCGTTGCGGCTCAGTTTCCACTCCTCTATGAAATAGCGTACAATAACCTCAAGCATGGATATGGCCGATGTCACTGCGGCCAGCAGCAGCGACATGAAGAACAGTATGGCTATTATGCTGCCGCCCGGCATTGAGGCGAACACTCCCGGCAGGGTTATGAACACCAGCCCCGGGCCTGCATTCACTGCGGGGGCAGTGCCGTTCATGAATGCTATGGCATAGACCGCAGGTATGATAGCCAGGCCGGCTATTATGGCAAACAGAGTGTCTATCAGGCCGGTGGTTATGGCGGTCATCGCAATATCCTCTTTAGTCTTTACGTATGATCCGTATGTAAGCAGTATGCCTATTCCGATGCTCAGTGACATGAATGCCTGTCCCAGGGCTGTTAAAAGCACCTTGCCGTCTATCTTGCTGAAATCAGGTATGAGCAGATATCTGGTACCCTCAGCTGCTCCGGGCAGGGTGAGTGAACGGATAGCTACCAGTATGATGGTGACTGAGAGCACCGTCATCATGGGCTTGGAGAACTTCTCTATCCCGTTCTTTACGCCACCGAAATTGGCAGCTGCGGTTATGACCAGAAATATGAGTGTATAGACCAGTGGCTCCCAGGTGGAGCTTATGAATCCGCCGAATGCACCTGAATAATCGGCCCCGGGATCAGTGAAACTGAACGAGCAGGCCTGTACCAGATATTTGACCGACCAGCCGCCCACTACGGTGTAGAATGCCATGATGACTATTGGTGTGAGCAAGGTAAGGAAACCTGCCCAGCGCCAGCGCGGGGCACCCAGCTCATCATATACGCGGGTAACGTTGGTGCGGCATTTGCGACCCAGCGTAATTTCGGTCATCAGTACCGGAATGCAGATGGTAAGGAGCAGTACCAGATAGACGAATATGAACGCGCCGCCGCCGTTCTGCGCAGCCAGGAACGGGAACCTCCACAGGTTACCCAGTCCTACGGCCGATCCGGCCATAGCCAGAATCATACCCACGCGGCTGTCAAATCGCTCTCTCTTTCTCTCCATCTATACGTGATTCCGGTAATCCGTATTATTCCTTGATATTGGGCTTTTCCAGTCCGTAACCTTCTTTCTTGTCAACTGCCTTGAGACGCATTGCAAGCAGTAATGCTACAATTCCGAACAGGGCGAAGATAATCATGGGAAGGGTGTAGTTGTACTGGGTAACCTCGGCTCCCTCAACCAGACGTGTACCCACTTTGCAGTACTTGTTAAGTATGCCGCCTATGAGCAGCGGAACAAATCCAAGGCCGATGTTCTGAACCCAGAAGATAAGTGCGTATGCTGAGCCTACAAGCTTTTGCGGAATGATCTTGGGTACGCTTGGCCACATGGCTGACGGAACAAGTGAGAATGCTACACCCAGTATTATCATAATGAAGGCAGCAAACCACCAGTAGTTGAGCAACGGCAGGGCAAACAGCACATGAACCAGAATAAGCAGCAGTGAACCTATTATCATGATGGTTGCACCCTTACCCTTTTTATCATAGATACCACCAAACAACGGGGTCATGATGAGGTTGCCAAAAGGTATAAGGCTAGGTATAAGACCTGCCAGCGTAGTGCTCACTCCGTATTTGTTCTCCATAAGCGATGCCGCATATTTCATGAACGGGAATACTGCCGAGTAGAACATGAGGCAGAGCAGTGCGATAAGCCAGAATCCGCGGTTGGTGATTATCAGTTTGAGGTCCTTTACCTTGAATACGTCATCGGGCTCAGTCTGTGCCTGTGCAACCTCGGCATCAAACTTCTTGTCCATGTGGCAGAACACCAGGTATGCCAGGAATCCTATGCAGAGCAGGATTGCAGACAGCAGAAGTGGGGCTGAGACTGAAAAATGTTTGGCTATCATGGGACAGAATACTAGAGCGGCGGCTGTTCCCAGACGGGCTACCGCAACTTGTACACCCATAGCCAGTGCCAGCTCTTTACCGGCAAACCATTTGGTGATGACTTTTGACACCGTGATACCGCAGTTCTCGGTTCCCACAGCGAATATTGCATAACCAAGGCAGGCTACGAATACCTGGGTGCGCATACCGAATACGGTTCCGGCCTCGGGACCCGAAGAGATTTGAGTAACTGCGTAGTATTTGATCAGTGCACCGGCAAACATCAGTATGCAGGTTACTATTCCGGTGAACCTGACACCCATCTTGTCCAGGATGATGCCGCCGAATATGAGCATGAACAGGAATACGTTGAACCAGCAGTAGGCCCAGTTGAACTGTCCGAACTCAAGGCTGGTCCAGCCCATCTGCTCTTCGAGCATGGTCATAAGGGGTGAAAGGGCATCGGTCAGGAAGTAGCCCCACATCATGGTGAATGACACTATTATGAGCGCGGTCCAGCGTGCGGCTTTGCTCTCACTGATTCTTTTGGTTACAGTCTGTGACATATTGCAATTATTTACTAGTTTTAATACTTTCGAAGTGCAAAATTATCATTTTCTTACTAATTTTGCAGCGCTGCTGAGAAGCAGAAGAGTTTTTTACTAAAAAAAAGAGTAATTGAGAGTTATTGATAGTTTCTTGGAAACTTGTTTTGTAAATTGGTATTAAAGTGAAATTGGACGAGTTGACGGCAGTATCCCCCATTGACGGGCGGTACCGTGGCAAGACACAGGAACTTGCATCTTATTTTTCGGAATTTGCACTCATACGCTACCGCGTAAGGGTTGAGATTGAGTATTTTACCGCACTTTGTGAATTCCGCCTTCCGCAGCTGGCAGGCGTTTCACGTGCATCGCTGGACGGACTGCGTCTTATATGGCAGAATTTCAGTGAGCAGGATGCCGCCCATATAAAGGAGATTGAAAAGGTAACCAACCACGACGTCAAGGCGGTTGAGTATTTCTTAAAGGAGAAATTTGATCTGGTTGAGGATCTTATACCTTATAAGGAGTTCATCCATTTCGGTCTTACCTCACAGGATATTAATAACACATCGGTTCCCCTTTCAATAAGGGAGGCTCTTGAGAATGTTTATTATCCTGCCATACAGTCTCTGATAGACAAACTGGAGGAGTATGCACAGCGCTGGAAGGATGTTCCGATGCTGGCACGCACACATGGTCAGCCAGCCTCACCCACACGCCTGGGTAAGGAGATCGAGGTGTTTGCATACCGTATGCGCGAGCAGCTGAAGCAGCTCAAGGCAGTTCCTTTGTCAGCCAAGTTCGGTGGTGCCACCGGTAATTTCAACGCACATCACGTAGCTTATCCCAATATAGACTGGAAGGCATTCGGAGCCAAGTTCCTGAGTGAGAAACTGGGCCTTGTACGTGAGGAGTACACCACCCAGATATCCAACTATGATAATCTGGCAGCCCTGTTTGATGCTATGAAGCGTCTTAACACCATCCAGATAGATATGAACCGCGACTTCTGGCAGTACATATCGATGGAGTATTTCAAGCAGCAGATCAAGGCCGGTGAGGTAGGCTCTAGCGCAATGCCTCACAAGGTCAATCCCATAGACTTTGAGAATGCCGAGGGCAACCTGGGTATGGCCAATGCCATTCTGGAACATCTTGCACGCAAATTGCCTGTATCACGTCTGCAGCGTGACCTTACAGACTCTACGGTTATCCGCAACATCGGCGTGCCTTTCGGACATCAGATGATTGCCATCGCAAGTTCACTCAAGGGCCTGGGCAAACTGCTTATCAACGAGCATAAGATTGCCGCCGATCTGGACGGATGCTGGAGCGTTGTGGCCGAAGCTATTCAGACCATACTGCGCCGTGAGGGTTATCCGCATCCTTATGAGGCTCTTAAGGAACTTACCCGCACCAACAGTCAGGTAACTCAGCAATCTATAAGCGAATTCATTGATTCACTAAACGTTAACGATAATATTAAAAAAGAACTTAAAGCCATTGCGCCTGGCAATTATTTCGGCGTATGATATTAGTAGTCAATAAAAATCTAAATCAAAAGAAGCCGTGACGGCTTCAAACTTAAAAGGTACAATTATGATGGAAACAGAGAACGGAAACAGATTCTACGACGAGAGCGGGAATCAGGAAGAACAGGAGAACAGCTTTAACAGATTCAGCGGTAACTCCGATGAGAACAGCCAGAGTACTAACCGTCGTGAAGGCAGACCCCGTTTTGTAAGGGTTGATTACAACAATCGTCCCCAGTATTCAAGGGTAGAGCGTCCGCAGCGCCAGGATGGTGATCAGGGTTATAACCAGGACCGTCCGCGCCGTCAGTACGGTCAGAATAATTATGGAGAGAATCAGGGCTACGGTCAGAACCGCCAGGGCGGCTATCAGAACCGTGGCTATAACAATAACCGTCAGCAGTATGGCCAGCAGCGTTACGGTCAGCCCCGTCAGTATAACAACGGCGAGGAGGGCCAGCCCCGTTTCTATAGGGAGCGTGTGCAGGGTCAGAACGGCGATCAGCAGGAAGGCGGCTACCAGCGTCAGGGCGGCTATCAGCGTCAGGGCGGTTACGGTCAGCGTCAGGGTGGCTACCAGCGTCAGGGTGGTTATGGCCAGAACCGTCAGGGCGGTTACCAGCGTCAGGGCGGTTACGGTCAGCAGGGCGGTTTCCGCAAGCCCATGCAGAAGCGTCAGGATAACCGCAAACGCATAGAGTATCAGGATGTTATTCACGATCCCGAGGAGGAGATACGTTTGAACAAGTATCTGGCAAACGCCGGAGTATGCTCACGTCGTGAGGCCGATGAGTTCATCCAGGCAGGTGTGGTAAAGGTTAACGGTCAGACCGTTACCGAGCTGGGTACCAAGGTGCATCGCGGTGACAACGTGCTGTTCCATGACCAGCTGGTCAATATTGAGCGTAAGATCTACATACTGCTCAACAAACCGAAGGATTGCGTTACCACCGTGGATGATCCTCAGGAGCGCAAGACAGTTATGGATTATATCAAGGGTGCCTGCAAGGAGAGAGTTTATCCCGTAGGCCGTCTTGACCGCAATACAACAGGTGTCCTGCTTCTTACCAATGACGGTGAGATGGCAAGCCGCCTTACACACCCCAAATTCCTCAAGAAGAAGATCTATCATGCACGTCTGGACCGCGCCGTCAGCGCCGAGGATCTGCAGAAGCTTCTTGACGGTGTTAACATCGGCGAGGAAGAGGGCGATATCGTACGTGCCGATGAGGTAAGTTACGTAAACGATGACAAGACTCAGGTAGGCATTGAGATTCACTCAGGCCGTAACCGCGTGGTACGTCGTATGTTCGATGCCCTGGGATACCGTGTAACCAAGCTGGACCGCGTTCAGTTTGCAGGACTCACCAAGAAGCGCTTGCGTCGCGGCGACTGGCGTTTCCTCACCGAGAAGGAGGTTAACATGCTCCGCATGGGTGCATATGAATAATTAATGATTTAAACCTTATACAATGGATATCAAGAGAACAAGGATTGTTGACCTTCTCAAGCGTACCGATTATGGTCAGGAGGTTGTCGTCAAAGGCTGGGTGAGAACAAAACGCGGAAGCAAGACCGTAAATTTCATCGCCCTTAATGACGGATCGACAATCAAGAATGTTCAGATTGTGGCCGATCTGGAGAAGTTCAGCGAGGACCTTATGAAACAGATCACCACCGGTGCCTGCCTGAGCGTGAAGGGTACCATGGTCGAGAGCATCGGCTCAGGTCAGGCTGTCGAGGTTCAGGCCAGTGAGATTGAAGTGCTGGGCCTTTGCGGTGATGACTATCCCATGCAGAAGAAAGGCCAGTCATTCGAGTATATGCGTCAGCATGCCCATATGCGCCTGCGTACCAATACATTCGGTGCCGTGATGCGTATACGCCACAATATGGCCATGGCTATACATACCTATTTCCATGAGCATGGATTCTTCTATTTCCACACTCCGCTTATCACAGCAAGTGACTGCGAGGGTGCAGGAAACATGTTCCAGGTAACCACCAAGAACCTCTATGACCTTAAGAAGGATGACCAGGGTAAGATCATTTATGATGATGATTTCTTTGGCCAGCAGACCTCACTTACCGTAAGCGGTCAGCTGGAGGGTGAGCTTGGCGCAACCGCTCTTGGCGCTATTTATACTTTCGGCCCCACATTCCGTGCCGAGAACTCCAACACTCCGCGCCACCTGGCCGAGTTCTGGATGATCGAGCCCGAGATTGCCTTCCTGGATCAGGAGGAGCTGATGGACCTTGAGGAGGACTTTATCAAGTACTGCGTACGCTGGGCACTTGACAACTGCAAGGATGACCTGGAGTTCCTCAATCAGATGATTGACAAGACTCTTCTGGAGCGTCTTAACGGTGTGCTTAAAGAGACATTTGTACGACTTCCCTATACCGAGGGTATCAACATACTTCAGGATGCCATCAAGAAAGGCAAGAAGTTTGAGTTCCCCTGCAACTGGGGCGATGACCTGGCCAGTGAGCATGAGCGTTACCTGGTTGAGGAGCACTTTAAGAAGCCGGTTATCATGACTGACTATCCTACAGCCATCAAGTCATTCTACATGAAGCAGAATGAGGCTACTCCCGATGGCGGATCCATCGGCTATAAGGGAGTCAAGGCTCCCGCACCCACCATGCAGGGTACCGACGTTCTGTTCCCGCAGATTGGTGAGATTATTGGCGGTTCTGTTCGTGAGGCCGATTACGATAATCTGATGGCCGAGATTAACCGCCGCCAGATGGATATGACCCACCTGTGGTGGTATCTGGATACCCGCCGCTGGGGTTCATGCCCGCACGCAGGATTCGGCCTTGGCTTTGAGCGCCTCATCCTCTTCGTTACCGGAATGCAGAACATCCGCGACGTCATCCCGTTCCCCCGCACTCCCAAGAACGCAGAATTCTAAAAACAGTACAATTGGGGACAGACCCCTTTTGTACTATTTCCAATCCAGGTCAGATTGGAAGATAAATATCAATAGCCTCCAGAGTGTAATCTGGGGGCTATTTTTGCAAAATAGTACAAAAGGGGTCTGTCCCCAATTGTACTGTTTTATCGGCTGGAAAGTTTAAAGTATAATCTTAGCGACCAAGCCAGGATGGTGACCATGGCCCAGCGGAACAGCAGCATCCAGTACCACATTCCGCCTACAGCAGCAAAGAGCATCAGGTCTTCAAGGTTACTGTGCGATATACCGATGTGCGTGTTGAGCAGACGAATGCTCTTGTCCGATATCTGACCGCGCTCCATCTCATCCATGATTGCGGCCGATCCGTACGACAGACCCACCACATTGGCAACGATCCAAAGGAACGATGTCTCCTTGGGCAGACCGAACAGTGTGAGCAGCGGGCTGAACAGGCGTGATATCCAGTTCATGATGCCGTACTCATAGAATGCACGCTGCAGGACATTGAGTAGAGTGATAAGAACTGTCATCCATACGGCCAGTTTCATCAGACCCTTGAACCATACCATGAACATGGGCCAGAACTCACCCTGTATCTGGAAGAACGGAATCTCAGAGAGATTGACTGCCGTTGCATCATACACAGGCCGTCCCGGCAGAACCAAGTTCATAATGATACCCAGGGAGAGTGAGCCCAGAGTGCGTATCAGCACAGTATATAATGCGGGTGCTCCGGTCTTTTTCTGAACGGCCGTCTCCACTACCATTGCGTGGGCTGCCAGTGTCATGGTGCCCAGTATGGTAATCTGACGTGCGGTAAGGTCAATGGTCGATACCACCGCAATGCACGAGTATACGTTGATGAAATATCCGCTCACATAGGCCAGAGACGCATCGCCCGGCAGTCCGAAGATTCGGAACACAGGACTCACTGCAGCCGCAATCCAAGCCAGTATTCCGGTATATTTGAGCAGGAACATGATAAAAGATACGATGGCGGTTATCTTGAATATCCACCATATCGTTTTCATCGCCCTTGGCACCGCCTGGCGAACAATTCTATTGAGTTTTTCCATAATCGGCCGCAAAGATACTCAAAAACGACGCAAAGGGGTCGTTTCACTTTGCGTCATTTTACTATATTTGTCACCGATAACCAGATGATAATATCTCAATTATGTGTATGAAAAGATTATCAGTAGTTTTAGTGCTGTTTCTGATGTGTGCAACGGCTGTATCTGCCCAGAAGACGCTTAAGGGTGCTTATGCCGATGCGTTCAAGATGGGATGCGCCGTGAATTCCAGTATAGTAAACGGTCGTGACAGCAGGTCGGCACAGATAATCCTGCAGCAGTTCAATGCCGTAAGCCCCGAGAACGATATGAAGGCCGAGGTGCTTCACCCGTCACCTGACCGCTGGAATTTCCAGGCGGCCGACAGGTACGTGCAGTTTGCCAAGGATAACGGACTATGGGCATTGGGCCATACCCTGGTCTGGCACAACCAGACCCCCGATTTCTTTTTCAACCATGCCGACGGCACTCCCAAGAGCCATGACGAGATGGTAGAGACCATGCGCAGTTACATTGAGACCGTAGCCGGCCATTTCAGCGGAAAGATTGATGCCTGGGATGTGGTGAATGAGATAATAGACAATGACGGCTCATACCGCAAGACCTTGTGGACCAACGCCTTTAACGGTGACGGTGATGAGGTGGTGCGCCTGGCATTCAAGTTCGCCCACCAGTATGACCCCAACGCCGAACTCTATTACAATGATTTCAACGTTTGGCGCCCGTCTAAGCGTGACGGCATAGCCCGCATGGTGCGTATGCTCCAGAAAGAGGGTATCCGCATCGATGGCATCGGCATACAGGCACATTGGGGACTCAATTTTCCCAAGAATGAGTATATAACCGCCGCGATTGACACATTCGCAGCCTTGGGCGTAAAGGTTATGATAACCGAGCTTGATGTCGATGTGCTGCCGCTCACCAAGGAGGGTCAGGTAATAGGTAAGTCCCTGCAGGACCCCATGTTCCAACTCGAGGAGTTTGAGACCTATCTGGACCCCTACAAGAACGGTCTGCCAGATGATGTCCAGGCACAGCTTACGGCCCGATATGCGGAGCTGTTCAACATATTCTACAGCCGTCGCGACAAGATAGACCGCGTGACGATATGGGGCCTGCATGACGGCATGTCATGGAAAAACGGCTATCCAATACCCAATCGCACCAACTATCCGTTGCTCTACAACCGCGACCGCACACCCAAACCCGCACTCCAGGCAGTGCTCAATATCCCAGAGTGACGCAAAGGGGTCACTCGCTGTAGTTGTGATCTATGACTATGCTCACGGGTATGTCGGGCAGGGCAGCCTTGAGTTGAGACGCAAAAGCCTGGTCATCAGTGATGCTGCGGTCAGCCACCACATCCACCGATACCTTGCCAGTAGCGGGGTCATAGAAGAAACCGTGAACCTGCATCACATGCTCCTGACGTGACAGCGTCTGAATGACGGTTTTCTGCAGCTCGGCCTGCCTGCTTTCTCCGGTTGCCACAGAGTACACACCCACGGTCATCACGATATTGTATTTCTGAATCATGAGTTCCGATATGCGGCGCGTGAGACTGTGGATACTGCCTGCCGTCATGGTGTCGGGTACTCCCACATGGAGTGAGCCGATGGACAGGTTGGGACCGTAACTGTGCAGGATGATGTCATAGACTCCCTGAACCTGATCCATACCTGAAATGTCCTTCTTAATCTGATGAATAAGGTCTGTCGGAGCATTGGCACCAAGCAGTTGGTTTATAGGCGATGCAAGCATCTCAATGCCGGCCTTTATGATTACGACCGATATCAGCGCACCCAGGTATCCGTCCAGCGATACGTTCCATATAAGCATGATTCCGGCCGATACCAATGTAGCCAGTGTAATTACAGCGTCAAAAAGAGCATCGGACCCGGATGCGGTCAGGGCATCGCTCTGCAACTGCCGTCCCTTGCCCCGTACATAGAGTCCCAGGACCAGTTTGGATATGATTGCCACGATGATGACAATCAGTGTGACGGTGGTGTAGTCGGGTTCAACGGGATTGATAATCTTGCGTATGGACTCTACCATCGATGTGATACCGGTGGTAAGCACGATGGCCGAAATGATTATGGCGCTGAAATACTCCACACGTCCGTAACCGAACGGATGGGTGTTGTCGGCCGGCTTGAGCGACAGCTTGGTGCCGGCGATGGTTATCACACTGGACAGTGCGTCGCTAAGGTTGTTTACTGCATCGAGCACGATGGCAACCGAACTTGCCAGAATACCCACAAAGGTCTTGAATGCAGCCAGCAGCACATTGGCAATTATGCCTATTACACTTGTACGTATTATTTGCTTGGAACGATCCATAAGTTAATGCTTTACTAATCGGCAAAAATACAAATTATTGTAATTTTGGAGTCTGCTATCACCTATTACATATGCAGTTGATTAAAAGAGCGGTATTCCTTTTAGCGTCATTAATGGCCGTTTGGGGTGCAGAAGCCTCCAACGAAAGCTGGATGTCCCGTTTGCCGGATACTGTTAAGGTTTGCAGGGTGTCCATCCCCGGCACACATGATTCCGGAACGGCGGGCGTGGGTATGCTGACGCGTCATTATGCACGTACCCAGAAACTCTCTATAGCCGAGCAGTGGGATGTCGGAATCCGTTTCTTTGACCTTAGGCCAAAACTTGAAGACGGCACACTAAGGATTTATCACGGCCCGGCAGACTGCCATCTTGGATTCGAGGAGGCTTTGCTGATAATAAAAAGTAAATTGGAGCAACATCCTACTGAGTTTTGTGTGGTGATGACCAACAGCGCGGGAGGTGGTCTTGAGGGTGTCGATATGACAATGGATCTTATAAACACTCTCTTTGATATAAAGATGCTGGCTCAGTTCAATGCAAAGATGACTGTGGCCGATGTGCGCGGGCGAGTTCTTTTTATACATAGGGACTACCGGACAAACGGCAGGGATTGGCCCGGCACCGTAGTATTTGGCTGGCCAGGAAACGGGTCGTCGCATCACGTTAGGATGATGTCATCTGAAGATAAGAGTGCCGTTGTCTGGGCTCAGGATTTTTTCACTGACGGAGGAAAGGGTAATTACCTGGACACCAAATGGGATAAGGTTGCTTCCCTGGTAGGGGAGTTTGCATCGGCTCCTGACGGAGTTTGGTGCATTAACCATCTGTCGGGCTATACGGGTTCGGGTATCAGCACCAACATAAACCGTAACGCAAGGATCACCAATGCCCGCCTGCTGGAGTACCTGGCCGGTCATAAGAGTCCTATTGGAATAATCCCAATGGATTTTCCCGCTCAGGAACTAATTGATGCCATCATTTTTTTGAATACCTTTACAACCGAATAACTGCAGACAATGACACTTAAAGAATTTCTTAATAATGGTGACAAGTTCGCCAAATATATAGGTATTGAGCTTACCGACGTAAAACCCGGTATGGCCAAGGCTACCATGACCGTAACTGAGAATCATATGAATGCCGGCAATATATGTCAGGGCGGGGCGCTGTTCACACTGGCTGACCTGGTATTCGCTGCTCTGGTCAATCAGGGAGAGAACATGGCGTTTGCCATCAACTCCACCATATATTATCATGTATCGGCCAAATTGGGCGATGTGCTTACCGCCGAGGGTCATTTTACCAGCCGTCATCCCAAAATACCCGCTGCCCAGGTCCAGGTCAAGGACCAGAACGGCACAATTATTGCCACTTTTGATGCGCAGGGTTATACCAAGAAGATGCCGGCTCCGTTCAGCGGATTGGAGTAATAATCAGATAAATACAAACCTTAAACAAAAGTCATATGAAAACCAGAATCATTCTTTCAACAATTCTTGCTGTAATCATTGCCATGCCTGCTATGGCACAGCGTTCCAGTAAAGCCAGTGCTGTGGAACTTTCATTCAACTATCAGAAACAGTCAGGAGCAGGCTCCAACCAGTGGGCCGTCTGGATTGAGAATTCAGAGGGCAAGGTGGTCCGCACCCTTACCGTAACTTCATTTACATCAAAGGGCCGCGGAGGCCGTCGCGGTTACACATTCCGTCCCACCTGCGTTCCCACCTGGGTCAAAAACGCTAAGGCAGAGGAGATGACCGATGAGCAGATTGACGCCGTAACAGGTGCAACTCCGTCTCAGAGCGGAATCCAGACCTATACATGGGATTTCAAGGATGCTAATGGCAAGGATGTCCCCGCCGGTGATTACAAAATCTGCTTTGAAGCTACCCTCTACTTTAACAGCATCCTGCTCTACAGTGGCACATTCTCAACCAAGGACAAGGCCGGTGAAATCAAACTCACCTCAACCCTGACCGAAGAGGATGAGGCACACAAGAACATGGTTACAGAAGTTAAGGCTGCAATCAAGTAAATATCAGAACGTTGCAGAACCCTTTAGTGCGGCGGCCGATGAACAGTCGGTCGCCGTTACTGTTACCTTGCCGGTGGCCGATGTACGGCGGATATAGGCGGTCATGCGTCCCTGATAAGTATTGAAAACTGAACTCTTATGGCTGGTATCGTGCGCCAGGACATCGGCATTATCGACTGCTATCAGCTGTGCGCCTTCAACTTTCAGTTCAATGGTACGGTCATAGTTTGGGCAGATGTTACCTTCGGCATCGGCAATGAATACTGACAGAATCTCCACATCATCAAACCCGGCGCCTGCTTTGCCTCCATTTTTTTCAATGCCTATATGAGTAGGATCACCTACGGTAACTGAATCACATTTTGCCACCAACACACCGTCATTATATCCTCTGATGCTTATTATTCCCTGATTATAGTTGACGTTATACACAGCGGGACGGGCGTTGTCGGGCATAGGTCTGCGTCCCTGAGGCTCTCCGTTTATCCAGACATCCACCTCCTGACAGTTT
Source organism: uncultured Prevotellaceae bacterium (assembly GCA_900318995.1). Taxonomy (GTDB): domain Bacteria; phylum Bacteroidota; class Bacteroidia; order Bacteroidales; family Bacteroidaceae; genus Colenecus. Next base: position 41,343 of record ONMR01000011.1, on the reverse strand, counting down.
GAATAGACCTCAATCACAGCCTGGTCATAAGTATCCATATCGGCCGGAGTCCAGTCCGATACCAACGCACCTGCGCCGTTGTTGTCGGCATGTCGGGCAAACGCCACCATAGGCTCCTTGGTCCACCAGCTGGCCCGCTGCAAGCCTGCGGGTTTTACACCCCCTGTAACATCCAGCAGTGAGGTGCTCCACATAACCTGCGGCCAAGCGGCCTCCCCCAGATAGTCAATGCCTGCCCAAAGGAACTGGCCGCTTAGGGAGGGGTCGTCCCTTAGCATCAGCCACGACTGGACATCATGTGTATTCTCAGTGCCGATGATTGCCTTCTCGGGGTGGGCGTCATGATACGCCTTGAGTTCATCCACACGGTAGTTCTGGCCCACCACATCCATCATCTCGGCAAAACCGTTGCGGTATACCCCCGATGAGTTGGGGCGGAACAGCGCCATGGTAACCGGACGTGTGTTGTCCAATGAATGTACCATATCCTGCTGTTTGCGGTATTTGTCAAAACCCTGCTCATTGTTCAGGTTGTCCCGGATCTCATTACCTACGCTGTAAATCACCACGCTGGGGTGGTTGCGGGCCTGCTCAACCATGGCACGGGTATCGGCCTCCCACCACTCGTCAAAATAGAGGTTGTAACCTTTTTCGGCATGGTTCTTGGGCGTGTTCCAGGTATCAAAAGACTCGGTCATTACCAGGAATCCCATGCGGTCGCACAGGTCCATCAGAGTGGGGTCGGCGGGGTTGTGGGCCATCCTTATGGCGTTCACGCCCAGCTTGCGTAACTGTTGGAGCCGATATTCCCAGACCGATGCAGGAACGGCCGTTCCCAACGCGCCCGCATCGGAATGCAGGCATACACCGTACATCTTTATGTTCTGCCCGTTCAGGAAGAATCCCTTCTCATTGTCAAAACGTATGGTGCGCAGACCGGTAGTCACCGTCTCTTTGTCCAATTCCTTGCGGCCGTCCATGACCGATACCTCAAGCGTATACAGATAGGGCTTGTCTATAGACCAGAGATGCGGGGTCTTTATATCTATGCTTCCGCTCACCTCTGTCTGCGAACCGGCTTCTATTTGGATTGCCGGACTGTTGCCTCGTGCTGCCGTCTTACCGTCGGCATCCTTAAGTATGTATTGCAGACTGACCTTGGTGCTGCTTTGGGCCATATTGGCAACGGTTGTCTTGATGCCTATCTTCCCGTCATTAAAAGAGACAAACGCGCCGTTCATGGGAATGTGGCAGGAGCTCTTGCTTACCAGACGTACGTGCCGGTTTATGCCGCTTCCGGTATACCAGCGGGATGCCGGCTGGACGGAGTTGTCCACGTGCACTGCAATTGTTGCATCCTTGCCTGGTGAGACAAGATCGGTGATATCGTAAGTGAATCCCACATATCCGTTCGGCCGATAACCAGCCAGCTTGCCGTTTACAAAAACACTGCTGCAGGCCATCACGCCGTCAAACTCCAGGAATAACCTTTCATCGGCCCCGAAATCGGCTTTAATGGTCTTGCGGTACCATCCCTTCCCCGCAGGCAGATATGCGCCGCCCTGACCGGCGGGATTACTCCGGTCAAACTCTCCCTCAATACTCCAGTCGTGCGGCACGTCAACCGTTCGCCAGCTCTCCACATCAGCCAGCCCATCAATAGCAGCCTCAGTAAGCGTAAACTCCCAGCGGTTGTCCAGACTCCGTACTTCACGAGCCGCCACAGCATAAGAGATAAGAAAACTTAGGGCAAGTATATAATTCTTCATGTCAGACAGTTTTTGTAATTGCAGTTACAAACTTAATCAGAATCTTATATATTTGCTCACAGTAAAGTTGAGTTATATGATTCTCATTATTGCCGCCGTGAGCAGTTATGATCTGCTTTCAGTTTTGAGTTCTACTTTATGGTCTTGCGTACCAGATCAAGGAGTTTCCCGGAGGGAACTGCTTTTTCCTTGAGAGGTATCAGATACCAATCCACCACCCAGGTCAAACTTTCGCCCGGAGCCAGCGTCTTGTATTCTCCCTGGCTCTCCAACTCAATGTATGTCTTGCCCTGGTTTACATAAACCTGGATCTCAGCCTCATCGGGAGCGGGCTGTGACGGGGTAAGGTCATCAAACTTCTTGATCATGAGCAGGCCGTTTGCGGCGTATGCCAACCAGCCCTTACCGTCAGCGTTTATCTTTCGGTCCTGAGCACCTGTCTCAAAGTTATACCATGAAGCACCGGCCTCGCCCTTGAACGGAATCAGTCCGGCGGGAGTGATGCTCTCTACAGGAACATCAAAGAATATCAGACCCTCTTCATCAGCCACGACCCGTGAGATCTCCCACGGAGCGACTTTACGCTCGGTATCACCTTTGTTTATTATGGTATATGCCACCCTGATGTATTTACCTTTGGGGTCCGGATTATACTGCTTTACTATCTGGAAGGGCAGTTTGCGGGCTATCTGACTGGTCAGAACCAGTTGGTTGGGAGTATCGGCCAGGTCTTGAGCGGTATACGCGCCTCTGTCAAACTCAGTTACAGGAGGCCAGTTCCACTCTTTCTGTGGACTTGTCCAAAATGTACTTCCGTACTGGTTCTGCATACGTAGTTGTGATAGAATCTCCTTGTCTCCGTATTTATATGACATGACCTTTCCGCCTTCCTTGGCGCTGATTGTCATAGTTACATCACCGGCTTTGATTACAAAACCTTCATCTGCTGATCCCTGCACAGTCTGTGCGAACATGCCGCCTGAAACGGTGACAGCTGCCATAACGGCAATTAAATCGATAATTCTCATCTCGCATTAATGATTATGTTTAGAGCAAAGATACTATCATTTTCCGTATCACGCCATTGATGTGCTTAAAACAAAAAAAGTACTGAAAAAATAGCGCTAATTCATTCAAAAAGTGTAATTTTGCGAGCCGATTATTATCAACCCTTGCATAAAGGGTTAGTTATTAGCGTGTTAAACCCCCGAGTACGGGTTCTGTGGTATAGCGTAACTACAGAAAACAAGCGTTTAGGGAGTTTCCATGACGTCGGGATGACGGAGAGGTTGCGTAGAGTAATGAAAATGTTTAATTAATGATTTAAAGTTTAGAATGGATACTTTAAGTTACAAGACTGTTTCGGCCAACAAGGCTACCGTTAATAAGGAATGGGTCGTGGTTGATGCCAAGGACCAGGTCCTGGGCCGCTTCGCCGTGAAGGTTGCCAAGCTGCTGCGCGGTAAGTACAAGACTAATTTCACTCCGCACGTTGACTGCGGCGACAATGTCATCGTTCTCAATGCCGATAAGGTTGTCCTGACCGGCAAGAAATGGACTGACAGGGTTTATCTGCGTTACACCGGTTATCCCGGCGGTCAGCGCGAGACCACACCCGCACAGCTGATGGCTAAGCCCAACGGCGCTGAGAGACTTATGAGGAAAGTTGTTAAGGGAATGCTGCCCAAGACAAAGCTTGGTGACAAGCTCATTGACAACCTCTATGTTTATGCAGGTACAGAGCACAAACATGAGGCACAGCAGCCCAAGGCAATCGATATCAATTCACTTAGTTAATTTGAAAGAGAATGGAAGTAATCAATGCAATAGGCCGTAGAAAAAGCGCCGTAGCACGTGTCTTCGTTTCTGAAGGAACAGGTAAGATTACCATCAACAAGAGAGATCTGGCAGTATATTTCCCTTCATCACTGCTTCAGTACGTAGTTCTCCAGCCTCTTAAGAAGCTTGATGTGGCAGAGAAGTATGATATCAAGGTGAACCTGGACGGTGGCGGTTACAATGGCCAGGCCAACGCTCTGCGTCTTGCTATCGCACGCGCTCTCGTTAAGATCAATCCTGAGGATAAGAAGGCCCTTCGTTCAGAAGGCTTCCTGACCCGTGACGCCCGCTCTGTTGAGCGTAAGAAGCCCGGTCAGCCCAAGGCACGTCGCAGATTCCAGTTCAGTAAGCGTTAATACGCCGAATCTGTGTTTAGTATCTAAACTGTCGGGATCTGCCGCTTAAGGGGACAGCTACCCGACGGTTGTTAAAAAAGAATGTAAACAAACTAACAAACAATTTATGTCAAGAACAAATTTTGAACAGCTTCTCGAAGCTGGTTGCCACTTCGGCCACCTGCGCCGCAAATGGAATCCCGCTATGGCTCCTTATATCTTCATGGAGCGCAATGGCATTCATATCATCGACCTTAATCAGACTGTTGCAGCTATCGATCAGGCTGCCGAGGTACTGAAGCGCATGGCCCGTGACGGCAAGAAGATCCTCTTTGTAGGCACCAAGAAACAGCTCAAGGAGCTTGTTGCCCAGAAGGTATCTACCGTTGGTATGCCTTATGTCATTGAGCGCTGGCCCGGTGGTATGCTCACAAACTTCCCCACAATCCGCAAGGCTGTGAAGAAGATGGCCACTATCGACAAGCTGACTCAGGACGGTACATATTCAAACCTTTCAAAGCGTGAGATCCTCCAGATCACACGTCAGCGCGCCAAGCTGGAGAAGAACCTGGGTTCTATCGCCGATTTGTCACGTCTGCCGGCCGCTCTGTTCGTTATTGACGTTCTCAAGGAGAACATCGCCGTACGTGAGGCCAATCGTCTGGGTATCCCCGTATTCGCTATCGTTGATACCAACAGTGATCCTTCAAACATTGACTACGTTATCCCTGCAAACGATGACGCTACCAAGTCTGTAGACGCTATCCTGACCGCTTGCTGCGATGCTATCGCCGAGGGTCTTGCCGAGCGTAAGGCAGAGAAGGGTGATGAGGCTGCTGCCGATGATGAGGCTCAGGCCGAGAAGGCTGAGAAGCCACGCCGTGAGCGCATCCGCAAGGTTGCCAAGAAGGATGAGACTCTTGAAGAGGCTCCCGCTGCTGAGGCTCCCGCTGCTGAGGCTCCTGCTACCGAGGCTCCCGCCGAGGAGGCACCTGCCAAACCCAAGCGCACCCGCAAGGCTGCTCCCAAGGCAGAGGGTGAGGCTGAGGCTTGATTTTATTAACCTTTAAAAGATTAAAGAAAATGGCTGTAACACTTGATGATATTAAAGCCCTGCGCACCAAGACCGGTGCCGGTATGTCAGATTGCAAGAAGGCTCTCACCGAGGCTGAAGGCGATTTTGAGAAGGCTATTGAGATAATCCGCAAGAAGGGTCTGGCAGTTGCTGCAAAGCGTTCTGACCGTGAGGCTTCCGAGGGTTGCGTACTGGTAAAGGTTGACGGAAACTTCGGTGCTATCATCGCCCTTAAGTGCGAGACCGACTTTGTGGCCAACAACAAGGATTTCATTGCTCTTACCCAAAGCATCCTGGATGCCGCTGTTGCCGCAAAGGCCAAGTCACTCGATGAGGTTAAGGCTCTGCCGTTTGACGGCAAGACCGTAGCTGATATCGTTCTGGAGCGTACCGGTATCGTAGGCGAGAAGCTTGAGCTGGATGGTTACAACTACCTTGAGGCTCCCGAGATTGCTTCTTACAACCATCAGGGTAAGAATTTCCTCTGCTGCCTGGTTGCCTTCAACAAGGAGGTATCAGACAAGGAGTATGTTCATGAGATCGCTCTGCAGGTTGCCGCTCAGAATCCTATCGCCGTTAAGCCCGAGGAGGTTCCCGCCGACATCGTGGCACGTGAGAAGGAGATCGCTGCCGATAAGGCTCGCGAGGAGGGCAAGCCCGAAAACATGATCGAGCGCATTGCTGAGGGTCGTATGAAGAAGTTCTACGATGAGAGCTGCCTCCTGAACCAGAAGTACATCGTTGACGAGAAGAAAACCGTTGCCGAGTACCTGAAGGCTCTGGATAAGGACCTCACCGTAACTGCCTTCCGCAGATTCACCTTGAAATCCGAATAAATCCGGATTTTAGGTAAACCTATCCTTATTTTAGTTTACTCCGTAAACGGGCGGCCCTCCGGGACCGCTTTGAAGTCTGAATAAAATATTTCAAGATTTCTCTATAATGAAAGAGAGGCTTCCTTTAATAGGGAGCCTCTCTTTCATTGTAACTTTATATCTGATATATCAACCAGATTATTCATTATTGCATAAATGGTCAGGCCGGCAGGAGAATGGATTTGCAGTTTGGCTGTGATGTTCCGGCGGTGAGTTGTAACTGTGTGTATTGAAAGGAACAATTTATCGGCAATCTCCTTGTTTGACATACCGCGGGCTACGCACCTGATTATATCTTTTTCACGGTCGCTAAGTATAGCTATTGATCCGGCAGAGTATTCCTGAACCTTGCTGTTAGCGGGCTCACTATCGTTCAACATTGCTTTTTCAAGCTTCTTGACAGCAGGAACAAACAGACGCTCCTCTATTTCACTGTGTGATATAAGGTCATTTTCACAGTTTATTATATCGTATAGAGCAGAGTTCAGCTGGTCATTGTTGGGCTGGCGGTAATGGCGAATGACAATATCCTTCAACTCCTTAAGTTTCTGTGATCCGTTATCATGTGATACTGAATATTTATCAATATTGAACCTGCCTGTAGGCTGGTTGCGCAGCAATTTCTCCACATAAGTGAATACTACATCATTCTCATGTTTCATGTGATTCTGGATCTCTACGGTGTAGTCATCATAGAACTTAAGAATCAGGAATGCCACATCGTTAACGTCATTGCAGTTGAGCGCCTCAATAAGCTTGCGGCGTATGCCTGGCAGGATGAAATCACTGAAATAGGTGTGAGCACGCTTAAGATAATCCATCAGCGCTGGAAGTGAAACGCAATAACCGGTAAAATTCTTTCCTGCAATCAGATTGGCCACCGCGAGAAATGTGGAGCAGTTAACGTTATTATCCTGACAAACCTCGCCTATGGTGCTGTCTCCGAACCCGAAGTGTATTCCAAAACGACTCAATACCAGAAGGATCAGATTGTTGTCATCAATAAGATCCCTCATCTTGTCCTGATGGGTGTATTCTGTTTTCATCGGTCACTATTATTGAGTATCCTGACTGCAAAAATACAAGTTTTGAGTATACGCAGTGATACCCAAAAGTAAGTATAGAGTGCAAATACTGCGCATTAGGGCATGTTCCTAATGCGCAGTATTTAGGCGTAGGCGTGCATACCTCCCAGAATCAGGTTGACCCCGAAGTATGTTATCAGGACAGCTATGAAAGCTCCGATCGAGTAGATATGAAAGAAACGCGGACGGCTGAATCCGGACATCGTGCTGCTGTGAAGCATGGCAGCATAGATGAGCAGGGTTATGAGCGCCCATGTCTCCTTAGGGTCCCAACTCCAGTAGTTGCCCCATGATATATTTGCCCAAACGGCTCCGATAAACGTTCCCGTGGTCAGGATAAAAACCGCAGGATAGAGTATCACCAGACTTACGTTACGCAACATGGCCGATGAATTCGCGGGCATAAGCAATCCCATGATACCAATGAGTGCCACCAGTCCGAATAGCGTATAAGAGACCATCATGCATAATACATGGATGCTTAGAAGCGGAGACTGTAAGACCGGCATTAGGTGTGTCACTTGCGGATTTGAGCTGGCAAGTGACGCAACCAGCATTGTGAATCCGGCCAGGATGAAACCTATGGGCTGGATGATGGGGATACTTCGGTAGAAAACTATCATGGCAATGGAAACTATCCATGCCATGAGCATCATGACCGAGTAGCTGCCGGCAAAGGGAGCGTGGCCGGATATAAACCAGCGTAGTCCCAGGACAAGAGTCAGGTATGCCAGCAACGCTATTGATATCATCAGGAGCGATGTGCTAAGCCATGCCGGCGTCTTTAGTCCCCGTCCCATCAAGATACCGGTTATCACAAAGAGTATCATTCCCAGTGTTATGGATGCCATGAACGGAATCATGGGTCTTGAAATGCTGTTGTATAGCATCTCTGCCTTGAAATGGCTTTCTGAGGGAAGTACATCACCGGCAACCTTATGCTGGTATTTTACAATCTTGTCTGCAATCAGGCTGACCTCATTCCAGTTCTCATTCCTGATTTCGTCATGCATCAGGTCAATTGATCGGCGTATGAATACCCATGTGTTATAATCGAGTTCTTCAGGTAACGGATCGTTGGGGGAGAACCATTCAACCTGCCCTCCCTGCTGAACGGCTAATCCGGTGTGTGGATCAATCCTTAGAGGAAATATCCTGAAAGCCTTCCCTGAAGCGGCCTGCATGCGTATGGACTCTTTCTCAGTCTCAACACTGGTTCCGCAGTCCTTGCTTTTGAGCTTGAATGGGACCACGTTCCACCAATCATACCAGAAGAGCCAACCTGTTACCACCTGGGTGGAGGTGTATCCCTGATAGCCGTTCTTACCGTATGCCTTAAGGCTGAAGTCACGTGTCATAGTTCGGAGTGGGGCGACACGGTCGTTGTAATAGATATGCAGTTGGTCAAAGCGAGCGGATATGGTGTCTGGCAAAACCGGAAGGTCATAGTCTGTACCGGCAGCCCTTGCGGTACCCGTACCAGCAAACAGCATTATGACTATGACGGGTACCTGTTTCCTAAGATTCCCCAATGCGGTGCGGAATCCGGAATTCCTCTGGAAGAAGAAACCTATCATTGAGATGAGCAACAGTATATAGCCTGTATATGTCAGGCTTACTCCCCATGGGTCGTGGCTTACGGAGAGCAGGCTGCCCTGGCCGTCCTCGTCATAACTGGACTGATAGAAACGGTAACCGCGATATTTAAGAATGTTGTTCATGGAGATTGTATGGGTTGTATGGACTCCGGCTTCATTATCATCAAGCAGGACCGTGCTGCTGTAATCCGATGGGGCGCGGGAACCGTCATAGTACTCAATCCTGAACTCTTCAAGAGTAAGGCTGAAAGGGAGTTGCTGACGGAAACCTTCATGGGTACCCCATTCGGACATAGTCACTCCACGTTTGAGATATATACGCCCCTGTTTGCCGGTGAGCATAGTCAATAGGGCACCTGCAAGAATAAGAACCAGAGCAATGTGAAGGAAGAAAACGGCCGGTTTCCTTATGGTCTTGCGCTTTATCAGGTAAATAACGCCCGATACGGCTGACACAGCCCAGAGTGCTATGAATACCGGGTCGTGATAGACTGTTCGGAATGCCTGATCTGTGCTGTAAAGTTTCTCAATAACGGTAGCGGCAGCCATCATGATTATGATAACTGCTGCTGTACCGAATGACATATATTTAAATAGTTTCTCCCTTTTCATGCATGATGTTGTAAGAACTTGATTGCTAAATTATATGGAATTAATGAATTCCACAACTGCGTCACGCTCTTCTTTTGTCAGATTGTAGAACTTTGCGGTGGCCGGATAAGCTTCGCTTTCCTTGCTGTAACCGTGCCACATGATGGCCTCTATAACGTTACGGGCACGGCAGTCATGCAGGCGGTCATCGGCTCCGGTATTTGTCAGTGACAGACCGCGTCCCCAGAGCGGGGTGGTACGGCACCAACTGCCGTGTATGCCGTTTTTCATGTACAGACGATGATGTATCATGTCAGTGTATGGCCAGATGGTCTGATCCTGATAACGGGGCAGTTCCCTGTCGGCAAGTACTGCCGGTTTCCAGTGATTGTCATCGGTAGTCTGCCATGAGGGACGGTGGCAGGTGGCGCAGCCTATGCGGTTGAACACCTCCTTGCCCAATTGCACCTCTTCGCGGTTCAGGTTTCGGGCACGCGGGATGGAGAGTCCACGATGCCAAACCATGAAATTGTAATACTGCTCATCGCTCATATCGGCGGTGAAGTTATGCCATTGGTTGTCAAACTGGTTGGTTCCCGGGTCAAGCAGGTGCAGAACCGCGTCACGGATACCCTCATCAGTCCCGTCGGCATAGTAGGGCGATGTGGGATCGGCCTTGATGGCTGCTATCACATCGGGATTCTCTGACATGGCGGTTGCCCAGGCTGTTGTGGTGTAGAGTTTGGGGCGGTCGCTGCGGCTTACATTGGTGATGTTCCAGATTGCGTTGGCGCCTGCTCCATCCTGGAGTGAAGCACGGGTCATAGCGTATGTAAAACGCTTTACCATCTTGGTGCCGGCTGGTGCGGGGGTACCGTCGGCAAACTGTCCGTCGGCCAGGGTGTACCATGCCGACGGAGCGAAATCATTTGCCTCCTTATCCCAGAATGCGGGGTTGAGTTCAACAAAACGGGCCTCGCGGCGGTACTGCTCACGAATGCTGTCCTGCGGTATGGCATCCAGCAGGCCTGATCCTATTATTCCTATGGTCGATTCCAGACGGAAAGCTACTGCACCGGTCTGGTAGGGAGTGAATTTCATGGGCAGGCCGCTCTCCATCTCGGTTACGGGGAGCCACTGTATATCTATCTTCTCCTCTTCAATAGGGGGCAGGAAGGGGTAGGTGGCTTTTGTCTGGGGCATTCCGGTGACTTCGGCTACGTATGGACCGTCGTCGCTGTTCTGTCCGTCAACGGGATGATAGATTACAAGCAGATAACCGTTGCCGAATGTGGCGCGGTACTCGCTCTGGCGCTTGCCGTGGCCGTAGCCGGGATGGCAATCCAGACAAGATGAACGCAGATAGGCCGGTCCGAGTCCCTTGAACGGGGCTGTGGAGATAGTGTACTTGCGCTCAAATGCGGCTTCACCCAGGTTGAATGCCATGCTGAGTCCCTGGGCTGTTACAGCAGGTGTCTCATCTTCATAGCATCCTGCAGTGACATTGTCAGTGGTTCCCAGTTCTCCGCCCGGATACCACTCGGCTGCACTGAAATTACCTACTGCCTGGCCCACGTATCTGGCGTCGGGCTCACGGGTATTCACGTTCTCTTTAATACCGTTATTGCCGTCGGTGCATCCGACGGCAACGGTCAACCCAAGAACAAGGGCTGTACTTAATCCTTTTATGTTCATATCAGTTATTGTTTAACAATCCACTGTGCGGCTTTGTTAAGTTCTTCATCAAGTTCGTTTATGACATCCATTGCATCCTGAACGGCATTGTCGCGATAGATATCTACGAATGCACCTTTCTTCTGGCACTCCTTCAGTGCATTTACGGATTCATTGAGCTTGGTCTGTAGTGCTTCGGCTCCGTCATACTTGTAATTCTTGAGTATGTTGATGAGTGACTTGCTTTCAGGTGCAGCGGCTCCTGCCTTTCCGTAGAGTGAATACTGGATGCTCAGTATGTTGTCTATGAAATCCTGGAATGATTTCTTGCTGTATGGTGACTCTATATAGTTGATATCCTCACCGCTGTGGGCGTTACCCATCTTTACGTTGGCAACCTCGTTGCATATGTTTGAGCATCCGGCTACCAATATTGATGATGCTGTCTCCTGCCATGTGGCGTAGGTGCTGCCGGCCTGGGCTGCTCCAAGCATGTTCTCGCCGTATGTCTTATCGGAACCTGACAGTGTAACGGGAACCTCCAGTTCCTCACAACGCTCCTGCCAGGCCTGGGGTGCATCGGGGTTCCATGAAACGCTCAGACGGTAGCAGTTGTCACGCAGGTCGCCTGCCACTGCTGCTGCATAGAGAAGTTCCTGTGCGCCGGTAACGGTCTTGCCGCTGAATGCCTCGTGGTCCTCATTTCTCTGCAGGGCACTTACGGTGCGGTTCTGTCCGTCGCGGAACAGGATGAACTCGATACCGTGGAATCCCAGCAGCTCGGCACCCAGTTTGGCCGATGCGTATGCTATTCCGTCCTCACCTTCAAGGGCTGCAACCTGCTCGGCGTTGCTCAAAGCGGTGGCCAGAGCCTCTACGTCAAGAGGCCATGTGTCAATGTGCGGATCAATTCCGAAATCGGTGGCGGCACCGTAGAGGAATGCCTCGGACTCCTCCCATGACTGGCGGGCCTGGAGGAATTTCTGGCAGATGGCGTCAATATCGGCCTGGGTGAGATCTTCTACACCCTTATCGGCAGCTGCGGCCAGAAGGTCATACAGCTGTGCCGACTCTGCGGCCAGGTCATTGTATGTTGAGTAAACAACTCCGGGAACGTACTGCTCAACGGCAGCCTTGATGTCGTTCTCAAATGATGATGAATTCTCCTCTTTCTTTGAATCGTCACAGGCAGAGAGTGCTATAGCAGCTACTGCCATTCCCAAAATGAATCTGTTCTTCATATTACGTTATGTTTTTATTTGAAAAATCCCATGTATGCTATACCTATTGAAACCGATGGCTCATCGTTGTAACGGCTATCGCGGAAACGCTCCGAGAACTCGGCCTTGACTGCAATCTGCGGAATCGGAAGCCAGTTGATTCCGGCTGCAATGCGGTGTACATCGGTAAAAGTGTAATCCTGCTGGTCTGCAGCGGGGATATAAGGGTCATAGTATTCGTAACGGCCAAACACGAACAACTTTTCATCGGCCTTACCCAGAATGTCATAACCGGCTTCAGCTCCGTAAGTTACGGCAGCTTTTCCTACCGGAGTCTTCTTGTAGGGGGCATTGTTTGATGTCATGTTACGCTTTACTGTACTGATGGTTACGGCATCCGATACAAAACCGTAGTCGGCATTGCCGCGAATTATCAGATTGTCGGATTTGTAACTGAAATCAAAGCAACCTATTATAGTGCTACCTTTTACATCCTTGTATCGGGTGTCTTTCATATCGTTGGGGAACGAGTTGTGCATGCTGTTGCCGTAGTATCCGCTCAGGCTAAGACTCAGGTTCTTTATGGAACGGTTGTCAATCCTGGCTGCAAAACCGTAGTTGTTGGCCACCTTGAACTCATAAGGTGATGCTGCGCCATATTTAATGAAGTTGTCACGGTTGAACATGAATGCGTCCAGACCTGCAATCATCTGGAACTCATAACTCCATTCTCCCAGATCTCCCAGAATGCTTATGCCGGTATCATGCCATGTTGAAGGCAGTATGGTGGACTCACCTTCGGGTCTGTAGACAGTAAAGAAATTCAGAGGCTCATGGGCGTTGTTGAGAGCACCTACAGGTACTACCATATGGCCGATTCTGAGATTGAACTGAGGCATGAATGATTTCTGCATCCAGAATTGTTCAAGCGCCACTTCGCCGCCTTTTTCGATTTCCTGTTCCCACTCTCCGGCTTCCGTAAACTCTTTTTCTACGGCACTTCCGGAGCCGGTGTGCTCGAATTCAATCTCGCTCTGAACGGACCATCCGTTTCCGAAATCATAACCTATATAGAAAACGGCATGCGGAATGTCAAACCTTCCGTGACTGGGGTCATCCTTATATTTGGTGGGATTTGAGTATCGGTAGACGTTGTCGCTGTAAAAATTCCTGCTTATGGAAACCTCGCCGTAACCTCCGACAGTAAGGGGTGACTGAGGTTTGCTTTCCTGTGCCATAACCGGTGTGGCAGACAGTATAGATAGTACAGAAAGGATTATAACAAATCTTTGCATTGCCTTGATTTTTGACAGTGCAAAGGTCTTTTAGAATAAGCAGGCAGGCAATACCGATTTTTAGTGATTTTCAGTTTGACAGGGGGCAGAACTTTTTGTCATTTAGTACCGGTGTAGCCCAACTGAATAAGTTTTGCTTTGAGCTTGTCGCGGAAATCACCCTGGATGATTATTTCACCGTCCTTGGCAGATCCGCCGCAGCCGCAGAATGTCTTCAGGGTACGGGCCAGCGTGTCCATATCGGTCTGTGGGCCGATGAATCCGCTGATGACTGTAACGGTTTTACCGCCGCGACCGTTTTTTTCTATACGCAGGCGCAGTTTCTGCTGCTGTGGAGGCAGTAACTCCTGCTCAGGTTCCTCATCGGTCTCATATTTGAAATCAGGATTGGTGGAGTACATGACTCCAAGCCTGTCCTTCCAATCGTTATTGTTATTCTTTCCCATAACGGAGACAAATATACTATCTTTGCATCATAACTCAATCAGAAGCCTAAAAATGAAAATCATCTGCGTGGGAATGAACTATTCCAGGCACAATAAAGAATTGGGAGAAACGTTATTAAAGCCGGAGAGTCCGGTCATATTCATGAAACCAGACTCTTCAATCCTCAGGAACCGCCGTCCCTTTTTTCTGCCGGACCATCTTGGCCGGGTTGACTATGAGACGGAACTTGTGGTAAGGATAAACCGTCTGGGCAAGAGCATCAGCGCCCGGTTTGCCGACAGGTATATCGACGCTGTGACACTGGGTATTGACTTTACGGCACGGGATATGCAGAATGATTTCCGTAAGAGAGGACTGCCGTGGGAGTTATGCAAGGGATTTGACCAGTCGGCTGTGGTTGGTGAGTGGATTCCTAAGGAAAAAGCAGGTAATCTGCAGGATTTGCATTTCCGTCTGGATATAGACGGGAATACGGTTCAGGAGGGATATACTGCCGACATGATTTTTCCGGTTGCACGGATAATAGAATATGTCAGCGGTTTCTGTACGCTCAAGACCGGAGACCTGATATTTACCGGAACTCCCGTTGGAGTGGGGCCGGTAAGCGTTGGGCAACATCTGCAGGGTTTCCTGGAAGGAGAGAATGTTTTGGATTTTCACGTAAGATAGATACTGTTTTGAGAAAACCGTTTGCCTTTCTGGTCTTGTTGCTGTGCGTATGTACATCCATTCGGGCACAGCGGGCAAGTTTTACTGAATCCGGCTGGAGACTGGCTGTCACGGATTCGGTACGTCCATGGAGCAGTTTCGGCATGCCGTTGGAGGGTAGATGGCAAGATTCAATATATACGGCAGAGATTGAATATCCCGAACTTGTCAGAATCGATTCGCCTACTTTGGGCAGGTGGGGCATACAGCCGGACGAAGTTCCCGAATGGCCGGAGATATACTCATCGATAGGAGTGAGCCGGGGCAGTGCCACATTCAATGCCGGTTTTATGCCATTGGTAAGACGGGACGGCTCAATTTATGCGATAAATTCATACAAGTCAGTAATAAGGGCCATTCCTGCTGTGCATAAGACACGGGATGCAGTTCCGGCTGACTCCGTCTATACCCGTACATCCGTGCTCGCGAGCGGGAAATGGGTCAAGATAAAGGTTTCGGAATCAGGTGTTCATAAATTGACAACCAAGTCGTTGCGTTCCATGGGATTCAAGGATCCGTCGGCTGTGCGCGTTTTCGGCTATGGTGGTGCAGTCCTGCCCGAAACAGAATTGCAGTATCTGCCCGATGATCTTCCGGAGCAGGCCGTCTGGCAGGAAGGCGACAATCTTCTGTTCTATGCCAAGGGACCGGTTGCATGGGAACGCACAGACAGAGGTTTTGTCCATAATGTCAACACATATTCGGATTACGGTTATTATTTCCTGACAGACATGGCCAAAGGCCCCAGAGCCAGGTTTGATACTTTGCGGGCTGATACTGTTCCCGGTGTTCCTGTGGATATGTATCCCGATTTTTCAGTCTATGATCCGGATGAGTTCAGCTGGTACAGGTCAGGACGGCGCCTGTTTGAGAAGTATAACTACTCAGTAGGTAGCGGACGCACCTATAAATTCAGCATACCAGGGATATATGCCGACAGCGTGATGATGGATATCGCTTTCTCGGCATCATCCGATGAGTCTTCAAGGCTAACCGTATATGTAAACGGTACAGAGTCGGGCAGTCTCCATATAGGCTCAAACAAGGATCAGGAGGTGGCTGTTGTCAAGGAGGGCAGAATACTTAGTAAAGGCCGGTTTGGGGATGAAACTCAAATCAGGATTGTACACAACGCTCCTGCGGGAACCGATGCACATCTTGACTATATCCGTCTTAATTATAAACGTAAACTTGCCTTGTATGGTTCTTCGACAGTTTTCCGTACCGGGTGTGATGTTAAGGGAACCAGCTTCATCATTAAGGACTCAAATGCCGATGTGATGGTATGGTGCCTTAAGGATGACGGTTCTGCATATATTGTTCCTTCCGTATGGAATGACGGCAATACTGTGACTCTCGGTGCTGATTTCAGCTCTTCGGACCGGCTTGTGGCGGTTAATCCCAAAGGCGTTTTCCCGGAGCCTGAAGTTGTAGGTGAGGTTAAGAACCAGAACCTTCACGGAACAGATTCGGTGGATATGGTGATTGTAGTGCCTGCTTCAGGAAAGCTTCAGGCTCAGGCTGAGCGTCTGGCTGCGGTCCATAGGGCATTTGACAGTCTGAAAGTGGCAGTAGTCAGAGCAGATATGGTTTATAACGAATTCTCATCGGGTACTCCCGATGCTACCGCACTGCGCCGTTTCATGAAGATGCTGTATGACAGGGGGAACAACGGCATATCGCCACGATATCTTCTGCTTATGGGTGGAGGAGCATGGGATAACCGTATGCATGTTCCTGATTGGTCTTCCGCTAACCCGGATGATTACCTTCTGTGCTATGAATCATACAACTCAACCAGTCATACCGACTCATATGTGATGGAGGACTATTTCGGCCTTCTTGATGATTCCGAGGGTGCCAGTCCTGTAACGGAAAAGGTTGATATCGGTGTGGGACGTCTGCCTGTAATTACCGCGACAGAAGCGGCTTACGCTGTAGATAAGATTACAGATTACATGTCAGGCCGGAATACCGGATCATGGTGCAACAGGATAATGGTACTTGGTGATGACGGTGATAATAACACGCACATGTCGGATGCCGATGAAATAGCAGGTCTGTATGGGAGCCTTTATCGTGCCGTTGATGTGCAGAAGGTATATTGGGATGCCTACAGGATGGAGGTGACCCCTTCAAACAACGGATATCCTGCTGTCCGGAAACTCCTGTTGAAACAGCTTGACGAGGGCGCTCTCATAGTGAATTATTCCGGTCATGGCAGTACAGAGGTCCTGTCGCATGAACTGGTTTTGAATAAAGCCGACATGAGTGCACTGAACACTCCCCGCCTGCCATTCTGGATTACTGCATCATGTGATATCGCACCGTTTGATTCGCCTGTTGAGAGTTTCGGCATGAACCTTATCTGCAACCGCAAAGGCGGTGCAATAGGTCTGCTTTCTACTACGAGGACGGTTTATGCAAGCCTCAACAAGACCATTAACCGCAGTTTCTCAAAGTATGTCCTGGCAAATGATTCAAACGGCCGCAGATATGCTGTGGGAGATGCGTTGCGGCTTGCCAAGAATGAACTTGTCACAGCTGGTGAGGGTGAGACTGATATGACACTCAACAAGATACATTATGTTCTGTTGGGAGATCCCGCCCTTAAGCTGTCGTTACCTCAACTTACAGCTGTCGTTGACTCGTTTGCCGGTATGCCTGATACGGCAATGGCTCAGGCCAGTGCCGGATCGGTAATAACCGTACGCGGTCATATAGAGCGCGCAGGGGTCAAAGCCACGGATTTCAACGGCGAACTTAGCAGTACTGTCTTTGACAGTGAACGTATAATTACCTGTTTTAACAATCTGAATACAGCTGATGAACCGTTTGAATTCCGTTACAGGGACCGAATACTGCACTCTGCGACTGATTCTGTCAGGAACGGCGAGTTCTGCTTTACATTCCCTGTTCCGCTGGATATAAACTATTCCGGCGATCAAGGCCGACTGTCACTCTATGCCCTGAGCAACAACGGGTCGGAATCGGCCAATGGCTACTATGAGAACTTTACGGTTGGCGGTACGGCTCAAGGGATGGCCGTTGACAGTATCGGTCCGGATATAAGACTGTATCTGAATAAGCCGTCCTTCCAATATGGCGCAAGCGTCAATTCAACCCCAATGCTGGTGGTTGAATTGCATGATGAGTCCGGCCTGAATACATCGGGCAACGGAATAGGTCATGATATACTGCTCGTAATTGACAACAATCCGGATTGGACATGGGTCCTTAACGGCAATTTCCGGCAGTATGCGGG
Organism: uncultured Prevotellaceae bacterium; assembly: GCA_900318995.1. Taxonomy (GTDB): domain Bacteria; phylum Bacteroidota; class Bacteroidia; order Bacteroidales; family Bacteroidaceae; genus Colenecus. Next base: position 23,567 of record ONMR01000011.1, on the reverse strand, counting down.
TGATTATACAAAAGGTATTGTGACATTCAGCATTCCAGAGCTGCCGGAAGGTAAACACACGCTCATGTTGCGCGCATGGGATGTTATGAACAATTCCAAGACGGTATATCTTGGATTCAAGGTGGTCAATGACCTTAAGCCTGAATTCTCGGTAGATGTTACCGATAGCCCGGCGCGAGAGAGCACTACGTTTGTAATAACACATGACCGTCCGGGTCAGGGTACCAAGGTCTCTGTCCAGGTATTCAGTTCAGACGGCACCTCCCAGTGGGTGGGAACAACCGCTGATTCGTCGGCATCGGGCGTGACAACCATAACCTGGAACTTACACAGCTCGTCGGGACAAAGAATGCAGCCCGGACTCTATTTTGTAAGGGCTACAGTCTCATCCGGCCAGGGATCGGGCAGTGCATCCTGCAAATTGGTCATTGTCGGGCCCTGATACAATAAAAGCTATCCTTTTGAGTTTATTATATGATGAATCGCAATAATAAGAAACCGTTAATTCTGTTGCTGGGGCTGGTTCTGGCTGCTCAAAATGCATTTTCGCAAAAGAGTGAGAAGGATGTGCTTCAGTTCAACCCTGTATATACCGGTGTTACATCCCTTTCCATCGCTCCTGATTCCAGAGCCGGAGCCATGGGTGATGTGGGGTGTGCAACAGATCCTTATCTGGACAACAACAGCCAGTATTGGAATCCCTCAAAGTATCCTTTCACCAGCAGTCAGGCCGGTGTATCGCTATGCTACACGCCTTGGTTGCGCAAGCTGGTGAGCGATATTGACCTGGCCAACCTGACCGGATTCTACAAGCTTGACGATTACTCGGCCCTGAGCGGATCACTTACCTATTTCTCGTTGGGTGATGTGTTTGTGATGAACGGATCGGGCGGTGATGTGACCAATATCGTAATCCATCCTTATGAGATGGCCCTCGATTTTGATTATTCACGCAAGCTGTCCGAGAACTTCTCGGCTGCGGTAGGTATGCGTTTCATCTATTCGGATCTTCAGTATAACTATGACGATGACCTTTTTCCTGGTAAGGCGTTTTCGGCCGATATCTCAATGTTCTATAACAACTATATCGGCATTGGACGCAGGGACTGTCTGTTAGGTCTGGGACTAAACGCATCCAACATTGGCAGCAAGATATCATATGATGGAGGTCAGACCAATGAGTTCATACCTACCAACCTGCGTTTAGGTATATCGGTATCGGTGCCGATAGATGAGTATAACTCGTTCTCCATCAGTGCCGATGCAAACAAACTGATGGTACCCACCAAGCCAACATTCAGTCAGTTTATGGAGGAGGTTTATCCCGAGGAGGATGCAACCGATACGGAGATAATCCAAGAACTCACATCCGAATATGCGCAGTGGGTGGCCGGCACCGGATATAACGAGATGTCGCCTATTGCCGGCATGTTCAAGTCTTTCAGTGACGCTCCCGGAGGCTTCAGGGAGGAGTTACGTGAGATATACTGGGGTGTAGGTGCCGAGTATAATTACAATGACCAGTTTTTCCTGCGTGGCGGTTATCATTATGAGAACGAATACAAGGGTAATCGTAAATACTATACAGTAGGTGCCGGCTTCCGCATGAATGTATTTTCGCTTGATGCTGCATACCTGATATCTACCGCCCAGAGCAATCCTCTTGACCAGACTTTACGTTTTACCCTGTCGTTTGAGATGGACGGCATCAAACAGATTTTCGGAAGATGACAGACATTCGTGTAGGATACGGATTTGATGTGCACCGTCTTGTAGATGGACGTGACCTTTGGATAGGCGGTATAAAGATTGAGCATACTCTTGGTCTGCTGGGGCACTCTGATGCAGATGTCCTTATTCACGCTATCTGTGATGCCCTTCTTGGGGCGGCAACCCTCCGTGATATAGGGTACAATTTTCCTGACAACGACATGCAGTACAAGGATATTGACAGTAAGATCCTGCTTAAGCGTACTGTTGACCTTCTGGCCTCAAAAGGATGGCAGGTGGTAAACATAGATGCCACCGTCTGTGCCGAGCGCCCCAAACTCAATCCCCATATCCCGCAGATGCAACAGGTCATGGCTCAGGTAATGGACATCAACCCCGACCGTCTCTCAATCAAAGCCACCACTACCGAGAAACTCGGTTTTACCGGCCGTGAAGAGGGTATTTCCGCTCACGCCGTTGCTCTTATCGAGAGGATTTAGGGAAAACTTGAAGGGTATAGTCTCTGATACTACGCACCGCCGTACTATCCCCTTTGGGGACACAACGTTCCGTGGCTACTCCGGAACTCTCCGGACCCTAAACGGCGAACGCCTCCCTTTTAATTCCCTACGGGACTTAACGGTCGTTGAACGAAGCGCCGTTCTTAACGGGATCCTCCAAGCCCCTACGCTTACGCCACTTCACTGATGGTCCCCAAAGGGGATAGTTCGGCTACTGCAACTGGAAAGGTCTGGAGTATCAGAGACTATACCCTTCAAGTTTTCGCTCGCTTAGCGGGCCTTATCAGATATTTGTATAGAGTTTTTTTTCTAAGATTGTCCTGGCTGTTGATGCGGGGACAAACTTGTTTATGGGGGCTCCGTCGCGGACCATCTGACGGATTTGGGTGGATGAAATGTTCATCAGGGGACAATCCAGCAGAGTTACATTTCCGGATACATTCTCTATAGGATAACCCTGGCGGGGATAGACTATTATGGGGTAGTTTCCCAGAATGAAATCGGCCTCTCTCCAGTTGTGGAACTTAACCCAGTTGTCGGCTCCTACGGTAAGTATGAACTCGCGGTCGGGGTAATCGGCGCTTATGTGACGCAGAGTATCGGCCGTATATGAGGGCTTGGGGAGTTGGAACTCATAGTCCGATGCATAAATCCCATCTATGTCCCTGACCGCATCCGATACCATATCGTAGCGCAGACGGTCATCCAGTAGTTCCTGATTCTTTTTCCAGGGATTACATGGGGTGATGAGTATCCAGACTTCATCGGCCAGACCCTGTTCCAGAACGCTCCGTGCAATGGCCAGATGACCATTGTGAAGGGGATTGAAAGTGCCCCCGAACAGTGCTGTCCTGGCGGGCTCAGACATTAAGGAAAGACTTGATGGTGGAGAGTGCTTTCTGCTGAGCCTCCTCAAGTTTGTCGTTCACAATTACCACGTCAAACTTGGGTGCAAATGTGAGTTCGTAACTGGCCTTGGCCACACGTTTGGCTATCATTTCATCGCTGTCGGTTCTGCGCAGGCGTAGGCGGCGCTCCAGTTCCTCTACTGACGGGGGCTGTATGAACATGGATAATGCCTCATCTCCGTAGTGCTGTTTTATATTGCAGCCGCCTACCACGTCAACGTCAAACACTACGTTCATGCCCTCATTCAAACGTTTCTCAACCTGCTCCTTAAGGGTACCGTAAAAGCAGCCCGGATAAACCTCTTCGTACTCCAGGAAATCACCCTTTGAAATGCGGGTACGGAACTCGTCGGTTGTAAGGAAAAAATACTCCACACCATTCTGTTCGGTACCACGCGGGGCACGGCTGGTGGCCGATATGGAAAAGACCATCTTGAGCTCAGGATGCTGAAGAAGCCACTGGACAATAGTAGACTTGCCTGAGCCCGAAGGGGCAGAGAATATAAGACATTTTCCGCGCATACACTGTTACATTACATTGAGTACCTGTTCCTTTATCTGTTCCAGTTCATCCTTCATGCGGACCACTATGTTCTGCATTTCGGCCTGGTTGCTCTTGCTGCCTAAAGTGTTGATCTCACGGCCCATCTCCTGTGCAATGAAACCAAGCTTCTTGCCCTGTCCGTGACCCTCCTCAAGAGTCTTTATGAAGTAGTCCAGGTGGTTTGACAGACGCTGCTTCTCCTCACTGATGTCCAGTTTCTCGATATAGAAAATCATTTCCTGTTCAAAACGGTTCTCATCATAGTTCTTGCCTACGGCGTCAAGCATGGACGCACGCATGCGCTCCTTGATCTTGTTTACACGCTCCTTTTCGTATGGCTCTACCGATGCCAGCAGAGCCGAAATGTTGGTGATCTTCTCGCGGAACTTCTTTTCCAGAGCCGCACCCTCAACCTTGCGGTAGTCAACCAGAGCCTGTATGGCTTGGTCAACGGCCTTTGAAACAGCCTGCCACTCCTCTTCGCTAACCTCTTCCTGCTGGTTGCTGCTCAGTACCTCGGGCATACGCAGTACGGTGGATATTATATCATCCGGAACCCTGTACTCAGTCTTAAGGGCAAGGGATTCAATCTGCTGCAGGTAACTGTTGAATACGGCAGCATTGATTGTCTGAGCCCCTGTCTGGCCGGCAGCATCAATATATAGGGCAAAATCCACCTTTCCGCGCTCCAGTGCAGCGGTTATGCGTGAGCGTATGTCAAGCTCCTTGTCTCTATAGGCGGGGATAATCTTGGCCGATATATCCATTGCCTTACTGTTGAGTGACTTGATTTCAACTATTACCTTACGGCTTCCGGTCTCGGCGGTAGCTTTGCCGTAGCCTGTCATTGACTGAATCATATCAAAAATAAATTTGAGTGCAAAATTAGTGAATTCCCCCAAATTATCATATATTCGCAATCCGACCATTAACAAACCAATTAACATAACAAGGATTATGAAAAAGAAATTCATCTGCACAGTATGCGGATACGTACATGAAGGAGACGAGGCACCCGAGCGCTGCCCACAGTGTAAAGCACCCAGAGAGAAATTCAAGGAGGTTGTAGAGAACGGAGAGTCCCTGCAGTTTGCCTGCGAGCATATTCTTGGTGACGGTCAGGTTGGATCGACCGAGATGGTGAATGACCTGCGGATGCAGTTTAACGGCGAATGCAGTGAGGTGGGAATGTATCTTGCGATGAGTCGCCAGGCCGACCGCGAGGGATACCCCGAGGTGGCCGAGGCATTCAAGCGCTATGCTTTTGAGGAGGCCGAGCATGCCGCCAAGTTTGCCGAGCTTCTGGGTGAGGTTGTATGGGACACCAAGACCAATCTTGAGAAACGTATGAAAGCCGAGCACGGAGCATGCGAGGGCAAGCTGGCAATAGCCAAGACCGCCAAGGCCCAGAACTGGGATGCCATTCATGACACAGTTCATGAGATGGCCAAGGATGAGGCCCGTCACGGCAAGGGATTCGAGGCTCTCTACAAACGCTACTTTGGCAAATAAAACCACAGTATAGTCTTAAAACAGTTTAAAGGGCTGTGCCGGGGTCGAATTTAGGACCCGACACGGCCCTTTCCTTTGGAAAAATATCCTTATATTTGCAAGTTAATAAGGATATGAGTGTAATTCTGCACATAGAATCAGCAACCGACGGATGTTCGGTCGCGGTGAGTGACGAGGGACAGCTTGTATTTGACAAGGCTGACCGCGAGGGACACAACAATGCAGTCTCACTGGGTGTAATTCTTGACGAGGCATTGGCTCTTGTTGACAGCCGTGGGCTTAAACTGGATGCTGTTGCCGTGAGTGAGGGGCCGGGTTCATATACAGGTTTGCGTATAGGCGTATCTATGGCTAAGGGCGTATGCTACGGCCGTGGAATAAAACTGATTTCGGTCTCCACGCTCAAATTGCTCTGCGTTCAACCTCTGCTGTCATTGGAGCTGCCCGATGATGCCCTGCTCTGTCCAATGATTGATGCCCGCCGAATGGAGGTATACAGCGCCATCTATGACCGTGCACTCAATGAGGTCCGTGAGATTCGTGCCGATATAGTAACCCCGGATACGTATCTGGAGTACCTGGATAAGCATCCCGTATGGTTCATGGGTAACGGCGCCGCCAAGTGCCGTGAGACCATAAATCATCCCAACGCTCATTTCCTGGATGACATCAACCCTGAGGCACGCTGGATGTTCCCGCTGGCCGAGCAGGCTTTCAATAAGGAGGAATTCCGTGACGTGGCCTATTTTGAGCCATACTATCTGAAAGATTTCATTGCTGTTAAACCTAAAAAACTGGTTTGATGAACTATAATACCCAACGAGAGAAAATGCCGATGCCCGAGTACGGCCGCGCCGTACAGGAGATGGTTGAGTATGCAGTGACGATTCCTGACCGCGCTGAGCGTCAGCGTTGCGCCAACGCCATCATAAACATAATGGGCAGTATGTTCCCCACGCTGCGTGACGTACCCGATTTTCAGGGTAAACTGTGGGACCATCTGGCATTCATGTCGGACTACAAGCTTGATATAGACTATCCGTGTGAGATAACACGCCTGGAAAAGACACAGCAGAAACCGGATCATATCAACTATCCGGCCGGTGACATACGTTACCGTCATTACGGTCATATAGTACCTTCATTGATTAAGGTTGCTGTGGATATGCCTGAGGGGCCGGAACGCAGCCAGCTGGTCCGCTTGCTTGCCGTGCAGATGAAAAAGGACCTGATGACCTGGAACAAGGAGTTGGTAAGCGATGAGCGTATAGCCGCCGATATTGATTACTTCTCACACGGCAGGATAAGCCTGCAGGAGGGTGATCTGGACGTAACGTTCGCTCAGGCTCCGTTACAGCAGCGCCAGTCACCGCACGGAAAGAAAAAGAACAAACGCCGTTATTGAAACAGATATGCCGTCATTCATTATCGAGGGAGGTCACAGACTGAAAGGGACCATATGTCCGCAGGGAGCCAAGAATGAGGCCCTGCAGATTCTTTGTGCCGTACTGCTTACCTCCGACGAGGTGACGGTCAGCAATGTTCCGGATATCCTTGATATCAGGAATCTTATAGACATGCTCTCCAAACTTGGAGTCGATGTCAGAAACAATGCACCTGGCGAATGGTCTTTCAAAGCCGGCGACATTGACCGCGAATATGCCGGTAGCATGGACTTTGTCACCCGTAGCGCAGGTCTTAGAGGTTCTGTCATGCTGTTGGGACCGCTGTTGGCCCGTCTGGGACATGCCACTGTGAGCAAACCCGGAGGAGACAAGATAGGCCGTCGCCGTGTGGACACTCATATTAAGGGATTCCAGGCATTGGGCGCCGTTTTCTCCCTCAATGAATCACGCGGGTATTATGAGCTGACGGCCGAACGCCTCAAAGGGACATATATGCTGCTGGATGAGGCTTCGGTAACCGGAACAGCCAATATAGTAATGGCGGCTGTCCTGGCCGACGGTGTTACCACAATCTATAATGCCGCATGTGAGCCGTATGTCCAGCAACTCTGCAGGATGCTTGTGTGCATGGGAGCCAGGATTGACGGCATAGGAAGCAACCTGCTTACAATAACAGGTGTGAAAGAACTGCACGGAACCTTCCATAAGGTGCTGCCCGACATGATTGAGGTGGGCAGTTTCATCGGAATGGCAGCCATGACCTCCAGCGAGATAACCATCAAGGATGTATCATATGGAAATCTGGGTATAATACCCGAAAGTTTCGGACGCCTGGGCATCAGGATGGAACAGAGAGGTGACGATATTTTTATCCCTGCGCAGGATCATTACCAGATAGACTCATTCATTGACGGTTCCATAATGACTCTTGCCGATGCTCCATGGCCCGGACTAACCCCGGACCTGCTGAGCGTACTGCTGGTAACTGCAACTCAGGCCAAGGGCAGCGTGCTTATTCATCAGAAAATGTTTGAGAGCCGCCTGTTCTTTGTGGATAACCTCATTGACATGGGAGCTCAGGTCATTCTCTGTGATCCTCACCGCGTAGTGGTGATAGGACATGACCGGAACTTCCCGTTACAGGCCAGACGTATGTCATCGCCCGATATTCGTGCCGGTATAGCCCTGCTTATTGCAGCCATGAGCGCAAACGGCACCAGCCGTATTGACAATATCGGTCAGATTGACCGTGGTTATCAGGATATAGACGGACGTCTTAACGCATTGGGAGCCCGAATAACAAGAGTGGATTGAGATGATAGGACAGGGTGAGGTACAGAGGATAGGTCAGATTGTAAAACCGCACGGAGTAGGCGGCGAGATGGTCGTATCTGTACCCGCATCACTGGATTGGACTGATGATATTGATTGTCTGGTTTGTTCTCTTGACGGCATATTGGTGCCTTTCTTCCTGGAATCCATCCGGGGCAAGAGCAGCACGTCAATACTGGTCAAGTTTGAAGGTTATGATTCCGTGGATGCGATAGGCCGTTTTATGGGATTGACCGTCTACATGCCGCTCCGTTATGTGGCTGACAGTGATGATGAAATCCCGTCATGGAGTACTTTCCTTGACTGGCAGGTGATTGATTCCGCAGCAGGTGTGCTTGGAACGGTGAATGCTGTAGATGACAGTACACCGAACGTCCTCTTTCTGGTCCGCGACGGTGACCGTGAGAGAATCATTCCGGCCAATGCCGAATGGATAACAAAAGCGGACAGAAAGAAACGGACATTGTATTATAATCTCCCGGAGGGACTTGCCGAGCTGTAGAATATGAAGAGTATCCGTCAGAAACGTAAGGAAGTGGGCCGAAAGAGCCTGTTCAGCAGATTCGTTTATCTGTACAGACTGACTGTGGTAAACGAGGATGAGCAGCGCAGGGTATTCAGGATGAAGATATCACATTTTATCCTGACCGTTATCTTCCTGGCAGTTGCAGGTCTGGGTGCATGGGGCGGCATAGCAGTGTTCCGTCGTCTGCCCAAACAGGTAGGCACTGCCCGTCAGGATTATCTGGTCAGACAGGCCATTGTGAATGAGGCTCTCCGAATTGACTCTCTCGAACAGGTGTTCGAGCTTCAGAACAAGTATATCACCAATCTTCAGGACATCATTGCCGGTACGGTATCTATTGATACGGTCTATTCAATAGACTCCCTTGCACGTGTGCGCAGCGAGTTGCTCATGGAACGGTCTGAACGTGAAGAGAATTTCATGCGTCAGTATGAAGAGGCTGAACGTTACAACATCACATCCCAGTCACAACCCGTTAACGATGTATTCTCCATAAGCATATTCCGTCCTACAGCCGGTCTGGTATCACAGAGCTACAATGCTCTGGAACAGCATTTGGGAGTTGATATTGCAGCCAGTCCCAATCAGAGCGTAGTATCTGTAATGGACGGTACGGTTCTGATGTCCACTTACACATCCGAAATGGGATATACTATCTGCATAGTCCATCCCGGAGAATTGATTTCCATATACAAGCATTGTGAATCACTGCTCAAGAAAACCGGAGACAGGGTTAAGCAGGGTGATGTGGTTGCGCTCGTCGGACGTGGTACCGACGGTGTAACGCAGGGTTCACATCTGCATTTTGAACTTTGGTATCAGGGACAGCCCCTTGATCCCGAAAAATACATATTGTTCCAGTGAAACAGATAGCGATATTAGGATCGACAGGCTCAATAGGAAAACAGGCGCTTGATGTCATAGCTTCTCACCCCGAAGAGTATGAAGTTTATGCACTTACAGCCAACAACAGTGTCGACCTGCTTATTGAACAGGCCCTAAGGTTCAAACCGGAAGCTGTGGTCATAGCAAATGAGTCACATTATCCTAAACTGCGTGACGCTCTGGCAGGGCAACCCATAAAGGTTTTTGCCGGTTCCGAGTCTCTCAGCCAGATCGTGCAGGCCGAACCTATTGATATAGTTTTGGCGTCAATGGTGGGTTTTGCAGGTTTATGTCCCACGATTGAGGCCATCAAGGCGGGCAAGGTCATTGCGCTTGCCAATAAGGAGACAATGGTTGTAGCCGGCGAGTTGGTTACGTCTTTGGCCCTTGAGTACAAGACACCCATCCTGCCTGTTGACTCAGAGCATTCCGCCATTTTCCAGTGCCTTAGCGGAGAGACCATGAATCCGGTGGAGAAAATACTTCTCACTGCCAGTGGAGGTCCGTTCAGGATTTTAGGCAAGGATCAGCTAAGGACAGTTACCAAGGCACAGGCACTCAAGCATCCCAACTGGGATATGGGCAGGTGGTGGTACATCCGCAGTCTGTCATACATTCAATGGTACAGTTTGCCGACGGTGCCGTCAAGGCCCAGCTTGGTGCCCCCGATATGCGCCTGCCAATACAATATGCGTTCTCATATCCGCGCCGTCTGCAGGCCGATTTCCCAAGGGTGGATTTTACAAAACTGGGTACGCTTACGTTTGAGGAGCCAGATACCGACCGTTTCCGTAATCTGGCATTGGCCTATAAGGCTATAGAGCGGGGCGGCAATATGCCCTGTATATTGAATGCGGCCAATGAGGTATGTGTGGCGGCCTTCCTTCATGACAGGATAGGATTCCTTGAGATGAGTGACGTGATAGCCGAGACTATGGAACGGGTTCCTTTCCGTGCCAAATCCACACTTGACGAGTATATAGAAACCGATGCTGAGGCCCGCAGGGTGGCGGCGTCACTTATTAATTGAACAGATAAACCATTAACAATATGTCAACATTCTGGATTAAATTTATCCAACTAGTCCTTTCACTTACCATTCTTGTCGTATTCCATGAGTTCGGACATTTTCTTTTCTCCCGTCTGTTCGGAGTGAGGGTGGAGAAATTCTATGCATTTTTCAATCCCCGTTTCTCGCTGTTCAGAATCAAGAGGGTGGATGGAAAGATCAGAGTAAAGTTCTTCAGTCCCAACGTGCCTGAAAGTTACGAGGAGGAGAAACATTTCAATTTTGAAGGAAAGGAGGAGGTCTCCTATAAGCCGATAGATATTGATTCCCTGCCCGAAGGCGATTGGCGCCGCTCGCCCGAGAACACGGAGTTCGGCGTGGGTTGGGTACCTTTTGGCGGTTACTGCAAGATTGCCGGAATGATAGACGAGTCTATGGACGTGGCTTCAATGCAGCAGGAACCTAAACCCTGGGAGTTCCGCACCAAGCCCTCATGGCAGCGCCTGCTTATTATGGTGGGAGGTGTTCTGTTCAACCTGATACTGGCATTCTTCATCTACTCCATGGTTCTATGCAGATGGGGTGACAGCTATATTCCTGCCCAAGGTCTTAAGTATGGAATGGAGTTCAATGAGTATGCGGAATCATTGGGATTCCGTGACGGGGATGTTATCATTGCCACTGACGGCAAACCTACACGTGAGTTTGACGCAGATCTCTACAGGGCGGTGGCAAAGGCCAGTAAGGTTACAGTTCTCAGGAATGGCACTCAGGTTGACCTGGATATGCCCGAAGAACTGTCTCTGTTTGATTTTACACGAACAGTACCGTTTGTTTCAATCCTCAGTCCAATGACCATTGACAGTGTCATAACCGAGGGGCCGACAAGAGGTGCCGCTGCAGCAGGCCTTATAGCCGGTGATACAATCCTTTATGTCAACGGAACCAGTGCTTGCACTTGGACATCGTTCCAGACAATTCTGGCCGATATGCGTACCCGTGCCCAGGACTCATTCATTGACCGTAACCTGCAGATAGTATTCGGCCGTCCGGGTATGGGTAGAGATACTGTTTCCGTTACCGCCGATGATAATTTCCGCATAGGAATAATACATCTCACCGATGAATACGAGCCTGTTGAGTTGGAGTACGGCTTTTTCAGTTCAATTCCAGCCGGTATAGGTTATGCCTGGAATACACTCAAGGGTTATGTCAGCGATTTCCAATACGTCTTTACAAAGGAGGGTGCCAAGAGCCTGGGCGGATTCGGAACAATAGGCAGCATATTCCCCGAGAAGTGGAACTGGCATGCTTTCTGGCTCATGACAGCTTTCCTGTCCATCATACTGGCATTCATGAACATTCTGCCTATACCCGCTCTTGACGGAGGTTATGTGCTGTTCCTGCTGGTTGAAGTTGTCACTGGCAAGAAACCGGGCGACAAGTTCCTTGAGGTGGCCAATACAATAGGTATGATAATCCTGTTCGGACTGCTTATCTTTGCCAACCTTAATGATATAATAAGACTGTTCTGATGGTCCGTAAGCCCCGCGAGACATTCGGAAGCCGTATGGGTATGCTTCTGGCTATGGCCGGTTCGGCCATAGGCTTGGGCAATATATGGCGGTTCCCATATATGATGGGCAAGAACGGAGGGGCGGCATTCATATTGCTCTATGTTATAATGCTGATAGTGCTCTGTCTGCCGGTAATGGTCTCAGAGTATCTGATTGGCCGTCGCGGGGAGTCCAATCCTTTCAGCAGTTTTGACCGCCTTGCTCCCGGTTCCAAATGGCGCTGGATAGGATTTCTGGCAGTGTTGGCATCGGCCTGTATATTGTCATTCTACTGTGTGGTGGGAGGCTGGTCCGTCAAGTATCTGGCAGACTCCTGCATCCTGGCATTCTCTGATGCCCAGGGTGATTATGCTGGCAGTTTCGGGTCATTCATAAGCAATCCGTGGAAACCATTGGCATATACACTTATATTCCTGGGCCTTACGGGAGCCATCATAGTGTTTGGAGTGCGTAAGGGCATAGAGCGTATGTCAAAGGTCATGATTACCATGCTGTTTGTTATAATAGTGATGGTTGTTGTACGCTCACTCACCCTTCCGGGAGCTATGGATGGTGTCAAGTATATGTTCGTGCCTGATTTCTCCAAAGTCACTGCCGAAACCTGTATTGCGGCCATGGGACAGGCATTCTTCTCGCTCAGCATAGGCTGCGGCACAATCCTTACTTATGCATCGTATGTAAAGAAGGATGAGAATATCCTGGCATCATCGGCATGGATTTCTTTCTTTGATACCACGTTTGCCATCATAGCCGGTCTGGCTATAATACCGGCCGTTTACGCAATCGCTTACATGAACGGTGTTGAGCCCGATGTCTGCGCCGGTCCTGGGCTCGTGTTCATCACACTGCCCGGCGTGTTCAGCCAGATGCCACTGGGTAATCTGGCGGCTATACTTTTCTTTCTGGCGCTTCTGCTTGCCGCTGTAACTTCGGCCATATCGCTTATGGAAGTGGTTGTGGCGTTCATAATAGAAGAGATGCACAGGTCACGTAAGAAAGCTGTGCTTCTGTGTTTTGCGGTTTGCGGTGTGATAGGCGCGTTCTGCTCGCTCTCATTCGGTCCGCTTGAAGGATTCAAGTTGTTTGGACTGAGTGTATTTGATTTCTTTGACTACATCACGTCAAACATAATGCTGCCCATAGGAGGTATGCTTCTGGCTGTGTTTGCCGGCTGGCGTCTGAGACGTGCCAACTTCCTTGATGAACTATCCAACAGCGGTAGTCTCAGGATTCCCCGTTGGCTCTGCCTCACATTGTATTATCTGGTTAAACTGGTAGCGCCTATAGGCATACTACTTATCTTCCTGAATACCTTCTTCAGCTGATCCGTCCTTCATCTTGGAACGGATGAAATTCAGGTGGCGCTCAGCCTCGTCACGCAGGTTCTTGTGCTCGTTCAGGGAGAGTAGTACTTGTGACAGGTCATAGAGGCTGGCTATGGCATACCGGTCATCCTTGCTTAACTTGAGGTTACGGTAAACAGGACGGCTGCTTTCAGGGCCAGTCTTCCTGTATAAAGTGTATGTGATGTTCTCATCCTTGTTGGCATTAATGAAAGCAGCTGCTCCGCCGTCATTGCCGTTGATAAAACTCAGCCACTCGTAATAAACTCCCAAGTCTGTGAACTCATGACGGTCTTTTGACTCCGGAGTATCCACATAATCATCTCCAACACTCAGTTTAAGCCAGTCATGATGTATGTATGAACTGCCGCGGTAACTGGATATCAGTGTCATACGTCCCAATTCATCTACCTGTGCACGAATATATGTCCGGTCTGTGTTGCGTCCGGGAGCCTGACTCTTTATAGTGTAAAGTCCTAAGTCCTGATAGTTCTCATCTTTTTCAAAGACATAGTTCCCCTTTATCTTTTCAAAGGCAGCTGAAGCTACGGTTATAATACTGTCCTCAAATTCAATGGCACGAATTTGTTCAGTTTCTTCAATCTGCTGCATCAGTTTTATAGCTTGTCGGCGAGTTTCAAATGCTTTGGGGTAGAGAATACGAATGCTGTCAATCTCCTGTTTTGCAATATTGTAATTCCCTGAGGAAAATTCCTTATGGGCTGTATCAAGGTGCTTTTGCGCATTTTTCTCCACGTTATCAGCGCATGATAAGACTAATATCATGACTGATAATAATAATGTTCTTTTCATATAAAGTTACATAATTGTTCTTTTAGGTCGCAAAGATACTCTTTTTACTCGGATTACCGGAACAGCATCTTTTCCCTCCGTACGCTGCCGTCACTATACCGCGTGACCACAATTATTTCAATTCAGAGAGTGTATTACAACGAACCGTATGAAGGGTATGTTGCTGCTTCGGTTATGGTAAACTGAGCCTGGTTGCGTATATCTTGTGATGAAGCGGCAAAGTCGGCCTTGTAATCACCCTTTAAAGTCTGCCAGTTAGATTCAGACAAATCAAATCCTGCCAACTCATACAGGGACAGAGCAAACTCCAGAGTCTGGCTCTCTCCCGGCTCAAGCAGATTGGTCTTGCCGTATGCCTTAAGTTCCTTAGTCAGCTTATTAAGACCGCCGTTTGGAGCCTCAATATAAATCTGGACAGCCTCCTTGCCGGCTACTGACCCCGTATTGGTAACCTTGACAGAAAGGTACAAGATACCGTCTTCAACCTTGGCCTGTGCATCAGTGTAAGAGAATGTGGTGTAGCTCAATCCGAATCCGAACGGATATGATACCTGATCAGGATGGCGGTCATAATAACGGTAGCCTATATCCATACGCTCATTATACTCGGTGTAGTCATAGCTCGCTACCGGTTGGACATCAGGGTTACCCCTGTTGGCGCGGGCTTGCGCCTGGAGTTCACGCGCATTTACGGGGAAATTCGCTGTTGACGGCATCTTATTGAAATCAACCACGTATGTGTCAACCAGCTTGCCGGATGGATTTACAGCGCCCTTGAGCACATCGGTAATGGCGTGGCCGGCCTCCTGTCCGGGCAGTCCGGCCAACAGTATGGCATCGGGCTGTGATTTCCAGCTGGCGGTCTCAATGGGTGCGCCTATGTTAAGTATCACAACCACTTTCTTGCCTTTGGAATGGAACGCGTCACATACATCACTGATTAGTCCCTGTTCTATATCGGTCAATGTGTAGTCTCCTTCATAACCGCGATCTGCGGATTCGCCGCAACTGCGGCCAATGGTAATGATAGCCACATCGCTTGCTATGGCATCGGCACGATACTGGTATGGCTTGCGGACAAGTGACTGAGGGATGACATGATTGGTCAGGCCGGTACGCATGAAATTACCGGCACTCACCCTGCTGTTATGATCCTGAACATATTTGCTGTAGGCCGATGACACCGATGGCTCCAGCCTGTATCCTGCGGCCTTGAGCCCTTCGTCCAGACCTACCGCATGGTTATAGTTGACACTCCCACTACCGGTACCTACCACATAAAGGTCATAAGAACTGGTTCCGTACAGGGCAATCATCCTGCAGTTCCCGGCCAGCGGCAGAGCGCCGTTGTTCTTGAGCAGGACCATACCCTCTGTAGCACTTGAACGTGATACTTTGGCATGGGCTGTAAGATCCGGATCATTCATGAATTGATAACCCTGCATCTTTGGCGAGCGCTCAATGAAAGCCAGGACTCTGGCTACGTTCCGGTCTATTGTCTCCTGACTTAGAGTTCCGTTTCTGACGGCATCTGTTATGGCCTGTATCTGGTTGGCACTACCCGGCATTATAAGGTCATTACCGGCCTTTACGGTTGCTACTGCATCGCGGCCACCGCCCCAATCGGTCATTACCATACCTTCAAATCCCCACTCCTCACGCAGGATGTTCTCTATCAGTCTCTCATTCTCGGGGGCATAAGTGCCGTTAATCTTGTTGTACGATGTCATTACTGCCCAAGGCTGTGATTCACGGACAGCTATCTCAAATCCCTTGAGATAGAGTTCACGGGCTGTCTGCTCATCAACCCTGGCATCGTTGGCCATACGGTTTGTCTCCTGATTGTTCAGGGCAAAGTGCTTGATTGTGGCACCCACTCCGTTGGACTGGACGCCACGAACCATTGCTGCCGCTGTCTTTCCAGACACTACAGGGTCCTCTGAGTAGTACTCAAAGTTACGGCCAAGCAGAGGATTGCGGTGAAGGTTCAAGGCAGGAGCAAGCAGACAGTCGGCACCATAGCGTTTTACTTCATCGCCTATAGCCACTCCCACTTCTTCAACCAGCTGCTGGTTCCAGGTTTGCGCAAGTATGGTAGCTACAGGGAAGGATGTGCAATAGTAAGTTTTGTCATCACCCTGACGTGTAGGATTGATCCTGAGTCCGCCCGGACCATCCGGGAGCATTACAGAAGGAATACCCAGACGCGGAATGGGATAGGTCTGTCCTGCGCAACCTGGTATAAGGTTTCTGGCATCCTTTATCTCCTGGGCTATGTCATCGCCGTTCCAGGCTCCTATGCCAACAAGCAGGTTTACTTTCTCTTCCAAAGTCATGGCAGCCACCACCTTGTTGACAGGTGACTTTCCGAACTCGACCTTGCGGTTACATGAAACAGTGATCAGGATCATTGCAGCGGCAACAGTGAGAGTAATCAATCCTAGTTTCTTCATAATCAGGTAATAATTATTTTATTAAGGTTCCAGCCCACGTTTGCGGGCTTCGGCTAAAAGGAACTCAAAAGCAGCGTCATGCTCATTGGGTATTATACCGTCAAGGATTGCATCTTTTATGGATGCCTTGAGTTCTCCTACCACTGCGGTAGGCTCAAGCCCGAAAACCCGCATTATCTCCAATCCGTCAATAGGTGGCTGGAAATTGCGAATGCGGTCCTTTTCTTCCAGGTCTACCATCTTACGGCGAACCAGTTTGAAATTATCAAGGAGGCGTTTTTTCTTCTGCTCGTTCTTGGAAGTTATATCGGCTTCACACAGTGTCATAAGGTCTTCGATGTCATCACCTGCATCAAACAACAGACGGCGTACCGCAGAGTCAGTAACCTCATCGTCGACAATGGCTATGGGGCGCATGTGCAATTCCACCATCTTTTGCACATACTTCATCTTCTCGTTCTTGGGCAGTTTCATACGCTCAAATATGCCGGGAATCATCTTCATGCCCACGTAGTTGTGGTTGTAGAATGTCCAGCCGTGAGCAGGCTCCCATTTCTTGGTGCGGGGCTTGCCTATGTCATGAAGCAGTGCAGCCCAGCGCAGCCACAGGTCATCGCTGTTGCGGGCAACATTGTCAAGCACCTCAAGGGTATGGAAGAAAACATCCTTATGCCCCCGTCCGTTAACCGTCTCAACACCTTGCAGTGCTGCCAGTTCCGGGAAAATGAGTTCCAGCAGGCCGCATCGGTCCAGATCAATGAATCCTTTGGACGGTATGGGTGCCAGAAGTATCTTATTGAGTTCCTCCGATATGCGTTCCTTGCTTATTATGCCTATGCGCTCGCGATTCTTTTCAAGTGAGGTGAAAGTCTCATCGTCAATATAGAAGTTGAGCTGTGTGGCAAACCTTATGCAGCGCATCATGCGCAGAGGGTCATCACTGAATGTTATATCGGGATCAAGAGGAGTACGAATAATTCGGTCCTGAAGGTCATCTATGCCTCCAAACGGATCAACAAGCTCACCAAAACGGTCTGAGTTAAGGCAGATGGCCATTGCGTTTATGGTAAAGTCCCGGCGGTTCTGGTCATCCTCAAGGGTGCCATCCTCAACAATGGGGTTGCGGGATTCGCGGTGATATGACTCCTTGCGTGCCCCGACAAACTCCACCTCCAGGTTACCTTTCTTGACTTGAGCTGTTCCGAAATTCTTGAACAGACTTACATGGGCGCCCCGGCCCAGTGCCTTACCGTAAGCTTTTGCCATTTCAAGCCCGCTGCCTACCACCACCACGTCAATATCCTTGCTGGGACGCTCCAGGAACAGGTCCCTAACATATCCTCCCACCACATAGCATTCCAATCCCAGTCCATCAGCGGTCTGAGAGAGCAACTTGAATTCCTTGCGGTCAAGCAGCCTGGCCAGTTGGTCGTCACTGTAAAGAATCATGGCTTCAAAGTTACGGCTTTTTCCTTTATCTGGTTAGGGTAAACTTAAGTGTCATGCCTGCATCATGTGTAGATGTCGGATAGGCCGAGGTTGACACAAGCGGGAAATTGCTCTGGAAGTCATAGTAGAAGTTCAGGGTGAGCATCCTGCTGTAAGTATAGTCTGCGCTGAACGAGAACTTTATGGCGCGGTTACCGCTTGTTGCCTGGGTGGTGGTCTCACGTAGGTTGCGGCAAAGGGCATTCTGGTTGCGAAGTGAGAAGTCCAGACTCATGTTGAGGTCATTGCTCACTCTGTTGCGTCCGCTTCCGGGTTGTGCACCAAATAGTTTGAGCCCGTTTATCTTGTAGCCAGCGCCGGCGGTTATGTCATCGGACGTGGTTTCAACAACCTGTACGGCGGTAGTACTGAGTGTAATAACGCGCGTCTTGCGGTATTCCAGACGGGCCGATATGTCATTCTTGAATGTCATGTTCACTCCTGCAAGCGGAGCAAAGGATTCGTTGATAGACACAGAGCTGATATTGAACATCGTACTCGGTACAGGATTGCCGTTAGTCACATCCTCAATGAAACCGCGTCCGTTCATGAACTCCATATAGCTGTTGTATGTATTGAAACTCCCTATGGCATAGACGCTCTTATAGGCATGGGTCAGATTGAAACTCTTGAAGTATTTACTCAGGAACGGAAGTTTGCTCAATCCGCTGTAGGTGAGTGACCAGTTGGGCAGCATACTGAGCATGCCTGGAATCAGGTCCAGCGATGCTCTCTTGGCATTGCGTCCGGTGTATGCAGCCAGAAAAGCCGGGATAAGCACATCGGATGAATACATGTCAACTCCTCCTGCGGATTTGTCATAAACCTGACCGGCGCGGCTGCTTCCTGCCGGGTAGCGTGCACCTTCATACTCAGCTTCGATGCGGTCCTGTATGGTAGGCAGACTGCTGATAAACCTGTCAAAACTGCGTGATCGGTAACCGTTGGCCGACGAGTGCTTCTCGAATGCGCTTCCGATGGAAATGGTCGTCATGCTGAAACTGCCGCCTCTCGAGCTGGGCATTCCCCTATACATGTACTGAACGCGGTTTGAACCGGTCTTGTTCCAGCTTCCCGATGCATCTATCCTGATGTCTCGTAAAGGTTCGACGGATATCTTAACCTGAAGGTCTTCAATTGATGTTGAAGAAGCCGTGTGGGCAATGCTGTCGCCCGATAGCAGCCAACCGTTGTTCCTGGCCTTATACAGATAATCATCGCCTGTCAGACCGAATGCAAAGTCAAGTCCCGGGGCTAGCAGACCGTCAGATTTGTGTTGTCCGAATATATGTGAATCGGGCATGAATCCGGGTAGGGACATGGTATAATCATTCCTGTATGAAACTGATACGTTTCGTACCATCATCATAGTCCTTAGCGCCATTTTGAGACCGTCCTCGAATGCAAACTTTTCACTTCTTTCAGGCTTGTCTGGATCCTGAACCACTTTTACCATGACCGTCAGCGTGTCCTTTACCTTTACCGAAATACTGTCCGGCCCTTTCTTGCGGAATTTTAGTTTCACGTTTGTGCCGTCTCTGAGCATTGCAGTCAGTTTTGGGGTGAGTGTTCCCAGATTGTGCGGGATTATGTTTACCGAATCCGGGAACAGCGTCATCTCCTGTTGGAAATCCTTTCCCTTCCTGGAAGATGAATTGATTCTCTGCACATTGTTGTTCGCATTGATTTTCTTTAGATAAGGTACGTTGTTGTACAGTCTGAGCAGGTTGAATTTACCGTTCAGTGAGACGGAACGCCGGTTGGTAATGATATTACCGTAAGACATACCGTCAGGATAAGTTGTTCCCCGGTTCCATGAATAACCTGAGTTGAATCCGGCATCGGCCGATATCCAATCGGTTATAGGAATCTTGTTGAATGGTATTGAATATGATGCGCTGAATGATTGGGTGTAGTCAAGCGGGCGCCCCATATTACGGATACTCATTTTGACCGAGTCTTTCCACAACTGATACTGGTCCGGATAGAGATCCTTGTTGACAACCGTATACGGCTCCTCGATCTCTGCCCTTGTCTTGGCATTGAAAGAGAGTTTGAGCAACTGAAGCGGATCCCATCTCACGGTCAGATCACGGTTCCAGTAGAACTGTTGAGAGAATGTGACGGGTATCTGGTCAGAGCCTTCCAGATCCCTTTCCTGAAGTTCATGATAACTGCGTTGCAGGCCTGTATTGAAAGAGAAACTGCTTGGCAGGAAACTGATTCTGGTGTCTTTGATTATGTTGAACCACTTGGAGTCAAACCCTATCAGTTCAAACGGTGCCCAACCTTTAATGCCGGTTGAATAACTGTAGTCAATGGCGGCTCTCCAGTTTTCGTCATGCTCATAGTCTATGGTGCTGTTGCTTCTGTCGCTTACGTTCTCCGAATAGCTGAAAGAGAAGTTGGCAGGATCATATGGCATAGGATTCTGGCTTCTGATATTCAGCTTGGCGTTCGAAATGCTGAAATTATGAGTTTCCCTGACATCCTGTGTTATGGATTGGATGGAGTCACGCAATCTCCCTTCAGGGTAAGACTCGATAACATCGTCAAGCAGCAGGTCTGTATCATACGGGCTGTATTTTGGCGAGGTCTTTTCTTTGGTATATGAGTAATAGACAGGTATGGATATCTTTGACATTTCAGGGAGGAACCGGCCGACGTTAGTGCTGGTGGTGATGGCATACTTGTAGTAATCATCGGTTTTACGGTCTTTTATTCCCTGTTCCAGACCTCCGTAGCCGGCAGTGCTCATCTGTCCGGACAAGTCTATCGACGCCAAATCCGAAAGCCTGATTCCCAGTGTGCTGTGCGCTGCCACACCTCCCTTGCTCTCATAACCTACCAGACGCAGTTCATTTACCCATACTTCGGCGTTCTTGGCACTCATGGAGTTGTTGCGTACTCCTATCATTATGGCACGTACGTTACCTATTGACGGATTGCCTACAACGCTGATCCTGTTTTCCGGGTTATTGGGGTCATATTCGCTATAGGTCGATGTGGATGACAGCGCACCCAGGTTTTTCTGTATGTTCCTGTTGTTCTTGACCTGTGTCAGGATGTCAAAATCTATATCCAGCATGTTCTTCTCGGGCCATACCGCACGGCGGTCTGTCTCATTTGTTCCGCTGTAATGGCCGGCAGGAGTCAGGTCAAGGGGAATCTCATATTCATAATAGTTGCCGGAGTAGTCGGAGCCAAGACGTATGAATACCGATATGTCTCCGTCCTGAAGCGTTCCGTCATCCGGAATGACAGCCTCGGCATGTGAGAACATCTGTATGCGCTTGTATTTGCGCAGGTCCAGTGAACTCTTCTTGTAGATACCGCGTGCTTCGCCGGCGCCCAATCCCATTACCTTAAGGCTCATGGCCTGCTCATTATCCTGTATGAGCTGGACCTGGTTGGGATCTATGATACGTGTTACGCCGGGAGGAACTACATAGTTGACAGGGGCACGGTCTCCGTTCTCCTCTATGTTGACCGAAGTGGCTGAGAATTTTCCGGATATTGTAGGAGTACGGTTGGTGGTGCTGTATATGGGTTGTTCATAGTTACGCCATTGGCTGGTCATGAGTTCCAGGGACCCGAATCTCACATGAACCTCCTCGCTGAATCCTGTCAGATATATGCGCATGAACCTTATGGAACTGAAATCACGTATGCCGCCCTCTGTCTTTTCATAATCTGTCAGTGGAATGCGGAAACAGTACCAGTTTACGGTCTCTGTATTGCCGTTGCGCAATTTCACCTTCACTTCGCGTCTGTCGGAGATATAGTTCTTTCCTATCTCAAGGTCCGATGGGCGCAGCGAGATACGGTATTGGAAGAACTTTTCATACTCATCCATGGTGTAGTCGCTGTTGGCATCCTCGACATCGGGGGTGGTGCGGGCCGACTGGTCATATCGGCTGCCGCTTTCGGCCGAGTTGGGCGAGTTACCTTCAGTACCGTTGTATTTGCGGTAACGGTCCAGGACTGATAGCCTCAAGTCGTCATAATCCGAACCGCGGTAATAGTGATATGTGTCGGCTGCTGGGTCATCGTAGAATGATTGGAATACTTCGGGCCTGACCTTTGACTTTATCTGATTAAGATAGGATGCATACGCAGGCCAGCTGCGTTCCTCTTCCGAAGTAAGGCCGTTAAGGCCGACATCCTGTAATGCACGTGCGTCAGCATTAGTGTTGTCAAATGCATAAACCAGGCTCTTGCCAGTAGGGACCTTACCCCATACTGTTCTTGTCCATTTGGCGGTGTCGCCGTCCACTGGCATTCCGTTCTCATAGAATTTTTTCCCGTCCAGGAGCACATCCTCGGATACCTCACCCAGATTAAGGTACATGTCTCCACCTGCGCTGCCCGGGTTGTAGATAAACGGATCAAGCATCCAGAACTCTATATATTCTATGTTGGCCGCCTCAAAATCTGTGGTAGTCAGCCTGCGCATTATACCGGCCCAGTTGTCCTGCGGATTGCTCAGACGGCCTTCGGAATCAAGGTCGGGATTCAGGTTGTAGGGACCGCGTTCATTGGGGTAGTAAGCCAGATTGAGTATTGGCAGGGTGGTGGATTCGCTTGATGTGGATTCCTTGTTAGGATACAGCTCACGCTCATATATCTCACGGACATAATGGTTTGAGAGCTGATCCAGGTCTGTCTTTATATGGGCCGGCGTAAGCGGAGAGTTACGGCGTGTAAAGAGAGGGTCGATGTAGAACCAGTTGAGCAGCGCACGGTTATATCCGGACTCTATCTGACCAGTCTTTCCGAATCCTTTCATCCCTTTGGGTACTGCCGACAAAGACCATGCCGAAGGTTGTGAAACTGATATCCCGCTTTCAGCCGCCTCAAAGTCATCGATATATGAAGCCTGTCCCTGGACTTTGTCTGATACCTCGGATTGAAGTGCTGCCATCTCTGCCTTGAAGTTTATGCTGGAAGGCTTAGTGGCGTTTACAAAAGGTATCATGTCTATCAGGTTTGTCAATGCCTGACTTTCATGTCTCCAGTTTATGTTAAGCCCATACATGGTGTTGACCAGCGGCTCACTGCCCATGGTCACTTTGCTGGTTAACGGCTTTTCATTCAGGTGCATGAATGTACCGCCCATCTGAAGGTCGTTGCTGAAGTTATACATCCAGTTCAGACCGGCCATGGTTTTGCGTTGCATGCTGTATTCGGTGTTGCTCTCCAACTGCACGTTAACACTGGTACCTGCATCTATGATGCTCTGATTGATGATGGTAACGGTACCCATGGAGTAATCAACGGTATAGTCACTGTTCTCCTCCAGTGTCACGCCTCCTGCCGTCACTATCACCGAGCCTCTGGGTATATTGTATGATCCCAGGTTTATTACGTTGCTGCTCGTGCCCGAGTATTGGCCCATCAGCATGAACTTATCCTTGTCGGCAATACGTTTGGCAACTACCCGTGTCGAGTCATACAGCTCCTGGAAAACGTATTCCACCTTTGTTTTCTGCGCCATACGCCAGCCGATGCATTCATGAAACTCCTGCTCGATATCCTTA
>ONMR01000027.1 GCA_900318995.1 uncultured Prevotellaceae bacterium | reverse complement strand
TGCTTGCAGGTGAGGTAAAATCCAAGGCATACATTGACCTTCAGGAGACCGCCCGCAGAGTGATTAACCGCATAGGCTATACCCGCTCCGAGTACAAGTTTGACGGAGACTCATGCGGAGTGCTGAGCGCCATACATGAGCAGAGCGCCGACATCAACCGCGGCGTGGAGCGCGAGGATCCCGAGAACCAGGGAGCCGGTGACCAGGGTATGATGTTCGGTTACGCCACCAACGAGACCGATGAGTACATGCCGGTTTCATTGGCCCTTTCACACCGCATACTGCGTGTTCTGGCCGATATCCGCCGCGAGGGCAAGCAGATGACCTATCTGCGTCCCGACTCCAAGAGCCAGGTGACCGTTGAATACAATGACAACGGCAAGCCCGTACGCATAGATACAATCGTGGTTTCAACCCAGCATGATGAGTTCATCGCCCCTGAAAACGCTACTGTCCAGGCTCAACTGGAGGCTGATGCCAAGATGCTGGCACAGATTGAGAGCGATGTTAAGAACATTCTGATACCGCGTGTAGTCAGCACCATTACATCGGACAAGGTCAAGGCTCTTTTTAACGGTGAAATCAAGTATTTTGTCAATCCCACCGGCAAGTTCGTAATCGGCGGACCGCACGGAGATACCGGTCTTACCGGCCGCAAGATCATTGTGGATACCTACGGAGGCAAGGGAGCCCACGGCGGCGGCGCATTCAGCGGCAAGGATCCCAGCAAGGTGGACCGCTCGGCCGCATACGCAACCCGTCACATAGCCAAGAATCTGGTTGCTGCCGGTGTGGCCGATGAGGTTCTGGTGCAGGTATCATACGCCATCGGCGTGGCCAAACCCATAAACATCTTTGTAAACACCTACGGCACCAGTCACGTCAAACTGACCGATGCACAGATAGCCGATAAGGTGAATGAGATTTTCGATATGCGCCCCAAGGCCATTGAGAACCGCCTCAAGCTGCGCAACCCAATCTACAGCGAGACCGCAGCCTACGGACACATGGGTCGTGAGCCACAGACCGTTACCAAGGTATTCACATCACATTATATGCCCGCCAAAACCGTAGAGGTGGAACTGTTCACTTGGGAGAAGCTGGACTACGTAGATAAGATAAAGCAAGCCTTCAATCTTTAAAATGATACAAAAGGGGTCTGTCCCCTTTTGTACTATTTGACCCAGGCGGGGCTGTGAACCTTGGTCTTGGAAGGATCGTAATGCTCTGCCTTTACATCGGGAATAGCAACGTAGTAGGTGCGGTGGGATTTGTTGTTGAGTTTGGTCTCACGCAGCCACAGGTTGGCCCGCTTAAGGTCGGCGTATGTGATGCCGTGGTCCTCGGCAAACTTTACCAGGTCCTCAACGGGATCGGTTATCTTGACCTGCTCCTTGATGGGGATATACGGATAGAGTTCCTCGCGCCTGAAACTGAACCCGAACAAGGCAGGATTCTCAAACATCATCTTGACCGCAAGCAGGCGGAACATGTAACGCGAGGTCTCCTCAACCAGCCACATATCCATGGCATCCTTCTGATGCTGTGCCTCTATGCGGCGGTCCATGCCCTGCTGACCGCCGTTGTAACTGGCGGCTACGGTCATCCAGTTGCCATACTTGCTGTATGCCTCCTTCAGGAAACGGCATGCAGCCTCGGTTGCCTTTTCGGTATTGAAACGCTCATCGATATTGGCATTCACCTCTAGTCCGTAAGCACGTCCGGTGGACTGGGTAAACTGCCAAAGGCCGGCTGCGCCCGCACCCGACTGGGCCTGCGGGTCCAGGTTGCTCTCAATCACCATCAGGTACTTAAGGTCATCGGGCACTCCCATACGCTCCAGAATGGGTTCTATCTGCGGAAAATACCGGTTGGCCCTCCTTATCATCAGTGTGGATGTGGAGTGCGTATATGTGAATGCTATAAGTTCACGGTCCATTCGCTCCCTCAGGTCGGCACGGTCCAGTTTTACGGTTTGACCGGCAAAAACTACCGACTGGGGAACAGAAGGCGGAGCAGGCTGTACAGGCTGTCCTGATGTTGGAATCGTGACGGATGCCATGGCGCAAAAAAACAGCCCTGTAAGTAAAATGTGTAATTGCCTTTTCATAAAAAACGGATAAGTATTGATATTTGGTTGTTCGTGACTGCAAAATTAGGATGTTTTTACCTATTAATTGCCAAAATTAAAACTGATTCACTACTTTTGTTGAACTAACCAAGTAAACCCTTATAACATAATGAAAAAAACCGCGTTATTTGTTTTGCTTTCTGCTTTAGCCCTTTCGGCCTGCAGCCAGGCTCCAATCAAGTCCCAAGACAACATGCTGTCAATTGGCATGCCCGACGGAACCCTCTACGTAACCCCTATGGCCGATGACGCCATCCGTGTACAGTATATTCCGGAAGGTATAGAACTGCCACAACTGGAAAACCTGATATATACAGAGAAACAGGAAAGCCGCGCATGCCATTATTCCCAGTCCGGCAATAAGGTTACCGTCAGCGCACATGGCGACGGCCTGCGTGCAGTGGTCAATACCCGTACCGGACAGATCAGATTCTTAGACTCAAAAGGAAAGGAAATCCTGGCAGAGGATGTCCGCTCAATAGTGGCCGGCAAGACGGGTGACCTGAATTCACTCTCCGTAAGCCAGTCATTCAAGACCGCCCCTGATGAGTTCCTCTTCGGTACCGGCCAGTTCCAGGACGGCTACCTGAACATACGCGGACTGACCCGCCGCCTTACACAGGTGAACACCCAGATTTCAATACCGATGATTATCTCCAACAAGGGATACGGAATCCTTTGGAACAACTACGGTCTGACCGATTACAACCCCTCGGACTTTACGGTTGAGTTGCAGCAGGGCGGATCGGACGGTACGGCTGTGACAGTAAATGCCACCGGTACTGCCGGTAACGTCAGGGAACGCCGCGTATTCAACGATTTCAGCGGTGAAATCGAGGTAAAGGAAAGCGGTGACTACTCAATACTGCTGGACGTAGGCCAGTCAATGGCCCGCAAGCATCTGCTATCAATTGACGGCGACACCATAATCAACGCCAACAACACCTGGCTGCCGCCCACATCATCGGCCATAACCCATCTGGACAAGGGTACACATAAGGTGTTTGTAAGCGGATCACGCGGTGACAAGCCGTCGGTAGGCGTACGCAAGGTGACCGATGTCACCACATTCAGCTCGCCCGTAGCAGTGGCGCTTGACTACACCGTATTTGCCGGCACTGCCGATGAGATAGTAAGTTCATACCGCAACCTGACCGGTAAGGTTCCGCAGATGCCCGACTGGGCTTTCGGTTACATTCACTGCCGCGAGCGCTATGACAGCCAGAGAGAGTTGCTGGAGAACGCCCACCGTCTCAAGGATGAGGGCTACCGCACCAGCGTGATTGTACAGGACTGGCAGTGGTGGGGCAAGTACGGCTGGAACGCCATGCAGTTTGACGAGGGCAAGTACCCCGATCCCAAGGCTATGACCGACGAGTTGCACGCCATGGACATGAAACTGATGCTCTCCGTTTGGTCCAAGATAGACAAGAACAGTGAGGTGGGCCGTCAGATGAACGCCGCCGGCTATTACATAAAGGGGACTGACTGGATAGATTTCTTCAATCCCGATGCAGCCTCAGCCTACTGGAAGAACTTCAGCGAGCGTTTGCTCCCCACAGGCATAGACGCATGGTGGCAGGATGCTACCGAGCCTGAGAACGATGACCTGAAGGGCCGCATGGTGGCCGGCGGTAAGATTCCCGGTGAGTTCTACCGCAACGCCTACCCCAACATGGTTAACCATACCGTTTACAACGGACTCATAAAGGATCAGCCTGACCGTGACCCGATGATCCTGACCCGCAGCGGATTTATCGGAATACAGCGTTACGGCGCCATCAACTGGTCAGGCGATGTAGGCAATGACTGGGAGACCCTGCGTCGTCAGATAGCAGGCGGACTCAACCTGATGGCCACAGGCCAGCCCTGGTGGACATACGATGCAGGCGGATTCTTCCGTCCCGGCAACCAGTACACCGATGCCGATTATCAGGAGCGTATGCTGCGCTGGATACAGGTTGCAGTATATCTGCCGTTCATGCGTGTACACGGTTACATGAGCCGCACCGAGCCCTGGAACTACTCCAAAGAGACTCAGGAGAACTTCCGCAAGCAGATAGACCTGCGCTACAAACTCCAGCCTTACATCCTGGAGTGCGCCAAAAGGGTGAGTGAGGAGAACTACACCATAATGCGTCCGCTGGTATTTGATTATCCCGATGATACTGAAGCTCTCAAGCAGCAGACGGAATTCATGTTCGGTCCGTCACTTCTGGTATGCCCTGTAACCGAGCCCGGCATAAAGACAATGCGCGTATATCTGCCAGGCGACGGGCAGGATTGGGTTTCATTCAATGCCTTGGTTAATGCATCAGAGCGTGGCATCATGGTCAAACCTTATGTCTATAAGGGAGGCACTTACGTTGATGTTGAGGTTTCAAAGGACTGCATACCCGTATTTGAAAAAGCTGATCACTTAATTGAATTGAAATAATGAAAAGATTACTGACCCTTTGCATTGCGCTTACCGGTGTGTTCGCCGTTTGCAGCGCACAAGAGCCTGACGACTGGACCACAAAGGTTACATTCTTCAGCCCGTCCATAGTAAGAATCTACAAGACCGGACCTGACAATCCTGACAAGAAACAGAGTCTGTCCGTTACGATGCAGCCGCAGCAGGTCAAGGTTTCCCAATCGGTCGATAAGAACGGAGCCCAGGTTTACAAGAGTCCGGCTCTAACGGTTAAGGTATCGGGAAACGATGTCACATTCATGGACAGCAAGGGCAAGGTTCTGCTGGCCGAGAACGGTTACGGTCACGGCAACGTGGCCATGACACGCCCCGAGTATGCCGATATACCCGTTGACCAGGGTTTTTACCTTGATGCCGATGAGCCTCTCTACGGCATAGGAATACAGCAGGACGGCAAGATGGCCAAGAGCGGAACATACCGCCGCATGATTCAGGGCAATACCGATGACTACTGCAATATCATCCAATCCATCAAGGGATACGGCCTGTTCTGGGACAACTACTCTCCCACCACACTGGGCATTGAGGATGGCAAGTTTTATTTTACCTCCGAAAACGCCGGCTGCGTGGATTACTACTTTATCTGGGGCGGTAATGCCGACGGCGTAATAGCAGGTATCCGCCAACTGACCGGCACAGTACCCATGCTGCCGCTCTGGAGCTACGGATTCATGCAGAGCCGCGAGCGTTACAAGTCATCGGCCGAACTGACCGAGGTGCTGGACCGCTACCGCTCAATAGGAGTGCCTATCGACGTGATGATCCAGGACTGGCAGTACTGGGGCAGCAACTACCTGTGGAACGCCATGGAGTTCAACGCACCGGAGTTCAGCAATCCCGAGCGCTGGATTAAGCATATCCATGACCAGAACGCCAAACTGATGATCTCAATCTGGTCATCGTTCGGTCCCATGACCAAGCCCTACCGCGAACTGGAGCCCAAGAACCTGCTCATCGATATAGAGACCTGGCCGCAGAGCGGACTTACCGACTGGCCACCACGCAGGGACTATCCGTCAGGAGTACGTCCGTATGACCCCTACAGCAAGGAGGCTCGTGACATATACTGGAACCACCTGACCCGCCTGTATAACCTTAACATTGACGGCTGGTGGATGGATTCTACCGAGCCTGACCACATGGACTTTAAGGAGACTGACCTGGACCTGCCCACCGCAATGGGTCCCTGGCGCAGGGTTCGTAACGCATTCCCGCTTATGGCAGTGGGCGGTGTCTATGACAACCAGCGTGCCATGGAGAATGGCTCCGACAAGCGTGTGCTTATACTGACCCGTTCAGTGTTTGCAGGACAGCAGCGTTACGGCTCCAACACATGGTCCGGCGATGTTCAGTCCAACTGGAATTCTCTCAGGAATCAGGTTCCCGCAGGCCTTAACTTTGCCCTGACCGGCAACCCCAATTTTAACAGTGACCTGGGCGGATTCTTTGCCAACAGCTATAACGAGCGCTCACAGGACGGCAGCGCCACACGCAACCCGCTCTATCAGGAGCTCTACGTACGCTGGATGCAGTACGGCGTGTTCTGCCCCATGATGCGTAGCCACGGCACTGAGGTTCCTCGTGAGCTCTACCATTACGGTAAGGCCGGCGAGCCAGTATTTGATGCCCTGCTGGGTGCCGTAAAGATGCGCTACAGCCTTCTGCCCTACATCTACTCAGTGGCTCACGATGTCAATGCCAACAACGGCACTTACCAGCGCGCCCTGATGATGGATTTCAGGAATGACCGCAAAGTATGGGATATCAACAACGAGTTCATGTTCGGACGCTCACTGCTGGTAGCTCCGGTTCTTGAGGCCAAATACACACCTGAGAGAGCCCAAAGCAAGAGCCGCGCCGGGATAGGCGATGTGGATTTTCTGGAAACAAAGAGCACCAAGGTCTATCTGCCGGCAGGTACCAAGTGGTATGACTTTGAGACCATGAAGCTGTATAATGGCGGTCAGGAGATAGAGCGTGAGGTAAACATCAAGAGCATCCCGCTCTTTGTCAAGGCCGGCACCATCCTGCCCATAGGCCCCGATGTACAGTACTCTACCGAGAAACCTTGGGATGACCTGGAGATACGCGTCTATGCCGGAGCCGGCGGCACATTCTGTCTGTACGAGGATGAGTTTGACAACTACAACTACGAGAACGGAGCCTGCTCAACCATAGAATTCAGCTATAACGGCAAGAACAGCCTGACCATCGGAGCCCGCCAAGGCTCATTTGATGGCATGATACAGAACCGCAAGTTCCGCATAATCCTGATCAGGGACGGAAAGCAGAGCGAGCCCAAAACCGTAAGCTACTCAGGCAAGAAAGTATCAGTAAAGCTCTGACTATTTGAATTGAGAATTGAGAATTGAGAATTGAGACCAGGCGCCTGCGTAGATTGACACGCATCCCCATGGTAATTCTCAATTCTCAATTCTCAATTCTCAATTTAAAATTCGTATCTTTGCAGACTGAAACATCATCAGTTGCAGATGACAGAATTTGAAATGATTGCCAAGACCTTCCAGGGGCTGGAAGAGATTCTTGCAAAAGAACTTATTGATCTGGGAGCCAATGGGGTGGCCATTGGTAACCGAATGGTGTCCTTTAAAGGAGACAAGGCCCTGATGTACAAGGCCAATTTCCATCTGCGTACCGCAATCCGTATCCTTAAACCTTTCCTTCACTTCAAGGCCGACAGCGCCGATGACGTGTATGAAATCTGCCGCAAGGTGGACTGGGAGAAGTACATGGACCTGAGTGACAGCTTTGCTGTTGACTCTGTTGTCTATAGCGAGGATTTCCGTCACTCCAAGTTTGTGGCGTACCGGGTAAAGGATGCCATAGCCGACTATTTCCGTGACAAATACGGCAAACGGCCAAACGTTAGCGTAGCCAATCCGGACCTTACGTTCCATATCCATATATCACATGATGACTGCTCGCTCTCTCTTGACAGCAGCGGTGAGTCACTGCACAAGCGCGGCTACCGTCAGGAGGCCATGGAGGCTCCTCTGAACGAGGTGCTGGCTGCAGGCATGATACTGATGTCGGGCTGGGACGGCAAGTGCGATTTTGTAGATCCTATGTGCGGATCGGGCACAATTCCCATAGAGGCTGCCCTTATTGCCAAGAACATGGCACCAGGTCTGTTCCGCAGCAGTTTCGCCTTTGAGAAATGGAAGGATTTTGACCGTGACCTGTTTGAGGAGATATACAATGATGACTCGCAGGAGCGTGATTTTGAATTCACCATCAGGGGTTATGACAAAGACCCCAAGGCCATACTGACAGCAAAGCGCAACGCCAAGGCTGCCGGTCTGCTGGATACCATCCGGTTTGAGCAGCGTGACTTCAAGGATTTTGAACCTGTAAAACAGCGTACCGTAATCATAACCAATCCTCCTTACGGAGAGCGTCTGGTAGAGGACAACCTGCTTGGACTTTACGAGATGATAGGCGAGCGGCTAAAACATGCCCTGATAGGCGGCGAGGCCTGGATTATCAGCTATCACTACGAGTGTTTTGACAAGATAGGCCTCAAACCGTCGGCCAAGATACCCCTGTTTAACGGCGCCCTGCCCTGTGAGTTGCGCAAGTACGAGATATTTGACGGACGCTATAATGATTTCCGCGGAGGTGACCGCCGTCTCAAGAAGGATGACCTGCCCACCCGCCGCAGCAGCACCCTGCGCCACAAGGCCCGTCTGGCCGAGAAGCAGGAGGCAAAGGAGGCTGATAAGCCGCTCCGTAAGACCGATGAGCGCAAGCCTTTCCGCAAGGCCGATGACCACAAGCCTTTCCGTAAGGCTGAAGGCGGAAAGCCTTTCCATAAATCAGATGGAAAGAAGCCGCTACGCAAGAATGAAAGTGGAGCCAAACCTTTCCGCAAGAGTGAAGGTGGAGCCAAACCTTTCCGTAAAACTGATAAGAAACCGTTCAGAAACAATAGGAAATGAAGATTCTGTTACTAGGAAGCGGAGGCCGCGAGCATGCTCTGGCCTGGAAGATAGCGCAAAGCCCGCAGCTTGAAAAGCTTTTCATAGCTCCCGGCAATGCCGGCACCGCAAACGTAGGTGAGAACGTAGCCATAAAGGCCAGTGACTTTGACGCCATCAAGGCATTCGTCCTTGACAAGAAGATAGACATGGTAGTTGTAGGCCCCGAGGATCCTCTGGTAAACGGCATCTATGACTATTTCAAGAATGACGCGGCTCTGAAATCCATCCCCGTCATCGGCCCGTCCAAGGCCGCCGCACAGATGGAGGGCAGCAAGGATTTTGCCAAGCGTTTCATGCAGCGCCACAACATACCTACAGCTGCATATCAGACATTCACAGGCGAGAACCTGGAGGAAGGTCTCAAGTTCCTGGAGACACTCAAGGCTCCCTATGTACTCAAAGCCGACGGCCTGTGCGCAGGCAAGGGTGTGTTGATACTGCCTACCCTGGACGAGGCGAAGAGGGAGCTTAAGGAGATGCTGGGTGGTATGTTCGGCAATGCATCGTCCCGCGTTGTGATTGAGGAGTTCATGAGCGGCATAGAGTGCTCGGTATTTGTTCTGACTGACGGCAAACACTACAAGATACTGCCCGAGGCCAAGGATTACAAGCGTATAGGTGAGCATGACACCGGTCTTAACACCGGCGGCATGGGCTCCGTATCACCTGTCCCCTTTGCCACTAAGGAGTGGATGCAGAAAGTTGAGGACCGGATAATCCGTCCCACAGTAGATGGCCTGGCACAGGACGGCCTGGACTACAAGGGATTCATATTCTTTGGTCTGATAAATGTGGACGGTGACCCCAAGGTTATAGAGTACAATTGCCGCATGGGTGACCCGGAGACAGAAACCGTTATGCTCCGTCTCAAAAGCGATATAGTGGAACTGTTCAAAGGTGTTGCAGCCGGCAACCTGGATACCAAGACCCTGGAGCAGGATCCCAGATCGGCCGTATGCGTTATGCTGGTATCGGGCGGATATCCCCAGCACTATGACAAGGGCTATGTAATAAGCGGAATAGACAAGGTTACCGACAGCGTGGTGTTCCATGCAGGCACAGCTTTCGATGCAAACGGAAACGTTGTCACCGCAGGTGGTCGCGTGATAGCCGTAAGCTCTTACGGCAAGGACAAGGAGGAGGCTCTGGCGCTGTCATTCAAGGGAGCCAGCCTGATTGATTTTGAGAAGAAATATTTCCGCAGGGACATAGGTCAGGACCTTTAAGACTCTGCGGCAATAACAAATAATAACTGACAATTGACGGCCTTTAACCTTTAAAGAGGTATCTTTGAGGCTCTTAAAAGATTATTAATTCATAGAAAAGATGAATTACAAAAGACTGAACACCATTATCGGATGGCTGGTATTCGCTGTCGCTGCAGTTACATACTGCATGACAATTGAGCCTACAGCCAGCTTCTGGGACTGCCCGGAGTTCATAACCACCGGCTACAAGCTGGAAGTGGGTCACCCGCCCGGGGCACCGATATTCATGCTGACAGCAAACCTTTTCTCACAGTTTACAAGTGACCCCAGCAAGGTTGCAATGATGGTTAACATCATGTCGGCCATGCTCAGCGCATTATGCATACTGTTCCTGTTCTGGAGCATAACCATGCTTGTAAAGAAACTGGTGGCAGGCACAAAGGATCCCGATATGTGGCAGATGATATCCATTTTCGGTTCCGGAATAGTAGGCGCACTGGCATACACCTGGAGCGATACTTTCTGGTACAGCGCCGTTGAAGGTGAGGTCTACGCATATTCATCATTCTGCACTGCCGTTACATTCTGGCTTATACTCAAGTGGGAGGAGAACAGCGACCAGCCGCACAGTGCCCGTTGGTTAGTGCTGATAGCCTATCTGATCGGTGTATCAGTTGGCGTGCATCTGCTCAACCTGCTTTGTATCACTGCCATTGTACTGGTTTACTACTTCAAGAAAGTTGAAAACCCCACTTGGAAGGGAGGTCTGCTTGCCTTCTGCCTGTCAGGAGTCATCATTGCTGCCGTACTGTACGGAATAGTTCCGGGTATAGTAAAGGTGGGCGGATGGTTTGAACTGCTGTTTGTAAACGGTCTTGGACTACCGTTCAACACAGGCCTTATCATCTATATCATCTTACTGGCAGCGCTGCTGATCTGGGGTGTATACGAAACCAACCGCGGAGACAGGGAAAGCCTGATGTATCTCTCTTTCCTGCTCACCATAGCTTTTGCGGGAATACCTTTCTACGGACATCAGGCTTCCGGTATCATTCTGGGGCTCGTTGTCCTGGCAGCAGGATCTGTCTACCTATTCTCAAAAGGAATCAAGGTAAAGCCGTCGGCAAGCATACTGAACACCATCATGCTTTGCGTCATGATGATTACCATTGGTTACTCATCATATGCAGTGATTGTAATCCGCTCTACAGCCAATCCACCTATGGACGAGAACTCACCCGAGGATATATTCTCTCTCGGTGATTATCTGGCTCGTGAACAATACGGATCCAGACCGTTGCTTTACGGACAGGCATACAGTTCCGAAATAAAGTACAGGCTTGATAACTCAACGTCATACTGGGAGCCCGTATTTACAGTAAAGGGTAAGGCTTACGGACGTCAGGAAAAGAAATCGGCCGACGAGAAGGACCGTTACTACGTAATGGATGAAAAGAGGGAGTACAAGTATGCCCAAAACATGCTGTTCCCCCGAATGTACAGTCCCGAATCGGACCATGTACGCGAATATATAAGCTGGTGCAACGGCATCAAAGGGCGTACATATAACCACTATGACATATTCAGCGGTAAAAACAAGAAGGTAACGATACCTACCCAGGCAGAAAATCTCAAATTCTTTATCCGCTATCAGGTTAACTTTATGTACTGGAGATATTTCCTCTGGAATTTTGCCGGACGTCAGAATGATATCCAGAACCATTACGGAGAGCCTGAGAACGGTAACTGGATTACCGGTTTCAAATTCATTGACCGAAAGCTTACCGCTGGAGATCCAGACCTTCTGCCCGATTCACTCAAGGGTAAAGGACACAATGTATTCTATTGCATGCCTCTTATTCTTGGTCTGATAGGCCTGTTATGGCAGGTTGGTAAAGGAAAGCAAGGAACACAGCAGTTCTTTGTCGTACTTACACTGTTCTTCATGACCGGTCTGGCCATTGTGGTATATCTGAACCAGACTCCCTTGCAGCCACGTGAACGTGATTATGCTTATGCCGGATCGTTCTATGCATATGCCATATGGATAGGAATCGGAGTTGCCGCCATCTCTGAGTGGTTGGGCAAGATTGCCGGTAAGAAAGCCGCTCCGGTCATTGCCGCTCTCATCTGTCTGATAATTCCTCTGCAGATGGTCAGCCAGACTTGGGATGACCATGACCGCAGCGGCCGTTACACATGCCGTGATTTCGGACAGAATTATCTGATTTCACTTCAGGAAAAGGGGTATCCGATAATCTTTACCAACGGAGACAACGACACATTCCCTCTTTGGTATAATTTTGAGACTGAAGGATTCCGTACAGATGCACGTTGCTGCAACTTAAGCTACCTGATGACAGACTGGTACATAGACCAGATGAAACGACCCGCCTACAACTCTCCTGCCCTGCCGATATCTTTTGAGAGAATAGACTATCAGACAGGAACCAACGATGCTGTTCCGATAAAACTGGATGCCAAGCAGAAACTGCTCAGCAGCAATCCCAAGGATGTGGTTGACAAGTCCTTTGAGTTGCACAATGTATTGGATTACTGGATCAAGCAGCATGGAGTGATCCCAACCGATACCATCTGGCTTAAGATAGACAAGGATGCAGTACTGCGTTCCGGAATGAAGATTCCTGACCAGTATCTGGGAGCCACTGATGAGGAGACCAAGGCAAAGATGCCGGACCGTATGGTAATCTCCCTGAAAGGCAAGAGCCGCCTGTACAAGAACGAAATCATGATGCTTGACCTCATCGCCCACTGCAATTGGGAGAGGCCTCTGTATATGGCTACAACCGTAACTTCAAGCAGCTACATGAATCTTGAAAACTTCTTCCTGCTTGAAGGACTGGCATACCGTATCACACCGTTTGAATGGGGTAAATTCAACTCCAATCCAATTGATACAGACAAGATGTATGCAAACCTCATGAACTACAAGTTCGGTGGTGCAGATAATCCTGACCTTTATCTTGACGAGACAGTCCGTCGTATGTGCATTTCACATCGCCGTCTGTTTACCCAACTGGCTTCACAGCTGATTGATGAAGGAAAGAATGATAAGGCTTTGGAACTGCTCAACAAGATAGACAAAGGTATCTCATCTGAGGCGCTCCCGCAGAACGACTGGTACAACGTGGAGACAGCAAACCTCTATCTGATGTTGGGTCAGGTGGAGAAAGGAGGCAGAATGCTCACTGATATTGCAGATAACATGATGAGCACGCTCTGCTGGTATCTCTCAATGAACAACAGGAATCTCAAACTGTCACAGGCCCAGTTCAGAGAAACCACCAAGCGGATGGATACATTCGTTATGCCTATGCTTTCATACTGTCTTGAAGACAAAACGTTTGAGTCTTTGCAGAAGGATTACAAGACTATCTGCGATCAGTTTGAATCAAGAGTAAGGTAAGGGATGTTACTTGAACAGCCTACTTCTATACTGAGCAAAATATACCCGAAAGGCATCTTCCGGAAAAATCCGGAAGAGCATTCGGTGTATATTACCTTTGATGACGGTCCTATCCCCGAGGTTACACCCTGGCTACTGGACATATTGGACCAATACGGTATAAAAGCCACCTTCTTTGTAGTCGGTGACAATGTCCGCAAACATCCCGATATCTTCAAGATGGTTGTGGAACGCGGTCATCACATAGGTAATCATACGTTCAATCATGTCCGCGGCATGCGCATGAGAAACCATGATTACATAGATAACGTCAAGAAGTGTGAAGGTCTTATATCCACCCGACTGTTCCGTCCCCCACACGGTGTGCTCAGACCTTGGACCTATCATTACATGGAAGGTTCATATGACATCATATTCTACGATGTAATTACACGAGACTACAATGAGAAACTCAAGCCGGAAAAAGTACTTGAGATTGTAAAGAAATATACCCGAAACGGCTCGATAATTGTTTTTCATGACTCCTTGCGCAGCGAAAAGAATCTGCGCTATGCACTACCCAAAGCTATTGAATGGCTAAAGCAGGAGGGTTATGAATTCAAGCAGCTGTAAGAGTTACAAGCCCAATTCACACAAGGCTTTGCATATCTTGTCCTGAACTACTCTTGAGGGTGCCATCTTGACGGCACCCTCATTCATTATACAGAAAGCCAGATCCCTTCCATCGGCAGTATGTATATAGCCGGCCAAGGTGCACGAACCTGTCACTGACCCTGTTTTGGCATGTACCTTGTTCAGTGTGGTCTTGTCATTAAGACGCGTCTTCAGGGTTCCGTCCACG
Organism: uncultured Prevotellaceae bacterium; assembly: GCA_900318995.1. Taxonomy (GTDB): domain Bacteria; phylum Bacteroidota; class Bacteroidia; order Bacteroidales; family Bacteroidaceae; genus Colenecus. The sequence continues at coordinate 19,487 of ONMR01000027.1, read as the reverse complement.
CCAGATATCGGAAGACATTTGTAAAGTATCGGATACAGTTCACTGTCCCTGTATATCAATGTCAGCATATCAACCATGAACTGGGGAGAAAACATATCATACATTGACAGACCACAGCCATCCACAATATTATATGATGATGTAAACAGACCGAACTTGCGGGATATGTAGTTTTGGAAATACTTGGCGGCATCCTTGAAAGCTATACCTTTGGGCTGCTGCAGGCGTCCTGTCTGGAGAAACATAGCCTCGGCAAACAGATTGTTACTCTCTTTTAAGGCTTCCTTCATTATTTCAGGCAGTCCGTGTGATACTTCCGATATGTCACGTGCCATCACCGGACACGTTCCCAAACCGTAATTGCCGTAACTTATCCCGGCATCATCCAGGTACTGACGGAACAGGGCGAATGTAAAATCGGCCGATCCGACCACACTCAGGTCTGTAGACTGGCGACGCGTGCAATTGCCGGAAACAACTATCGTGTTGTCATTGTTCATCCAGTCACGCGTAATGGTAAGCGGTCCAAGGGACTTATCCTGAGTCTTGGCGTTGTTTACAACCTTTATATAAGTGTTTGACGGATAAACTTTCACCTCGGGAGCATTGCCTTTGGTAGTAGGCTTTACCTCCACACCCACAAAACCCTGATGCACCATAAGGGCTGATATGTAGGGCTGGAAACTGGCTGGAGCGTCATCCCAACACCAACCTGATGCCCAATATGTGGTATCCATGATGGATATGTCTGCGTAGAGTGTTCCGTTTATACCTTTTACACCTGCTTTTTTCAGGTCACTTACCATGCTGCGCAATTCATTCTCGTTCAAGGCAGGGTCCAAACCTCCCACCAGATAGAGATCACCGTTAAGAATGCTGTCTCTCCCTATGGAACCCTGCGTCCTCAGCATGGTCCGGAACCTGTAGTCCTTACCGAGCGAAGTCAAGGCAGCCACTGACGTAATAACCTTCTGGACCGATGCAGGACGGCACATCACTTTCTCGCGATACGCATACAAGACGGTATCATCCGTCAGGTCATAAACCATTAAGGCTATGTCTGTACCTTCCGGCAGACTGTCGTATATGATCTGGTCTATTGACTCCGTTACAGTTTCAATGTCCGAACTGAAAACCGGTAATGATAAAGTAAGGAGCAGTGAGAGGCAAAGTGATCTGATATATTTCATCTCAATACGATACGGTTGTTTCTATTCCGCTATCCCTGAGTCTGGCGGCAATATTGTCAAGAGATTCGCGGCTTGCCTTGCGCAATGTAGACACAGGCGTCTCACGGTCAATTGTATAAATCATCACCTGAGCAGGCGAAATCCTCTTTATTGTTTCTATCCAGGGCAATACATACTTATCGGTGGTATTATCCATATCGCGGCCCTGAAGGGTACCGGTCAGGAACATAGTCTGTATAATGACATGACCTTTGAACCGGCACAACGCTTCTATGATGGCATCCAGGTCATAATGCCCCACCGGGCTATCTATAAGCCTGATATAGTCAATGTCCACCGTGTCCAGTTTCTGGATGTTGTTATCCAGTTTGAGCAGTGCCCTGAAAATGGCGGGGTCTGTAACGCGGGTGCCGTTGCTGAGCACGCTAACCTTGGCTTCGGGAAAGAATTCATCGCGCAATGCTATCACATCATCCACTATCCCGGGGAATTCAGGATTAGCTGTGGGCTCACCGTTGCCGGCAAAAGTAAGGACATTAGGCTCCGGACCTTCGGCCTTCATTCTGAGCAGCGTTGAACGGAGTTTATCATAAACCTCTGTCCTGGTGGGACGGTGATGCTTTGGGTGATGCTCTGAGTTACGGCCACACTCGCAGTAGATACAGTCAAAAGTGCATATCTTGCCGTCAGCCGGCATCAGGTTAATACCCAGTGACACTCCCAGACGACGGCTGTGAACCGGTCCGAATATCGGTGAATCATAAAGCACTGTTGACATAGTCCGTTACATTGGTATTTGTGCTGCAAAAATACTCATTCGACGGCTGTTTTCCAAATCAGAACTTAGCTATCAGTTGTAATGATACATCCTCTTTATGACCGGACGGTATACGCTGCTGGGCCTGACCTATCTCATTTCGGTCTGTATATAGTGTACTGCCGGCTTTAAAGTATAACTGTATATCATTGCTTAATCTGAATCTGACAGTGGCCGATGCACGCGCTCCCTTTCCGTAAAGGGAAATGTAATTGTATGTGTATCTCAATCCCTTTTCATACACTGACAAGCTGCTATCATTACTGTCAGTACTGAACAGTGCGGTTGAGACGGCAAAATCAGCCTGTCCGTTACAAATGGATCCGGACCAGCTTCCAATGAGCGCCAGGCCGTTTGAAACAGGTTCTGCAATAAAATCATATCTGGAATACAACAGTTGGGTTTTCAGTTCCATGCCGCTTTTCAGGCTGTGTGTCCAGCAAATACGGGATCGGGCTCTTATGCAGTATTCCAACTGCCCGGTATACCTGCAGTCCTTCTGCTTGGATTTAAGACGCCCTGTCAATAGAATCCTGTCTCTGTGGCCAATCCGCCAATCAGCCTCTGCCTTTATGTCTATTCCGTTACTGCTTTCACTCACCCCATATCTGGGCTCGGGATGCATGAACAGATCCATGTAACCGCTAAGTTTCAACCTGCCGCCAGAACGGCTGAAAGCCGTAAGAATGCCCGTCTCATTCTCCACACCGCTTTCGGCCAGGCTGTTGGCATGAATCGCCATATATCCCGGAGCGTATGACCGGAACACTGAATTGAGAGTCCAGTTCCCGGGTAATCTGAAAGTATGTGATGTCAGGAAAGCCCGCTTTCCGTTAAGGACCGAAAACTCGGCAGCCAGCGCATATCGGGCCCGGTTCAGCGACAAGTCACATGACAAACCGTCCATACACTCAATACCATTGTACGGTAATGACAGTCTATCGTGAATTGCAGTTACACCTGCATGGAAGCCCCTGTAGCTGTAACGTACATTGACAGCCATCGTTTTCTGACGGATATTTCTTTTCTTGGACCACTCCAACTGCGTCCGATGCAATCCGTCTTGTTTGAAAGAGCTGATAAGAGTATCACCTTTTAAGGTAGCGTCAAGTGGAGTAGATGCACCCAGAAAAGAACTGGTAAAACGGTTCCATCCCAAAGCAAGTCCCGCTCCGCTAAGATAGCCATACTCCTGGGTTGACGAATGAGGCTTTATACCCTGAGTGTTCTTTTCCATCGATGAAAGCGACATGTTCTTACCTATGCTGAACCCTCCGCCCAACAGTAGCCCATAGCCGAATTTTGCCTTGAAATTGCCGATTACAGCCTCTCTGACAACTCCTATATCCTTAATATACAGATAAGGCGACCAGTAGTCATATCCCGCGCTGTTACGTCCCGCAAACGGCTCGCCCGCATCCTGATCGGCCGTAAAGCCCAACCTGATCCGATTCTGCCAATTGAATGAGTATCGCAGGGAATGTGACAGGCGGCTGCCAAGATATTGCCTGTTTGGATAACGTTTCAGCTCTTCAGCGGAATGGTGGCGGAAACCGTCACGCAAATATAATGGGTAATCCATACGTACCGCTATCTCGCTACGGCCATGTTCCAACACATCTTTAAGTTTAAGGCTCTCTGCCTTTTCGGGTATTTCACCGGCATATACAAACTGTCTGAGCAACCGGCGGGTACCATAGTCAAGACTTCCGGTCAATTGGAGTTCACCCAACGTGAGCATCGGGCCGTGCATATAAATATAGGCATGGATATCCTCTATCTGCCTATAAGTAAGGAACGGCAAAACGGAGAGCTCCTCCTTAGTGGCTGTATTTATGTTAAGAGGGCAATAATGAACGGACTCATACAGGGACTGCAAATCCTCACGCGAATCCGGCGTCAGATCTTCATCTGAAAGGAGTTCTTCGAGAACGCTCTCCCATTGGATATTATCCTCACTCTGTGGACAAACACGGCATACAGGAATTGAAAGCCCTGCAATCATGGCAATTAACAATCTTGACTTCATAGTATATTAGTATTAGAATCATCTCTATTTCAAAGGAGTACCCAAAAGTAGCTCTTTTTGTTGAGAATTGATATATTTGCAGACATGAAACGTTCCGTCATATTATTACTGGCCTTTTTGCTGTGCATTCCTGCTTTCAGCGCCCAACCGGATGACAAAGACAAGTATCAACGAATGCTTGTTGCTTTGGCTACCGTCATAGACGGCGATACCGTTCCGTCCGTCGAACTTGCTGAAGTTGTCATTTACGGCAAACGTATATATCCGTCACCGCGCAAACAACGCCAGTATGACAAGCTGACCCGCAATGTCATCAAGATGTATCCAATTGCCCTTGAGGTCAAAGCCATACTTATTGAAACATACCTTTACCTTCAGACCCTGCCCGATGACAAGGCACGTGATGAGCATCTTGAAAAGGTTGAAAAGGGTGTCTGGGACCAATATCTGCCCATAATGAAAAAATGCACCCTGGCTCAAGGCAAACTGCTGATAAAACTGATAGACCGTGAGTGCAACCAGACCAGTTATGACCTTATCAAAGCCTTTATAGGAGGATTCAAAGCCAAATTCTACCAGACTTTCGCCTCGTTGTTCGGAGCAACCCTCAAGAAAGAATATGATCCTGCAAACGATAACGAGGATGCCATGATTGAGGAAATCATCTGGATGATTGACAATGATATGCTGTGACCATTTTTTATTACCTTTGCGGTTACTTATCAAAACCAGTAAAAGATGGCATTGCAATGCGGCATAGTGGGCCTGCCCAACGTAGGCAAATCCACACTTTTCAACTGTCTGTCAAGCGCCAAGGCGCAGGCGGCAAACTTTCCTTTCTGCACTATCGAACCCAACGTAGGTACAATAACCGTACCTGATGAGCGTCTCAATAAACTTGCCGAGCTGGTTCATCCGGGCCGGATAGTTCCCGCCACCGTTGAGATTGTGGATATAGCCGGTCTGGTAAAAGGTGCCAGCAAGGGCGAGGGTCTGGGCAACAAGTTCCTGGGCAACATACGTGAATGCGACGCCATCATCCATGTGCTGCGCTGCTTTGACGATGAGAACGTGACACATGTGGACGGCACCGTGAATCCCGTGCGTGACAAGGAGATTATCGATACAGAGCTCCAGATAAAGGACCTGGAAACCATTGACCAGCGTCTGCAGAAGGTGGCCAAGCAGGCTGCCGTTGGCGACAAGCAGGCCAAGATAGTCTGCGATGTGCTTAATGCATACCGCGACGTACTGCTGCAGGGCAAATCGGCCCGTACCGTTACATTCGAATCCAAGGATGAGGAGAAGATAGCACACGACCTGTTCCTGCTCACATCCAAGCCCGTCCTCTACGTGTGCAATGTGGATGAAGGCAGCGTAAAGACCGGCAACGCCTATGTGGAGCAGGTGCGTCAGGCCATCAAGGACGAGAACGCACAGCTGCTGGTGATTGCCGCCAAGACCGAGAGCGAGATTGCCGAGCTGGAGAGCTATGAGGACCGTCAGATGTTCCTCGAGGAGCTGGGTCTGGAGGAATCGGGCGTAAATCGTCTTGTGAAATCGGCCTTCAGCCTGCTCAACCTGGAGACATTCATCACCGCCGGACCCTTGGAGGTAAAGGCATGGACCTACCGCAAGGGCTGGAAGGCACCTCAGTGCGCAGGTGTTATTCATACCGATTTTGAGAAGGGCTTTATCCGTGCCGAGGTAATCAAGTACAAGGACTACGTGGAACTGGGCTCCGAGGCTGCCGTACGCGATGCAGGCAAGCTCTACGTTGAGGGTAAGGACTACGTGGTTGAGGACGGTGACATTATGCATTTCCGCTTTAACGTATAATTTGTTTAGGGACTATGGAGAATTTTCTTGCAGTAGTTTGGAACCCCGACAGTGAACTCTGCCGTCTGCTGGGTTTACCCATCCGTTACTATTCACTCATGTGGGCTATCGGTCTTGTGGCTGCATACCTGCTTGTCAAGAGATTCTACAAGGACCGCGGCTTAAAACAGGATATTTATGAACCTCTGTTCCTGTACTGCTTTCTGGGTATTCTTATCGGTGCCCGCCTGGGACATTGTCTGTTCTATGAGCCGGACTACTATCTGACCAGCGGCAGGCATTTCATCGAGATGCTGCTGCCTATCCGGTTTTTGCCGCAGGGAGGCTGGAAACTGGTGGGTTACAGCGGTCTGGCCAGTCACGGCGGAACCATCGGCATATTCATAGCAATGTGGCTCTATTGCCGAAAATACAAGGTCAAACTGCTGGAATGCATCGATATGGTCTGCGTGGCTACCCCGCTCACCGCAGCCTGCATCCGCATCGGAAACCTTATGAACTCCGAGATTGTGGGTAAGCCCACCGGCACCGACTGGGGATTCATCTTTGTCCAGAACGGTGAGGATTTCGCCCGCCATCCCGCACAGCTCTACGAGGCCATCGCCTATCTGATCATTTTTGCCACCATCATACTCATCTACCGCAAGCACAAGGAAAAAGTCGGCTCAGGATTCTACTTCGGATTCTGCATAGCCACCATATTCACGTTCCGCTTCTTCATTGAGTTCTGCAAGGAGGTTCAGGTGGATTTTGAGCAGGGCATGTCACTGGACATGGGTCAGCTCCTGAGTATCCCCTTCATCATAGCCGGCATCTGGCTCATGCTCCACTCCCGCAAAAAATGATACAATTGGGGGCAGACCCCTTTTGTACTGTTTTGGTGAGATAACAATTATTAACACAAAAGATTTGTGACGTATATCAAAAATAATTTGATTTGCGTCAAAATCAATTTGTGTTTGCTTATGAGACAACTCACCAAAAAGGAAAAAATCATCATGGAGCAGTTCTGGACTTATGGACCAATGTTTGTCCGTGAACGAACCCCGTCCCAATTTCAATACACTCTCCAATCAGGTTCACACTCTGATGGAGGACGGATTCCTGGAGCGCAAGGCTTATGGAAGCAACTACCAGTACTCACCTGCCGTATCACGCAAGGCATACAGTCTGGACGGTTTCCACGGGTTGGTAAATGAATACTTTGACAGCTCATACTCAAGCGTAGTCCTTGGACTTGTTGAAGAGGAGCGCCTGTCTGTTGACGATCTTAAGCGTATTATTGACAAAATTGAAAACCGCAAATGAATACTCAAGTCCTTATATTCCTTGGAAAGGCGGCTCTGCTAACCATTGCCTTTGTTCTTATGTACCGCCTTTTGTTGCGTCGTGAAACATTCCACGGCCTTAAGCGCGGAGCCCTGATGCTCTCGCTTGTACTCTCCTATGTTCTCCCTGTAACTGTCATTACAGTACATCGTGATATCAGCAAGAGCCCGGTTGCCCAGACCGCTGCATCCGCTCAGCCCGCTGCTACTCCTATAAATCAAATCCAACCCTTCTCTCCTGCAGTTGAAACAACCGCTGTTGCTCCTATTATTACAGAAACTGAAAATGTTGCTATTCAGGCACCGGCAGTAAAGAGGGATATCACCCACTTGCTGTTGGTGTGCCTGATGGCGGCTTATCTGGCAGGTCTCATAGTAATGCTTATTCTCAGGGTACGCTCCATCCTTAAGGTATCGGCCATAGTAAGAGGTGGAGAGACAGTTGAACGCGGTGACGGCTACAGGATTGTTGTTACCGATAAGAACGTAAGCCCGTTCAGCTGGCTTGGAACCATAGTGGTGCGTCAAATGGACTATGCCGGCATTGATGCCAATGTTTTAAGGCATGAGAAAGCCCACATAGCGCACGGCCATCCCCTTGAGCTCATGCTGGTTGATTTCATGTCACTGTTCCAGTGGTTCAACCCGGCTGTATGGGTTCTCCGTCGCGACCTATGTCTTGTGCATGAGCAGCAGGCCGATGCCGATGTACTGAACTCCCTGTCCGATGCCCGTCCGTATCAGTTCATGCTACTCAGTCAGTCTCAGGGTGGCTTGGCATTCAATATCGTGGCAAGTTTCAACGGCAACGGCGTAGAGAGCCGCATTGACATGATGAACCGCAAAAGGTCCGGTCGCCGCCAGATGCTCAGGTTCCTCTACATACCGCTTGTAATGTGCATATCGCTTGTGCTTACCGCAAATGTGGCGTATGATATGAATGCAGCATCAGGATCTGCATCTGAATCAGAAGAGCCGGTTTATGGTGACTATATTAATCCTATATTCAATGTTGACGATTTTTGGTACTACATAGAAAATGACGGGGCAGTGCTGTGCCGTCATGTGGAGAATGGTGTAGTAAAAGCTTCTGACTACAATGGTCCGAGTGAGTTGGTTATTCCTTCAAGCATTGAGCATGAAGGGAAGACATGGCCTGTAACCAAGATAGGAGAATATTCTTTGGGCATGTTTAGACAATTTGACAGGATACAACGTGTCGTTATCCCGTCCAGTGTTACAGAGATAGGCACTTCTGCATTTAGTGGTCTTCCTGCATTGGAGTCCATCTATATTTCCAAGAGCGTAGTCAAGATAGCTGACAACCTGCTGGGAGAGGAATACACCACCCCTGCCAGGATAGAGATTGATCCCGCCAATCCGGTCTATGATTCACGTGAGAACTGTAACGCAATTATAGTGACAGCCACCAATACGCTTATTGTAGGACGTCAGGGGTCTGTGATTCCCTCAAGTGTCACTTCAATAGCAGATAACGCTTTCAAGACATGCAAGGGACTAAAATCAATAGTTATCCCTGAGGGTGTAAAATCAATAGGCAAGTCTGCATTTGAAGGATGCAGCGGGTTGACAGCTATCACTATTCCAGCCAGCGTGGAGAGTATCGGAAACGGTGCATTCTTCGAGTGTACGGGAATCCGCTCCATCAAGGTGGCTCAGGGTAACCGGGTGTTTGATTCCAGGGAGGATTGCAATGCCATTGTCAATACCCGTACTGGTGAGTTGATATTGGCCTGCGCCTCTACAAAAATACCTAATGGCATAAAGAAGATAGGCTACCGTGCATTCTATCATTGCACCCTTACAAACGGTCTGAATTTGCCGGAGGGTATAGAGGAGATTGCCGATGAGGCATTGGCCGGCTGCACCGGTTATAGCGAACTAGTCCTGCCCGCCAGCCTGAAGAAATTAGGCAAGGATGTCTTTAGTGAGATAAAGGTTGATATGACGTCAATATCGGCTGTTATGGCTATGAGAGGTCAGAATACCAAGCCTAACTTTACCTCAATTAAGGTTAATCCTGCCAACAAATACTTTGATTCACGTGAAGACTGCAATGCCCTGATCAGGACCAAGGACAATACATTGCTGCTGGCATGTGAGAATTCTTTCATTCCGCAAAGTGTAAAGGCCATAGGTGACGGGGCATTCAAAGGCCTCAAGAGTAATAAAGAGATTGTACTGCCCAAGGGGCTTGAGCATATAGGTAACGAGGCGTTTGCAAACTATGTATCAGTCGCTCCGCTCAGTCTGCCATCAACAGTCAAGACCATCGGATCAGGTGCTTTTCATGAGTGCAAGATGACTCCGGAACTGGTTATCCCCGGAAAGGTCAAAGAGATTGGTGATCATGCATTCAGCTACTCTGGAGGAATAGAAACCATCTCTATAGGCAAGGGGGTAAGGCGTATCGGTATTGGTGCATTTGAAGGACAGGAAAGAGTTGAGAATGTAGTTGTTCCTGACGGAGTTGAGACAATAGGAAACTTCTGTTTTTCCAACTGCTATAATTTGACATCGGTTATCTTGCCTTCAAGCTTAAAAGAGATAGGTACTGGAGCATTCCAAGGAACCGCATTGAAAGAGATAGAAATTCCATCGGGCGTTAAGGTCATAGAGCGTTATACTTTCCAATCCTATCAGCTGGTTAAAGTATCACTCCCCAAAACACTTAAAAGGATTGAATCTTATGCATTCTCTGGATGCGCAATGCTGGAACCGTTCCAATTGCCTGAGGGACTTGAATATATAGGTGATCGTGCTTTCTCGGATTGCCGTAGAATAACAGAAGTATTCATTCCGGCAGGCGTCAAAGAGATAGGAAATTCTCCTTATAATTCTCGCACCATTACTTCAATAAAAGTAGATTCTCGCAACAGCAGGTATGAATCACCCGAGGGAAGCAATGTGCTGATTGACAAGTCTACAGGTTCCATTATTCAGGGCTGTCCAAACTCAGTAATTCCACAAGGCATCAAGGAGATTGGCTATGCCGCGTTTGATGGTTGCATTCAAATACCGGAGATAATAATTCCAGAAGGTGTGGAGCGTATAGGTGATTATGCCTTCAGAGGATGCAGTGCGTATATAACAATTCCTTCATCGGTCAAGGAGATAGGTCCAAGTGCTTTCCTTGTGGTTGAAGAGTCCAAGGTAACCAACAATTCGGGCTTGGCAATCAATTATGGACAGCGTACAACCACTCCTACCACATTAAATTTGAATGGAATTCAAAATATGATAAACCGGATAAATCAATAAATGAATTATGAGAATTAAAGATTTTACTCTTGTCCTGCTGGCTGCAGCCATGACAGGAACGGTATCAGCCCAGGGTATCATTTCTTCTATAAATGGTGGTAATTGGGGTGCACCCACGACAAGAACGTCATTTACCCCTAGGGTCGGATTCTTCGGGACTGATTTCCAGTCCACAGTCGTCAATCCTGACAACACGGTGACTTTCAAGTACCAGGATCCTAACGCCAAAAGCGTAAAGCTATGGACCCAGTTCAGTGAAACGGTTGAAATGACCAAGGGTGAATATGAAATATGGTCAGTAACGGTTGGTCCCGTAGAGCCCGATATCTACCCCTATCATTTTGAGGTGGACGGCCTCAGCCAGATGGACCCCAAATGTCCCGATTTCTTCCCCAACGAGACCTTCAAGAACAGTCTTCTCGATATGCGCGCCGATAAGCTGAGCGCCCTCAAGGATGTTCCTCACGGCAGTGTGGATTACCTGAACTACTGGTCACCCGGACTGGGTATGTTCATCCCCGTTATAGTATATACTCCGCCTTTCTATGATGATCCCAAGAATAAGGACAAAAAGTATCCGGTTATGTACCTTATCAGCGGTACTACCGATACCGAGGAGGTCTATTTCAAGGTAGGAAAGATGAACCTTATCCTTGACAACCTGATTGCCCAGGGCAAGGCCAAGGATATGATCCTTGTTCTCCCGTACGGTAACCCTACACTGCTCAAGACCGAGCGTGAGCCTCAGCGCCAAGGTGGCGGTATGGGCGGCTTTGGCGGCATGGGTGGAGGCTACAACTTCAACCAGGATTTTACCGATGTACTGATGCCGTTTGTAGAAAAGAACTACCGCACCATCAATGATGCTGACCACCGTGGTATAGGCGGTTTCTCACGCGGTGGAAATCAGGGTATGGCCATCGGACTTGCCAACCTTGACAAGTTCTCATACCTGTGCTCATACAGTTCATTCACTCAGGTTCGTGACAGCCAGTTTGAGGATTCAGAGGCTTTCAACAAGAAGGTACATCTGTTCTGGCTGGGCATAGGCACCGATGACTTCTTGTACGGAAACTCAAAGGACCTGATGCAGATGCTTGACAAGCACAACATCAAGAACGTAAAAGTATTTACACACGATAAGTACGGCCATACCTGGATGAACGCCCGCTACTGGCTGGAAAAGTCATTTCCTCTGCTGTTCCAGGACCAGAAGGTTATTGACAAGGCCGTAGCAGAGAGCATGAGCCTTGAGGAGGCTGAGAAGGTACGCTTGGAGAAGCTGGGTGGTGCAGAGCCCTCACGTCTTACAGGCTCACTCATGTCAAGCCTGTTCCCCGCAGGTGTAAAATCACCGGAGTACAATGCTGACGGTACCGTTACATTCCGTTTCCAGGCTCCCGATGCAGAGAGTGTTGAACTTGACTGCGATATGTTACCCTTCCGTAATCCAAGAAAAGCCATGGAGAAAGATGACAATGGTGTATGGACACTTACCCTTACGCCTCCTGCTCCCGATATTTATCGTTACTCGTTTATGGTAAATTACAGGCCATATGCAGACCCCAATAATATGCATATTGCCCCGAGCCAGTCATTTAAAGGCAGCTTGGCTGACGTGCGTGGTGCTGAGCCTGGTGTTAAAGACATCCAGAATGTACCTCACGGCAAGGTCTCATACCGTTATTACTATTCAAAGGCTTACAGCAAGGAGCGCCCTCTATGCGTATATACCCCTGCAGGTTATGATCCAAACGGCAATGAGAAACTGCCCGTATTGTATCTCCTTCAAAGTTTGGAAACATATGAGTGTTGGTTCAAGGTTGGCCGGATAAACAACATTCTGGACAATATGATAGCCAAGGGTGAGGCCAAGCGCATGATTGTGGTTATGCTTGAATCCAACCCCTATACGGAATTGATTGTCCAGGGCAAGGCAACTCAGGATAACTCTGATGATTTAACGCTTTCCAACAAGGATCTTCTGGATGATGTTATCCCCTTCATAGAAAAGAACTACAACGTACTGAAGGATGCCGATAACCGTGCCTTAGCAGGTAATACAAAAGCTGGCCGTCAGTCTCTGGCTTTAGCATTCAGCAATCCAGACAAGTTCCACTATGTAGCAGCCTTTGCGCCGACACAGATTAACGGACAAAACAATGAGATTGATGCCAATTTCAGGAACGGTACGTTTAAACCCGCAACTGAGGTGAAGGATAAGCTTAAGTTCGTGTTCATCGGAACAGGAAAGGATGACACCTTGTATGTGTTGTCTGATATGTTTGACAGGTATCTGACCAATGTAGGTATCAAGCATACATTCTACGGCCCTGAGGCTGGCCAGACATGGATGCACTTCCGCGACTGCCTTGAACAGGCCGTTAAACAATTCTTCAAATAACAGCAATATGAAAAAGACAGTCCAAAATATAGCATTGACATGCTTACTGATGTCAATCGGCGTTCCCGCAAGTGCCCAGCACGAGTTTGTGGATCTGGGTCTGAGTGTAAAGTGGGCCACCTGTAATGTGGGTGCTGAAAGACCCCAGGATAAAGGCGATCTCTTTGCCTGGGGTGAGACTGAGCCCAAGTCTGAATACACTATGTCCAATTATAAGTTCAGCATAAACGGCAGTTATGATGACTTTACCAAGTATAACTATAAAGACCGTAAGAACAGATTGGAACCAGAAGATGACGCGGCCCATGTAAAATGGGGCGGGAACTGGCGTATGCCCACAACAGGCGAATGGAAAGAGTTGATGGGCAAGTGTACCTGGACTTATGTAAAGATGGAGGATGGAACCCAAGGGTTCCGTATAACAGGTAATAAACGAGGCTATAGAGACCGCTCCATATTTATACCCTATACCGTGTATAGAGATTCTACAAGTGTTGAAGAAGGTGAGTTTCCAGGCGATGGGCAGTATGCAGGCCTCTATTGGACATGCTTCCTTGTTGAACAACCAATTGTACTGGAGCTGAACGGAATCTGTGATGCGTGGGGTATGTGGCTTGAACCGAATGTGAACTTTACAACCTCAATAGTGCAACGCAACTTAGGCCGTGCTATCCGTCCTGTTTGCGAGTAATTACACAAAATGATACAAAAGGGGTCTGTCCCCTTTTGTACCACAAATTTGTTTGCTTATGAGACAACTCACCAAAAAGGAAAAAATCATCATGGAGCAGTTCGAACCCCGTCCCAATTTCAATACACTCTCCAATCAGGTTCACACTCTGATGGAGGACGGATTCCTGGAGCGCAAGGCTTATGGAAGCAACTACCAGTACATCCCTGTAGTGTCACGCAAGGCATACAGTCTGGACGGTTTCCACGGGCTGGTAAACGAATACTTTGACAGCTCATACTCGAGCGTAGTCCTTGGACTTGTTGAAGAGGAGCGTCTGTCTGTTGACGATCTTAAACGTATTATTGACAAAATTGAAAACCGCAAATGAATACTCAAGTCCTTTTATTCCTTGGAAAGGCGGCTCTGCTAACCATAGCCTTTGTTCTTATGTACCGCCTTTTGTTGCGCCGCGAGACATTCCACGGCCTTAAGCGCGGAGCCCTGATGCTCTCACTTGTACTCTCCTATGTTCTCCCTGTAACTGTAATCACAGTACATCGTGATATCAGCAAGAGCCCGGTTGCCCAGACCGCAGTATCCGCTCAGCCCGCTGCTACTCCTGTAAATCAGATCCAACCTTTCTCTCCTGTTGCACAAACAAGTGCCCCTGCACCAGCCGTATCGACCTCAGAGAGCGCTACAGTCCAGGCACCTGCAGTACAAAAGGATAAAACCGCGGTACTGCTCCAGATCCTACTGGCTGCATATCTGGCAGGTCTTATTGTAATGATCATGCTCAGGATACGCTCCATCCTCAAGGTATCGGCCATAGTAAGAGGTGGTGAGACCGTAGAGCGCGGAGACGGCTACAGGATTGTTGTTACCGATAAGAACGTAAGCCCGTTCAGTTGGCTGGGAACCATAGTGCTGCATGAAAAGGATTATGCCGGCATTGACAGCAACGTCCTTAAGCATGAGAAGGCCCATATAGCACACGGTCATCCGCTGGAACTCATGCTGCTTGATTTCATGTCACTGTTCCAGTGGTTCAACCCCGCCGTCTGGGTATTGCGCCGTGACCTGTGCCTTGTACATGAGCAGCAGGCCGATGCCGATGTCCTGAAATCCGTGCCCGATGCCCGTCCGTATCAGTTCATGTTACTCAGTCAGTCTCAAGGAGGCTTGGCATTCAATATCGTGGCCAGTTTCAACGGCAACGGAGTAGAGAGCCGCATAGACATGATGAACCGCAAAAGGTCCGGTCGCAGTCAGATGCTCAGATTCCTCTATTTACCGGTAGTAATGTGCATATCGCTTACATTGACCGCAAATGTGGCTTATGACAAGATTTCAGGTGAATCTACAGTTTCGTCAGATACAGTATATACCTATACAGTTAACGGACAAGAAGGAAAAATAGTGGTGCTGGACATGAACACACTGACATTAGGAAATGATCAGGTAGGAATAGGCAAAAAACCTGATAATGATTATATATACTTTGTTGACGGGAAAAGAGTTGACAGGGAAACTGTAAACAACATCAGGTTTTTGGATATTAAATCCCAGTTTACAATAATGGATAAGGCTGCAACTGACTTATATGGTCCTGAAGCAGTGAATGGCGTTCGTGTCATCGAAACAAAAGGAGGTACTGTAATAGAAGGTGAATTGAAGCGACCTGAAATATTCAAGGATGACAAAATAGCCCATGAATATGTTGACCTGGGTTTATCTGTAAAATGGGCTACCTGTAATGTTGGTGCCCGCAAACCTGAAGACAATGGAAATTTGTACGGTTGGGGAGAAATCGGACCCACCGATATATACGATCCTTTAAGTAGGCTGACAAGTAAGTGGGGTTCTAATTTGTCAGGATTTACAAAATACAATTTGGATAGCGAAAACGGCACTGTTGATAACAAGACCACGCTTGACCCTGAAGATGATGTTGCTCATGTTGTCTGGGGGGGTAAATGGCGTATGCCTACAAAGCAAGAACAGGTTGAATTGCGTAACAATTGTACCTGGGAGTGGACAACTCTAAACGGTGTAAACGGTTATCGTGTTACAAGTAAAATACCAGGTTATACAGACCGCTCAATCTTTCTCCCGGCAGCCGGTGCCGCAGATAACCTTCGCTATGAATATGGCTCAACAGGTTATTATTGGTCAAGTTCTATCGAGTCTCTAGATGACGGAAGGGTGTTGTGTTTTTCTGCAGCCATCATTAATATTACAAGCAGATATGCAGCTATATCCATGGGAAGTCGAGAATGTTGTTATTCCGTCCGTCCCGTCTGTCAGTAACGACAAACTCTTACAATACGCATAATAAACTTATATCAGTTAAATAACAAACATAAAGAATAGCATTATGAGAAAGAAAGTCCTTTGTTTTGCATTGACATGCATACTGATGTCAATTGGCGTTCCCGCAAGTGCACAGCACGAGTTCGTGGATCTAGGTTTGAGTGTAAAATGGGCCACCTGTAATGTAGGTGCCGATAGGCCCGAGGATGCTGGTGATTTGTACTCCTGGGGTGAAACTGAAACCAAAACAAACTATAGTTTTGCCACCTATAAGTTCTGTGTGGATGGCAAGCAGGGTAATTATACCAAGTATTGCGATAAAGACAATAAAACGGTATTGGACCAGGAAGATGATGTGGCTCATGTCAAGTGGGGCGGCAGCTGGCGAATGCCAACTGGAGCAGAGTTGGATGAACTGCGTGAAGAATGTATATGGACCTGGACAAAAGTGAACGGGGTTAACGGTTATCGTGTATCGGGTAAAAAAGAGGGATTTGAGAATAACTCCATCTTCCTTCCGGTCAACGTTCATAATAGCTCAAACGCAATAGAACATGGCATGCCTGCAGAATTCGGCCTTTATTGGTCAAGCTCACTAAGTTATAATGCCAACAGTTTCTTTATGGGACGTTGGGATCATGCTAACGGGTATTCGTTCTTTCAGGATACGCCGACGGGTAACGCCAGTTTCCGTAACGAAGGCCAATCCGTCCGTCCCGTCCACCCGTAACGTAAATTCTTATTTATGGTTTATTATGAAAATGCGCCTTTAACACAAGACGCATTTTCACTATAAATCAGTTTAGATAGTGAACAAACCAAATTAATGGCATTATGAGAAAAACAGTCCTCTTGCTTGCATTGACATCCATGCTGATGTCACCTTGTATTCCAGCCTGTGCCCAGCAGTCACAGGCTGATTCCACTGTGAACCTTACGCAACTTACGGCCGATATGATAGCAAATGTCAAGGCTTATGTGCCTGGCCCCATGAAGATACAGAAGAATGAATATATCATAGAGATAGGAACTTTATCAAAAAAGAGCAAGTCCGATAATAAACTGAATAAGGATAAGACCAGTAGAGTGCCTGTAGGTACAACTGTGAAGGAACTGCTGTCAAAACTGCCAGGTGTGGAATATGCCAAAGACGGAAAGATGATTACAAAAACCGGCAAGGCGGTAATTACTGATATTGTATTTGACCATACTTTAGTGTACTCCACAGACCAGATTGTGGCCTATAAAGGTGATCTTAAACTGAAAGAAGGAACTGTTTTTCTAAGGATAATAGACCAGGACTACTACGATAACTCACACAGAGTTGTGCTTGAAGATAGAAACGCCCCGTCTCCAGGTACAGCTTTTATAAGATTGACATACTATCCCGGAAAGGATGCCGGCCAAGTCTCTGGGATTGAAGTAATATACCCGGAGTGGTGGGAAGGGATTCTGGTAGAAAAGGTTTATGATGTGAATACGGGCAAGCAGGTTATAACCACTATGCCGGAGCACCACTATACGGGTATGGAGAATGGTCACGGGTATGTTGATCTGGGTTTGAGCACCATGTGGGCCACCTGTAACGTGGGTGCCGACAACCCGGTTGAGTATGGTGACTATTTTGCGTGGGGTGAGACTGAGCCTTATTATAAGCCGGGTTATGTCAGAGCTGAAGAAACAAAGTGGAAAAAGGGCAAGGAACGTGGTTACTCTTGGAGCTCATACAGCTATTGTGAAGGTTCTGAATCAACTATGACAAAATACTGTGTGAGCAGCAAATTGGGCCAGGTGGACAACAAGCATATCCTTGAACCGGCCGATGATGCCGCATCTGTAAACTGGGGCGGTGAATGGCGTATGCCCAGTGCGGCCGAGGTATCTGAACTTACTAACCTTGACAACACCATCTGGACCTGGTATGGAATAGGCAACAGCGAGTTTGGCGGCGTAGCCGGTTTCAAGGTGCAGAGCAGGAAGCCGGGATATACCGATAATTACATATTCCTGCCGGCAGCCGGTCATTATTATGGTGAGGGATTCCGCTTTGCAGGTTTTGATGCCTCATACTGGTATAATACACTGTACGGTTTTGAATTCTGCTATTCCAATTCTGCAGGTGTATTCGGTTTGGATGAAGAACCCGATAAAGACCGTGGCTTTACATCGCGCGACCTGGGTTGCTCAGTACGTCCCGTGTGCCGTAAGACCGATGTTCCCACACCTGAGGCGCGTCCTATGCCATCAGGGACGGATTTTACATTGACTCCTAATACCCCCAAGGTTAAACCGGGCGCTCCTATGCCGGTGGACATTGCTGGACTTGATATTGTTGTTGATTCAAACAGGATCAAACATATCATAGCGTTGCCTGAGGATTATTATTCCAATAAGGAGAACGGCTATGCGTATGTGGACCTGGGTCTGAGCGTTAAGTGGGCCACCTGTAATATGGGGGCCGATGAGCCCTATGTTGCCGGTGATCTGTATGCGTGGGGCGAGACAACAACTAAGTCTGAATACACATGGGAGAACTACAAATTCTACAACGGTATGGAGGACGGCTGGAAAGTTCAGTTATCCAAATATAATCTGTCCCGTGATTTGGGACGTGTTGATAAGCGTACCGTCCTGCAGCGGTCTGATGACGCTGCTCACGTGAACTTGGGCGGAAAATGGCGTTTGCCCACCCGAGATGAGTGTAATGAATTGATTGATAACTGTACGTTCGTTTGGGCCTCCATGAACGGTGTGTACGGTTACATTGTGATAAGCAACAAGCCTGGTTACACGGACCGTTTCATATTCCTTCCCATCAACACCACTACAGATCAGGGATACGGCATAATAAAAATGTGCAGTTACTACTGGTCCAGCAATCTGAATGAAGCAATAATGGATGTAGGTGATTATCCCGGCTCAACCGAAGCTTACGCTATGTACATCCTTAAGCTTGGTGAGATGTATGATGTCTGTAAAGATCAAAAAATCCAACGCTGCTATAACCTGCCTATCCGTCCCGTCTGTGAGTAAATCAGTTTAGATAGTGAACAAACCAATTAATAGCATTATGAGAAAGAAAGTCCTCTTGCTTGCATTGACTACCGTGCTGATGTCACTCTGCATTCCTGCCATTGCCCAGCAGGCTTATGTGAAACCAAAAGTCTTGGCTCAGTATGTCATTAAGATTGGAGATATATCGGAAGAAACAATGGCAAGACCCAAAGGTAAAGAAGATTATACCCAAAATGTATATCAAATACCAGATGGGATAACATTTAAAGAACTGATATTCGGCCTGCCTGGCATTGAAAAAAACAATTTGGGCAGATTAGTCACAAAAGAAGGGAAAGAGATTGTAAGCAGTATTTTCTTCAATGAATTACCTGTATTTTCTCGTAAGAGATATTATACAAATTACACCAAACTGAAAGCAGCACCGTTTTCATCATCTGGTCTTATTTATACAGATGATACTAAGCTGAACAGTGGTACTGCTTTTGTGCAAATTGGGGAAAGGACAGACGGTATCCAAGGCGCACAAATTATAATAGAGTATTATCAGGATGTCTCCTATGATATGGTTGGTGGTAACTTAGAGTATGTTGATCT